>CAYPIE010000105.1:0-19203 GCA_964410665.1 uncultured Alcaligenaceae bacterium
GACTGACGTCCGGGGCTCGCCTTTCGGAGGCGGTTGCGACGACGGAAGTGCTTGAGAGCAAGCGGGTTGCAGGGAATCGATCGCGTCGGCAGAGCTCCGGACTGACGTCCTTCGCCAGAGAAGAGACTGTGCACTGCGCAGGAACGTAAGTTCCGGAGCTCTGCTCTCTGCCTCTTCAGGCGAGCCCCGGACGTCAGTCCGGGGGTTCAAGCTTACCGCAAGCGCCTCTGCCTCTTTCCCCGCACCGCAAGCGCCTCTGCCGCTTTCCCCGCATCGCAAGCGCCTCTGCCTCTTTCCCCGCACCGCAACCGCCTCTGCTTCTGCCGCAGCGCAAACGCTTCTGCCTCTGCCACGCTCAACTCTTATTGCCGATCGCCCACAGGCTTCGTTCGCTCATCAGATACAGCAGCCCGTCCGCGGCAACCGGCGTCGAACGCAGGATCTCATCCACAAAGATCTTGTTCAGCAGATACTTCTCTTCCACCTGCTTGCGGATCGCGCGTTTCTTATCTCGATCGGGGTAGTCATCTTCATCCAGCCCCGACACCTGCATCGGCTCGTGCTTGAACACGAACAGTTCGCCATCCTCAGTGCCGATGAACACCTTGCCGTCGACATAGTACGCCGAGCCCCAAACGCCCGACTTCAGGTCGTAGTGCCAGTACTTCTTGCCCGTGTTCGCGTCCAAGCAGAACAGGTAACCGTTCAGCTCCGCCACATACACCAGGTCATCCACGATCGCACACGTCGACATCGTCCGGCCGAACATAAACTCCCGACGGCTCCCCTCGCGGGTCTCGTTGCCACCGAAATACCAGACCACGCCGGAGTCCTTGTTCACCGGGTGCTTGGGGTCAAAGTTGTTCTGCCGCGGCGACAGGTCGGTGTTCTCCGGCGTCGCCTTGGTTGGGTCGATACACCACATGTGACCGACCCCGTCGAGGTGCTCGGGATCTTGGCCGACACCGATATACACCTTGTCCTCGTAGACCACTGGGGTGGCGATGAAGTCTGAGCGGGTGCCACGGCCGCCGAGGTCGTACTTGGCGTCGGTCGGGTTACAGTCGAACTTCCAGAGCAGCTTGCCGGTGTCCGGACGGAACGCGTACAGGATGCCGTCGCCGCCGGGGAAGATCACCTGTGGCACCCCCTGGATCACCGCATAGGTCGGGTTCGACCACTGACCGTGCATGATATCCCGGCCCGGGGAGTTGTCCTTCCACAACAGCTTGCCGGTCTTCTTGTCCAAGGCAATGAAGCTCGGCGCCTCCGGGGCGGGGATGTTGATATGCTCGGCATCGACGCCGTTGGCGGTCACCACAAAGACAATGTCGCCGACGATCAGTGGCGAGCAGACCGCCAGGTTGTGCGGGAACACATTCTGCTCGGCCATCATGTCGTATTCCCAGATGAAGTCGGCATCGATGTCCGACTTAAACTTCTCGTTCTGCATCCCCTGGTTGCCGTTGGCAAAACCCTCGACATCGGCACTCACCACCCGGCACTGGTTGCTGACATAATAAAGGCGGTCCCCATCCACCACCGGAGCGGAGCAGATTCCTTCGCGTGGCCAGTCGTTGACCAGGCCGGAGGGGAGCTTGTCATGCACGGCCTGCCAGAGGAACTTACCGGTCTTCTGGTCAAAGCACATAATGATTCCCTTATCGATCGGCCGCCCTTCGTCGATATCGCGTTGGTTCTTGGGCCGGTCGTTGTTGGTACCGACAAACACTTTGCCCGCGGCAATGGTGGGGCCCCCGTACGCCAGAGTGCCCAGGTCAGCCTTCCACAGGATATTCTTGCCATTCTCGACGTCAAATTCCTGGGGGATCGACTGCGGTCGCAGGTTGACCATGTTGCGGTCTTGCCTGCCCCCAAACATCGGCCAGGTACCTGCTTTGACGGTAAACGAATCGCTCTGCCCCTGAGCCACGGTTGAGTTTGGTCGTTGCCACAGACCAATCCCCAGAACAACCGCAAAGATCGCCACGGTCAGGCCCAGGGCGATCACACGGCGATAATGGTGCACTTGCATAAACAGGTTTCCCTTGAGAAGTTTGAAAGCCACTTCAAGCGGGCGAAGGTGAGTCCAGGCAGGTTTCACGGAAGGATCGAGCGACTGCGCTACGGCAAGCCCCTATTTTTCCATACGCGGAATCGTGCGTTTCGGATCGTTGTTTGTCGGAGTAAGGCGAGCTGCGAAGGTTCGTCCGGGGATGCCCCAGACGAAACGCACGCCGTTTCTTCCCGGGCAAGGATGATGGCTTGCCCGGTCGCCGCCCAACTCACTGGTTCGGTACAATCTCGATATTATCATAGTAAATTTCTGAACCCGGTGCAGCATCGCCGGGCAAGACGTTCGTGACGAAGCCATACAAGGCCGCCGTTCCGCCCGGATGGGGATTGGGATCGGTGAACTCGATGGACCAATCGTCCGGCTCCTGAACATCGCGTTCCCAGACTTTGCCCTTGAGAATCGCCTGGTTGTCGGATGACTCAACTCGGAACTTCATGCGATACCAGGTATCCGGCTTCCAGTCAAAATCAACTGACTTGTTGATACGTGGAATCGCTTCCCAGGAACCAATACGCAATTGCCGGACTTTGACTTTCTGGTCGGTCTTGCCGTCGAGGATCAGGCGGTAGCGGCTGTTGATCAGCCCCATGTCGGGGAGTTTGCCGCGAACCTCATTGGCCCGAACATCCGCAGCGATGGTGTAGTTGGATACATCCGGTTTGGTGATATAGGCATTGACTCGGGCGAGAGGGGGGCTGGCCCGGTTGTTGGTCTTGAACAGCACCTTGTTGCCATTGAACTCCTTGACCCGATACTTGCCCCGGGTGTTGACCCAACCCGGCGGAACCGTGCCGACCGCATAGTTTTCGAAGTCTTCCTTGTAGGGGAGCACCGGGGCCACACGCACCCGGGTCAGGGCCGACTGCGAGCCGGCCGTGACCCGGACATAGCCCTCCTGGTCCGCCTTATCCTTGGTGACCGTCAAGGTGGCCGTCCGCCCAGCTCCCTCAGGCTCAATGCTGCCCTGCAGTGCGGGCGGCACTGCCCCTCCCTTGCCGGCTGGCGGGTTGGGTAGTGTCCAGGCCAGCTTGGTATTGGCCGGAGCCTTGACGGGAACGCCCTTCGCGTTGAAGAAGTTCACCTTCATCTCGACCGACTCCCCAGGGTGCAGGGTGAGCTCGGCAGGAACCAGTTGGATCTGAGCCGGGGCGGTATCGCTGGCATCCTCCGGGGGCAATGCAGGATACTTGGGTGCTGGATGCTCTCCCGCGGTGCCGATGCACAAGATCTCATCCGCCGTGGCCAGATAAACCTTGCCGTTGACGGCAATGGGGGTGCCGTTGGTTTCGACAAAGCCCACCCGATTCCGGTTGATGAATTTCTCGACGTGAAGTTCCTCGGGCTCTTCGTCGCCCTGAAGGCCCAGAATGTTAAACTCCGCGTTCACATTAAAGACGTACATTTTGTTGTCGGCAATCAGGGGCGAGCCCCGAGCCACCCGGCCATAACTATAGCGCCACAGCCGCTTGCCCGTCTTGGCGTTAAAGCAGGTCAGGGTCGCAAAGTCGTCCGGGCAATAGAGTCGGCCATCGGCATAGGCGGCCGAGGCGAGTCCGTAGCGCTTGGAGCTGACATACTCCCAGACCACCGTGGGCTTGCCATCGACAATTTTCGAGCCATCCAGACAGATCACTGCCCCAATCCCGCGGCCATCAAGGGTACCCGAGCCATGGGTACAGTAGATCAGATTCCCCTCGACGATAGGCGAGCCATTGACCAGACCGTTGGCAAACTCGTAGCTCCATAGCCGCTTACCGGTGCGAACTTGGTAGCCGTGGATGCCCCCGTCCGAAGCACCGGTGACCATCACCCGTTCGCCATTGATGACCCCAATCACCGGATTGGAGTAGTAGGTGCCGATCCGGTTAAACACCGTTTCGGAGATCCACACCACTTCGCCGGACTTCTTGTCGAAGGCGTAGAAGCGGTTTTTGCCGCGGGCCTGGTTGCCCCAGGAGGCGTTGACCATGCCGATGATCACCAGCTCTTCATCGACGAACGGGTTGGTGATCCGCCCCCCATAGCCGGTGACGCGGCCAAATTCCTCAGTCAGCTGACGCTGCCAGACCACCTTGCCATTTTTGTCTAGGCACAGCAAAAAACCCTGAGTACCGTGCGCATAAACATAGCCAGTTTCCTTGTCACCGGACATTGCCGCCCAACCGAGTCGGCTGGAGACGATGTCGGTGTGGAAGACGTTGAATTTGTACTTCCAACGCAGCTCTCCGGTATTGGCGTCGAAGCAAACGACCTGTTCACCTTCTTGGAGCCCTTCACCGGTTTGCTGAATCATACACAAGCGATCATCGATAACGATTGGCGTGGAGCGGCAGCCATACGGCTGCTTCCAGATCAGATTGTCCTGACCTGGGCTCTTGGGAGAAAAGTAATCGGGCAAGTTTTTTTCCAGGGAGTGCCCATTCATCATCGGGCCACGCCAGTGCAACCAATCCCCCGCATGCGCTGGGCCGTCGCCCAGACACAAGGGCAGCAAGGCCAGCATCATCAACCATCTCGACATAGGTCTCTCTCCGTCAGCTTGGCGGAACCTCTCAGGCGTCGGGCAGCGTTGAGCTTATTCCTAGGACTCCGAGCGTAGGCGAACAATCCGTTTGGCTTTCATCTCAAAGCGTGGCAGACTGCCAGGCGGAACACTGACCACTTCGGCGCGAAACAGTAACTCATCCCGCAGCGCGCGGCGGACCGCCTCGCACACTTCGCTGGCGGGCGCGGCGACCGGTTCCAGCTCGATACGCAAGCCCGTCAGCGGCTGTCGCTCATCGACCACCAGGCGAAACTCCACCACCTCGGCAAAGCGACGCACAATCGCCTCGACCGCACTGGGATACAGATTGTTGCCGCGCAGGTGGATCATATCATCGACGCGTCCGAGGATGCCACCGTCGAGCCGCCGCAACAGACCGACGGGAGTCTGTACCGGGGCGGCAGGTCGGACCAGGTCGCCAGTGCGATAGCGGATCAGGGGCGAGCCACCCCGCTCCAGGTTGGTCAAGACCAGCTCGCCGAGTGCGCCGTCGGCCGCCGCCGTATCACCACCAGGGATGAGCACCTCGGCAATGTAGTAGGGCTCCAGGATGACCATCGAGTGCGGATGATCCAGTGGCTCGACGGCGACCGGACCGACCTCGGTGAGGCCGTAGTGGTCGATCAGTCGGGCCTGCCAGAGGTACTCGATCCGCTCGCGGGTAGCGGGGATACAGGCGCCAGGCTCCCCCGCCACGATCAGCAGCCGCACTGCGGAGCTGGCTAGGTCCAGCCCCTCGGTCGCGGCGACCTCGGCCAGGTGCAGGGCGTAGGTGGGCGTACAGCAGATCACGGTCGCTTGTTGTTCCAGCAGTAAGCGCAGGCGCGCTGCGGTACTCAGCCCCCCGGCGGGTAGACACAGACAGCCGCGTTGACAGCCGGCATCAAAGGCGGTCCAGAAGCCAAGAAACGGTCCAAAGCTAAACGGGAAGAACAGACGATCGTCTTTGCGAACCTCCACGGTCTGATAGACTGCCTCCCAGCAGGTCAACAAGCTCTGCCAGCTCTCGGGTGTATCCAACCAACGCAAAGGCCGGCCGGTCGTGGTTCCCGAAGTCTGATGCAGCCGGGCATATTCCTCCAGCGGGAAACTCAAATTGGAGCCGTAAAGGGGATAGGTTTCCTGATCGGCGAGTAACTCGGCCTTGCTAGTGAAGGGGAGTTCGGTCAGCGGCGTCTCCGGGCCAAGCCCTGCAAGCTTCCGCTGATAAAAAGGATTCGATTCCAACACCAGGCCCAACAGTTGGTGAAGTCGGGTCTGCTGCTGAGTTTCGAGCGCCTCGCGGTCAAACAGTGCGGCGGGTGGCTGCAACAAACGTTCCCCTGTTCACTGCAAAATCGGAGTCCGGACCGGCCTTCTTCCTTGGACGAACCCCAAAGGGGCATCGAGGGCTCGCCAGCAACGGCAAGGATGACCGATCCGAGTCGAATCACTTCGCCTGGATATCGTAGGCGAACAGCAAATCCTGATCGCGAAGGTATAAGATACCGTTGGCAATGACCGGGTGGGTCCAGACGCCGCCACGGCGGCTGCGGATCTTGCTTTCCTGCGGAATCTTTAGCCTGCCAAACTCCTGCCAACCTTTGGGGCTGGCGCCGGCGCATGCCAGGGTGCCATCTTTCTCGCTGTAACAGTACAACCGCCCGTCCGCAAAGGTCACCGACCCCTTGGGAAAGTCCGGGTAGGACCAAGCCACCTCACCATCGTCAAAGTTCATGCACACCCAGCCCCATTCATTCCGACGACTCCGTCGAGGTTGGGCATGACCATAGAGATAACCATCATACAAGAGCACACCCCCATGATGGTTTTTCAACAGATCATGTTCGTATACGTCTTTGGCTTGAATCTTCCCATTGGCAACAGTCAGTTCCACCAATCCACATTCACCGTCGGGATAGTTCGAGGTGACAAACACCCGGTTCCCTTTCACGATGGGTGTTGGGATCACGGCAACCCCGTTACTGCCGAGTTCACTCTGCCAAAGCAGTTCCCCGTTGTCTGCTCGGACGCCGACCACGCCTTCAGCGGTCATCTGAATGTACTGCTTGATCCCTCCAATGGTGGCAGGAATCATCGAGGAATAGGACGCCTCATCGGTCAGCTCCTTGCTACGCCAGATGACCTTGCCGGACATTTTGTCGAGTGCGGCCAGCGTCCCTTTCGCGGCCCCCGGCGAGCAAATGACGCGGTCCCCATCGACAAGGACCGACTCCGAATAGCCCCAGATCTTCATGACCTTGCCGTCGAGGTCGTCCTTGAGGTTGACCGACCAGACCTTGGAGCCATCGGCCGTCTTCAGGCAAGCCAGTTCACCCGAACCGCCCAGGGCATAGAGGCGGTCGCCGTCGATGGTCGGGGTGCTACGCGGCCCGCCGCCCCAGGCGTTTTCGAAGAAGCTGGCGATCTCGACACGCCAAAGTTCCTGGCCCGTTTTGGTGTCCAGACAGAAGACAAACTCCTTATTGCCATCCTCTGAGCCCCCCATGCTGTACAGGCGGTTGCCGATGATGGCCGGGCCCGAATAGCCGTTGCCCAAATCGCGTGCGGTCCAGAGCAATTGGGGTGGGTTAGCCTTCCAGTTCTTGATCAAACCGGTTTCGTTGGATTTGTTGTCACGGTTGGGCCCGCGCCACTGGGGCCAGTCATCGGCGAGCAGGGCCGCGGGGGCATTGAGTACCGCCAGCACGGCCAGGACAATCAGCTGTCGCATCGCAGTCTACTCCACGAGCAGGAATCGGTGCTAGTTGCCTTCGCGCAGGCCGTTATAGGGCTCGGCCGGCGGGAAACAAGTTGCGCAATCACGCTATAGAATTACAGACGTGGCTGGGGGATGGGTTATTCTTTGGGCTGCCCGTCGCGCGCAGCGGCAGTCGCCTGGTCGGACGCGGTGAGGATTTCTTCGGGGCGCAGCCAGACGATTTGGCCGTCGCGCGCGATCGGCACAGACCGCCCGGCCTGGGCATGGCTTTGGCGTGCCCGTTCGGCGGCCATTCGAAAGGCTTGTTGGATTTTGGCCGGCTGGTCGAGATTCTCTTCCAGCAGGTCGCGTTTCGGAGCGATCATGATCCGGTCAACTCCTGCATCCGCTTCCAAGTTTCCGGTAGAAGTACTTGATCGGGGGCCTCAGCTTCTCGGCGAGCGACACACGGATAGGCTTGCTCAGCCGAATTATCATATATCTCCCAGACGTCGGCAATCGGAGGGGAGAGCTCAAACAGGTTTTTAAGACTCCTCCGATAGCGTTGCCGAATCGTGTCCTCAGGAACCGCATCTCCTCCCGCCGCAACCCGCAGAGCAACACGTTCGATGGCAAGCTCCGGGCTGTCAACCCAGCAGTAGAACAGCCGAACCTGATACCCCTGGTCGCGCAACGACTGGAACCACGGGGCATACGACCGCGCCGCCAGCATCGTCTCGAAGGCGAAGTCAGCCCGCTGGGCAGCAAGCTCCTTCATCCGTTGCAGCATGATCCGCCCGGCCTGCACGGCCACACTCTCCGGCGCAAAGCCGGCCAGTCCTTGCGCAATCACATCGCGTTGACGAAGTTGCCCAACCCGAGCAGTTCGCCGAGCAACGCGTGGGCGGCGGTGGTTTTGCCCGCGCTTTGGGCCCACCCAGGGCGATTATCGTCGGGGGTAATCCACTGGCCATGGCCAAACGGTCCCTCTCACAGCATCTCCACCCGCGGCGTAACCAGTGAACGGTCCAACAGCGCTGGCCAGAACGCGAAAACTTCGCGGACGCTGGGCCGCCCGGTCGTGTAGCCGCTCACCCCCGGCGGGCCCGAGGTCACGAGTGGGGCAAACTCCTTGGTAAAGCGTTCCACCGCTTCGCGTCGTTCATGCCGCACGGCAACGCGTAAGAGGACTTCCGGCGGGTCTTCCGGCACCGGGAGCACCCCCGGCACGCTGTCCCCCGCGCCGATGCACTCGATGTGGCTGTCGGCAAAGGTGTAGCCGGCCTGTTGCAACCGGTCGAGGATGATCTGGCCACAAAGCCGCGCCTTGGCCACCGAACCCGGGCCGGCAATGACCAGGGTGCCGCTGGCCATGAAGCCATCTCGGTAGGCGATCGACACTTTGAGCGTCTCCGGGGCGGGCAAGCCACGGCTGCCGGTGATTTCGACCACATCGGGACTTAATTCTGACAATTGCACACTGGTGAAGTCGGCGATACCATCGGGTGTCAAATACCGCGCAGGATCGCCGACCTCGTACAGCAGTTGTTCGGTCACCGTCTCGCGATTCACTGCTCCACCAGTACCGGCTGGCTTGGTAATCCGCAGCGTGCCATCGGCCGCGACCTCGGCGATCGGATAACCTACCTCGGCGAAGCGGGTGGATGCATCGGCGTTGCACCACAGCCCCCCGGTCACCTGAGCGCCACACTCAATCAGATGACCGGCCACAATCCCCGCGGCCACCAAGTCGGTGTCGGTTAGCGACCAGCCGAATGCCTGCATCGCTGGGCCGAGAGTCAAGGCCGCATCGGCGACCCGGCCGGTGATGACGATCGATGCACTTTGCCGCAGTGCTTCGGCGATCGGCTCGGCCCCAAGATAAACATTGGCACTGACCACCCGCGGGCGAATGCTCGCCAGCGGCTCGCCGGTGTCCAGATGGGCCAGGGTATGACCCGACGCCAACAAAGTATCCAGCTCGGGCAGCAGATCATCACCCGAGACAATGGCAACCTTGCGCTCAGTCAAACCGGCCTGCTCCAAAATGCTTTTGGCCGCTTGACCACAAGCAAGCGCGTTCATGCCGCCGGCGTTGGTGATGATCTTGAGCGGTGGTTGTTGCCGTAAAATGGGCACGAGGCGGGACAGGACATCGATAAAGTCGCGGGCGTAGCCATGGTTAGGGTCGCGCTGCTTTTGCAGCGCGAGGATCGACATGGTCAGCTCGGCGAGGTACTCCAACGTCAGATAGTCGAGCTGACCCGTCTCGGCCAGACGAATCGGTGCATCGAGGTTGTCGCCCCAGAAGCCACAGCCATTGCCGATGCGAATAATCTTCATGGTGGGGTCATTCCATCGTCGCCAACAACACCGCCAGCTCACAGCCGGCGGTGTATTCGTTCAGGTCGACAAACTCCTTGACGGTGTGGATCTCGTTCTGACCCGCGCCAAAGGTGACGGTCGGGATGCCATGCTTGACCAGCCAGTTGGCGTCGAGGCCGCCGGTCGCGACGATCTCTTCAGGCTGGCGGCCCATGCTCTCAAGGGCTTGCCGGACCCGGGCGATCACCGGGGCGTCGGACTTGAGCCGGAACGGGTGGTAGTCGAGCCGGGCACTGAATTTGACCCGGGCGACATTCCCCTCATCATCGGTGACCCGCTTGGCCGCCTCCTGGAAGGCAGACTTGTAGGCCTCGGTGATCTGCTTGCAGAAGGCGGGATCAAAGCTGCGCGACTCACCGATGACCTGCACGAAATCGGTCACGACGTTGGTGGCGTTGCCAGCCGGTTTGCCGTCCCCGCCGCGGACGCTGCCGACGTTGCTGGTGCCCGACTTGCCGTCCTTCTCGACCTTGCCAAACCAGCCGTTACCATACACCTCCGCCATTGCCAGCGCGGCAACCGCCGTGGCGGAGACCCCCTTCTCCGGGGCAACCCCAGCGTGCGATGCCTTGCCGTGAATCTCGACCTCCCAGCGTTGCGCGCCGGTGGCGCCGATACACAGCGTGGCTGCCGACTTGCCGTCGACATTGAAGCACATGGCCGGCTTACCAGTCTTGGCATTGGGAACGAGGTCATCCACCTCCACAAACCGGGCGCCAAACAGACCGCTCTCCTCGCGAACGGTAAACAGCAGCGTGATCGGCAGGTGCGGCACCTTCTGTTGAATCAACTCTGCCGCGAGGGTGATCAGGCAACCGACACCGGTGCGGTCATCCCCCCCGAGCGCCGTCTTGCCCTCGGGGATAATCTTCTTCCCCTTGCGCACCGGCTTCGCCCCGGCACACAGGGGCACGGTGTCCATGTGCGTCGAGAACAGCAGATGTGGCCCTTTCAGCTTGCCCGGCAGGTGAACGATCACATTCCCCGATTCGGTCGGCAATGGAATGCGTTCGTGCGCCTTGTCGACCTTGATCGCCTTGGCCGGTACGCCCACGGCCCGCAGTTCTTCCTTGATCGCCGCGGCAATCGCTCCCTCATGTCCCGTGGTGCCCTCGACACCCAACAGCCGCAGCAGTCGGTCGATGGCTGTTTCTTGATCGATCGTCAACATCGTCGCCATGCAAAATCCCCATGAAATGATCGCGCGTTTGAATCATCATAATCGATGAGCCACGCCACGGACATCGAATCGGAGAACCCTTATGCATCTGCTGGTGACCGCAGGCAACACCTGGGCCATGCTTGACCGGGTCCGCTGCCTTACCAATATCTTTAGCGGTCGAACCGGCGCTGCGATCGCCTGTGCCGCCTGGAAACACGGTCACCGCGTCACCCTGCTGACTTCCCATCCCGAGGCGGTTGCGGATGTGGCCGCTACTCAGCCCACGGGGGACCATTGGCAGGTGACCCCATACCAGACCTTCGAAGACCTGGCCAGCTTGCTTAAATCAAGCCTACAAACCCTACAGCCGCATGCGGTGATCCACGGTGCCGCGGTGTCGGACTACTTGTCAGGGGGTGTGTATGCCCCGGCTGACACCACCTCTTTTGACCCAACCCGCGCGACCTGGGTTACCTCAGCCGGCGGATCCCCCACGCTCGTCGACCGCCAAGCTGCCAAGGTGAAAAGCGATGCCCCTGAACTGTGGCTACGACTGGTCAAAGCTCCCAAGCTGGTGGATGCCATCCGCCCGAATTGGGGTTTTCAGGGTGTGCTGGTCAAGTTCAAACTCGAAGTGGGTATCGATGAAGCCACCTTGCAGTCGATTGCCGAGCAGTCGCGCGTGCAATCGGCGGCCGACTTGATGGTGGCCAACACCCTGGAATCGGCCCGGGACTGGGCGCTGCTGGGGCCTGAGTCCGATGGGGCGTATCACAAGATCCACCGAGCGGCCTTGCCCGAGACCTTGCTTAGCCGCATCGAGCAGTTGCAGAAGGAGCGAAACGATGGCCAAGATTCTCCTGGGCGTGACCGGATCGGTCGCGGCGATCCGCACCCCCCAGTTGGTGGATAGCTTGCGTCAAGCCGGCCACAGCGTTCGTGTCGTGGCGACCGAGGCGTCGCTGTACTTTTTTGACCCGCTCAGCTTCGCCGCGTTACCCGATGACTCAACCCGGCGAGACCCGAACGTCCTGAGCCTGGATGCCGATGAGTGGCCCGGCCGAGACGCTGGCAAACGATATCAGCGCGGCGATGCCGTCCTGCACATCGAACTGCGCCGCTGGGCCGATCGGTTGGTGATCGCCCCGTTGGACGCCAATACCCTGGCCAAGCTGGCCCATGGCCTGTGTGACAACTGCCTGACCTGTATCTGGCGGGCCTGGGAACCCAGCCGACCCATCATCCTCGCGCCGGCGATGAACACGTTGATGTGGCAACATCCGCTGACGCGTCGCCACCTCCGCCAGCTGGCTATGGACGCCGGTGCAGCGCACATTCCGGGGCATCTGGACGAACAGGCGATCATCAGCATTATCAACGAACGCAGCCCGACTTTGCGCATTGTGCCGCCCCAGGCCAAAGAGCTCGCTTGTGGCGATGTAGGACTGGGCGCCATGAGCGAGGTCGCCGGGATTGTCGAGGCAGTAAATGGTGTCAAAGGAGTTGACAGCGGGCCCTCCGAATTGGTTAATGAATCGTAATCCCCATTCTCCTGCGATAATCTGTCAACCGCCCGGAGACATCCCATGGCCATCGACTTTGAGCAACTCCTCGACACGATTCGTTCGCTCACGCCCGAACAACAACAGCGGGTCCGCGAAGTGCTGAATCCGTTGCCCGCCCAAGCGGAGGCGCCCGAGCCCGTCGCTCTCCAGGAGAACCAAGCCCCCTGGCCGGAGATCTTCGTCGGTGAAACGCCCGAGGGTGATCCGATGGAGTTTCCCGACGACTCAGCCGACGAGCATACGACTCCGCTGCGTCCCCTCAGTGAAGCCCAAGACCCTGGCTGGGAGAGCTGAGCTCGTTCGACCGCTGGTCCAACCGCTGTCGCTGGTCTCTGGGTACGCGTATTCCGACCCCTGGCCCAACCGGGTCACCTTCCTCCGCAGGTGATGCCGCGGCGGGGTCTGTCTGCCTGCTGCTTCCTCTCCTCAGGCAGGTCAGGGTTTCCTATAATCAATCGACCATCCTCATTGTTGCGGAGATCCCTGCCCGATGGCCACGATCAAGACCATCCTATTCGACTTTGGCAATGTTGTCGGTTATTTCGACCATCATCGCGCCATTCGCCAGCTGGCGGCTTATACCCATATCCCTGCCGAACGGATTGAGGGACTGCTGTATTGCAGTGATCTCAACCACGCCTTCGAAATGGGCAAGATCTCCAAGGACGATTACTTTCGCCAAGCCGCAGACATTATCGGGATCCAACTCGATCTCGACGCATTTCACCATTTCTACACCGACATTTTCTGGGAAAATGACTCGATCTGTGAACTGATCCCGCGGCTTGCCGGTCGGTATCGTCTGGTCCTCGCCAGCAATACCAACGACGCCCACTACGGACGATTCCGCCAGATGTTCGAGCAGACGCTAGGACACTTTGATGCCATCTGCGTCTCGCATGAAGCGGGTGCTCGGAAGCCGATGGGGGAGTTTTACCAGTATTGTCAGACCTTCGCCGCAGCGGCCCCAGAAGAATGTTACTTTATCGATGACCTGGAAGCGAACATTGCCGCGGCCATTGCCCATGGCTGGCATGGGCATATCTATCGCGACACTGCAGCGCTGCTGGAGGACTTCCGGCATTATCGGATTGAACTAGACTGAATCCCACGAAAGGACCCAAGCGATGGACCTCCTTCGCCAGGCTGACCCTGAAGTGTTTGCCGCCATCGATGGTGAACGCCGCCGACAGCAGCAAGGGCTTGAGATGATCGCCTCGGAAAATTACACCTCGCCGGCGGTGATGGCTGCTCAAGGCTCGGTGTTAACCAATAAATACGCCGAGGGCTATCCCGGTCGACGCTACTACGGCGGTTGCGAGTTTGTCGATGTGGTCGAGCGGTTCGCCATTGAGCGGGCGAAAAAGCTGTTTAACGCCGTTGGTGCCAACGTCCAGCCGCACTCGGGTGCACAGGCCAACCTGGCCGTCTTCCTAGCCTGTCTCCAGCCAGGTGACACCATCCTGGCCATGGACCTGGCCCACGGCGGGCACCTTACCCATGGCATGAAACTCAATATCTCCGGAAAGTATTTTCGTCCGATCGGCTACGGAGTTACCCCCGACACGCAGCGGATCGACTATGATCAAGTCGCCCAGCTGGCTCGTGAACATCGCCCCAAGTTGTTAATCGCCGGCGCCAGTGCCTATCCACGTGAAATTGAATTTGCCCGCTTTGCCGAGATCGCCCAGGAAGTCGGCGCTCTGTTTATGGTCGATATGGCCCACATCGCGGGACTGGTGGCCGCCAAACTGCACGCGGATCCGGTGCCGCATGCCGACTTTGTCACCTCAACGACGCACAAGACCCTGCGTGGCCCGCGCGGCGGTATCATCCTGTGCCGCGATGCGGAGTGGCTCAAGAAGGTCAATTCGGCAGTATTCCCCGGCACCCAGGGCGGCCCGCTGATGCATGTCATTGCCGCCAAGGCCGTCGCCTTTGGCGAGGCGTTGCAACCCAACTTCCGTGCCTACGGGGAACAGGTGATTGCCAATGCCCAGACACTCGCCGAAGCGATGCTCCGTCAGGGCTATCCGCTGGTTTCCGGTGGAACGGATAATCACCTGATCCTGGTCAATGTGGCCGCCAAGGGCGTGACCGGTAAAGTCGCTGAGCGCGCATTGGATGCCGCGGGAATCACCGTCAACAAGAATATGATCCCCTTCGATGAGCGACCGCCACTGGATCCTTCCGGCATCCGCATTGGCACTCCTGCCCTGACATCCCGTGGGATGGGTGTGAGCGAGATGCAGCAGATCGCCAGCTGGATCGGTCAAGTCCTGGGCCATCCTGATGATGCCGGCACCATCGAGTCCGTCCGTAGCCAGGTCCGCGAACTCGGAGCGCAATTCCCCGCCCCCACCACCGCCGAGTAGGCCCACGGCAACCAACCGAGCAGGCCTGCGGAACGCAAGGGCACTTCCCCCAGCCCGCGGATCTGGTTCGCGTCCTGCTTACACCGACGGCAATGCCTGGGCCAGCACCTCCATGGGGTGCCATGCCACCCGGTTGGCAAGATCCTTAATCTGATGACGACAAGAAGTTCCCGTGGCCACGACCGTGGCCTCCGGGGCCTCCGCGAGAGCGGGTAGCAGCTGCAACCCAGCGATGCGGGCACTGATGTCATAATGGTCCCGCTCATAGCCAAATGCCCCCGCCATGCCACAACAGCCGGCATCGAGGCTCGTCAACTGAGCCTCGGGTAATTGCTGCAAAGCGGCGGCAGTCCCAGTCACCCCAACCAAAGCCCGTTGATGGCAGTGTCCATGAAACATGAGCCGACCGGGACGCGGCAACAGGGGCAAGGTGGCCTGGCCTGTTGCCAGTTGGTCGGCCAGCCAGTGTTCCGCCAAATGTGCTGCATGGGCCACCACTTGAGCATCTTTGCCAGGAACCAGCTCCGGCCACTCATCGCACAGTGCCACCAGACAGCTTGGCTCCAGGCCAAGAATGGGCGTGCCATCGGCCACGCGAGCAGCCAGGGCCGGAATTTGTCGTCGGGCCAGTGCCCGTGCCGATGGTAAAAAGCCTTTGCTGATCATGGCCCGACCACAGCATTCCAGGTGAGCCAGCTCGACCTGATAGCCCGCGGCCTCAAGCACGGTGACCGCGGCCTGACCGATCCCCGGTTCGGTGTAGCTGGTCAAGCAGTCATCGAGCAGAATCACCCGACGCCCCCGAGCAGTCGCGGCCGGCGTGTGTCGGGCAAACCATCGGCGAAAGTGCCGCCATCGAAACGGGGGCAAGCTACGGCGACGATCAATGCCCACCAGATGATGCATCAGCGCGCGGGTGACGCCGCGACGATTGACCCAGTTGGCCAAGGGTGCCATGGCCGCGCCAAAGCGATTGAGCCGATGTACATTCGCCGCCAGGTAGTGACTGATGGGGCGAGCCCGACCCGCATAATAGGCGTGCTGAAACTCGGCCTTGAGCTTGGCCAAGTCGACATTGCTGGGGCATTCCGACTTGCACGCCTTGCAGCTCAGACACAAGTCCATTACCTCATGTAGCCAACGTTCCTGGAGCCGCTGCTCCGGCGGCAACCCCGACGTCCCGTGGGTCAGAGCGAGTCGCAACGCGTTGGCCCGACCACGTGTGCTCTCACGCTCGTCAAGCGTCGCCCGGTACGATGGACACATGGTGCCGCCCTGGGTTTTGCGGCAAACGCCAGCCCCGTTACACAGCTCGATGGAGCGGAAAAATCCCTCCTGCTGTGAATAGTCAAACACCGTCGGCGGCTCATCCACCACCCCCAGGGGGTAGCGAAGGTTTTCGGTCATGGGCGGAGCATCAACCACCTTGCCAGGGTTGAGTAGGTTCTCGGGGTCGAAGGTTCGCTTAATGTGGCGAAAGGCCTCGTACAGGGTCGGGCCATACATCTTGCGATTCCACTCGCTGCGGACCAAGCCGTCGCCATGTTCCCCCGAAAAGGAGCCGCCGAAGGCGAGCACCAGGTCGGTCACCTCGTCCATGATTTGCCGCATGCGGGCGATGTCCTCAGGAGCGTGCAGGTTGAGGACCGGACGGATGTGCAGACAGCCGACACTGGCGTGGCCGTAGAAGGCACCATCGGTACCGTGACGTTGAAAGATCGCCCGCATTTGCGTGGCAAACTCCGGCAGCTTCTCCGGAGGCACCGCGGCATCTTCGCAGAAGGTAACCGGCTTGCGATCCCCCGGCATCCCATAGAGCAAAGGTACCGCGGCACTACGCAGCTTCCAGAGTGGATCGCGAAGTTCGGCGTCGACGGCCGGCACCGCCGCGGTCAGGCCTGGCACCTGCTGAAGCCGCCGTTGCAACCGTGTCACCTGGTCGGCCACTTCCGCTTGGTCGTCGCTGGAGAATTCGACCATAAACAAGGCTTCGGGATGCCCATGAATCGCCTGCATGGTCGTCTTGAGCGAACGCTGGGTCCGAGCCAGGTCGATCAGCATGCGATCCATTAATTCCACTGCGGTTGGCTTCGCTTCGAGGCAAATGGACAGGGCCTCCAAAGCCGCGCGAAGCGAGGTAAAGTGAGGCACCAGTAAGCCACGGAAGCGGGGCAACGGCACCAGGTCGAGCTCCGCCTCGGCCAGAACCATCAACGTCCCCTCGCTGCCTACCAGCAGTGGCACCAGCGAGGATTTCCCCGATCCGTTGCCAGACTGGGTAACGTAGGGCAAGAGATTGTAGCCACTAACACAGCGGAGAATCCGGGGGTAGCGTTGGCGGATCTCTTCGGCATGCTGATCGGCCAAATGACGAACCTCACGGTAAGCTCGCCCCTCGATGCTGTTGGTTTGGGCCTTGCTCGTCCACTCCGCAGCCGTCAACGGGGCAATCGTGGCCAAGCTGCCATCGGCCAAAATGGCCTCGATGGTACGCGTGTGATCGGCCGTTTTGCCATAGGCAACCGACCTCGCCCCCGCTGAGTTATTGCCAATCATGCCGCCTAGGGTCGCGCGATTGGCAGTAGCCACATCGGGGCCAAACTGCAGCCGGTGCGGCGCTAGGAAACGGTTTAGATGCTCAAGGACCACCCCCGGCTGGACACGCACCCGCCGCTGCACCGGATCGACCGGACCAATCTTGTTCACATACTTGCTGCAATCGATGACCAGCCCACAACCAATCGGCTGCCCGGACAAACTCGTCCCGCCGCCCCGCGGGATGATGGGAACGCGCATTTCGCTGGCAATCTGGACCGTACTCACCAGATCATCCAAGGTCCGCGGCAACACCACCCCCAAAGGCGAGATTTGATAAATGCTGGCGTCTGTACTGTACAGCCGGCGGCTCGGGGGATCAAAGCGGACCTCGCCGGCAATCTGCCGTCGCAGATGGGCGATCAGAGTTTCCTGGCGGAGTGTATCAAAGTCTTGCATGGTTGCATTGTTAGCGTGTGGACCGCCCACTGCAAGCACGCAACACGGCTTTCGTGCCTCGCAAGCGGTCCGGAGAAGAAGACGAACCCATCGGGTATGTCGGAAGGTACTTCACCCAGCTCAGTCCAGGTCATCCGGGGTGTGGGTCGGAGGATCCTCGTCGAGAGCGACCGGTTCATCGGCATGGGAAAGATCATCGGCATGCAACAAGGGCGGAGGCGGAACCATCGGTTCTTGCGGCTCGGCCACCGGTTGCCCTTGAGCATCCCAGAAGACCTGATAGCGGAAGTTGCCGATGGTCACCTCATCGCCGGTCTTGAGCTGCCCTTCCCGGACGCGATCGCCATTGATGCGAATGCCGTTAGTACTGCCGAGATCGCGAATAATCAGATAGTCGCGCACTTGAGCGATACAGCAGTGTCGCCGTGAAATCTTTTTGGAATTCAGCTGGACATCGCACTCCGGATGGCGGCCGAATAGCATAATCGGCTTGTCCAACAAGATGGTGGGCCCTTCCGTCAGGGCTAGTAGTTGCGCGGGCATGGCATTCCTCGATTCCACGCATGGTATCAGCTGGGAAAGCCGGGCGAAACATGCATGGTGTTTTCATAATACGGTTCGCTCTGCGGAGCAAGTTCTGCCCCCGGTTTCGCGCTTGCTGTCCCGCCAAGAACCAGGCACAATGCATGTAGTCGGCCTGGCTGGTCGTCGGCACCGCTTGCCGAGGAAGATAGGATGGAAACATTCGACGCCAAGGTCCGTGACCTCAATGAGCAAATCTTACGGATTATCCGGCAATACCTGCAAATTGACAGTCAGTTTGCCGCCAGCCCGACCAAAACTCTGACCGAACAGGAACTCCGTCTGGTCGAACACCTGGGCCGTGGTGGTCCACGCATCATGAGCGAACTGGCCAGCTTCTTAGGCGTCGCCGTCAACACAACCACCGCCGTGGTCGATCATCTGGAACGCAAACATATCGTACGCCGTCAACGGGAAGAAGAGGATCGCCGCAAAGTGTCGGTACACCTGACGGATTTCGGTCAGGATGTGTATCAAAGCTATCTCAACGAACACCTACGCATGTCGCAATACTTCCTGAGTACGCTCAACCCCGACGAGCAGGCCAGCTTTCTCAGCTTGATCCGCAAGATTTGCCGTGGGCTGGAAGCTTATCCGAATGCGCCTCATCTTGAGAACTGAATTCGAACATCGCAAATGGCAGAGGCAGAGGCGTTTGCGATGCGGGGAAAGAGGCAGAAGCGCTTGCGGTAAGTCAAAGTGGCAGAGGCGTTTGCGATGCGGGGAAAGCGGCAGAGGCGTTTGCGGTGCGGGGAAAGAGGCAGAGGCGATTGCGGTAAGTCAGAACCCCCGGACTGACGTCCGGGGCTCGCCTTTCGGAGGCGGTTGCAATGGTGAA
>CAYPIE010000106.1:0-19033 GCA_964410665.1 uncultured Alcaligenaceae bacterium
CCATCACTGAACTGACTTGGGAATCCGTAGGCTGATACGTTGCGGGACTGTCACCAGAATTCACCAAGGTAATCACTTCTACGTTGTCACCCGCGATCTCTTCGACCAACCACTTCTGGGGTAAAATGCTCACTGCGATACGCGGCTTTCCCGAATCCTCGCTGGTTCCACATCCTACCACGGTGAAAACAAACACGAACAACAATCCAATCCTGACGCTCATCTCTTCTCCTTTCGGGAAAGATCTCAATTGGTAAGGACCCTAGGATTACAAGCCCAACGCTTGTACTTGAGTTTTCGAGCAAGCACCCTTGTTCGGGGTTTTCCGCCTTATCCTCGAAATAAACCAAATGCCACCGTTGTCGTGGCCCAAAGCCTTGGGCTTATCCTGACTGGCAGCTAGAACTGGCCCGGCAGGACAGGACCGACCGAGCGGACCTGCTCCCGGCACCGAACCCAAGCAACAGACACCGCAGGCTACGGGGGAGCGGGATCCCTTGCACGGAAGGAAGACGGTCGGCCTTAGAGGATCACCCCGCGGAGCCTGTGGCGGACTACCCGCTTCAGCGGGGCCGGTCTCGCCCTCCCAAAATGTCACGGCTCAAGAACCATGGACTTATCGTTCGTCGACCGAGCGAAGGTATTGGGCTATCGGGCGACAGAGTGTTCGAACCATACCAGGTCTTCAGGTCTTGTGTGAACAGTCAGGTCACCCGCTTCGGCGAAGTCAGGTGGGGTCAACTGCGGTCTGCGCCAAACCAAGTGCTGCGTCGGTGGCCACTCCGATCGCCTCGAGGATGACTGTCCGCCGTTTGATAGCAAGTAAGTGGGCAACGGCCCCGGCCATCAGAAATCGTTGCCGCTGATCACCTCCCCACCAGACCGGGTGCTCAGTGCCCGCCAGGTGGGGAGCGGGATTGAATTCCGGACAAACCGCACGCTCCCGTCACCCATTGCCACATTCACACCGCCGGAGAAGTTACTTCGAGCGGCGAACCAGCCGTTCGAGTGGGCGAGCGCGTCCGGGTTCGGGTCGTTCGGGCGGAGAAAGGTGTTGAATGTTACCTGGGCGGGACTTCCCCAGATCCACATGCTCCCACGGCCGCCCCACCAGCCTGTATACCCGAGGTAGTTCGAATCGGTCAGTTCGGGCTCACTGCCGCCCGGGGCGGTTGACTTCGGCCGATGTGCCCCGGCGTTGATCGCTTGGCGCCGCGGCCCGTTCGCCGGCTCGGCAGAATCGTCCCAGCGGCCGAGCAGAGCCTGGGACAGTAGGATGGTGTTCGAAGAGCCGTCGGAGATGGCGTTGATGCGTACCTCCGAGCCGTACCAGAACATTCCATCGGTGGGCCAGCGGATGTCGCCGCTGCGGCTGCTGCCGTCGGGGTTGAGACCGGTCCCGGTACACACCATATAGTTAATTCCGGCGGTGGTCACATTCGACCCACCGACTGCGGGGAACTGGTTCCGCTGGTTCACCGGGTCCTGGCCGTCGCCCGGGCACAAAAACGTCTTGACGGATGTGGCTGCGACGCCGGTGTAGATGGGGTTCAACGCCGCGAACGGCCACCCTCCAGTGAACAGCGGTTGGTTGACCGGGTCGATCTGCCGGCCGAGCGGTTCCTGCTCGATGTAGGCAAGCACCAGTGCCTGCGGCGAAAACCCGAGCGAGGTGGTCCCGGCCAGTCCGGGGAAGTGGCCGTTGGCGCTCTCGTAGTTGTGCATGGCCAGGGCCAGTTGCTTGAGGTTGTTCTGGCTGCTCATCCGTGCGGCGGCCTCGCGGACCTTCTGCACGGCGGGCAAGAGCAGGCCGATGAGGATGGCGATGATGGCGATCACCACCAGCAGCTCGATCAGGGTAAAAGCGCGTCGGTTCGTCAGCATGACTTCGTCCTTCTAGTATGGTAGTATTTTGTATAACATTATTTGCCAGTCGTACTACGTAAGCCCAGCCGTGTCGGTTCGCGCGGTCAGCGATCGTCACTACCTTAGTGGGCCTCGAGAGCTGGGGTGTCAATGACGCGGGCCTGTTCGATCTGCTCGGTCCTGGCCTTGGATTGTTGGCGAACCGGAGGTGGACGGCGGTACGGAATTATGCGCAGAGTTCACCTGGCCGGATCGAGGTCGGCCAGTTTCGCCAGCAAGCGTCGAAGCCGAGAACCGGGCCGCACAGAGCTGAACGGGCCAAGCATTACAGGCTTGAACTTAGTAATACTATCTATTACTGTTCAGCGATCACTCTACCAACTTCCTTTCGAACGGCAAGCGACTGGGAGAGGCATTGTTCGGAGGTTCTCATGCACGCCGAGGGGACGCCGGGTTTGCTGGACTTCGCCGCCCGGTTGTTCGATCAACAGATGTGGTGCTGGGGCCAGGACGTGAAGCGGCCCGACAACCTGTTGCTCCGGTACGGTTTCGAGTGCTGGCGGCCCCCGGAGGACATCCCAGGCGCTGGTTATGCCCTGCGGAGAGAGAGCCGCCGGCAGGTCGTCTTATGGGGCTTCGGGCTGTTCCACGGCAACTTCGAGCTCGGCGGCATGTTCGTCCGCCGCTTTGGCTTCCACCCCCTTTTTACAGAGGCACATGACCTGCCCGTTGCGTTCTGGAAGCCGGGGTCGATGCCGAGCTTCCGGCTCCCCGAAGGGCCTCCCGAACAGCACCGCCTGTCGGCTCTCCTGAGCGACGTTTGCGCATGGGTAGCGGACTACGAGGCCTGGGTCTGCGCTGCCGGGGGTGCGGGGTACCGGGAAGAGTGCGTCGCGAGGTGGCGGGACCCTTTCTTGGCGGCGGATCGGATGGAGCGTAGCTGGAGGCGGCTGGCGGAGATTGCGGCCGAGGTGGTCGCGTCGGCGTCAGTGTCCGACTCTGCCGCTGCCCGCGGCTTCCCCGTCCTGGGAAAGTTGCGTCCGGAAGAATCAGGCCCCCGCGATCCCGAGGACCCAGGCCAATACCATGCTCGCCTCGGATGACGTCCTCATGTAGAAGGCATTCAGAGGTCCCGCCCCGGACGAGAAGAACGACATCTCGACCGTGATCAGGATTCGCCGCGTCCATTGCCGGCTCGCCAGCCCCGCCGTCAATGTCGGAATCACCAGCAGGTCAATGGATAGCTCCGTTCCGAGAGTGCTGATGCCGGTTGCGACCGCTAAGCCCAACAGGAGTAGGAGGACATTGGGTAACCTCTCGGCGCGAATGCCGATTACGTTTGCCTGGGTGGGGCCGTCGGCGGTCCGTTGCGGTTGCTCTTTCAGAAGGGCCGAATAGTCGAGGTGTCTACATCTACGGAACGGTGGTTTCTCAAGGCACTTGGTAATTCGGTATTTGCAGACGGCTTCGACACGTCAGAAACACGCCTAACGCTTCAACCATCGCCAGAATGCTCGCCCGACTCGCAGACGACAAAGTAGGCCAGGCCTCCATCTTCAGGGCCAGTTTAGGGTCAAGATCGGCTGACAGGCCAACTACGCCGGATGGTGCGCTGCCCTGATCGGATAGCATCATTTTCTCGGTGATTTCGACAAGTATTCAAATCAAGTACTAAAAAACTATCACTGTAAAAAGTATTTGAGTAATGTCCAATCAACGGAAACAACCTCTTCTGATGTAGCTCTTTGCCGCGATTCCTTTTCTCATTGTGCAATTCGCTGCGGCTCGTGGCTGCTCCAGTATTATGCGCCGCCACTGCGTTGGATACCGCGCGGCCGATGAACCCCGCTTCCAGACTCTGGAAGACCTCCGCGTCGAGCGCACCTGCCGGCACCTCAACCTACTACAGCTGAAGGGACTTCCAGTTGAACGATGTTCACAGCCGAGGACCGCGCGAATTCTTGAGGAGACGGTGAGGCGAGGACGATGAAACCCGGCGTGGAGAAGTCGGCTCGGGCGACCGCTTCCCGGCAAGACTCGGTGGTGGGCCTTGCGACGGGGAATCGGTACTTCCCGTCCTTACGTTAGAAATGGCGAGAATCGCTCGGTGGGCTGCCCGAAGAACGCATCCCGCACTTCGTCGAAGAGCTTTGCACCGTGGCGACGGCCGAGGTCGAACAGCGCCGGCGGCATGTCCACGTTATCGATCGTCCAGGCCGGATCTTCCAGCTCGAAATCGATCTGCTGGTAGCGGTCGCCAAGGACGATTTTCAGCGGCAGTTGGGTTCCCTGGACCTGCGAATTGGTCATCACCTCGGCGACGTGCCGGCTCCAGAACAACATGCCCGCGTCCGCACCCGGCGGCGACAGGGAATATCCAGCTTGACCGGTGCCGACCGATAGCATCGCGACCTTGTGGAGGTCGAAGCGAGGGTCCTCCTTCCGGGAGCACTGCTCGGTGATCCGCACTGCCTCGGCAAGGGCGACGACGCCGGGGTCGATGGCCCAGAGGCCGCCGTCAGCGTGATCCTTCCCGTCGGGCATCCGCTTGTGCGGGAAGAAGGTCGGGGCTGCGGCGGCGGCGACGATCACGTCGGTCACCGGCCAGTCGTAGCTCGGATCCTCGCCGGGGAGGTGCGGCGTCCGGAAGACGTGGATGACGCCGTCGGTCAGGTTGACCGTCGGCACCACCAGGCGGCAGTTGCGGACCTCTCGGAGCGTCGTGCTGCCGAACCCCTCCTCCAGCGCAGCGGTGAGCGAGAACGGGCAGTACCGGGACTGGAAGAAGTGGTCGGGGTTGGGGCCGCGCCAGCCGAGAAACCGGCGGACCAGCGGGTAGACGTGTCGGAAGTGATTTCGGGGGCAGAAGGGCTCGCGGGGGTGGAAGATGCGGGTGGAGTGTTTCTGGTAGAACGCTTTGACCTCGAGAGCGGTGGTGCCCTGGCATAGAGCCGACGCGGTGATCGCGCCGGTGGAGGTGCCAGCAATCAGGTCGAAATAGTCCCACAGCGGCCGGTCCAACCGCTGCTCGAACTCGCTGAGCAATCCCACCGCGAACGCGCCGCGCAATCCGCCACCGGCGAGTGAGAGGATTCGGAACATCGGGGAACTCCTTTCTCGCATCAGTATGGCGCTTCTACATTCGGGTCGCGGCGGTTTCGCAAGAACCCGGCCGTGCGCTCAGGAACACGGGCAGGATCGCTTGAGAATTCGAGTTGGCTTGTCCTGAGTGACTCACCGTCGCGGGTCCCCTAAGTCCGATGAGGGGGATCACCGGAGCGGTTGCAACCCGTCCATGATCCATGGCATGAGTTCCGAGACCGTCGGGTGTGGGAACACCACGCGGCGGAAATGTTTCCACGACCGCCCCGTTTGCATGAAGACAGCGAACGCGCCGACCACTTCATCCCCGCCGGTGCCGAACACCGTCGCACCGAGGATTTCTTCGGTATCGGCATCGACCAGGATCTTGACGATTCCGTTGGTTTCGCGTTTCTCACGTGCCCGTGCGACTCGGGACATCGGTGAGACCGCCATCAGTACGTTCCTCCCACTCGCGCGGGCCTGGGACTCGTTCATGCCGACCCGAGCCAAGGGCGGGTCGATGAACATCGCGTAAATCGGTAGGCGCATTCCGGCATGCCGATCCAACTCGGGAGGGTGATCGCTGAGGCCGAGGTTGCGGGCGTAGTGGTCCCAGAATATCTCGCCGTCGTTCACGGACGTGTGGGTGAACGCGCCGCGGCCGTTGACGTCGCCAACCGCGAAAATGTGCGGGACGTTCGTCTGCATCACGTCGTTGACTTCGACATGACCGCGGGGCGACGTTCGAACCCCGGCCGCGGTGACGTTCAGATGGTCGGTGTTGGGGATGCGTCCGGTTGCGAACAGCAGGTGCGAGGCGCTCATGGTCAGGGCGTCTTGTCCGACCGACACCTCGAACGTCATCTCAGCGCCTGAGGAAACGCGCCGTAAGGCTGCGTTGCAAATCACCCGAATCCCTTCGTCGGCGAGGATCTGCTCGATGATTCGGCCGACATCTTCATCCTCCCGAGTCGCCAAGCGTGGCCCGCGTTGCAGGACGGTCACCTCACTTCCCAGTCGGCGGAAAATCTGTGCGAATTCCAGTGCGATGTAGCTCCCGCCCACGATCGCCAAGTGGCGCGGTAGTTCCGTCAGATCCAAGATGCTCTCGTTGGTGAGCCAACCGACCGTATCGATCCCCGGCACGCTCGGGACCGAAGGGCGGGTGCCGGTGTGGATGACGATCGTGTCAGCGGTGAGCGTTTGGTCGTTGACTTGGACCGTCTGTTGGTCCACGAACTTCGCGACCCCGCGGAATACCTCCCCGAGCTTCTCCAACCCCTTCTCGATCCCTTCGCTGGACTTCTTGCGGTACGCCTGCTGGGTTGCCATGACGTCGGCGAAATCAACCTCGAGCTTGTCGATCGAGAAGCCGAAGTCTGCTCCCCTTCGTGCCAGGTGGATCGCGTAAGCCGAAGCAACCAGAGTCTTCGTCGGCGTGCAGCCGTGGTTGACGCAGGTGCCGCCGAACTTACCGGCTTCGACGATCGCGATGCGCTTCCCTACCGCCGCCAGGCGCGGCACGACTGTGAAGGTGGCCTGCCCGGTTCCGATCCAAATGACATCAAAATGCTGCGGCATAACTGATTCCCCTTCTTCGACTAAATGTCGGCCTGCGTGAACGGACTCGATAGCAAAATCCGTCGCGAAATCCGGTGTTTTGCCGCTGCCGAGCGCACCGTCGACACGGCACGTGATCTGCTCAGTAAGTGAGATGCAAATCCAAGAACGCGCCCCAGAGCATTCAAAATGCGGTGGAGGTCGAATGGTCTGCTTTCGGCAGTCATTGCCTCGATCAGCCTACGGGCGCAAGCATGGGGACGATTGCCCGTTTGCACGGCTTCTGATTGCTAAAGTTGTCGTAAACGCCGTTCCAAGTTCTGGCAACAGGTGCAGGTGTCGAGGACTATGGAGCTTGAGGTACTTGCAGACCCCCCCCGGATCCACTGCACGCTAGCTTGGTCACTGGGGACTAGGTCCGACTCGTCGAGGGCCGTCTCAGGGCCCACCTTTGTCGACTCGAGTTGAGATTTACCGGTGTAACCGACGATGGATCGCCCACCTGAGCCACCTCACCACGCTCTACTTGTGGAAGACCAGAGTGACCGGTGCCGGAGTTGATACCCTTCGGCGAGTTCTGCTCCACTGCGCCATCGAACGTTCGCCCGCCACGCATTGCGCTCCGAACACCTGGCGGGCTTAATCCGACAGTGCCCACCATCGAGGGCGAAGGAACGGTGAGGGGGAACGACTGGGTGGCGTCGGCAGAAGTCCCGTTGGTGGCAGTGATGGTGAGGGGACAGTTCTGGGTAGTGTTCGGTGCAGGCGTTCTAGTTAGGGTGGCGGTGCCATCCCCGTTGTCGGTAAATCGCCACCGCTGTATTGGTTCTGGTTTAGATCGTGTTGTCGGTCTACACTGCGGAAGTCACAGCTTCGGATCCTGTGCCGCCTAGTTCATACACTAGCCTTCTCTCCAGTCCTCTTATCGACCCCCCGCTGGTCTTCCGACTCAGCCCGACCCAGACCGTGCAGCGGGTGAAGTCAGCGCCGCCAGGGTCAGATTGACTGCCCGCTGGATCTGGGCTTCGATCCGCTCGGACAGGTCTGAGGCGTCCGGAGCGATCAGGGCCTCGGTCCAGAGCTTACAGCTCACCGCACCAAGGAAAGTCTCGGCGATCTGTTCGGGCGTGCAAGGTAGCCAGATGTGGCCCACTTCGGCGTGTTTGGTCAGGAATGCTGCCACGGGAGCAACCAAGGCTGCCTCGACGTTCGCGGAAAACACTCGGGCCATCTCAGGGTCGGCACTGCCCGCGCCCGCGGCCAACACCCGGTACAGCGACAGCACATCCGGCGTTGTACCCTCGGCCATGTACCAGCGAGCGAGCCGCACGAGTCCCTCGCGTACCCCTTCCTCAGCCGGGGCCGCTGGGACCTTGGCCACAATCTTGGTTAACTTCCAGTTCACCAGGGACTGGAGCAGTCCCGTACGATCGGAAAAGTGGCGATAGATGGTCTGTTTTGACGCGCGGGCCTTGTCCGCCACCGCGGCCATGGTCAAGGCGGGGAATCCGCCGGCGCGAAGCAAGGCCTGCGCCGCCTCCAGGATCGCCTCCGCACGCGCTTCACCGCGTTTTTCTCCGGACTTGACCTGATCCATCGATGGTTGCCTAAGAATTCGGTGTTGAAACAAAGTGTACCACACGGTACACTTGCCACAAGTGAACCGTACCGTACGGTACACTTTGCCGTTGAGGGCTCGGCACAACCGAACTAGCACCCTAGCACCGCCACTAGCGGCTTGCAACGCTGGCCCGAACCTGGGCCGCAAATACTGACGTCAGGGAGTCCGAGGGGAGGGTGAATATGAGGCTTCATCAGACCACCACGGGTCTGCCGCTGGCCCAGCAAGTGGATCCAGGAAATGGGGGCGAATTCCCACCGCCGACCCGTAAGCCCCGACAACGTCGTTGGGCTGCCATCACTGGGGTGACTCTGGCGGGAATGTTGATCCTGGTTCTGACGCTAGCGACCATCTCTTCGAGCTCAACCGGCGATGGGAAGACGGCTCCGGTGGCACGCGTGTTGTCGGTTCGGGTGAATCGGGCAAACCCGAGTGTTGGCTATGCGGTGATCAACAGTTTCGTCGGTCGAGTGGAGGCCCGGCGGCGCAGCCGGGTCGGCTTTGAGATTGGCGGATTGCTTCGCGACATCGCGGTAGAAGAGGGACAGCGCGTCGAAGCGGGGGACGTCGTTGCTCGGCTGGACACAGATCTTTTGCAGTCGCGTAGGGAGGAGCTGCAAGCGCGTCTCGAAGCCGAGGACGCATTGTTAAAGGAATTACTCAACGGGGAACGGGAAGAAAAGTTTGACGTTGCTCGCGCGGAGCTTCGTCAAGCCAAGGCTCAGTATCAAGTCGACCAGCTCAACCTCCGAAGAGCGGAGCGTTTGATCAAGTCCAAGGCCATCGACCGGGAGGAGTACGACCAGCTTGCCGCGGCCGTGGGTGTTTCCGAGGGCCGAGTGGGTGCCGCGCAAGCGCGCCTGGATGAGCTCGAAAACGGTTACCGACCCGAGAAGATTGCGCGGCAACGCGCGGTGGTGGCCTCCGCTCGGGCGGAGCTCAACACGGTCGATGTACGAATCCGGAAATCTACGCTCCGCGCACCGTTTGCCGGGGTGGTGGGGGAGCGTTGGGTGGATGAAGGGACGGTGGTCCAGGCGGGCGACCCGGTGATCGAGCTCTTGGAAATGGGCCGATTACAGGCTCATGTCGGCGTCGCAGGTGATGGCCTGAATTCGCTCTATGTCGGCGGCATCCGGACCGTCCGGGTCGCGGGTCGGGACTACGACGCCCAGGTGGAGGCGATCCGCCCAGACCGGGCGCGGCTTACGCGTGCGGTAACCGTCATTTTGGCATTTCAAGGCGATCCGAGCACTCTGAACGATGGGGATGTGGCTCGGTTGGACATCGACCGGCAAGTCGAGCAGGCTGGGTATTGGCTGCCCGTCTCCGCCCTGACCGAAGGAGTGCGTGGGCTGTGGGCGTGCTTTGTTGCCGAGCCTCTCGACGGCGACCCACCCGCCCAGGCCGGCGGAGCAACCCACCGACTGATTCGGCGCGACCTGGAGCTGTTGCACCAGGAAGCGGAGCAGGCCTATGTTCGTGGCACGCTTGAGGCCGGGGATCTTGTTGTCGTCACCGGCCGGCAGCGTCTCGTGGCGGGGCAGCCGGTGACACTGGCGGAGGAGGGACAGCCATGAGCACGTTATTTCTCCGTAACCAGTACCTGCTGTTCCTGACCATTGCGGTCGTGGTGGTGGCTGGTGTCTCAGCAGTGCTGACGTTGCCGCGGCAAGAGGACCCACGGATCACGCTGCGGCGCGGGATGATCTTGACCCGCCTGCCCGGAGCTTCGGCGAGCCGGGTCGAGGCGCTGGTGACCGAGAAGCTGGAGGATAAGCTCCAGGAGATCTCCGAGATCAAGCACATCCAAAGCACCTCCCGAGCCGGGATTTCGGTCATCAATATCGAGTTGCTTGATCAGGTGACCGAGCAACAGAACGATGCCATTTTTGCCGATGTACGCGACAAGCTAGCGGCGGCGAATTTACCGCCCGAGGCCAGTGAGCCGGACTTGGACGACCAACGTGGTGCATCTGCTTACACTTACGTGGTTGGCTTCGTCTGGAATCAGCCCGGGCCGGCCAAGATGAACATCCTCAACCGCATGGCCGAGGACCTCTCCGATCGCTGGCGGCAGATCCCCGGTACCGAGTATGTGCGATTCTACGGCGAGCCGACCGAAGAGGTGACCGTTACCCTGGACCGGGATGAGGTGGCGCAACTCGGCTTAACCGCTGGGCGGGTCGCCGCGCTAGTCAAGGCGGCCGATACCAAGGTACCGGCGGGTACGCTGCATTCCCCTGGCTCGAACCTATTGGTGGAGGTAGAGGGAGAACTGACGACCCTCGCGCGGATCCAGCGGATTCCGCTGGCCGAGTCCGAGGACGGTACAGTGGTCCATCTCGGTGATGTGGCGGGTGTCGAACGCGGCTGGCGAGAACCACCGAACGAGGTCACCCTGATCAACGGCCAGCGGACCCTGTTGGTCGCGGCGACGGTGCAGGCCGGTCAGCAGGTCGATGCCTGGACGGCGAAGGTGCGCGAGGTCACGAACAAGTTCCGCGACAAGGTAGGCAAGGGGATCGAGGTCCGCGAGATATTCGACCAAAGTGGCTACACCATCGACCGGTTACTCCGTCTCACCGGGAACCTAGTGGCTGGCGCAGGGGTGGTGATGCTGGTGGTGTTTGTGGCGATGGGCTGGCGAGCTGGGTTGTTGGTGGGCTCGGCCCTGCCGTTGTCGGTGGCGGTGGCCATGTTCGGGCTGCTGGCCACCGGGGGCGCTCTGCATCAGATGTCGATCTTCGGCATGATCATCGCCTTGGGCTTGTTAATTGACAACGCCATTGTGGTCGTCGATGAAATCCGCAAGCGGCGCGAGGCCGGAGATTCGGGTCTCGAAGCGGTCCGACATACCGTCGACCACTTGTTTGTGCCCCTACTCGCTTCCTCATTCACCACGGTGTTGGCGTTTGCTCCGATCATGTTGTTACCCGGCGACGCCGGTGACTTTGTCGGGCTGATTGGCGGTTGTGTGATGTTGGCGATTCTCGCCTCGTTTTTGATCTCGATGACCGTTGTAGCAAGCCTGACAGGTTTGTTCGGGGGCACCCCCCAGGGTGGTCCTCGCCGCTGGTGGCGGCAAGGAGTTTACTCGGAGAGTTGGATCCGGGCGGGTGAAGGGTTGTCGGTGTGGACGTTGCGACGGCCGTTGTTGGCGATGGCTCTGGCATCCCTGCCAGCGTTCACCGGATTTGCCGTGGCTTCGCAGTTGGGGAACCAGTTCTTTCCGAAGACCGACCGGGATATGTGCGAGGTCAAGATCTGGTTGCCTCGAGAGACTTCGATGGCCGAAACCCAGCGTGTGACTCGGGATACGGAGGAGGTGATCCGTGAACATGCGGCGGTGACCGATGTCTACTGGCAAATTGGCAACTGCTTTCCATCGGTGTACTACAACCAAATCGAGAACCAAGACAACTCCCCATTTTATGGTCACGCGATTGTGCGGACCACGAGCCCGGAGGACACCAAGCGGCTCATCCCCATCTTGCAGGCGGCGTTGGACCGAGACCTGCCGGAAGCTCAGGTAGTGGTCAAGCAGTTTGCTCAGGGGCCACCATCCGACGCCGGGGTGGAGTTTCGGCTGTTTGGGCCGAGCGATGAGCGGCTGCAAGCGTTGGGCGACCAGCTCCGGCAACGGCTGCAGGCCCACCCCGATGTGCTGCATACCCGGGTGACCATACCGCGCGGTGAGCCAAAGCTGTGGTTCGAACCAGACGAGGATGCCGCGCGCCAGGCCGGGCTCACCCTGATCGACATGGCCAACCAGTTGGACGCGGGGCTAGAGGGGAAGACCGAAGGGTCACTGTTGGAAGGGCCGGATGAGTTATCGGTCCGGGTACGCTACCGCGACGAAGTACGTCAGGAGGTGAGCGCGATTGCTGCAGGGACGTTTGTGCAACCCGAGGGTGAATTGATCCCGCTGACGGCACTGGGCACATTCAGGCTAAAACCGACGTTGGGATCCTTGTCCCGCTATGATGGCTTGCGCTGCAACATCATCAAGGGGTATTGCCGCAACGGGGCGCTGCCGATCGAAGTGGCCAACCAGACCCGCAAGGGCTTTGAACGGCCGCAAGGGTACGAGATGACCCTGGGTGGGGACGCGGAACAACAGGGGGATGCGGTAGGGAACCTGCTCAAGTATGCCCCAGTGTTGGTAACCATTGGCATCGCCACCATCATCCTGGTGTTTCGTAGCCTGATACTGGCGGGGGTGTTGGCAGCGGTTGCATTCATGTCGATCGGACTGGGCTTGCTGGCCACCTGGGCCTATGGGCTACCGTTCAGCTTTAACACCATTCTCGGCTCGCTAGGCCTGATCGGTGTGGCGATCAACGACTCGATCGTGGTCTTAGCGGCGATCCGGGCCAACCCGCTGGCGGCGGCTGGTTACCGGCCGGCGATTGTCGTAGAGGTGATCAGCTGTGCGCGCCACGTCTTCTCAACGACGCTGACCACCATCGGTGGTTTCCTGCCACTGTTGATATTTGTCGGTGGCGACTTCTGGCCGGCCTTGGCCATCGTCTTGGCTGGCGGTGTCGGCGGAGCAACGATCTTGGCACTGGTGTTCGTCCCCGCGGCCTACTCGCTGTTCCACCGGCTGCCAGAAGCCGACGAGGTACCGGAACTGACAGGGCCCTGACATCCAAAGCTTTTGGAATCGGAGTTCTGGAAACCCGGTGGAACTTTCGGCGTCGGCTCTTCCTTCCGAGCGGCGGGTGTGAACCCGACGAGGGTTGGGCACGATGATTGCTGGTGGAGATTCTCCGCGCTTTTCAACGGCCACGGAGGATTGCTGGCTGGGTGGCACGCTCGGAGTCCGCGACGGGCGTGGGAAACGCCCACGGATTCGCCACCTTCGGGTGTTCCCCCTGCACCGGCGAAGGCGTTCCCCCTGCACTCTCGGACGCGTTCCCGCCCGGACTCTCCGCGTGGGCGACGCGAGGCATGCTCCTCAACCCGTGCATTGCCATACCCCCCACGCACGAGGCGTTTCCCACGCCCGTCGCGGACTCCGAGCGTGCCACCCAGCCCAGAGCAACGATGGTGCCGAACACCATTGGGTGTGAACCCGACGAAGGTTGGGCAGAAGTGCTTTGGCGATTTGCAGTAGTCTGCCCGCCGTGGCGGACGGGATCTCCTTGCCAGACATTGGTGCAACGCTCGGCGGATTATGCTGACATCGATCAAGCTGCTCGGGCGGCCGACCTTGGCGTGATCGCCGCGGGGAATTATTCCCTGACCGCAGCGCTCGCGAAACACTTTGCACTGCTGGCTACCCGATCCCTTCAGTCCTGGGAAATGATCGACTATGCCTCGGCCAAGAAGAAAGATGCCCCGAGCGGGACGGCTCGCGAACTCGCCGAGACTCTCGGGGAGGTTGCCCAGAACCAACTTGGCCTGCCTTCGAAGCGATCCATGGGGAAAGGGACGTCCGCGGTGCATCCTTGGGCGGAGCCCAGGTGCATTCGGTTCGCCTGCCCGGCCATGTCTTAGGCATCGATATCCTGTTCGGTTTGACACATTAGAAAATAACGATTTGTCATGAGGCCGGGGGCAATGCAGAGCCATATGTGAAGGGTACACTCCTGGCCGTACGACGGGTGATGCATACCGTGGGTTTGATGCGAGGCTTGGACAAGTTGCTCTTCGGGGCGGAGGTGTCCGAGGGGTAGACCTTCCTGCTCGGGCTGCGAAGCGCGTTTGAAACTGGGCATCGATCGGCCTGGAGGAGGCAGACATTCCTCCATGCTGACAACAGCCTGTTTGGATTCGCGCCGTGGCGACTTAACCGACGAAAACCCCGCCGCGGAAATCTGCCGCGAAGGCCAGCCATGTGTCCAACACCTCCGGAGAGCCGTTGTTCAGAACCTCCTTGCCCGCATAGGCAATCGCTACCGGGCCCTCCCCTCGACCACTCCCCGTTACGATGTCGGCGAATGCATCTCCATCCAGGTCCTTGACGGTCACGGGCACACCGCCGCGGCGGTCCACGTCTCCCGCGAAGAAGTTGGCGACTGGCACCCTCCGGGCATCTTGGACCAGCTCGCGTCCACTGATGGCCAGCACCCGCGGTCCACCGCCGACTCCAGCGCCAGCCACGAGGTCGGCATAGCCATCGCCGTTCACGTCCCCAGCAGCCAGGAACGCTCCTGCTCGGACGAAGTGCTCGAACACGAAAAAGTCGTTGAAGATCCGAGCCGGTTGCGACCCGGTGGTCAAACTGCTGCCGTCATAGCCGGCTACCCGCGGTCCACCGCCGAACCCGGCTGCTACCAACAAATCCGGGACCCGATCGCCGTCAAGGTCGCCGAGGCTGGCAAAGGCTCCGCCGCGGAATGACAAATCGCTGATTCCAAAGAAATCGGCTACACTCGCTCCCGTCCGCCCATCGTAAAGCCGCACGCGCGGCCCCCCACCGAAGTCCGGTGTAACCACGAGATCTGCTGCCCCATCCCGATTGATATCATCGGCAGCTACAAACACTCCTCCAGTGAACGATGGTTCAAACGGTTGGAATATCTGTAGAAGATTACGTGAGTGACCGTCGTAAACGTGTACCTCACTCCTGCGGCCTGGGCCAGAACCGGCGATCAGGTCGGCGATGCCATCTCCGTTCACGTCGGCAGCAGCGGTGCGGACTCCTCCGGTGAACGAAGAGTCGAAGACTTGCAAGCTAAAGCCTGTTCCGCTCTCGAACTCGAATCCAGCGGCCAATGCTCCGGAGCCGATTCCCGGTCCGGCTGCGACCATCGCGACTTGGCTTTGCCCCACCAAGCGGGCCGGGAGATACTGAGCGGTTAGGGTCAATGGTTGCTGGGGAGTGATGATTTCGTGGATGCGTGCTCCGCCATCGCTCCAGCCGGCGAATTCGTATCGGACTCCATCAACGACCACCGACGGGACTGCTTCGACCAATCGTCAGACTCCAGTGACTCCCTTGAATGTACTCGACGAGGGGACCTCCGCCCCATCTACACGCAAGACCACCGGCAGGTTACTGGTGACAGTGAAGGTGCCGATTTCTGGGGATAACTCGCGCACCTCGGTATGTTTTAGGCCCAAGGGATCTTGGGCAGTCAAGCGCAACCGATACAAGACGTCGGTCCCTAAGAAAGGTGTTCGCGCGGAGATGTCGAAGGTCCCGGACTCAACTCCGGTGATCGGTTCCATCTCCTGGCGTACCGCTCCGGCGGTGACGTACTCGATCTGCCAGGTCAGTGCCGAGGCCGGCAGTGGTCCCGTTTCCGGGTCCACCGCGGAACCGCGGAACATCAGCGTCGTCCCTGCAGAAAAGGTTGAACCAACGGAGGGAGTGTCAATGGTTACCACCGGAGGGCGGTCCGTGGTGACCTCCAGTACTGCCTCGGGACTGATGACCGAGCCGAAGGCATTGCGGACCATGACCGAGAATCGGGCCCCGCTGTCGGTCAGTGCTGCCGATGGCACCAGGTACTCTGGGCTGGTTGCGCCGGGGATCGGAACCCCGTCGCGTAACCACTGGTAGGCAAGTGGCTGTGATCCCGAAGCGGATACGGAGAAGACGGCCTCTTGTCCCACCGACACCAGCTGTCCTGTGGGGGGTACCGTCACTTCGGGGATGAGTGACTCGGTCCAGTCAACCCGATACACCGAGCCAGTGGTCACCCCGTTGCCACGCTCAAGGTAGTACAGGGCTCCGTCGTCAGAAACGTCGATGTCTACTGGGGCCTTGAGTCCGTCGGCAAACAGTTCCACCTGGCCGCTTCCAGGGTCGAAGTGGCGGATCCGGCCGAGCACGAAGTTGGCAAAGAAGTAGTCTCCGAAGTAGGTTGCTGGGAACTCCGTGGTCGATGGATTGTAGAAGTCGACCCCGGCGATGGCGAATCCCAAACCCGCACTTCGGTCGTGCGGCACGGCTAGCACCGGGTCGACGAAAAGCGGGTCGCCAGAAGGACCCTCGGCCACCGGCCAGCCATAGTTGGCTCCCGCCCGTCCCGGGTTGGTCTCCTCGAACCGTGCCTCGCCAACGTCGTTGATGAACATTCTCCCCGTTCCGGGCTGGAACGCAAATGAGAATGGATTGCGTAGCCCGAGGGCCCAGATTGCTTGATTCGCCCCACTGGTCTGGTCGGTAAATGGATTGTCCTCGGGGATACTTCCGTCGGGGTTGAGTCGCAGGATCTTTCCTTTGGTGGTGGCCAGGCTCTGGGAATTGCTCGGGATGGTGCCATCCCCGGTGGCGATGTACAGTTTCCCATCCGGACCAAAGTGGAGGGCACCGCCGTTGTGTCGGGTGTCCGACTCTAATAACTCCAAATTGATCAGCACTTCTTCGCCGCTGGAGGCGATCTGGTCTCCATCGAGCAGAAACCGGCTGACACGATTAAAGTCCGGGTTTCCACCGCTACCACGGGCCGTATAGTAGACATATATATATGGGTTTTCAATAAAATTCGGATCAATCGTCACCCCGAGTAAACCTCGCTCGTTCAGGTGAATCACATCCAACTCCAGAACAGGATCTGGCAGCAGGTGGCCATCGCGGATGATGCGCAAGGCTCCGGTACCTTCCGCAACCAAGATTCGTCCGTCGGGAACCAATTCCATTGCGGATGGGAGGGTCAGGTCACTGGCGATGAGCCGCTCGCTGAATCCGTCTGGCAGGGTGGCCGGGGTCAGACGATCGTCGAGTCGTTCGACCATGAGTCGTCGAGGGGATCGGTCCATGAGCTTGCCTGATGCGAGGGAGAATTACTAAAATATCAGATTTTTATTGTGTATACCAAGATTTGCATGCTGCTTCAACATTTTATACCCAGATTTGGGTGCTGAATGAGCATCAATTATTGTGAATTAATATTCTTATTCCATAGCATAACGCCTGTTCGGATGGGGGCTTTGCCGGCTGGAGGTGATCTGATTTCCCTCTGGACATGTCGCCGACGAACAGCGTCGGAGTCATCCGCATCGGGCGCTTGGGCCATCTGGCGCTGAATTTGCGCATACCTGGGGATGCCACGTCACTGCCTTTACTTTCCGTGGATGGGATCACGCCGGTCACTGAGCATTTCCCGATGTCCCGGATCAATGATGCCATCGAGCACCTGCAGGCAGGCAAAGCCCGCTACCGCATCGTGCTCGACCGCGAATGAGTCCTGGCCCGCTGGCGCGTTCGGCAAGAGTTTGCCAGCGGGGGGTCAAATTCCTCAATGCAAACGACAGGCTTGCACGCGCGGCCATCGTCGATTAGCCTGAGATGGATCCATCGGGATGTCCCAGGTACGCGCACGCGCCCTCCTGGACCTGCCCCTCGATCACCTACCCGCCCGAGTCGATACGACTCGATCCTCGGCCGATCATGCCAGTGACTGGGTTGCCCTCAACCGACCGCAGATATGCTTGTGGAAGGAGATCGTTATGTTTACGCCGCGAGACATCTCGGGTGCTTCGGCTTCGGGCCAGCTCTCTCGTCGCCAGCTGCTCAAGCTTGGTGCCTTTGGTTCGGTGGGCCTGGCCCTCGCCGACCTATTACGCCTGGAGGCCGCGGCGGGTGTCCGCTCCTCGCGTAAGGCAGTGATCAATATTCACCTGGACGGTGGTCCGCCGCAGCATGACACCATCGACCCCAAGCCCGACGCCCCATCGGAGATCCGCGGCGAATTTGGCTCGATTTCGACGAAGATTCCTGGGCTGCATGTGTCGGAGCTGATGCCCAAAATAGCCTCGATCGCTGACAAGTTTGCCTTTATCCGTTCGCTGGTCGGCTCCGACGGCAAGCACGATGCCTTCCAGTGCCAGTCGGGCTTCGCGGCCAAGGACCTGCAGTCGATGGGCGGGCGGCCTGCGGTCGGGTCGGTGGTGGCCAAGCTGCAGGGTTCGACCGAGGATGATGCCCCGCCGTTTGTCGACCTGATGCAGGGCCGGCCGCTGGTTCGCAACAGCGCTCGCCCGGGATTTCTTGGTCCGACCTACAATCCATTCCGCCCCGACATCTCCAAGATGTTCGAACGCGAACTCGAAGCGGGCATGAAAAAGGAGCTCGCCGCTAAGGGCGACCACCACACCCTGCAATTGACCCTGACCGAGGAAGTCGATGCGGCGCGGATGAGCAAACGGCTCGATTTGTTGGGTCAGTTTGACAGCATTCGCCGCGAATTAGACAGCAGCGGATCGATGGAGGCGATGGACAGTTTCACGCAGCAAGCCTTTAACATCCTGACCTCAGGCCGCTTCGCCGAAGCGATGGACCTGGAACGCGAGTCGAAGACGATGCTCGACCGTTATACCCCCCCCTCCTCGGATGCCGGCAAACGCTTCTACACCAGCGAGGACCGAAAGGCCGCCCACAAACTGCTGCTGGCCCGCCGCCTGGTCGAGGTCGGTGTTCGCTACGTCAGCGTCTCCTTCAGCGACTTCGATACGCACTCGGACAACTTTCCGCGTATGCGACAATTGATGCCGATCGTCGACCACGCCGTGCATGCTCTGGTCACCGACCTTGAGGAGCGGGGCATGCTCGAGGATGTGGCGATCGTTGTCTGGGGCGAATTCGGGCGCACGCCGCGGATCAACAAGAAGGGCGGGCGTGATCACTGGCCAGCGGTCGGCCCGGCCCTGCTGGCAGGCGGTGGCATGCAAGTGGGTCAGGTCATCGGCGCCACCGATCGCAACGGCAGCCGAGCCGTTGCCCGACCAGTGAGCTATCAAGATGTGTTTGCAACACTATACACGACCCTCGGCATCGACCCTGCGCTGACCACGATCCTCGATCCCAATGGCCGGCCGCAGCACCTATTGCCTGGCGGCGAGCCGCTGCGCGAGTTGGTCTGAGTGGCAGCGGCAGAGGCGCTTGCGGTGCGGGGAAAGAGGCAGAAGCGATTGCGGTGCGGGGAAAGCGGCAGAGGCAGTTGC
>CAYPIE010000107.1:0-18633 GCA_964410665.1 uncultured Alcaligenaceae bacterium
GGGCTTCGGAGCTGTTCAGATGTTGGTAGGTGGAGGCCATCTTGCCATCGACCTGTCTTAGTGTTCTATTGCAGTTGAAGCGTGGGGTATAAGCTCTTCAGCTTGACGCGAGCTTTCGCGATGGTGAACTGCCAATCCACCCCCACCACCGCTTCGTTCCTGCCCCGCTCCCAGGCCGCCACTTCCGCCCTCAGCGTCTCCAGGTCCGGAATCCGGCGGTCCAGACATTGCCTGGCCAGCACGCTCCATTCGAGCTCTGCCACGTTCAGCCACGACCCGTGCTTCGGGGTGTCGTGCCACTCGAATCGCTGTGCCAGCCGCCTGGCCTGGGCCGGCTCGAATGCCTCATAGAGGGCCGTCAGCGTGTGCGTGCTCAGGTTGTCGCAGACCCGCACCACCTTCTCCACTTTCGGGTCGTGTTCGTCGGAGAGCGATTTGTGGGGCTTGGCGTCGACTTCCAGGACGTCCTCCATGTTGGCCGCGAAGGCGGCGCGGTGCTTCGCAGGGATCCCCCATTGCGGCCTCAGCCACGGCTTCAGGTCGTTTTTTTCAGCACCCTCCCGACCGTAGCGGGATCGACCGAATCGACCGCCCTGACCTCGACGAGCTTCTCGGCCAACAACTTCATCGTCCACCGGGCGTGGCCCTTGGGAGCTTCAGTGCAAGCCAGGGCGACCAGTTTCGCCTCGGCCGCCCCGTCGAGTTTGCGTGCCCGACTCGGCCTGTCCTGTGTCTTGCGCTCAAGGGCGCGTTGCAGCCGGCTCTTGGCGAAGCGGCGGCGGACCCGCTCCACAGTGCGGATGCCCACCTCCAGGGCTTCGGCGATGCGGGCGTCCTCCCAGGCCAGTCCGGCCTCCGAGGCGTCGGCCTTGAGCAGGATGCGGCCGCGGGTCCGCTTCAGCGCCGAGGCCTTGCCCGAGCGGGTCAGGGCCGTCAGCGAGGCGCGATCCTCGGGGCTGAGCGTGACGACGTAGCGCTTTATGGACAGGGTCCCCTCCGGTTCTCAGGCCGGGTAGAGTTCTCGCTATCTTGGCCGACATTTCAATTGCCATAGAACATTAGTACAGGTAGACGCCCGACTCCGCCAGCCCCGGCCGGGCCGCCTTGACCTCCTTGCTGGTGTGGATCCCGGCGTTGTCCAGCACCACCACGCGGGGCACCCCCGCCGACGGCAACCGCTCCCGCAGGTAGGCCAGCAGGCCCTCCGACTTGAGCGTCCGCTCGAACGGCAGGGCGTCCAGCCCGGGGGCGGGGGCGAGCGGTTCGTAGGCCGCCAGGGCGTTCACCCGCCGGCCCTGCGGGTACTCGTACCTGAGGCGCTTGCGCTGCTTTGGCAGGCACCAGGATTATCCTGTCGGCAGCGACGGGCTGAAACCGCACTGGTCCAGGTGGAACAGCCTCAGCCGGCCCGCCGAACCTTTTTTTTCATGTTGGACAGGACGGCCTCGGCCCGCTCGACCTTGGCCGGGTCCTGCTTGTAGCCGACGGTCCCGGCGGTGCGGCGGTAGCCGGCCTTGAGCAGGGCCAGGTATCGGCGGGTCTGGCGGTGGCCGATGGCGACCCCGTCGGCGTTGAGCGCCTCAGCCAATTGCCGGGCGGTCCAGGTCCGGTCCCGCCCGAGTAGTTCGTCCAGCTTGGCGGTGACCTCGGCCCGCCGTCAGTGGTCCGGCTCGGGGCCGGGGGCATCGGGGCGGAAGGATTCGGCACCCCGCGAGGCGAACCCCTTCAGGGCGCTACGGACGGTGTGCGGGTGGCGGCCCAGGTGGGCGGCGATCCGGGGCGCGGACCAGCCGGCATCGGAGAGGGACACCATCTCCAGCCGGTCCCGGGCCACGGCGGGCAGGTCGGCCCGGCGGAGTGCGCTGAGTTCGGCGCGTTGAGCGTCAGTGAGGTGGATGCGTAACATGCAACATGATATGCATCCCCGGCGAACTGCTTAGTAGTTCTTTAACCGCCGCTGTCCAGCGGCAAGCCACCCCACGAAGCAGTCATCAACCACAACACCTTGACAACCCATCGCCGCACCCCAAGCGACATTGTCGGTTTGACAGACCGCAAGTATGACGTATGTTTCAGAAAATCAAGATGCACAGGTACTGATGAAGGCGGCTGAGCTACTGGAACGACCCTCCCGGTGATGCGAGATCCTTTTTCTCATTCCCGGCAGGGAGGGGTTGACTCGGAGACGAGCGCCCGGCCTCCAGAGGACATGCCCTCAACGTAATCTTCCGGCTCAGCGACGGTCGGGAGGAACTCTACAGGCCAGGGTCGCATTGTGGCACGTTAGCCGAGACGTCCTTGTCTTGAGTCAAGGTTGCAGATGTGTTTTTGCCTGGTGCTCACTTGTTTTTGCAACACAATCCAGCGGAGACCGCTCCGAAGTTAGCGCTAAAGTAAAGGGTCCAGTTTGACCCCGTCCCGCTATTTTCGCGGACGCTTGTTCTCGTCGCTCGCGACAGTGGCGCTTGAGCCTAAGCAAAACAGCAAGGGGTTCGTTGGTGGTATTTGTGAACTTCGCGGCACCGCATCGATGGTGGGATCACCAGTTGCGGTTGTAGTTAGCTTGGAGGTCAGCAGCATGTTCCAGTCCACGGGCCAAAGCTTGGCCGATGCGTCGTCTTCTTCTGATGTTCGACGTGTACCCGTGATCGACCAGGAGGTCGGGGACATTCCGGAGAGCCCTTCTTCAACCGCCCCGCGGGAACAGTTGGAGAACGCCCGGCCGCCTGAGCGGAGGGCGGTCGATCGTGACCAAGAGATGTTCGGCAAGGCAAAACCGTCGTCTATGGAATATCTTCTGCATGCCATGAGTACGAGTGGTCGCAGCCCACTGGCCCTGGCTTACGAGTTTGTTAAGCTCAGTCGAGGGGGCGGGCGGCTTACCCTGGGGGAGTACGTCCAGTTCGGCGTATACAAGCCAAACTTGTCTTCCGAAGAAAGACAACGCTTCATTACGAACACCCTTCACTGGCCGATCACTCATCAGTGCTGCGACATGACGTGGCAGGCGGCCACAGAAGACAAGTGGTTGTGCTCGTACATCCTTGAGCGTGCGAGCATACCCGTGCCACCGACGTTGGCCGTGATCGATCGGTCCGATCGTGTTTATCCTTGTGTCCGGAAGATCACGAGCGCCTTAGAACTACGTGACTTCGCCCTCGCGAACAAGGTAGAGCCTTTCTTTGGTAAGGAGAATCGGGGGATCTGTAGTTTTGGTGCGTTTCTCGTGACCAAAGTTGAGCCAGACCAACTCCACCTGAAGGGCGAGGGTTGGATCGGGTATGACAGGTTTATGGATTCCTTCGTCGGATCTACTTCCTACCTGCTCCAACCCTGCCAGCGGAATCATCCGTTTTTTCATCGGTATACGGAGAACCTCGCTACCGTGCGAATGTGCCTCCTCGTGACCGATCGTGGCGTGAAGGTTCCTTTTTCCGTCCTCAAACTTCCGGCCCGCGAGAACATCGCCGATTCCTTCTGGCGCGATGGTAATCTAGCCTGCGATGTTGATCCCGAGACGGGGAGGATCCTCACCGCACGGACAAAAGACGCACTCGGGACGGAAGATCACACCGTGCACCCACAGTCGGGTAGTCTTCTCGTCGGCGAGACCGTTCCCGATTGGGATCGGCTGCTTGAATTAGTGTATAGATGCGCGAAGGTTTTCGCACCGGTTCGGTACCAGTCCATGGACATCGCCGTCACGGAGGCCGGCCCCGTAGTGATCGAAGTGAACACCGGGGGTGGTTTCGACCTGCCCCAGTTGGCGAGTGGTCGAGGATTCTTGACGGACGACGTACGCGAGTTCTTCCGAGCCAATGGGGTCAAGAGAATATAGGCCTGCTGCTCAAGTTGGTTATTCGGTTCCCCGCAACCAATGGAACCCAGTTCGCAAGTATTGGGGTTGCACACCTGCGCCCCCTTAGTGCCGAGCGCCGTCGGCTCAGCGACACACTAGGTAAACATCTGGACTGAGACCAATTCATCGAAGGAGTTTATCGTGGCGGCAGTCGAGGATGTCTACAAAGGGGACCCCATCCCCCTTTCTGCGGAACAAGAGATCGCGTCGATGCTCGCCGATGGTGATCTGTTCCGCTATACGTCGGCTGAACAGTCAGCGGTCGCCAAGTTGGAACAGGAGTTCGCCGACTTCACGGGTATGCCGTTCGCCTTGGCCGTCAATTCCTGCTCCTCGGCTTTGTTCCTTTCATTGAGAGCTTTGGGGCTTCCGTCCGGCTCCCGGGTCCTCATTCCCGCGTTCACTTTTTCGGCTGTCCCCTCGGCGGTCGTACATGCCAACTGCGTTCCTGTCCTGGTCAACTGTGGTTCGAATTATCGACTGGACCTGGACGATTTCCATCGGAAGTTGGACGAGACCATTGACGCGGTGCTCATCAGCCACATGCGCGGTCACACGTCGGACATGGACGCCATCATGGAGGCGTGCACTCTACGCTCGGTGCCGGTGATCGAAGACGCCGCGCACTCCTTGGGCTCGACTTGGAATGGCCGGTTGATTGGCACGTTGGGGAGTGTTGGTTGCTTCTCTTTTCAATCTTACAAATTGGTAAACTCAGGCGAAGGCGGAATGTTGATCACGGAAGACCCCGATCTGATCGCCCGAGCGATCATCATGTCGGGCGCCTATGAGCACAACTGGCAAAAGCACCCCGTTGTGAACGATCGCTTTCCCTACTGGCAGAATCGTCTTCCCTTGTACAACATGCGGATGTCGAATCTGTCAGCCGCCGTGGCCCGTTCCCAACTCCCGGACGTCCCGCGCCGGGTCCAAGTCGGCCGTGCGAATCACGATTACGTTGTTGATATCCTCAACCAGTCACCATGGCTGGACGTGCCGTCACCGCTCCCACTTGAAGCTCGAGCGCCGGATTCCATCCAATTCAATTTGATCGGCTTTAAACAGGACGATCAAGTACGAGCGTTCGAAGCCTACGCAAGGGACAGGGGCGTGAAAGTGACGACCATCGGCTTGTCCCTGGACAACGCACGCGCTTTCTGGAACTGGGAATTCATCGGTGAACAGAGTGACCTGTCGATGACACGCGACATGCTGATGCGGGCTTGCGACGTGCGATTGCCGGTCCGACTAGACCGCGACGCCCTGGACTCCATCGCGGCTACCATCAGAGAAGCGGCCGAGAGCGTGATGGCCAGGGCCGTCGTCGTGGTATAATCCCTCAACTCCGAATCGTCACGATCCCGTCGGGACGGGGGACGGCGGAGCGATCAGTTAGGGAGCGCTGTTGCAGTTGGAGCGGGTGCAACTCCTCACGCCGCTCGATTTCTCGCCCGAGGCTGTGGCTCGGAATACCTTGGCGGGGTTGAGAGGGGTTGAGAGGGGGTGCGAGACGAGTACGAGGACGCTATCGCCAAGGAGCACGGCCGCGATTGCCGCTGCGAGATGTGCTCCGAACTAGTCACCGGACCCCCCCTGTAGGTGTACGCCGAGGAGGTCGCCAACACAGCGAAAAGGGCTCGACGCCTTGCTCAGTTTGCAGGACGGTCGGTCTCCCGAGGCGCTGTGCGACAGCCTAATGTTCTATTGCAGTTGAAGCGTGGGGTATAAGCTCTTCAGCTTGACGCGAGCTTTCGCGATGGTGAACTGCCAATCCACCCCCACCACCGCTTCGTTCCTGCCCCGCTCCCAGGCCGCCACTTCCGCCCTCAGCGTCTCCAGGTCCGGAATCCGGCGGTCCAGACATTGCCTGGCCAGCACGCTCCATTCGAGCTCTGCCACGTTCAGCCACGACCCGTGCTTCGGGGTGTCGTGCCACTCGAATCGCTGTGCCAGCCGCCTGGCCTGGGCCGGCTCGAATGCCTCATAGAGGGCCGTCAGCGTGTGCGTGCTCAGGTTGTCGCAGACCCGCACCACCTTCTCCACTTTCGGGTCGTGTTCGTCGGAGAGCGATTTGTGGGGCTTGGCGTCGACCTCCAGGACGTCCTCCATGTTGGCCGCGAAGGCGACAGAACACTAGTGTTCTATTGCAATTGATTTGTTGAATGTACCGGCTACAACGAACCTGCGGAATTGGATCCGGAGGGGTAGAGATGCCGGCAAAGCGATACGTCGTCGAATTGACCGCCCAAGAGCGGGAAGAACTCCTGAACTTGACCCGCTCGGGGAAGGCCTCGGCACTCAAGCGGACCCGCGCCCGCGTCCTACTCAAAGCCGACACTTCTCTGCAAGGCCCGGCCTGGAATGACGCCCGCATCGCCGAGGCCCTGGACCTCGGCACCCGCACCGTCGAACGCGTCCGACACCGGTTCGCCGAGGGCCGCCTCGACCGGGCCCTGGACCGCAAGCCACAGGACCGGCCGAGTCGGGCGCGGGCACTCGACGGCGAGGCCGAGGCGAAACTGGTCGCCCTGGCCTGCACCGAGGCCCCCGAGGGCCACGCCCGGTGGACGATGAAGCTGTTGGCCGAGAAACTCGTGGAACTCCGGGCGGTCGACTCGGTCGACCCTTCCACTGTCTGGCGGTGCCTGAAAAAACGACCTGAAGCCGTGGCTAAGGCAGCAGTGGGGGATCCCTGCGAAGCACCGCGTGGCGTTCGTGGCGAACATGGAGGACGTCCTGGAAGTCTACGCGCTGCCGTACGACGAAGCCCGGCCCGTGGTGTGCGTCGACGAAGCAGGCAAGCAACTCATCGGCGAAGTCCGCGAGCCGTTGCCGTTGAGGCCGGGTTCGGCGGCCAAGCGGGACCACGAGTACACCCGGCAGGGTACGGCCAACCTGTGCATGGCGTTCGAACCCTTGGCCGGCCGGCGGCACGTGGAGGTCACGGAGAGGAAGACCAAGGCCGACTTCGCCCGCTTCCTCATGCAACTGAGCGACGAGCACTATCCCGGGGCGGAGAAAATCCTACTCGTGTGCGACAACCTGAGCACGCACACCCCGGCGGCGTTGTACGAGGCGTTCGAGCCGGCCGAGGCGAGGCGGCTGGCACAGCGGTTTGAGTGGCACGACACCCCCAAGCACGGCAGTTGGCTCAATGTCGCCGAGGCCGAGCTGAGTGTACTAGCCCGGCAGTGCCTGGACCGCCGGATACCCGACGTGGAGGTGCTCAAGGAGGAGGTGGCTGCTTGGGAACGGGAACGGAACCGGGCAGTGGTAAAGGTCCTCTGGCAGTTCACCACCGCCGAGTCGCGGGTCAAACTGAAGAGCCTGTATCCCACTCTTCAATTGCAATAGAACACTAGGCTCCGCTGCGGCGGTCATCTGGAATGGGGACTGCCGTCTTGCATGGGTGCGGTCGGCGTCCGCTAGGCGGTTACACGACACCGTCATTTACGATTCTTAACTCGGCGAGGCGGGCGGGAGTGACTAAAATCGTGAAATGACCGCGTGGTATGTCCAGCCGGCCGACGCAGGACACGGAGAACATGTGTTGTGATCGTTCGGCTCCTGCTCGACGACGTCGCCAAGTTGGGCGACCTTGTCAGGGAGTGCTTCACCGGGAGTAACTGAGCTAGTGAGGGTGCCCGCGTCGTGTGGCCAGCCAACTGACGCGGGACATGGAGGACGTGTGTCGTGATCGTTCGGCTCCTGCTCATCGACGACGACGCCGAGCTGGGCGACCTCATGAGGCAGTTCTTCGCCGCCCGTGGGTTTGAGCTGGCGACCGAGGTGTCCGGCCCGCGGGGGTTGGAAACGGCCCTGGGCGGTGGGTTCGCACTGATCATTCTGGACGTCATGCTGCCAAGGTTGGACGGGTACGCTGTCCTCCGGCAAGTGCGGAAGCGGGCCGACGTGCCGGTCATCATGCTCACCGCACGGGCGGCCGAGACCGACCGCATCACCGGTCTGGACGCCGGGGCGGACGACTACCTGACCAAGCCGTTTAGCCCCGACGAACTGCTTGCCCGCGTGCGGGCAGTGCTGCGGCGAGCCGGGAAGCCGGTGGCTGCACCGGACGAGGTTCTCCAAGTCGGGCCGATCCGCCTCGCCCCCGGCGGGCGGGCAGCGTGGTGCCGCGAGCACCCCCTCACCCTGACCGACACCGAGTTCGACCTGCTCGAACACTTGATGCGGTCGGCCGGGCGGTTGGTCACACGGCGGGAATTGACCGCCGTGCTCTACCAGGTAGAGTACGCTCCGTACGACCGCGTCCTGGACGTCCACGTTAGCCACCTGCGGAAGAAACTGGGACGGGACGGGGTGGTTGTCCGTACTGTCCGCGGGGAAGGGTACCGGCTCTCGGTGGGCCACCCATGATCCGCTCCTTGTACACCCGCCTCAGCCTAGCGTTCGCCGGCGTGCTCGTACTGGCAGTCATCACCTTCGTCGGCACCCTACGCCTGGTGGTCACTCAACAGGGCGGGCCGGCCCGGTTCGTCGAGCAGACGTTCGACATGAATCTGGAAACTGTTCGAACTGCTCTGGCCGACGGTGGCCCGTCGGCCCTGGCCGACCACCTCCGGCGGTTAGAGGCTACCTACCAAGCCCGTCACTACCTGACCGACGCCGCGGGCATCGACCTGCTCGATGGCACCGACCGCTCCGACTTGATACGCCGGGCGTGGAACGTGGCCGCCGACGCGTTGCCCGTCCCACCACCGCCGCTCCTGACCGGGGACGAGCGGATCGTGGTCTACTCGTCGGCCGACGGGCGGGCGCGGCTGGTGGCGGTCGCCCACCCCGCCCCTGGTGGGAACCCCATGTGGTACTTCATCTGGATCCCGGTCGGAGTGGTGTTCGCTTGCTTGCTGGTGACATACCGAGTGGTGCGTCCACTCGTCCGCCTCCGCTCGACGGTCGAACGGTTCGGGCGAGGCGACCTGGGGGCGCGGGCGAACCTGACTCGCCGCGACGAGATTGGCGACCTCGCCCGCGCGTTCGACCAGACGGCGGAGCGGGTGGAGCGACTGATGACAGCTGAGCGGCGGCTACTCCAGGACGTGTCGCACGAGCTGCGGAGTCCGCTCGCCCGGCTGGCGTTCGCGGTCGAGTTGGTCGACTCCGGGCCCGACCGGGCGGCGGCGACGGAGCGGGTGCGGCGCGAGGTGCGGCGGATGGCCGAACTGGTGGGCGAACTGATCGAGCTGACGCGGGCTGAAGGGGAGCCGGCGGTCATGGAGGTGGAGCCGGTGGACCTGGACGGAGTAGTGCATGAGGTGGTGGCGGATGCCGGTGTCGAGGCGGAGGCCCGCGGCGTTCGTGTGGAGGTGAGGACTCAAACGGTCAGATTGTGCGGGCGGCTCAGCCTGCTCCGCCGGGCCATCGAGAACGTGGTACGGAACGCGGTGCGGTATGCCCCGCCGGGTACGGCGGTGCAAGTCGGGCTGATGGTGGCGGAGGAGGTGGCGCGGGTGAACGTCCGCGACTACGGGCCGGGGGTGCCGGAGGAAATGTTGGAGATGATCTTCGCACCGTTCGTGCGGGTGGAAGCGGACCGCGGGCGTGATGCCAGCGGCGAAGGGGTCGGGCTGGGCCTCGCTATCGCCCGCCGGGCAGTGGCCGTCCACGGCGGGCGGGTCATTGCGCGGAACGCCGGGCCGGGGTTGGAAGTCCAGATCAAACTGCCGGTCGGAATTTACAAAGCTTAGCGCAGCCACATGTCAAGACGTAGTACGCTATGGTAGCTCCCAACTTGTTCAAACGTAAATTCGGACGGTAGTTGACGGGCCATCGCGTCATGCGACGGGGGCTTTGGGGTTCCAGCGTGCAGCCGCTGGCCGAGTCGGAGTGTCGTGCCCGAATTCAGTTCCGGTCAACTTCACCACGTGCTTACGGAGGGAACGATGAGAGTCTGTCACGTGCTTGTGGTAACAGTTGTATTCTGGCTTGCTCCTTCGGTGAGTCACGCTCAAGAGAAGATTCCTGTCAGGGTCGGCTACGAGATCCTCCAGGTGAAGTCCCTGGACGAGATCGTTGCCTGGGCGACGATGGACATCACGAGGGAGCAATTCGATGCCCTTAAGTTACCCCTCGGCTGGTTCAAGAATCAGCCCCGGGAGAGCGAGATGGATCGCGGCGCATTCCTCAGTTCACCCGGTCAGGATGAAGGGACCCACATCAAGGCCGAGCACTTCGGCTTCACGTGGATGCATGTGGCGACCGTCAGGAAAGCCGGAACCAGACTCGACACCCGAGGGCTGTTGACTGCCTGTACAGTCCAGAAGAATCATCGGGTGACTTTCGAGGCTGGCAGAACGATCACAGTGCTCGTTTCCCCGAAGGGAGAGGTCTATCCCAGGATCTCACGAGACGCGAACCGGACCCGTGACGTCCCCAAACTGCCCGACACGTGGCGGCTGGTCGAATACAAGACGGACGTGACGGTGGACATTTCGCTACCAGCCAAGACGCTTGTGATCCGCGCCGACAATCAGGACTCGTTCCAGGGACCGGTAAAGCTGGACCTGAAAGAAAAGGAAAAGGTGGGACAGTAAGGTCGCCAGTTCCCGATCACAATCGAACAGCACAACCCTACAACGATTTGCCGTTGCGACGAGATGGCCGCATGGGAATGGCTACCCAATAGACTGCTGACCAAGGTAGGGAGTCAGGGTGAACGACGCGAGGTACTCTCAGAGTTCCACGCCCCGTCGGGCGTCCTTCGCCCGCTCGCTTCCTGGCGCGGCGTCCGAACCGGGAAGAGTTTACAGGACTTAACTCGGGGGTGGGCGGAGGTGGGTATGATCCTGGCATAGGTGCTGCGACTGGGCGAACCGTTCGCGGCACGCGACCGACTTATTTAACCGGAGGTGTCGGACATGCGACACGGGTTGCGAACCCGAGCCGGGTTCACGCTGATCGAACTGTTGGTGGTGATCGCAATTATCGCCCTCCTCATCGGCCTGCTATTACCGGCCGTGCAAAAGGTGCGTGACGCCGCCGCCCGCCTGCAATGCTCGAACAACCTGAAGCAGATCGGGCTGGCGTACCACAACGAGGCTGGGACGAACGGTGAGCAGTTCGCCCCTCTGTCACAGGGGCGGTTCACCGAACGCGGATGGGGGGTACCACTGTTGCCGTACATCGAGCAGGAAAACCTGTTCCGCCTGTACGACCTGAATCTGCCGTTCTTCTTCGGCCCTCCCACCATCCGCTCCAGCACCTCCCGGAATCAGGAGGTCGCGAACACCCGCATCCCTACCTACTTGTGCCCGGCCGCGCCCTCCCGCTCCGGACCTTACTCGTTTACCGTTGGTCCGGTCACGTTCACCGCACACGCGGCCGACTACTCCCCACTACTCGGCGTGGACTCCATCCTGGCCCAGTCCCTCGGGTTGTCCACCACATCTCTCCAGGGGGCTCTGACGCTCGGCGGCCGCACCCCAATCCAGAAGATCACCGACGGCACCTCGAACACGGTGCTGGTGGCCGAGCTCGCCGGCAAGCTGCGGTTGTACCGAGCCGGTCGCGACGCCGGTCGGGACATCGACCTGAGCTACGGCGGATTAGGCGGATGGGCCGACCCGAGCAGCGGGCTGAGTCGGCTATACGGGTCGTCGGCCGACGGCACCATCACCCCCGGGAACTGCGTGGTCAACTGCTCGAACGATTTTGGCCTGTACGCCTTCCATTCAGGCGGGGCAAACGTGGCCATGTGTGATGGCTCCGTCCGCTTTCTGCGGGCCTCTTCCTCCCCTGTGGCCCTGGCCGGGCTGATCACCCGCGCCGGCGGCGAAACCCAACTCGCGGAGTAACCAACCCATGCGGAAGCGAAAATGGTTGATCGTGGCGGGCCTAATGGTAGTGGCCTTGGTGGGTATCGGGGTGGCGTGGGCCATCGCCACGCGCGAGCCGCCCAAGTACCCGGTGCGGGGCACGGTGATGGTGGCCGACGGCAAGCCGGCGGTCGGGGCTACCGTCATGTTCCACCCGACCGGGCGGAAGACGGAGAAGGTGATCCTCGGCAAGGCGGACGACAAGGGCGAGTTCGTGATGACCACCGACAATCCGGGTGATGGGGTGGAGGCCGGGGCGTACACCGTGACAGTGGTTTGGACACCGCCTCACCGCTCGCCAAAGAAGGTGATTGCCCAGGCGATGAAAGACGGGAAGCCGCCGCCCGGCGCGCGTGCCCGGCCGCCGATGTTTAAGAAGCTGTTCGGGAACGGTCCGCCCGACAAAGCGATGATCGAGAAGATGCTCATTTACCGCTCGAAGTTGGGGGTGCGACCCCCGAAGATGTCGCCGGATGTGCTCCATCAGCCAAAGGACAAGCTCGAAGGCAGGTACTCCGACCCGCTGGAGTCGCAGATTAAGTTCACCGTGACGGCCGGCGAGAACGTGGTGCCGCCGATCACCCTCCGCTGAACCACGCCGCCGAAAGCCCACTGGCCCAGCCCCTGGACCGGAAGAACGATCGGTTCGTCGCCAGTGACCGAGGTGGCCGAACGGCGGCGACGCGGTACCGCTTCGCCGGCCGCTACAAATGCCTCGGGGCCGACCCTTCGCTTACTTCACGGAGGTCTTGGAGCGGCTGCCGACCCACCCGAGAGATCACCTTGGCAAGTTGCTCCCCGACCCATCGTCCACGGCACATCCGACCACGCGACGCATGCTTGTTCCTGATCAATATGTTCAATAAGGCTATTTGTCTTGACCCCGGTTTGGTGGTCACTTGAAATGGTGGCTTCGGTCGTGGACGGGTGCGGGCGGGGTCTGGTAGACGCTTACAACGATACTGTCTCAGGCACGCTTTGAGCTCTGACGCCGCTTCGGAGGCTCATGCCGTGGGTCTCGTTTTCGAGAACGCGAGAGTCGCTCTCTCTAATCCACTGAAACTCTCAATGGCGAGAAAACCGCATCGGAGCAGCCAATGCTTTGAACCAGATCGGGCCGGCAGCCAAAGAGGCCGTCCCCGCGATGGTGATCGCTCTCGCGGATGAAAACCCTTCTCTCCGCTTGGTTGTTGCCTGTGTCCTCGGTCGGGTCGGTCCGGGAGCGAAGGTGGCGGTGCCGGCGCTGGTCAACGCCCTGGGCGACGACAACGACAACGTTCGCACAATTGCGGCCTGGGCCCTGGGTCAGATCGGTCCAGACGCGAAGGACGCGGTGCCTGCCCTGGCCAACGCCCTCGACGACGACAACATTCACAAAATTGCTGCTGCTGGGCTGGGTGAGATCGGGCCGGGGGCGGTGCCCGCCCTGGTCAAGGCTTTGAGGGACGAGACTGACTCCGTCCGTGACTTGGTGACTGATGCCCTGGTGAAGATCGGTCCAGGAGGGGTGCCCGCCTTGATTGGGGCAGTATCGGACCACAGCAGCGACGTCCGAAAACGTGCGGCCGTTGTCCTGGGCAAGATCGGTTCGGACGCACACGCGGCAGTGCCTGCCCTGGCCAAGGCAATATCGGATGAACAGGAAATCGTCTGCTACCGTGCACCCAGAGCCCTGGGTGAGATCGGGCCGGCGGCGAAGCAGGCCGTACCCTCTTTGGCCAGGGCCCTGGAGGATGACCGAGGCTTGGTCCGTTTCGGTGCGGCCGAGGCTCTGAAAAAGATCGACCCCGAGGCCGCGAGGGAAGCCGGCGTCAAACCTTGAAGCAGACCTCCCGCTTAGCACGCCCTACAAGATGAGCTACACTTTGGACGGTCCCAGAGTGCATCAAAATGGCCACCGCATCAGACTACCACACGTGCCGAGGACGAACTCGATCATTGGCTTGGCTGAGGTGTCGAATGACAGAATCCTGCCCCAAATGCGGCGCCCGGGGGATCGCATCTTTCCAGAAGGTGGAGACATTCTTCTCAGGGCGCCCCGTGATCTGTACACAGTGCGAAGCGAGGTATCACTTGGCCCTCATGCGTTGGCACCGCGGATCGATTTTGTTCATCTTGGCAAGCATCATGTTCGCCGCCGAGAGGTTCTGGAGGTACTGAGCCGCATGGGCTGTGATAGTCGGGTTGGCCATCGGGTTGCTCAATTGGTTCGCGTTTCGGCGGTTACACCCTGTCGATGAAACTGTCGAAGCTCGCTGCCGCCCAGAAGACCATCACGCTTGACAACCAGCGTGGTTCAGGATGCGGTTCCGGAGGAGTGCTTGTCGCAGAAGAAGGTATCTCGATCGCCCGGCCGATGAAACGGCTCTTCGCATTTTGGGCGATGGTTTAAGTGGCCATGCTCGTTGTCTTGCTCGAGAAGCCGTTCCCTCACCAACTTACCTTGCTCTTGTTTGTGATTGCGAGTCTGATCTTCCTACTCGCAGGCTTTCGTTACTACCGAAGCCTTTGCCGGTTTCGCAATCAAGGAGTCATGGTGCTAGCGAAAGTCCTTTCGCATGGCAAAGGGATGCCATATTGGGTGAAATACACTTTCGGGACCACTGAATACAAGCGCCGTGTCGGCCTCGTGCTCATGTACGATAATGCTGTGGAAGAGACACTAGAGAAAGCGTTTACGGGGAAAGTCCCGGTCCGGCTACTGATTGATCCGAAGCGACCGTGGCGGCACATGGTTCTTCCGGACGACGTCACAGTGACCACCAATCCGAGCAGAGCAGCGGAAGATGGGGTCAAACCTCGGGAAAGAGCGAACGAAGCGTGAAAGATCATAGGTGAACGGGTCGGACGTAAGCCGCTTGGCTGCCGACGAAGCTGTATAGGGCATCAGGATTGTCCGTTCACCGGATGTAAGCGTCTAACGGACCCCGGTCGCACCGGTCCAGGAGACTGCCATCATTTCACGGGACCGCAGTACTGGGTTCCAGTGCGAATGACCTTGCGAACCTATTGGTCAGGAAGCAACTTTGCTTTGCTTGACCGGATCGCGGTGCTTACCCGTTGGTCGAGCCATGCGCTGCTCCTAGCTCAGACAATGAGTCTGCCCGAGAGGTACCCATGCCCGGCAAGATGGGCTTCGCGAGACCCTTACCGAGCGTGCGTTGCCAGGCTTCTTCCTCGGCCGGATGACGGTGCTTGCGCCTTCGTCGGGCCATGGAGTAGTTCCTCGCACGGACAGCGTCTCTGGCGAAGGCTTCCCATGCCCCGCAAGATGAGTTTTGCTAAACGCTTACGTTGCTTCGGGCAACAGGTTCGCGTATGCTCTCAGGAGTATGTCAGAACATCCCTCTTTCGCCGAGACACGCCCCTGGCCACCTCAACCCTTCCGACCGTGGAAAAGACCGTCGTCTACGCGAGCTGTGACGCGGGCTGTATCCTCACTGCCTGGGTGAAGAACGGCCGCGTCGTCAAAGTCACCGCCACCGACATCCCGCTGCTGCGCGACAACATCTGCATGAAGGGCATCTACGCTCCGAAGGTGTTCGCGCACCCCGACCGGGTGCTGTACCCGTTGCGTCGAGTCGGCGAACGCGGCTCCGGCGATTGGGAGTGAGTCACCTGGAACGAAGCGCTCGACGACATCGCCGACCGACTTCGACAAATCGTTGATCGTCACGGCCCCGAAGCTCTGGCGGTGGCCACGAGCCAGTGGAACACCTCGGTCGATTACGGCAGCGGCCGGCGGTTCATGAAACTGCTCGGCACGCCCGATTACATCAGCGGCGTCGCTTACTGTATTGGCAACACGGCCGCGGTCAATCGCATGACTTATGGCTGGTTCCCCTGGCCGGATTACCTCCAGACCAACTGCATCGTCCTGTTCGGCCACAACCCCAAGCGGCACTCGTGGACGCCGTTCTATAACATGATCCGCGCGGCACAGGAACGAGGGGCGAAGCTGATCGTCCTCGACCCGCGCAAGAGCGAGAGCGCCGAACGTGCCGACCTCTGGCTACCGTTGCGGGCCGCCACCGACGCGGCCATGTGCCTGGCGTAGGTGAACGTGATCATCGAAGAAGGCCTGTACGACCGCGAGTTCGTCGAGAAGTGGACAATCGGTTTCGACGCCCTTCGGCAACGGGTCGCGGAATACCCGCCCGAACGGGCGGCCGAGATCACCGGCGTAGACGCGGGTCTGACCCGTGAGGACGCCCGACTTTATGCCACCACGAAGCCGGCCGTCATCCCCTGGACTCCGATCACCGACCAACAGGTCTCCAGCACCTCGGCCATCCGCTTGCACTGCACCCTGCGGGCGATCACCGGCAACCTCGATGTGCCCGGCGGCGACGTGTTCAACGGCTATGTCCCGGAATTCGTGCCCGAGTCGGAGATCGAATTCCACGAAGTACTGTCCGAAGAACAGAAGGCCAAGCAACTCGGCTCCGAGCGTCACCCGGTCTTCACCCACCGAGGCATGGCTCCGCTCGCCGAACCGAGCAAGCGGGTCTGGGGCCTGAAATACGCCAACCTCGCTTTCGGCTGTTACATGGCCAACCCCTCGGCTGTGTTCCGCGCCATGGCCGACGGCGACCCCTACCCCGTGAAAGCGCTCTTCTCACTCGGTAACAACACGCTGCTCGGCTTCGCGAACATGCCGCTCATCTACCGAGTCATGATGAACCAGAATCTGATCGTCGTCCACGAACAGTTCAAGACGCCCACCGCGCAACTGGCCGACTACATCTTGCCCGGCTACAGTTGGCTCGAACGGCCGCACCTGCTCGACGGGTACGGCGTGCTGCCGTTCGCCGAGGTGTCCGAGAAGGCGATGGAGCCGCCGGGCGAGTGCCGGGACGTGTACCAGTTTTGGCGCGGGCTCGCCCACTGGATGCGCTTCGCCGATCACTATCCCTGGCCGAATGTGGAGAGCTTGCTGGACTACCGCCTTGAGAAAACCGGAATGACCTTCGAGCAGTTCGCCGAGAAGTATCGGGTCTACGTGCCGACGCCGTCGTTCCGGAAGTACGAGAAGACCGGCTTCGCCACTCCGTCGGGCAAGGTGGAGTTGGCGTCGAGCGTGCTCGAAGGTCGCGATTCTGACCGCGACATTATTCGCCGTGGCGGGATTCATCAACGGCCTGCTGGCGCGGAAGTTTGACGACATCGCGGTCATTCCCACTTTCGTCCTGACTCCGCTTACCTATCTCGGAGGCGTGTTCTACTCGCTCAGCTTACTACCGCCGTTTTGGGAGACGGCTTTGCGATTGAACCCGATCGTGTACATGCTCAGTGCCTTCCGATACGGTATTCTGAATGACCGGCTCGACCCCGCGCTGATCGATATCAATATGGGAGTTGCCTTCGTTGTCATCGTGCTGTCCATTATCGGACTGTTCTCGGCGGCACTTTGGATGCTCAATCGGGGGTCGGATTGCAAACCTGAGCGCGCCATCCCCTATTCCACACACACAGAATGCAATGCACGAATTAACTCTCTACTACTTCCCGACGTGCCCCTACTGCCACACGGTCCTTGACTGCTTGGACAGCCTGGACACCGAGATTGCCATGCGAGATATTCACGCCGAACCCGGAGCCCGAGAAGCGTTGATCGAAATCGGCGGCAAGGGTCAGGTGCCCTGCTTGGTGATTGACGGAGAGCCACTCTATGAATCTAATGACATTGTCCGTTGGCTGCAGGCGAACGTCAAATGAACGACCTGACCAAACAGATCGAAGAGACAATCTTGGCTGCCGTGCCGGGTGCCCAGGTGATCGTTCGCGACCCGATGAACGACGGCGCGCACTTCGAGGCGACGGTGATCAGTGAAGCATTTGTGGGGATGCCGCTGGCCAAACAGCACCGCCTCGTTAAACAGTCGCTGAAGGACTTGATCTCCGCCGGCCAGGTCCACGCGCTGTCGCTGAAAACGTATACACCCGAGAAGTGGGCCAACAGTCAAGGCTGATTCTCGACGAAGCCGTGAATTGAGATAACCAACATCTGTTGAACGGGGTCCCCTGATGACGATAGACGAGCGTATCAAGCACGAGATCGAGAGCAACCGCGTGATGCTCTACATGAAAGGCACTCCTGACGTTCCCAGGTGTGGGTTCTCCCAGACGGTTGTCACGATCCTCAAGCAACTGAATGTTGAGTTCGCCAGCGCTGACGTGCTCGCGGACATGGAACTCCGTGAAGGGGTCAAGGTTTTTTCCGATTGGCCGACGATCCCACAACTCTACGTGGACGGTGAATTTGTCGGCGGCTGCGACATCGCGGTCGAGATGTACGAGTCGGGCGAACTGCGGCAGCTGCTCCAGGGGCCAGACAGCTAACGGATGATTGTAAGGCTGATCTGGACCGACAACGGTCACCAATCGTATCACAAGTGAGTCATCGAAAAGTAAACGAATATACGGTTAATCGAGGACGGGTCTATCTCCATGGTGGGTACAGAATCGGTACAGAATCCACGGGTATTAGTGGAATTGCTGTGGAATGCGGAAGTCGCAACCGCTATATTCCACTAGGTTTAGGTCGTTACGTGCATCTTCACACGGTGGAAATCCTTTCCTCGACCTGCATCCGCTCTTCTCCCTCGAGTAAAACGATTGGCCCAGATCAATCGACATCTTTGAAGGATTGTTCCGAATCTCTCGGGTTGTTTTCTAACACCACTGTGCTGCCTTCCGAAACCATCGACGCTGTCCAGTGAACATTCCGCACTTTTTCCGCACACATTGACCACACGACCGCCCTGCGAGTAGATTGCGGCTGTGGAGGTACACAGCCTTCAAATATCGATTTCATAACGACTTACATTGCAATCGCGTTGGATTTGGATAGCGGAGGTAGGGGACGCCGACTAGATTCAGGTAGTAACACGTTCTTCCATTGACCGGAGCATCGGCAATATCTACTCCGGGTCTGGT
>CAYPIE010000108.1:0-18273 GCA_964410665.1 uncultured Alcaligenaceae bacterium
GTAGGCGGATGCCGCCAGGTGTGCCGGAGGGGTAGCCGAGGAAGCGACGCATCGGCCCGGTGATACGGTGGAGTAGGTTGCCCTCGACGGCAACGTTACGGATGTAGGAGCGGCCGACGCTATCAAGGCGGGCCAGCTTAAAGCGGGCCCGGTCGTCGTAGGTGACGAGACTGAGGTCAAAGGTCTGAGTAACCGGGTTGGTAACCCGGAGGGCCAGGCGGGGGTCGGGCCCGAGCCGGTCACGGGAGTCGTAGAAGAACTCAAAGCGGATGGCTCCGGGGAACAGATCCTCGGGGCTGGGGTAAGGGTTGTTGGGCAAGGCAGCCTCGATGCGTCGGGTGATCCCCCCTTCGGTGACGCCGAAGACGATCGGCCCTTGGCCGTTACGGACGCCGATGGTGTCGATGGAGTCGGCAGTGATAGTTCCAAGCGTCGCGCCGGTGACGGTGAGGTTGCCGATGTGGCCGTCGATGACCAGATCGCCGGTGAGGTCGCCGTCGATGGTGAGGTCGCCGATGGCCTCGAAGTTGACGATGTTATCACTGTTGAAGTCACCGGTGAAGGTGCCGGAGAGGGTGTCGGTCCCGGGCCCGCCGTCGAGTCGGATGACCGTAGGAGTGTCGGCAACGTTGAGGGTGACGGAGTCATCGCCGTCGAGGGCATCGACGTTGAGTTGCTCGAGGTTGCTATCGTAAGTGACCTGCTCGTTGTCAAGGGTGACGCTGGTGTCAGTGACCGTGAGGTCGTCGTTGCCGTCGGTGGCGTTGACGTTGGCAACGTCGGTGCCGCTGGCTCCGGAGTCTTGGATAGCGACGGAGCCGTCGTCATAGCCTTGGAAGGTGATGTCGTAGGTGTCACCGTTGCCCTTGCCGTCGAGGATGGCTTCGCCGGTCCAGTCGCTAACCGTGAAGGTGTTGATGTTGCCGGCACCCGTGAGGTTGACCACTTCGACGCTGGAGAAACCAACCGAGCCGACGCTGGTGATGCTCAGCAGGTTGTCGCGGAGAGTGAAATCTTCCGCGGCGGTGGCAGTGATGGAATCGCTCCCGTTCCCGGCGTTCAAGGTGACCCCGTTGCTGCCAAAGTTGTTGCTGTCGTCGAGGATAAGCGCGTCGGGGCCGTTCCCGCCGTTGAGGGTGGCGTTGCCGGACCAGGATTGGAGGGTGAAGGTATTGCCGCTGTTGCCGACGCTCAGGATGGCACGCTCAACCTTGTCTAAGACCACCGAGCCCACGCCAGCGATGGTCAGGAGGTCGTCGGAGAGGGTGTAGTTGGTGTCGTCGCTGGCCTGGACAGTGTCGGTGTTGCCGGAACCGTTGAAGGTGATCCCGTTGGACCCAAAGTTGTTGCCACTGCCAAGGACCAGTTGGTCTGAGCCCCCCTTACCATTGATCGTGGCTTGTCCCGACCAATTCAGCACGTTGAAGGTGTTGGCCGAAGCCCCTCCGTTGAAGGTGGCCTTCTCGACGTTGATGAGCGAGGTTCTGGCATCGACGGCGACGAAGAGGTCATTGCCATCGAGGGTGAAGTTGGCATCGGCAAGGCTTTTGACCTCATCCTCCCCCTCGCCGCCGTCATAGAAGATGTCGTCGGGAATGTCGATCAGCCCGTTGGTGTGGTCGATGATCAGCAGGTCATCGCCGCCTTTTCCGTTCACGTTGATCTGTTCCAGGGCGGAAAGTTCAAAAGCACCTTCCAACGTCCCGTCAATAAACACGTCTAACAAGTTGGGATTGACCTCACGTCGCACGAAGCGAAATTCGTCCGACCCACTATCCCCGTCAATGGTCAAGACCGCGTCGGCTTCCACCGTGTCGGTGACGTTTGCGACCGTCCAGGCCCCTCGGCCAAAGGTCCCAGCCAAAAGCAAGCCTGTACCGTTCGCGGCATTGCCATCGAGGTCAACATCAATGAACTTAATGTCGTGAACGAGCGAGTTCGGCATCTCCAGGCCAAATTCGGTCCAACGTCCACCCACACGGCGAAACGCACCCCCGAGCCCACCCACGACCGGAACGCCATCCCCGGCGGTGGAAGAAGTATCGACAAAGGCGATGCGACGTAATTCGCTCGTTAATGAACCAAGATTGTCGGTAATATCATTCCAAGTTGCTCCCGCATCGGTGGTCTCGGCGACTTGATTGCCGGTGACCAACACGGCGTGGTGCCAATCTTGCGGATCTAAGGCAATGCCTTTGATGAAACCTGCACCGGGGATCGCGGCCCTGAGTGCCGCCGTGCGATCGATCACCGTGCTGCTCGTGTCGCGGACGTAAATGCGGCCGCTCTCGGTCCCCGCATAGAAGATGTCGTCTTGGTCAACTCCATTTCGTTGACCCCCGAAAACCAAGGAGCGCACAACGTCGGTAGCGCCCTTCCCGGGTAAGTTGACGATCGAAATGGTGTCACCGGCATCCGTGCTCTCGTACAACGATCGTCGGGCAAACAAGATGCGATCGGCGGTAAATCGATTCGCGGCCACCGGAAGGTAGGATTGGAACACAAACCCACCCACTCCGGTCGCGAAGTTGAAGTCGGTGCGTCCACCGCTGGAGTTCTCGAGACCATCGAAGTTTGTACTACCCCCAGGTGCGCGCATTTGTAATTGCGTGCTAACATTCCTACGAAACGTGCCGAAGTTGTTTCCGAGCGAGTAACGCACATTGGCATTGGCATCGTAAACCTGGGTGGAGCCGTCGCCGCCGAGGAAACGTGTCCAGACCTGGCTACCGACCGCATTCTGAACTTCTGAGCCGTTGTCTTGGGTGCCGCCGAAGATCAGGTTGGCAGTTGTATCAAACTCCACGGAATGGAACTCGGCATCTCTAAGATCACCGTTCTTGTTCACCCAGTCGTTGCTTGCCGCGTCAAGCGGGTTGCTGATTTGAAAGATGCCCCCATCATCCGCTTCGAGCAGGGTGGTGTCGTTGAGGAATTCAATGTCGCGGGAGTCGGCATGGGGCTGGGTCCCACTCGCGGTCCCCGTGCCGACGATCGAGGTCCACGTATCGGCCCCAGCGTCGCCGCGGAAGACGTGAGGTGGGCGGTCGCCGCCGACATACACCACCTCATCATCCGTCGGGTCCGCTTTGATCGAAAAGTTGTTGAAGCCTTGGCGCCCAGTATGAATCGCCGGAGGGGTAGTGCCGATCACGGTCCAGTCATATTCGGTCGGATCATCGTTGCCGCTGCCGTCACCCCCATCGGTGTCGCGAAAAACTCCTGACAACACCGAGCCGGTGACAATCCCGGCATACAGCACGGTGGTGCTTCCACCGTCATGAGCAGCCAGCTCAATATTGTTCGAGCCAGCCACCCCAACGATGCGCGTGTTCTGGTTGTCGATCTGGTCCCAGGTCTGCCCCATATCGTCACTTCGGTATACCCCTGTCCCAGGCAACGCGAGGTAGAAGCGTGCATCGTCATTGGGATCGGGAATCAGATCCGTGGCACTAACGTTTGGCAAACGAATCCCGTCGGTGATTTCATCCCAAGTCTCACCCCCGTCATCGCTTCGGAATAATCCCCCGTTGCCCCCGGAAGTCGCAGCAGCCGCCATGATAATGTCCGGATCCGTTGTGGGTATCACGCTCCGAATTGACAGGCCGGCAAAGGTGCCTCGGCCAAGAAGCTCCCAACGCACGTCCTCCGGATTGCTGGCGTTGGCATTGGTCGTGCGATAGATCCCGAGGGCGGACTGGCTAAGGCGGTTGCGAAAGGTGTTGCTGTAGCTTCCGGTCCCCACATACAACGTACTGCTGTCATCCGGATCGAAGGCAATCGAGCTGACATACAACGACTCGAGGTCATCGGTCAACGGCTCCCAGCTTGGCGTGCTGGATGAAAAATTCGTCGTCCTCCACACACCTCCGGCGACGGTCCCCACGAACACCTTGTTGGTATTGCTTGGGTGCACCGCAATACTCTCAATGGCCCCCGCGACCGCATCGTTCGGAGGCGCAGAGACTTGGCCGTTTTCGATCGGCCCAGGCCCTTGGTCCAGCCAGTCCGGTATGCCAACGGTGGTCAGGGCCGGGGTACAACGCTCCTCGAGAATCTCCAAACTGGGTCGTGGCTTAGTGGAGCCAGCGTTCGCACGGCTTTTTGTTCGACACTGCTTTTGAATTCGAGAAGCATCCCCATCGAACCAGTATTGCAGGTATTTGCGGATTCTCATCCTGCCGCCTCCTTAGCATGGGGGATCGGGCATTGCAGATGGGTTCACCATTGCCAGAAGCTGAGAGAAACCTCGCGGCGGCCAAGCCAAACCGACGGATTTCTTCGAGTATTTTCCCTAAAAGCAAAAAATTCCGCTGTCAGATTTCACCGTCTTTCTGTGAAGGAAATTCCCTGACCTACAAAATGAAATATGTGTTTACCATAACTCTTCCATCCATCTGCATCCATCCGCAGGGAACCAATGATAATATTGATATATCAAACTTTTTCTAACCTAGAAGATGCCCATTGACTGGCAAGGAACGTGGGGATTGGCTGTCTTGTTCAGCGAAGCGGCCTCCTCGACCTGGGCCCGCCTTGGCCGAGATCCGCCACTTGAATAGTTTTCCAATGAAGTGAATTCGCCAATGGTCTGAACCATCCCTGCTAGTACGAACCCGGCACGACCGCTATGGTAATTCCTGGGCAGATCGAGAGTGCAAGCCAGGGAGGCCAGGCGTGGCCGACGTTGCGGAACTGTTTCAACAGGCGGTCCAGCTGCATCAGGGCGGCCAAATCACCCAGGCCGAACAGCTGTACCGACAGATCCTTCACACAGAACCTCGGCACGGTGGCGCGTTGAGTAATCTCGGCGTGGTGCTGGTCCGGCAGAATCGCCTGGAAGAGGCCGTGCAAGCCTACCAACAGGCCATTCAGGTCGACCCGCGGCACGCCGATGCCTTCTTCAACCTGGGCAACGCCTACCGTAAGCTCGACCGGCCAACCGACGCTGTCGCCGCTTACCAGGCCGTTCTGCAGTTAAACCCCCAGCACGCCGGGGCCATGTACAACCTTGGGCTAGCCTGGTGGAGCCTGGCCCGCTGGGATGAGGCCCGGCAATGCTTTGAAATCGCCCTGCACCGCGATCCCAAGCTCATCGAAGCTCGCAACCATTTGGGCTTCTGCTATCAGCGCTTGGGCCGGATCGACGACGCCATTGCGACCTATCGACAAGTCATCCAGCAAGATCGCAAGTATATCCGTGGCTACCACAACCTCGGGCTCGCTCTGGCCAGCCAGCAGAAGTATCCTGAGGCCGTCGAGCAGTTCGAACAAGCCCTGGCCATCGACCCCAACTATGCCGAAGCCCACAACAGCTTGGGCGTCACCCTTGAAGCCCTCAACCAGTCCGAGCAAGCCTTGCAGCACTATGAGCGCGCCGTACAGCTCAAACCCGCTTTCACCGATGCCTTAAATAACCTGGGCATTGCCTACACGGAGTCTGGTCGCCACGACGAGGCGATCGAGGCACGCCGCATGGCACTGGCGCTCGATCCAGGTCAAGCTCATGTGCACAGCAACTTGCTGCTGACCATGAATTACAGTGCCGAGATCGACCCACCGAGCTTGCTTGAAGAGCACAAACAGTGGGCCCACGAGCATGCCGATCCCCTGAAATCGACCTGGCAGCGGCACACCAACGACCGCACGAATGATCGCATTTTACGCATCGGCTATGTGTCCGCCGACTTCCGTGATCATACGGTGGCGCGATTCTTGCTGCCGTTGATCGGTCATTTTGATCCGCAACGATTTCACGTGACTGGCTTCTCGAATGTCATGCACCCCGATGCGATCACCAATCGCCTCAAGATGTGGTGCAACGACTGGCATACGGTGGTGGGCCTCCCCGATGACCAGTTTGCCGCGTTCATCCGCCAGGAGCAGATTGACATTCTCGTCGATCTGTCCGGACACACCGCGGGCAACCGCTTGTTGACTTTTGCCCGCAAACCTGCTCCCATCCAGGTTACCCTGTTTGGCTATCCCAACACGACCGGGATGGAGGCGATCGATTATCGCATCTCCGATGACTTTGCCGACCCAATCGGCCTCACGGAGCAGTTCTACGTTGAGCGGATTTACCGTTTGCCCGAAGTTGCCTGGTGCTATGAACCGCCACCGAACATGCCTGAAGTTGGCCCCTTGCCTTGCGATCGAGCTGGGCACCTTACCTTTGGTTCGCTCAATAACCCGGCCAAGCTCACCCCCCCGATTTTGCGCACCTGGGCCGAGATTTTACACGCCATTCCCAAGGCACGACTCATTCTGTTAACCGGCCGGGGCGGTTTCGGCACCCAACTGGTGGCCGAACGCTTTCGCAACGCCGGTATCGCAAGCGAACGCCTTGAACTGCTGCCGCGACAAAAGCTGGAAGAGTATCTGCGCTTACACCAACGAATCGATGTTTGCCTTGACCCTTATCCATACAACGGTGGTGTCACCACTTGCGATGCCTTGTGGATGGGTGTCCCCGTCCTGACCCAGGCAGGGCCGACATATGTTTCGCGGCAAGGGTTGTCACTGTTGAGCAATGTAGGGCTGCCCGACCTGGTCGCCTACGATTCGAACGAGTATGTCGCACGAGCCAAAGGGCTGGTCGAAAATGTGGACTGGTTACGCGAATTACGCCGCGGCCTACGCGATCGGATGCGTCAATCCGCCTTGATCCAAGCCCGACGTTACGTCGAGCACCTGGAAACCGCTTATCTGGCGATGTGGCAGGAGTATGTCAGCCAGGGCGGCTAATTCTCTGGATTGAGCACGCTTAGTCGGGCGGTTCTGGCCCGGCAATCCGCAGAATCAGCATCGCAGCGCCGCCACGACGTTGTACACGCTGAGATGGCCAGCCCTGCAGAGCAGCAAGGTGTTCTTCGCCAGGTTGGCCACAAACCACTAGCGTCGTGGCATTGCTCAATCGCCAACCGTCGCGGCCGGTCCCGACCAACTGGTCAAACGATTCCTTCGGGAACGCCTCGGCCACTTCCTTGACCAATGCAACGGCCTCTTCCACCAAGGGATCCCGCCATACAGTCCCGGCTGGACCAGGCCGTGCACAGGAAGGGGTGTGCCAGCACGGCAAGCCCTCACCACGGAACCGCTGCGGCAGCACCACACCATCGGCGGCTATACAAAGCATGCCCGCCTCAGGATGATGCACCCGCAGCACCGGCTGGCGATAGCTCAGCTGGAGAGTTACTTGGTGATGGGCCGACATGCGAAGCGAGTGGACCGTGGCCACCATGGGATGGCGGGTAAAGCCCGCTGCCAACTGGGCCAGGAATTCCTCCCGGTCGTAAGCTAGGGTCTCGGGCCACTGGGCTAAATATTGCACCTCGTTGCGGAACTCTGCAGCCGTCCAACCAGGTGGCGGCTCAAAGGCGATCGCCGATAACGCGATTCCTCGCTGACGAGCAAGATAGGACTGGGCGTACTCACTCAGCTGGAGGATGCCGCCAACCAGCACCACCACGACCCCGAGGGTGGCCGCCATCCGGATGGGGCCCCGTCCCTGTCGAATTGGGAGCGGTGTGCGAAGAACCGCAGAACGTTCGCAGCGATGCGTGCGTTTCACCAGACCAGTACTTCCCGTTCCATGCAGATGCCTGAGTGTTCCTGGACTCGAGTCTGAACCAAATCAATCAAGCGGAGCACATCCCGGGCAAAGGTGCCCGGTTGGGTAACAATGTAGTTGGCGTTGCGTTCGCTGATCATGGCCCCGCCGACCCGCGCGTGCCCAACACCCGCTTGTTCGATCAGGTTGGCTGCGGTGTAGCCCTTGGGATTCTTGAACGCGCGCACCGCATGTTGAAAGGTAAACGGCTGAGAACCCTTGCGTTGAATCCATGCTTTGCGCATCCGTTTCACGATGGCATCGGCACTGTCGGTATCGAGTTCCAGCTCCACGGTCAGGATCACCGGATCGTCCAGTTCGCTCTGATGCTCTGAGAAATGCATTTCCGAACGATCGCGGCGTTGTAAGCTGCCGGTCTCGTCGAGAACCTCTACAGCCCGAACAAACTGGCCAATGTCAGAAGTCCGATCGCCGGCATTACAGCGGATCGCCCCACCGACGGTCCCCAGAATCCCCACCAGGGTTTCGAGGCCGGCCAGATGATGCTTGGCCGCTTGCGTCACCAGGGCTGAAAGCAAGGCGCCGCCCCCTGCCCGCACGCGTCGATCGGACACGGTAATCTCGGTAAAAACCTCGGCATTGAGCCTGACGACGACCCCCGGCACCCCCTCATCGCGGACCACCAAGTTACAACCATTGCCCAGGACGCGCACCGGCAGGTGCTCGGCCTGGCAGTAGTGCAGAACCGCCCCCAGCTCCGCGTGCGTGCGTGGTTCGACCAGATACTCGGCCGGTCCACCGATCCGCAAATAGGTATAGGGCGCCAGTGGTTCCTGCGGACGTACGATCTCGGCAAACGCGTCAGCGAATCCCATCTTGAACTCTCTCCCACACAGACCCATCATTCAAGGTAGATGCGACCTAGGATCTTGGTCAATCCAACCCATACTGGCAAACCCGCGGTGTTCATCCGATGGGTACGATTGTAGTGATTCGGTGACTCAGGGTGAGCCGAGAATCTAGGAAGTGGCCCATTGCCATGTAACTTGCTACAAAAGCAAGCGTACATTGCTTCGCATATGGCTGTGTCGCAGAGGGCTTCCTGCAACCTCCAGGTCGGCAGATCCCTGGGGGAGGCCAGCTCAGGCCTGCCGCAGCGATTGACCAGCAAACGCCCCATCAGGTTGCAAGGCATGCGCTGGCCAACCTTGCCCCTCCCATGCCGGCGAGCTGGAGCCTGTTCATTCTCGACACGCCCGCCGACGCTCAACCCGCCTGGGCATAACCCGCCGGCGAGCAACGAAATCATCCCCCAACCCCGATGGTTCCTCATGAATCTTGATACTGCAACACGCATGCGCCATGATGTTACCCGACTCACGGCCGAAGACTTGTACCTGTTTAACGAGGGCAGTCACTTCCGCCTTTATGAACAGCTCGGTGCCCACCCGATGCAGGTGGAAGGCGAAACCGGTACCCTGTTTGGCGTCTGGGCCCCCAATGCCGAGCAGGTGAGCGTCATCGGCGACTTTAATGGCTGGGATCCACAGGCCCATCTCCTGCATTCCCGCGGTCAGTCGGGCCTCTGGGAAGTGTTTGTTCCTGGCGTCCGACCCGGGGCGGTCTACAAGTATCATCTGGTCTCGCGCTATCATGGCTACCGTACCGACCGTGCTGACCCGTTTGGCTTTCAGCATGAAACGCCCCCCCAAACGGCCTCGGTGGTGGTCGATCTTGCCTACGACTGGCAAGACGATGAATGGCTGAATAACCGCGGCGACCGCCATCATCGCCATGCACCAATCTCCATTTATGAAGTGCACCTGGGCAGCTGGAAACGCAACCCCCACGAGCACAACCGGCCACTCACCTACCGCGAGTTAGCCCCGCAACTGGCCGAGTATGTCGCCTGGCTAGGCTTTACCCATGTCGAATTCCTCCCGGTAATGGAACACCCCTTCTACGGATCCTGGGGCTATCAGTGCACCGGGTATTTTGCCCCAACCTCGCGGTATGGTTCGCCACAAGACTTTATGTACTTGGTCGACTACTTGCATCGCCATGGCATTGGGGTGATTGTGGATTGGGTGCCGTCGCACTTCCCGACCGATGGCCACGGCCTAGCCTATTTCGACGGAACCCATCTGTACGAACACGCCGATGCGCGACTCGGCTTTCATCCCGATTGGAAGAGTTACATTTTCAATTTTGGCCGCAATGAAGTGCGCAGCTTCTTGATTTCCTCGGCCTTGTTTTGGCTGGAGAAATATCACATCGATGGTATCCGGGTGGATGCCGTGGCCTCCATGCTCTATCGCGACTATTCGCGCGCCGAAGGCGAGTGGCTGCCCAACGAGTTTGGCGGGCGGGAGAATCTCGAAGCTATTCAGTTTCTACGTCGTCTCAATGAGGAAATTTATCACAGCTACCCTGACGTCGCCACTTTTGCCGAGGAATCCACCGCCTGGCCAATGGTATCCCGACCAACTTATGTGGGCGGCCTAGGCTTTGGCTTTAAGTGGGATATGGGCTGGATGCACGACACCCTGAAGTACATGGCTCTGGACCCCGTTTTCCGACGCTATCATCACAACCAACTCACCTTCCGGATGCTTTATGCCTTTCAGGAGAATTTCTGTTTGTCGTTGTCCCACGACGAAGTCGTACACGGCAAGGGCTCGTTGGCAGGGAAGATGCCCGGTGATCCCTGGCAACGCTTTGCCAACCTCCGCTTGCTCTACGGCTACATGTTTGCCCAGCCTGGCAAAAAGCTGTTATTCATGGGTGGCGAGTTTGCCCAGTGGAACGAGTGGTACCATGAAGTCAGCTTGGACTGGCATTTGTACGATTACCCATTCCACGCCGGGGTAGCCCACTGGTTACGCGACCTCAATCAGGCCTATCAGTCCTTCCCAACCCTGCATGGCTCGGATTGCGAGCCGGGCGGCTTTGAATGGATCAATGCCAATGACTCGGACAACAGCGTCTTATGTTTTTTGCGGAAACACCACGATCAACCCTCCTTCCTGGTTGTGGCGAACTTTACTCCCATCATTCGCCACGACTACCGGGTTGGCGTCCCCCACCTAGGTTGGTGGCGTGAACTGCTCAACTCCGATGCCGCGCATTACGGCGGCAGTGGTGTGGGGAATCTCGGTGGCGTCGAAGCCGTACCGCTGCCCTGGCATATGCAACCGGCGTCGGTGAACCTCACGCTGCCCCCGTTAGGAATACTCGTGCTGGGCTGCGTCTAGGAAGGAATCCAGCTACAAGGCTCGCCCTAGGCACGCCAATTTTGCCGGCCTTACGGATTCTGTTCATGATCGCGGCCTAGCCTGCCGATCAATTCGGAGAGTAAGAGGTCTTATGCCCAACTACACGGCGAGGAAGGCTCGACCACCTGCGACAGGAGCTATTTGGCTCCACGGAGTCCCAGGCAAGATGTTTTCGTGGTGGCCCCCACAGCCAAGCGCCGGTTCCGAGTTCGTCGGCAGATCAGGAGCGTTCCATGCGAAACGGAATTCTAGGTTCGATCGCGGCCCTGGCGGCCAGCGCGGGACTCGCCTGGGGACAGACCGCCACCCCCAATGGCCAACTGCTAACCGATCCCGTCCCTGAGGGTTCGAGTTACACCACCACCGGGGAGGTTCAGCCCGCCTTCTTCGGCGCCGCTCACCACCCAGTGCCCGGGAGCATGGGGAGAGTGCCGCTGATCGTCCCGCCCATGGCTGGCCTGGCCGGACCCGGCACGCCCCCGGGCCCTATGCCGATCGACCCCATGGGCGGACAGCCAACCTATCCACCCCCTGGCAACTTTGGCGCTCTCTCGCCCTCTGGCATGGCTCAACTGGCCGGGGATTGCCCTCCAGGAGGGGCTGGCGGCCAGGTACCCCACGTTTGGTTTAACGCCCAGTATCTCCTCTGGTTTGTCGATTCGATGCCCGTGAACCTGCCCCTGGCCACCACCAGTGCTCCGCTGGCATCCGGTGTCCTTGGCCAGCCGACCACCACCGCCCTTTTCGAAGGGCCGATCGATTTCGATGTGGTCAGCGGTTTCCGCCTGACTGGCGGCGCCTGGTGCAACGCCTGCAAACGGCTCGGCATCGAGGTCAACGGCTTCCTCCTGGAACAGAACTCCCCTGGGCTAACAACTGTATCCAGTGCGCTGGGACTCCCGGTGCTCGCCCGGCCATTTGTCGACTCGACCACTGGGATCAATACCTCCTTGCTGGCTTCCTTCCCGCAGTTCTCCAACGGGTTTATCGACATCGACATCGAGAATCAGGTCTGGGGGATTGAATCGAACACGGTATGGAACATCTATCGCCAGCCTCCGACTCCCTATCATGAAGCCAGTTTGAACCTGATTGGCGGATTCCGCTACTTCGAAATGGATGAAGGCATCCGGGTGTTCTCGGGTTCCGGGATTCTCCCGGGGAATTCCTCGCCGTTTAGCGGAACCTTCGTTCTGGGGCCGGCTGCAATTGGCGTTCTCGATGAGTTCGAAACGCGCAACCAATTTTATGGAGGCCAGCTTGGCTTGCAGACCAAATTGCGCAAGGGCCGTTGGACTGTGGATCTGCAAGGAAAGATCGCTATTGGCTCGGTCTACCAACGCCTCGAGACCGTGGGCCAATCGATCCTCCAGCAAGGGCCCGCCAACGCTCGCGGCGACCTGCCGCCTCCCACTGGGGTCCCTGGTGGCCTCCTGGCCAACGCCGGCAACAGTGGTGTGCGTACCCGCAACGAGTTTGCCTATTTACCCGAAGGGATCGTCAACATCGGCTTTCAGTGGACGCCGCGGTTTCGCACCTTTATCGGCTATAACATCATGTACTTGGATAATGTGATCCGTGCCGGGTCCCAGATTAATCCAGTCGTCGACGTCAGCCAGGTACCGGTCAGTTTTGCCTACGGTCTACCCGGGTTTACACCGGCTCCGGAGCAACCCTTCCTAGAGGATGATTTCTGGGTGCAGGGTATCAACTTCGGCTTCGAATTGCGTTACTAAAGCCCCGAGACCTCGTTGCATCTTTTTCCGCGGCCCAGGCGGTCCGGTGAGCCACCGAATGGGGGAGGTGGCTCACCGGCAGATTCACTTCCTGAGCCTGTGGGCTTTTCACGTTCACCCGAACCTTGGGAAGGGGGGATGGTCTCTGTCCCTGAAGAACGCTTCTCGGTCACCCCTCGTAGGACAACGTAGAACACCGGATCAAGATCAAACCGAAGAAGGTCACTCCACGCGTACCGCTGAATACCCCAGTACCCAGCGCTTGCCGCATCGCTGCTCCCGCATCGGTGGCGATCATAGTGACATCAGTCCAGAAGCTCCGCTCCGCCTACAATAGAGCTGAAGAGAAGGTGGCATCACTCCTGACGAATGGGGCGGGACGAACAGCCAACCACCCCCACGAGCACCAACTCATGTGGGACTCGGAAGAAAGCGCGGGAGAGGGCAGCTCCTCACCAGGGCGAACCTGCAAGGAGTTCTCACCTCACCCCTCCTGCACCATTCGATCGCCGGTTTCTTCGGTTGCCTCCTCCCGGTGTTCGCGTACACGGAAGATGATGGCATAGAGGACCGGCACCACGATCAGCGTCAGCACCGCCGCGAAGCTCAGCCCCGCCATTACCGAGACCGCCATGCTATTGAAGAACGGGTCGGTTACCAAAGGGATCATGCCAAGTACCGTGGTCAGGGCGGCCATGGTGACCGGCCGCAAGCGGCTCAGACACGAGTCCATAATCGCCGCGTAAGCCTCTTTCCCAGCCGCCTGCTGGGCGTTGATCTCGTCGAGCAGCACGATGGCGTTCTTGATCTGCATCCCGGACAAGCTGAGCACCGCCAGGATGGCGACAAAGCCGAAGGGTAGACCGGTCAGCAGCAACCCCAGGGTCACGCCGATCATGATCAGCGGCACGGTCAGCCAGATGATCAGCGTCAGCTTGATCGAGCCGAACAGAAACAGCACCGTGAACACCATGGCGATCAGGAATAGCGGCAAGGTCCGGGCCAGACCGTTCTGGGACCGCTGCGAGCTCTCGTACTCGCCGCCCCATTCGACCGAGTAGCCCTCGGGGAAATCCAGCGCTTCGATCTGCGGCCGGACCCGGTTGAGCACGGTGCTAGCGTTCCCTTCACGGGGATCGCAGTGGACTGTGATCGTCTCGGCCCGGTCACGCCGCGGGATTAGCGGGTCCTCCGATTCCATGACGAAGCCGGACACCACCTGCCGCAGTGGGATCATCTTCTTGGCCGCCGGCGACCAGATCTGGGTGGAGTAGATCTCGTCAACCGCGGCACGTTCTTGCTCAGGCGGCCGGGTCAGGATCGGTAGCTGCCGCGTCTCAGTGCGGAACAGGCCCGAATCGTTGCCGGTGGACTCGCGGTAGACGCCGACCTGACGCCCCTCGAAGGCGGTCTGGGTGACCTGGGCCACATCGGAACGGGTCAGGCCGTTTCGACGGGCCTGCGCCTCGGAGAGTTGCGGCCGCAACACCAGCTCCCGTTCCCGGGCGTCGCTGCGGACGGTGGTCGACCCCGGGTCGGTACGCATGATCGCCTCGGCCTGGTCGGCCAGATCACGCAGCCGGTCCATGTCCCGCCCGCGCAAGCGTGCCTGGATCTTGCCGCCGTCGGAAGGGCCAAAATTGATCTTCTTGATGCCGACTATCGCGTCCGGGTAGTTCCCCTTCAGGTAGTCGCGAATCCGCGGCATCATCGCGTCGATCTTGCTGACGTCGTCCACGCTGACGATGAATTGGACGAAGGCGGGGTTCGGCTTCTCAGGGGTGTACGTGAGCGTGAAACGCAGGCCGCCGCTGCCCACTGTACTGGCCACCTCGGTGACGCCGTCCTGTTGCCGCAGGAAGCCCTGAATCTTGTCTGCCTCACGGTCGGTGACCCGGATGTCGGTTCCCGACGGCAGCCAGAAGTCGACTAGGAACTGCGGCCGGGTCGAGTCGGGGAAGAAGCTCTTGTCGATCTTGCCAAAGCCCAACATGGCCCCGGCGAACGCAGCAACAGCGGCGATGACCACCCCCCAGCGAATGCGCAACGCCCCCCGCAACAGCCTGGCGTAAGCGGTGAACAACCCTCCCCGGTAGGAGTCCCCACCGCCGCTTTGGCCGGGGTCCTTGCCGAAGAAGTAGTAGCACAACAGCGGCGTGAACGTGATGCTGGTCAGCCAGCTCAGGCTCAAGGAGATCAGGATCACCTGAAACAGCGACCGGCAAATCTCGCCGGTGGAGTCCTGCGAAAGCCCGATCGCGCCGAAGCCGAGGATGGCCACCAAGGTCGCACCGAACAACGGCCACATGTTCTGCCCGACCACCTCGCGGGCAGCCACGATCTTATCCTGGCCGCCGCGGATCCGCACCATCATTCCTTCGGTGACCACGATCGCGTTGTCCACCAGCATGCCCAGGGCGACGATCAGCGCCCCCAGCGACACCCGCTCCAGCGGGATCCCCCAGGCGGCCATCACCATCAGCGTGGCGAACACCGTCAGGGTTAACACGATGCCGATCAACAGACCGGCCCACAGCCCCATGAATACCAGCAGCACCGTGATCACGATCACCACGGCCTCGATCACACTCAGGACGAACCCCGACACCGACGCCTCGACCAGGTCGGACTGGTACGAGATGACGTTCAGCTCCACCCCGTGCGGCCGGAAGCCCTCTAGTGCAGTCAAACGCTCCCGGATCCCCTCACCCATGTTGACCACGTTGCCGCCCTGTACGGTCGAGATGCCGAGCCCGACGGCTTTGCGGCCGTTGTGGCGGAGCAGCGCCCCCGGCGGCTCCCGGTAGCCCCGCTTGATCGTGGCGATCTCGCCCAGGTAGATCAACCGCCCGGTCTGGTCCGACCCGATCAGCAGGTCGGACATCTGCTCGGGTGATTGGAAGTTACCAGTGGGGTCGATGCGGATGTACTCCGCGCCGATCCGAACGTGGCCGGTCGGGAGCACGGCGTTCTGCTCGCGCAAGGTGGCGTAGATCTCCTCCTCCTGGATGCCGAGCTGGGCCAGCCGCTTCCGCGAGATCTCCACGTAGACGACTTCCTCCTGGTTGCCCCACTGGACGATCTTCTTGACATCCTGGACCTTGAGCAACTCTTGCTGCAGAAAGTCGGCGTACTTCTGAAGGTCGGCATAGGTATAGCCGGGGTCGGCAGCGGTGATCGCCAGAAAGATCCCGTATACGTCGCCGTAGTCGTCGTTGACCAGCGACGGGCCGGCCCCGGGCGGCAAATCATTTTGTGCATCGTTCACCTTCCGGCGCAGCTCGTCCCAGATCTGCGGCAAGGCGTCCTTGTCGTACTTCTCCTTGATCTCCACGGTGACGATCGACACGCCGGGCTCGGACTGCGACCAGATTCGGTAGGTCTGGCCCAGCTGTTGCGCGGCCTTCTCGATCGGGTTGGTCACCTCCTCGGCGACCTCCTTCGGCCGAGCTCCGGGATAGGGAGTAACGATCACCGCCTGTTTGATGGTGAACTCCGGGTCCTCAAGCTTACCGATGCCGTCGTAGGCGTAGAAGCCACCGAACGCGACCAGTAGCATCGTGACCCAAACGATCGACTCGTTGCGGATCGACCATTCGCCGATGTTCATTGCAGCTTCCCTTCCTGGCTGGCCGTGGTGCTGACCTGTTCAAAGTTGCGTACTCGCATACCTTCTTGTAGCGAGCTGCCGCCGGCGGTGACGACCTGGTCACCGGCCTGGATGCCACCGACCACCCGTATCACATCGCTGCTTGGAAAGGTCACCTCCAGCTCACGACGCGACACGGTCATCTGGTCGGGGTCGACCACCCAGACGAAGTGCTTGCCGTCGTTGCTGGTCTGGACAGCACTGGGCGGCAAGGTCATGCCCGCCTCGAGTACCCGCCGGGGGTCGAGGACGGCGTACACCGTGGCGGTCATCCCGGGCAGAATGCGGAAGTTCTCCGGTGGCCTCATGGCCAGGCGGACGCGGTAGGTCTGGGTCTGCGGGTCGGCCTCGGTGGCCGTCTCCTTGACGCGGTCGATCGGGAACCGCTTCCCCTTGATCGCGGCGAACTCCACCTCATTCGACACCAAGTCCGACTCCCGCAGGTTGGCCGCCTCGGCCTCTGGCACGTCAATTACAATCACCACTTCGTCAGTGTCCTGGAACTTGACCACCGGCTCCTTGGCGCGGACCTCCTGGTCAATCTCGATATACCGCTGGGCAATCACTCCGGTGTAGGGGGCTCGCAGAGTGGTATCATCGAAGGCGTCCCAGGCAGCCTTGAGCTGGCTCTTCAAGGCCTTGATCAGCGCCTGCTGCGCCTCGATCTCTTCCTGGCGGGCCCCCGCCAGACCGATCTCGCGCTCCTTTTGGGCTTGGTAGAAGGCCTCCTTGGTCGCCTGGTAGCGGGCGTTCCATAAGTCGTATTCCGAGCGAGCCACCGCGTCGCTCCGCAGAAGCGTGCGTGCCCGCTCCAGCTCGGCGGCCGCCTGCTCATACAGCGCCTTCTTCTCCGAAACCTTGGAGTCGAGCTTGAGCTTGTCCTCCGGACGGGCTCCGGCCTCCATCTCTTTTAGGCGAGCCTCGGCCTGGGCCAGCTCGCTCGCCGCGGCATCGACGCGGGTCTGGAAGTCGCGCGTGTCGAGCTGAGCGATCAGCGCTCCCTGTTCGACTCGGTCACCCTCCTTGACCGGCAACTCCGACACCCGCCCCGCGACCCGGAAGGCCAGCTCCACCTTTTGCGACGCCTCGACCTTGCCCGGGTAGGACAACGTCATGGCGCTGAGGTCGCCGGCAGTAACCAGCTTCACCGGCCGCACCGCCTTCTCGGTCGGTGGGACCGCATCGTCGCAGCCGACCAACAAAAGCACGGCCATACCCAGGACTGGCCAGCCCACACTGCGGAGGCGGCTTGCAGACCCGGTCCGAGTGCCGCTTAGCAAGCCCAGCCCAAGTGGCATAAGCGCAAAATACGACCAATGCACGGTAGGATTCCCCTAGTTAGCCTTCCGGAACCGACAACGAAGGTGATGTTTAGACTACGCGAGAAGCCTTCGGCGGCAATTCAGCCCTGAATGTCATTGGCCTGCCACGTCTTCGGCCTGAAGGGCAGTGAGCAGGCAACCATGCCGCGGTCCGGTCGCTTCGAGTTGGAGCTGACGGGCATGCTCGCCTTGGATCGACAGGATTAAGCGAAGGTGGTCCGCAGGCAGTACCGAGATCACCCGGTCCGCCCACTCGATCAAACAAACCGTATCCGAATCAAAATACTCCTGAACCCCAAGATCGAGGAACTCTGTGAGCGAACCAAGCCGATAGGTGTCCAAATGCGCAATCGGCAACCGGCCGGAGTATTCCTGGATCAACACAAAGGTCGGGCTGGTCACTACCTTAGGGTTGTTGACTCCCAGCCCCGTGGCAATGGCCCGAGCCAGATGCGTTTTTCCCGCCCCCAGCGGCCCCACCAAGCCAACCACCGAACCCGGAAAGAGCCGTTTGCCAATCCGTCGACCCCATTCCTCCGTGGTTGCGAGGTTCGGCAGGGCTATCGTCAGCGCTTGCATGGTACGCTCAACACAACGTGGACAACGGGTGATTGCGAGAAGGCAGTACCCGACTCACGTCGGGGGATGCCGAGGCAGAGGCGTTTGCGGTGCGGGGAAAGAGGCAGAGGCGATTGCGGTGCGGGGAACCCCCGGACTG
>CAYPIE010000109.1:0-18119 GCA_964410665.1 uncultured Alcaligenaceae bacterium
CACGAACGCACCCTGAAGCAGAGGGAGGCAAAGCTGGGAGACGACCACCCCGACACGCTCCTCTCACGCAACAGCCTCGCCGTTTCGTATTGGAAACAGGGAAGATTGGATAAGTCGGTGCCGGTGTTCGAGACACTATTGCAGCAAAATGAAAAGAAACGCGGAGCGAATCATCCCGAAACTCTCACAGTGAAGGCGAACCTGGGCATCAACTACAAAAGTGCTGGCCGCTTTAACGACGCGATTCCTTTGCTGGAGAGTGTGGTCAAACAAACCGCCACCGGGCCGGACTGGCTGCGGCTCCGTTTTGCTTGGGTGAAGCCATCACTGATCGACGCCTACGAAGAGGCCGAACTGCACGGCAAGGCGGAGCCTTACCGCCGGGCCCAACTTGAAGAAGTTCGCAGGCAACACGGCGACAATGATGCCCGGGTTGCCTCGAGACTGGCGTCGCTGTCCAACAACTTGCTGCGTCAGGGGAAAGCCGCCGAAGCCGAGCCGTTGTTGCGTGAGTGCCTCACGATTCGCCAGGACCAACTGCCCGACTCGTGGCTCACCGCCAATGCGGAGTCGATGCTCGGCGAAGCGTTGCTCGGCCAGCAGAACTACACCGAGGCTGAGAAGCACCTTATCGCAGGCTACGACGGGATGAAAACAGCCCTTGCCGCGGCGAAGTCGGAGATACCGGTGGCGTTACAAACCCGCATTCTAGGGGAGGCACTCGACCGCCTGGTCCGGCTCGCTGAAGCCACTGGAAAGTCCGACCAGGCGAAGCAATGGCGGGCCGAACGCGCTGAACTTCCAGACACCAGCGAATGAGTAAACCCAGTCCGGGCAGCGATCCTGCGGAAACCGCGCGATAACATTTGAAAAATCTATTGATCAATAAATCTTTGTACAACTGATCTACAAGTTATCGCGTAGCAAGTGGCGTGATTCTCACCGAGTGAGCGATAGGCCGTGGTGGTAACCCAACCATGGCACCATTGCTACATCAGCGGGGATCTGGCGGATCTGCCCATGGCAGTCCCACATTGGCGGCAGCGATCCAGCTGTGCAGAAGGGCTCATTCCCGAGGCCTCAGCACCTCAAACGATGACTTGATGATGGATCCAAGGGCGATGGGCCTACACCCATAATGGTGGGCCCGAAGGCCTTTCGGCGTCGCCGGTTTTCCGGACCGTTCACTCTATCATGCAATGCCATGGATCTCATTGACTTGTGCCGGATCCATCCCCCATTCCGGTTACCGACCTCCCGGCTTGGTCCTCTGGATCAACATGTCCACCTCGGCCCACAACTTCGACCACCTCTGGCGCTCCCCGTCAGGTAACTGCGGGAGCGATCCCGGCTCCCGTACCGAGGCCAAGTCAACATCCGCTCGCCAACCGGCCAGCATCTTCGCAATCTGTCGGTGGGCGGGTTGCGAGAGAGAGGCCATGCCCGAGAGCGTCTTCAGGTCGGCCCGTAACCAGGCGCGTGCCTTGGCCGACCAGGCAATATCGGCCCCCTGGGCGACCGCCTTCACGGCGGCCCTAGCGGCGTCGTATCGATTTGGCGACCGCAAGTTGTGCGCCAACTGTGGTCTGGCCTCGAATGCTTTTTCGTAAAACCGTGCCGCCGCTAGGGGCCGCCCGCGGTGGAAGTAGCAGAGCTTCGCAAGCCCGATCAGGTCGTCCTTCTCCGGCGTTACCTCTCCGGCGAGGATCGCATCGAGTTGACCGTCCAATTTGACCAAGCGTGTCCCCTCGGCGGTCTGCTTCTGGATGAACGTGTCGGCAGCGGGGTGGTCAAGGTCGGCCTCCGCCATCGCCTTCAACGCTCGCAAGGCATCCTCAAAGTCGCCCCGGCCTGCCAGCAAGGACACAAGGTGTGCCCGTGCCTCGAAATAGGTGCCGTCGCATTCGATGGATCGACGAAAGGCTGCGTCGGCTTCCTCTAGCCGCCCTAACCGGTACAAGGCGACGCCGACGTTGGAATGGCCTAAGGCGAAGGTCGGGGCAATCCTGATGGCCTGCCGCGCGGCGACCAGGCTTCCTGGAAGGTCGCCTAATTCTCCAAGCGCCCCACTGAGGCCGGCATATGCCGACGGCGTTGTCTCCCCAACGCTGATGGCGTTTTGGTAGGCTTCGGCGGCCCCTTTCATGTCCCCCAGCGCAGCCTTGACTGTGCCGAGTTCGACGCTAGCCACCCCGAGGGTCGGATCGGCTGCGAGAGCGGCTCGGAATTCGTCGCTGGCGTTGCGCAGCTGACCCCGCTTCACGTGTATCTTGCCCAGGTTCAAGTGGGCACCAGCGAAATCAGGATCGATGGCCAAAGCCGCCGCGCACTTGTCGATAGCACCATCGAGATCGCCCTTAAGGAATAACACCGTGCCAGCGTTGGCCAGTATCTCTGGCACGCCTGGGGCGCGTTTCAAAGCTCGCTCCGACGCGCAGACCGCCGCATCGAAGTCCCCCTGCCATGCGTAGGACACCCCGAGCATGCTGTGTGCTTCGGGGAACTCCTCGCGAAGAGTGATCGCACGCTTCAACGACATGACGGCCGCGGCGTGCTCTCCTTTACCCTGGTACGCTAAACCGAGATTGTAGTGGAGTTCGGCCAGTCCAGAGTCAGAAGCGAGGGGGGCGAGCTCTCGGATCACCTCGTCCCACTGTCGGCGGTAGAGGAATAACGCGCTACGTCCGATGCGTGCGGGGAGGTAGTCCGGGATGAGACGGATGACGTTCCGATACGCAACCTCGGCCTCGTCATAGTCCCCAAGCAAGTGGGCTGTCAGCCCCCGCAGGAGGTGTGCCAGCGGATGGTCCTGCCGCAGTGCGGACGCAGTGATGTAGTAACGTAGTGCCGAAACGAGTTCCGCCTTGCGTTCCGGGTTGAGCCGAGGCTCGCTGCTTGGCCAGGAAGACATACTGTCTAATGTATATCCCTGGATTTTCTGGAGAGGCAGTCCTGTGGTCGTCACGGGGGTGATGAACTCGATCTCGCGGACCAGTGCTGCCCCCACACGCAGGTTCAACCAGAAATCGTCACCGTGGTAGCGGACACAATTTCGCAGAAACTTCACCCTTGCATCATGGTCCTCGGCGGGGAGGTGTCGTACGACCGCGGTTAGAAAAGCTGGGGAGTGTGCCGGGGGGTCCAGACTCAGGATCAGTCGAAGCGCCTCAGCGGAGTGGCTACCGATGATTGACCGAACAATGCGATCCTTCAAGGGGTCTGCCTGTGTACGAGCGAGCACGGCGTTCAGCCAGCGCAGCCGCTCTGGTTCTTTGTCGGAGTCCAGCAGGGCAACGCTGAGCAGGTCCAGCAACCGGGCCTGCACCGACCAAGGGCGGTCCTCGATTTTCCTAACGACTTCGCCCGCGGGAGTAATCCCGACTTCGATGCCGTACTTGGCCACGGCTTCAAGCAGATCTGCGAGCGCCTCAGCGTCGAGGAAGCGTGAACCGAGCGAGTCCGTCTCCGCCCGCTTGCGTCGATATTCCTCGAAAGCGAGAAACAATGCATGGTCGCGCCCGATAGCATCAAGTTTGGCAAGTTCGCCCTTGGCCTCGCCGTGTACCGCTTCCGAAAGCGGGCGGCTTGCCCGGTTGAGCAGCCCACGTAGCCGCGTGGCCTCTCCCTGGGCGTTTCGGATCGCATTGCCCTGGCCATCGACGCCGCCTTCGAGAGTCTCGGCGCGTGCTACCTGCACTGAGAGCCGCTGCAGCACGCCGCGAGCGTCCTGCTCGTCTTGGTCGCGCTGCTCGGCCAGGGCGATGGCTCGGTCGGCTCGGTCGGCCTGATACCAGACGCCCGCCACCCCTGCCCCAAGCGTCAGCACCAGCAGAGATGCGGTCAGAGCAAACTGGACCCTGCGTCGCTTGCGCTCTTCAGCCGCTTGAACCCGTTGCCGCTCGCCCGCCAACTCCGCATCGCGCAGCCGCTGACGCAGTCGAGCCTGGTAGTCGGCAACCGCCGTCGCTACTGCCCCAGCATCAGAGTACCGGTCTGAGGGATGCGCTGCCAGGCAGCGTTTCGCGATGCCGATCAGCTCATCATCAGCCCCGCAGTCGTCGAGTCGGTGGTAGGCGTCGGCCAGGTCGGCAGCTCGCGCCTGAACGACAACATGGTTGAGGTTCGGTCCGCGGAAAGGTGGGCCGCCGGTGAGGATCATACACAGCAGGCCCCCGAGACCGAATACATCAGTGGAAGCACCCACATGGCCGGACTGACCTCGGGCCTGCTCCGGTGACATGAAAGCCGGGGTGCCCATGACGTCTCCGGTACGCGTCATCGAGCCTGAGAGTAGGGTGTCGTACGCCACAGCAAGAGACTGCTGTGCCTCCACCGGAGAGGGGTTCGACGTGTGGTCTTTCGCCAACCCCCAGTCCATAACCTGAACCTCACCAAACTCGCCAACCATCACATTGGCCGGTTTCAAGTCCCGGTGGATGACGGCTTGAGAGTGGGCGTACGCCAGGGTTTGACAGACCTGCCCGAAAATGGCTAAGAAACGGGGCAAGTCGTCGGGTGGCGACCCACGATTGACAAACAGTTCCTCGAGTGTGTGCCCCTCGATCAGCTTCATAGTGAAGTAGGGCCGCCCGTCGGGTAGTCGGCCGGCGGAGTGGAGTGGGGGGATGCCGGGGTGCTGTAGCCGGCCGGCCGTACGGGCCTCTCGATGAAAGCGCTGGGTGTAGTCTACCCCAACTCCGTCAAGACGGAGCAACACTTTCATCGCGAGTGGCCGGTCGAATTCTGGGTCGTAGACGCGTAGGACCACTCCCATACCACCTCGAGCGATCTCACCCTCCACATAGTAGCGGCCGATCACTTTGGGGAACCCTACCATGAGGGACTGATCAGGGCAGGCGTCCGTCCCTGTCCCGGTCGAGGTCTGGGCGATCAACACCTTCCGCAACTCCTCCGCGAAGTCGGGGAAGCGACGGAGGAACTCCTCGGCTTGCAGACCAGGGTCCTGGCGCTGGCGGAAGCGGTATTCTGTGGCGATCAGGGCAATGGCGTGATCGGCGAGTGCGGGGAATCGCCCTAAATATTCCTCCGCACGGCCAGCCTCGCCGGCCTTGATGCGGTACTCCAGGTCAGTGAGTGCCAGCTCGACCAGTAGGTCGATCCCACCCTGGGCGTCCTTCAGGTACTCCTCGATGCTCGGCCGAGAACCGTTCAACCAGGCGTCCTCGAAGCGCTCCATCACAAACTCGAGGGCTTGGCGGTCAGGGGAAGGGTGGTTCAGTGACATGGGTTCGTCTCAGGGTTCTGCGATCGCCTCTTCCAGCAAAACGCGTAACTTTTCGATGGTCCGCTGGACTGTCCGCTCCGACCGCCCTACCTGATCTGCGATCTCAAGAGCCGGGCTCCCCTGCAGGTGTAGTGCAACGATGGTCCGTTCGCGGTCGTTGAGAGTGACTATCAATTGTTCGAGCACGCTATCGAGCAGAGCCACCTGCTCTGGGGCTGGCTCGCGCGACAACGCCTCCCAGCCGGAGAAAGTCTCATCGTCTGTAGAGGATTGGGCGAGTTCCAGGTAAACGTTGCGGCCTTGCCGACCAAAGCGGACCCGCACATTAGTGCACTTGCGGACGGTGATCATCGCCAGCAGCGACCACAGCTTGTCCTCAGTCCGGACGTCGAATTGGTCGTCGGCATGGCGCGTGAAGAAGCTGCGGAAGACCGACTGTACGATGTCTTCAGGGTCGACCTTCTGGCGGAGCCGAGCATCGAGCCGATTGCGAGCGAGACCGAGCAACCGGCGTGCAAAGCGATTGAACAGCTCCGTCGGTGCCTCGACATCGCCGGAGCGCAATCGCTCGAGGAGTTGATCACCACCGGCATGGTTTTGCGACACGGACATCGGAAAAATCTCGACAAATGTGGACGGGCGTCGTTGGCAACTTCCCAGGGCCTTACGATCGCGGTGTAAAAGGTGCCTTCGAAAGAAACTTCAGGAATCCGAGATCGTACGGCAACTCATAAGAGATCGAAAAACGTCATTCTGACGGAGCGGGCAAGGAAAATCAATTATTTTTCGCCATCCGTGACGTTCGACGGTCGCGACCGTGATGTACCGGGCGAAGAGGTTCGACGGTGGGCCTCGCGACAAGAACCCGGAGAGCACGCCTCTCCGCCCTCGGGAGAGTTTGATGATCCACGACAGCAACGAATCGATCCGTCACGACCGTATCTCCTTCCGCCCCAACCTGGAGGCACTGGAAGACCGCACCGTGCTGAGCGCCTACATCAACCAGGGCGACCTGATCGTTAGCACCACCAACGGCAACGACGAAGTCCGAGTCCAAGACTATGGCTCATCGTACTTCCGTGTGCTGGAGAACGGCCGTTCCTCTTGGTTCCGCACCTCGGACGTGACCACCGGCCGGGCGATCGTCGTCACCCATGCTGGGAACGACGTGGTGGTGAACGAATCGAGTCGGCTGCAGCTCGCCGGTGTAGCCGGGGACGGCAACGATGTCTATGTCGGCGGTCCGGGCAATGACACCGTCTGGGGCGGCAATGGGGACGATGTGGTCCATGGTCAAGATGGCCACGACATCCTACTCGGTGAGAATGGCAATGACGACCTCTACGGCGGGGACCACAACGACCACCTCTACGGTGGCAACGACCACGACGGCCTCTTCGGCGGGGCAGGTAGCAATGTCAGCTACGGCGGCTACGGGAGCGACCGCTTCCTGAGATGGGCCTCCGACTCGATCCGGGATTTTCACACCTCTCTGGACGCGGTCATCGATTTCGTCGGCTCCAGTCAGATCACCTCGCCGCTGGTCGGCTTCGGAAACGTCACATTCGGGGCCGGGCAGTGGACCGAAGCGGAGATCCTGCGAGCCGACCGGGCGTTAGGGAATTTGCACAACCACACCGGCAACACTCGGCTGTTGAAGTTGTCCGACGGCGTGACGAACTTGACCTTCCAGCGAGTCGGCCGACAGCTGAACGGCCAGCCGGGGATCGGCGGCTGGAACAACAATCTAGGCCTTATCGCCTTCACGGACGCCAGCTTCAACGGCCTGAACAATCTAGGCCAGAATGACGGCCTCAACCTGGAAGCAGTCATCTACCACGAGATCGGCCACAACTGGGATGACCCCCACGAGAACCGACACGTGCCGACCTTCCGTCGGATCAGCGGCTGGGTGGAGTCGTATTACCGGCCGTCGAACGATCACCAGCCGTCCCAGCCGGCCGACGACGCCTGGTGGTACACTGGCAAGGCCTTTGCCCGCGATTATGGGGCATTCAACCCCCAAGAAGATTACGCAACCACCTTCGAGACCTACTTCAGCTGGTACTATCATGGAACGCTCCGCGGCAATCATTACGTCGCCGACAAATGGAGCAATCTCCATTCGCTGTTCATCGACCTTCGGTGAAGGTCCCCTCTCAGCTGAGCTCCCCTCGCCCCGGAGGACGGGCGAGGGACCAAGCACAAGGCTAGCCCTCCCGGATTCCGGCACAGAGGGTCCTACCGATTCGGCTCGGGACTCTGCCGAGCGAGCAGGAACCATTGACGCACGGGCCGCATCCGCTGCAGCATGGTCTTGAGACCGCAGCGTACGATCCAGGGACAAGGTATGATCACCCAAAGCTTCCAGAACCATTCCAGGGAGAAACAGTGGAGCGAACGATGGTCAGACAGCTTGTTTCGCCGTCGCTGCTCCAGGTTTGGGAATGAAACGCAATACTCAGTGGTCAGCTGTTGATCTTGGTTGCGGTATGCTACCCCAGCGGGCCCTAGACATTGGAGCGGAAACGATGCAACTGAAACGCCGAGGCGATTTCCGAATCCGGTTTGTGTGCTGGGCAATCGCCTTCAGCTCGCTGCCCAGCTTGGCATGGGCAGAGTCCAAGCCCCTGCAAATGCCGAACGTGGTACTCCTGTTCATCGACGACTTGGGCTATGGCGATACAAGTCCCTATGGCTGTAGAGATATCCCCACTCCCAATATCGACCGGCTTGCCAAGGAAGGCGTCACCTGCACCGCCTCCTACATCACCAATCCGCCGTGCTGTCCTAGCCGCTCTAGTCTGATGATGGGGATGTATGGACAGCGGTTCGGCAAGTACGGCATGTCCCGAGGTTTACCAATCCCTGACGACAAACCCACCCTGGCAGAGTTTATGCGCGATCACGGTTACGTCACCGGCCAGATCGGCAAATGGGATATCGGGACCAAGGCCCAGGGGCCGTTGGCACGAGGCTTCATGGAAGTGGCCAAAAGACCCAAGCCCAAGCAATATACCAACCTGACTCAAGCCCCCAAGGGATTCCGAAAGAAAAAAGGAAACTCAAAGTATGTATGCATAAACGCCAAAGGGGAGGAAGTATGGCTCACGGATGTCAACGGCGACCAAATGGTCGAGTTCATCGAGCGGAACAAGGAACGGCCGTTCTTTCTGTACTTTTCACCGGAAGCGGTACACTCTCCAAGTGGTGAAGCCCCTGCCCGGCTCACAAAGCGTACCCGCGTCCACGAAGGGAAACGCAAATACCTGGCCGGCGCAATCGTCTCGGTAGATGATCAAGTGGGCAAACTCCTAACAACACTTGAAAAGCACAACCTGCGTAAGAACACGTTGGTTATCTTCTCGAGTGACAACGGTGCGAATGGGGCAGATGGGGGGCGTTCCACACCGTATCGTGGCGGCAAAGGAAAAGGAACCCAACAGGAAGGTTGGGTGCGCGTGCCGACGATCTTCTCGTATCCTGGCGTGCTCCCGCAAGGCAAACAGTATACGGGGCTCACTTGCACCCTTGACTATTACGCCACCCTGGCAGCGATCATTGGCAAGCCTGCTCCTGAGCACCTCGATGGGGTGAACGTGTTCCCCTACCTGACTGGGGAGAAGAACGGGGATGCCCACGAGTTTCTCTACTGGCTCAACAACGATCCGCATGACCCCAAGCATCGCCACTTAACGGTAGTCCGCTGGAAAAATTGGCGTCTTTACATGCACAAACAGCTTGGGTGGCAGCTGTTTGATCTGGAACACGATCCTAGGGAAGAGAAGGACGTCGCCAAGGATTATCCTGCCGTCGTTAAGACCATGAAAGCACAACACGCTACCTGGGCAGAGAGATTGGCACCGCTGGGGAAGGTTCCCCGCCCAGACCGGAGCTTGCCGCCCATCATTCCTACCGGTGTCGGTTGGGCCTATGCGGAAAACAGTGGGGGCTCAGACTGAAGACCATTCGCCCCCTCTCCTCCCCTACGTTCAGCTGACGTGGTAGGGTTGGCGGATCCAACTTTTGCCGAAAGGAGACTGCCTTGCCAACCGTCCTACTCACCGGCTATGAGGCGTTTGCGAACACCCCTGTGAACCCTGCAGAGCTGGTAGCCCGTGCGCTCGACGGTGCCGAGATCGCCGGTGCCAAGGTGGTGTCAAGCGTATTGCCAAATGTCTTCTTCGGCTCTATCGAGGTCGTCCGCCAGGCCATCGAAGAAGTCCGACCCGAGATCGTGGTCATGATGGGCGAATACGGCGGCCGAGCCATGATCACCGTGGAGCGGATCGCTCAGAACCTCAATGACAGTACCCGATATGGCTTAGTCGATAATGCCGGACGCGCCATGCAGGATGAGCTGACCGCTCCCGAGGGGCCAGTGGCGTATTCCACAACGCTCCCCATCCGAGCCATGGTCCAGGCCATGCGCAAGCGAGGGATCCCGTCCGACATCTCCGATGCCCCAGGGACGTTTTGCTGTAATCATTTAATGTACGGCATCCTGCACCACATCGCCGTCAACCAGCTGCCGATCCGCGCAGGCTGGATTCATTTGCCCCACTTGCCCGAAGTCGCTGCCCGAGTGGAAAATCTCGGCGCGCCCAGCATGGCAGTCGAGACCGCTACCATCGGTGTGAGCACCGCGATCGAGGCGATCATCACCCACCCCCAAGACATCACTGACCCGATTCGGTCGAGGCTACAGATTTAGTTACGTTTCTGATCAATATCGGTGGTATTCGGCTCCTGGGCCAATGACTTTCGGAACGGCATTTAGTGTACATAATTTCATATATTGTTTAAACTCCATCGAAACTGCCAGGCCAACCGACAGCAAAGTGCTACATTCTCTTCAAGCAGGAAATGGTCTTTCCTGTACCATCGCAGGTTGTCAGAGAGGTATGCCATGCATCCGAACGTGTTGATGCAAAAAATCCGTGCGGATTTGAGCATTGTCGAGGAACAGATTCGCCAGCACCGCTACTTGGATGCTCTTGAGCGTGGTGCGGTCTCCGAACAGGCCCTCCGGGCTATCCCAGGGCACCAGTACCAGCTGATGATCAGTCTGATTCGCGCCGACGCCCACATGCTCCACCGTTTCGGGGGGGGCCCGTTCCGCGACTACTTCTTTGCGGTGCTGGGCGGCAGCATGACGGCATTCCCCGCCCTGCTCGACCTGGCCAAGCGTCTGGGCATGGACCATGAAGCACTGGAGCACTATGAGGTGGACCCCGACGGTTTTGCCTACGCCTGTTACGTGGCCTGGTTAGCCGACAACGGATCGCCCGCCGAGCTGATCTGTGGTCTGAGCATTAACCTCCCTGCGTGGGGAGCCAATTGCCAGCGCGTCAGCGCTGCCTTGCACAAGCACTACGCCTTTTCCGACACCGATACCCGGTTCTTTGATGGATTTGCCGGGGCTGCTCCCGACGAGGAGGTCATCGTCGCCGCAATCGGGCATGACCTCGCTTGCCAGGTGCCCGCAGACCGGATCGCCCGGGCGGCTCGCCTGATTCAGGCTTATGAGCTCCGTTTCTGGGACGCGATGGCGAAGGCCGCTCAGCTTCCCTAAAGAAGTGCTCGCCGTGAGAACTCTGTTCACGTGTCCTGAGTCGCGTAAGCTGTTTATTGGTGTGATGCACGAGGTATACGCGGTTGCCCGTCGGAGTGGGGTCCACTTGGCCGAAGATGTGGTCGAGCGGACGTTAAGACACATGGAGAAGGAGTTGCCGCCGGGCATCCTGGATAGCACCCGCGGCTCCATGTACTTCGGCGTGACCAAAGGCCCTCGGCGAAGGCAGCACAGGGTAAAAGCAAGTTTCCATTCGAATTCGATCGGTAAAGGTTGTTTGTAGATTTAGCCTGAACTCGAGGCGCAGGCACTGACCTTTCCCCAGCGCATCTCACCAACACCTGCACCTGGGTGCAGCCCCCCCCGAGTCTGCACAGGGCGTGCCACCGAATCCCCAATCCCCCGGTGGTGGTCGACTACCCGGTCCATCCCTTCGAACCATTCGGTATGGTGGTTGCCAGGTGGGCGAAATCCAACTCTCGCCTTGGACAGATGCCACGATCTCGCCGCGAGGTTACATGGATTCCACCAAATGCTCCGGGGCAATCCCACCTGCGTGAGACTTCACCCCCAAGACCCACCCAGATCAGAGCAATCCCGCTTCAACTTGGAATGCCCATCAAGATTTTCCGTGCAGACTTGCATCGGTTTACGCCAAGTGGGATGAGCGGGCATCGAAATCGGACGTGCCCAGAACAGCCAAACAGCGGCGCCTGCCCAAACACTTTGGAGCGGAAAACGATGGCGATTATCCAATCAATCTACAATGGACTTCGTACCCTAACCGGTGCTTGCCGGCCTTGTAAACGCCCCCGACGCCCCCGATCACTCGCTTTAGAACCCTTGGAAGATCGGGATAACCCCTCGAGCATTTTCTACAACGCTGCCTTCGACACAATTTATGTAAACGGGAGTAATTACAACGATCATATGAACGTCTCCTGGGGGAGCTTCGGCAGCTTCGGCCTGGTGCAACTCGAGCTGCAGCTGACCAATTCTCGGGGCGGCAACCAGTCCTTTGAGTTCGTTCCCTTTTCGAGTCAACCCGTCGACCAGATCGTCTTCACCGGCTTTGGCGGCAATGACTCGAACACCCATCACACGTCAATCCCCATCCGGGCCTATGGCGGTACTGGCAACGACACCCTACGTGGGAATGGTGGCGCTGACCTACTCGTCGGCGGCGATGGAGACGATTGGCTATACGGATACGACGGCAACGACACCCTTCAAGGAGGTAATCACCGAGACTTGCTCTACGGTGGCAACCACAACGACTCCCTCGCGGGCGAAGCCGGGAACGACGGCCTCTATGGGGATAGCGGTAACGATACGCTTTCTGGGGGCGACGGTGACGATGCCCTTATCGGTTATGCCGGGGACGACTGGCTCTACGGAGATGCTGGCAAGGACTCCCTGCACGGGATGGACGGGAACGACCGACAATATGGCGGCAGCGGTGACGATTTCATCCACGGATGGTCCGGCAACGACTATCTCTACGGTGACGCCGGCAACGACCAGCTCTACGGAGCGGACGGCAACGACGGCCTCTATGGCGGTGACGGCAACGACATGATGTACGGCGGCGATGGGAACGATGGGATGCTGGGCTACGCAGGGGATGACTTCATGGACGGGGAAGACGGGAACGACTCCGTGCACGGGATGGACGGCAATGATGAGCTCAACGGCGGGACCGGCAACGACTTTGTCAACGGCTGGGACGGCAACGACACCCTCTACGGCTGGGACGGCGACGACCAGCTCTACGGAGCCAACGGGATCGATTTCCTCTACGGCGGGGGCGGGGCCGATGAACTGAACGGGAACGCTGGTACGGACCGGCTCTACGGCAGTAGTGGCAACGACCTACTATCGGGCGACGAAGGAGATGATTTCCTGTCCGGCGGTTCCGGCAACGACACCCTGTACGGCGATGCGGGGGACGACCAGCTCAGCGGCGATATGGGCGACGATCAGTTGTACGGGGCCGAGGGCAACGACGCCTTACTCGGGTGGTCTGGGGCCGACTACACCGACGGGGGAGTCGGTTACGATCGCATCTTCGCCACGCCTGACCATAACAACGGGGGTGGGGACTCGATGTCGGTCGCTTCGCTGCTCAGCGATGTGGTTGTGTACTTCCGATCCGGATACCAGACGCAAGTCAACTTCAGTTTTGGCAACTTCTCGGTGCAGTACGGAAGTTGGAATAGCTCGGAAGTCTGGAAAGTCGACGAGGCATTGGCCACGATGGTCGAGCGGACCGGAGACAACGTCTTGTTGCGCCGGGCCGACAACACCCTAATCAGCATGTACCGCCATGGAGCGGTGTACGATTCGGACGGCAACCTCACTTTCTCCCTCGGCGGTTGGAACAGTAACAACGGAAACATCCATTTCGTCAACAATACGTTCAGCTCCGACCAGTGGCTTCGTCAGACGGTTTATCACGAGATCGCCCACAACTGGGACGATGAAGGCCCGTTGTGGAACCAGTTCCGCCAGATTAGCGGATGGACGAATCCACAGGCTGCGACTTTCTTCCCAGCCACTTATACCCTGTCCACAGATGGTAGCGAAGCTTACCTCGCGGGTACCAACTTCGCACGCCAATACGGTGAGACCAACTCACGCGAAGACTTCGCCACCGCGTTCGCCCAATACTTCATCCAGCTTGAAGGGTCCGTCTGGTCACCCGGACCAGGGTACGGCAACATCCCGGCAAAGCTCAACTCGATCGACGCAATGTTGGATCTCATCTGATCCCACCACCGGTCATGGCGAGGCCGCGTGTCGAGTCCGCTCGACACCCGGCTCCTTGAAACGAACCCGTTCGCGGAATCCGGCCGCCTTATCACACAATCTAGCCCGTCAATGAATCAAGGAACAACACATGTATATACATTTTAATGAACCACGGCCTCAAGCAACTGCCCGTCCCCGCAATAGACAACTTCGTCTCGAGACGCTCGAGGATCGTGCCGTGCCCGCCAACCTGACCTTCATCGTCAACACGACCGATGACCTCGACGACGGGGTGTGTGACACCCAGCACTGCAGCCTCCGCGAGGCGATCAACGCCGCCAACGCCGCCCCCGGGCACGACGCTATCTACTTTCGCATCCCGGGACCCGGCCCGCACACCATCAGTCCAGACTCGGCACTGCCAACGGTGACCGACCCGGTGTTCATCAACGGCTTCGCGCAGCCGTACGCCAAACCCAACACTCTGCCCATCAGCCAGGGTAGTAACGCCGACCTGCGCGTCATTCTCAGCGGCCAAGACATCCAGGACGGTTCCAGCGGCCTGGTGATCAACGGCGGGGGCAGCACGGTCCGTGGTCTGGTGATCAATGGTTTCGGCTACCCCGACCTCGACGCCCCAGGCTCACCCTCACAGGTTCCTGCCGGCGGGCTGGTAATCACCGGGAAAGGGGGCAATCGGATCGAGGGCAATTTCATTGGAACCGATGTGAGCGGCACCCAGGCAGTCCCGAACAACTTCTACGGTATCTTCGTCGCCTCAAGCGACAATACCATCGGCGGCACAACCACCATGGCCCGGAATCTCATTTCGGGCAACCAGGGCTTCGGTATCCAAATCACCGCCAGCGACCAGCCCGGCAAGCCCGGACACACCCCGGCCGAGCACAACCAGATTCAGGGTAACCTGGTCGGAACCGACCGGACCGGTCAACTCGCCGTGGGTAACTCCGGCGGAGGCGTGATGATCCAGACCTTTGCGCGGCATAACCTCATCGGTGGGTGGTCGGACGCGGAACGGAATGTGATTTCCGGGAACACGGAGGTCCCGTGGACACTCAGCACCCCGGGCTTCCCCCAAGATTACCCCGATGCCCCATACCCCGTCTCGGGTGGTCACGGCAGCGGGGTCCACGTCGACAACTTGTCGCTGATCGGCAGCGAGGTGCCGGTGCCCAACATTGTCGCAGGGAACTACATTGGCACCACCGCAAGCGGGGACGCCGCCCTCCCCAACTACCGAGGTGTCGGCGGAATCTTCACCAATAGCCTGTGGGTCGAAGGAAATGTCATCTCCGGGAACACCATGGAAGGGGTGGCGATCGCTTCGACCTACAACCGAGACATCGTTGTCTTGGGCAACCAGATCGGAACCGACGCGACCGGACAGCAGGCCGTCGGCAACGGCTGGGCCGGGGTTGACATCGTCTATGCTCAGGACAATGTGGTTGTCTTGAATACCGTCGCCCACAACCATACCGGAGTGATGGTCCGTGATCACATTCACGACCCGAACGCCGCCAACGGCAATCTGATCCGTGGCAACTCGATTCACTCAAACGACAATCTTGGGATCGATCTGTGGGCTTACCCTGCCGGGCTGGGTCACACGCCGAACGACTACGCAACTCAAGACGCTGACGTGGGGCCGAACGGGTTGCAGAACGCCCCAGAACCATCGCTCGCGATCGCGGGAGCGAACACCCAAGTATGGGGAGTGCTGGTGAGCAAGCCCAACACTCAGTACATCATCGATTTCTACGCCAATCCCGCCCCCGATCCTTCGGGGTGCGGTGAAGGTGAGCGCTGGCTCGGGGCGACCATGGTCCAGACCGATCCCTTTGGCAACGTGTTCTTCTCGGCTCAGAATCTCGGCCCCAGTAGCGCCGGAGAATGGGTGAGCATGACCGCCACCGAGTTGTCGACTTGGAATACCTCCGAGTTCTCCTCCGCTCTCGAACTCCAGCCGGGACGACGGGACGTGCCCAAGAAGGTTGATGTCCCCGTCGACGGACCGGCTCGGGAAGGGATTGAAATCTACTTCCTTCCAGAAGAGGTGCTGCAACAACAGCGTTCGGTGAGGATCTCGGACGCCGAACTCCGCTACGTCGATTCGGCCGGTTACCTCAAAGCTTTGGAAGCCTCCGTCGATCAGGGAACCAACTGGCGCATTCTCGAGGCGAAGGGACACGACATCGCTCAGCCCCGATCCGGCCAAGTCCTGGAGTCAACCGATTGGCTGAGCGAGTCGGCGGAAGCGATACCAATCAATCGATGGTGGGTCTGACCGGATCGGACAGGCTGGGCGAGACAGGGCCTCGCCCAGCCTGGATTTGGGGACTGGACAAGCCGACAAAAATGCCCAGCACAATCATAAAAGTGTATTTGCTTGAATACAGGAACCGGATATACTGCCTTCGGCCTTGGTTCTAAATCCTCACCCGCTGATGCAGAGAGAGCGCGAGCGATGAGCACCAACCTGGGGGAGCAGAACGACCAATTGATAGCCCTCTATGATGAGTTACGCCGCCTGGCCGCGGCGAAACTTGCCTGTGAAACGCGTGGACATACGCTTGACGCCACTGCTCTGGTGCACGAGGCGTACCTGCGTATGGGGAACCGCCAGGTCTTCACGGACCGGTCCACCTTCCTTCGGGCAGCGGCTGTGGCCATGCGGCGTGTGCTCGTCGATCACGCCCGTAGCAAGCATGCTGACAAGCGGGGCGGCCGCCGACTACGTGTGGAAGTCCCCGAGATCGTGGGGGAACCTCGGGATCTTGACCTAGTTGACCTGGATGAGGCTTTGTCCGAACTCGAGCGCCACGACCCAATTGCCGCGAACCTGGTCACCCTGAGATACTTCTCAGGGCTATCCCACAGTGAAGCAGCCGAAGCCCTGGGGTTGACCCGGCGTCAGGCCGATGGCGCTTGGGCACTGGCACGAGCCTGGCTATACCGCCGCCTTCGCCAGGATTGATCGACCTGATTCTCTGAGTGAACGATGAACGAATGGAACCCGCGAGCCAATGCGGTGTTTTTGCAAGCACTGGCCTGCTCGGACACCTCGGCCCAGCAACAACTTCTCGACCGCGAATGCGGCAATGACCATGACCTGCGGATCGCGGTGGAAACGCTCCTCCGCGCTTATCAAGAGGCGACCGGTTTCTTGGAGGCCGCGCATCCGGCGGCGATTGGAGTCGAGCAGCTGACCCGGATCCAGGATACCAATGTCCAGAGTCCTCCAGAGGTGCCGGAGGAGCAGTCCAAGGTTGGTCGGCTGATCGCCGGTCGGTACGAACTGATTGAACCGCTCGGAGAGGGAAGCATGGGGACGGTTTGGGTAGCAAACCAGAACACCCCAGTCCGCCGCCGAGTGGCGGTCAAGCTGATCCGAACGAACCGGGCTGATTGCAAGATGATCCTGGCCCGGTTTACCGTGGAGCAGCAGGCGATCGCCTTAATGGATCACCCAAACATTGCCAAGCTTTTAGACGCCGGTACCAGCGAGCAAGGGTCGCCATTCTTTGTGATGGAACTGGTCAACGGGGGACGGCTGACGGAGTTCTGCGACGGCCAATGTCTGCCGATCCGGGAACGGCTCATGCTATTCACGCAGGTCTGTAGAGCCGTGCAACACGCCCATCAGAAGGGGATCATTCACCGTGACTTGAAGCCATCGAACATCCTGGTCGAAAGCCATGAAGGAGTGCCGATACCAAAGGTAATCGACTTTGGCCTGGCCAAGGCGATCGGGGGGGTAGTACTTACCGACTGGACACTATCGACCAAGTTCGGGGACGTTCTGGGCACCCCCCTGTACATGGCCCCGGAACAGGCCAGCTCCAAGGCGGCAGACATCGACACGCGGGCAGACATTTTCGCCCTCGGAGTGATCCTTTATGAACTGCTCACCGGTGTTACCCCATTGTCATCCAAGGAAGTCAACTGGGCGGCTCTTGATGAGGTGCTTCGGGCCATCCGGGAGCAGGAACCTCAGGCGCCGAGCCGCCGGCTCGGCACGCTCGAACAATTGTCGCGGGTGGCAGCCAACCGGGCAACCGAGCCGGGGAAGCTGTGCCGGCTGGTCAAGGATGAGCTGGATTGGGTCGTCGTCAAGGCAATGGCGAACGAGCGCGAACGTCGCTATGCATCGGTAGGTGAGTTTGCTGCCGACATCGAGCGTTTCCTCAATCATGAGCCCGTTGTCGCTGGTCCACCCAGCTGGTCCTATCGGGTACGGAAGTTCGCTCGGCGGAACCGCCCACAGGTGATCGCCGTAACGGCAGTACTCCTGGTCCTGATCGGAGGGGTGGTCGGTACCACTTGGGGGATGATTGCCGCCCAATACGAGAGGGACGCTAAAGATCAGGCTCGGAAAGCGGCTGAAGATCGCCTGGTGGCGGTGGACCAGGCCAACGACCTCCTGGCCTCGATCTTCGCCGAACTCGACCCCCGGCGGATCAAGGCCGGAGAGTCGTTGCAACTACTCCTCGGAAAGCAGTTGGACAAAGCGGTTGCCGAACTCGATAC
>CAYPIE010000110.1:0-17920 GCA_964410665.1 uncultured Alcaligenaceae bacterium
TCTGCCTCTTTCCCCGCATCGCAAACGCTTCTGCTGCTTCCGCACCGCAATCGCCTCTGCCTCTCTCCCGCACCGCAAACGCCTCTGCCGCTCCCGCACCGCAAACGCTTCTGACTCTCTCCCGCAACCGCCTCTGCCGCTTCGCAGCGCAACCGCTTCTGCCGCTTCCTCATGGCTTATCTCGAAGCTCACGATGAACGAATCAGCTCTTCGAGGTTCTGCACCGCCACCTGAGCGAAGGCTGGGTCATTGATGTGCAGGTCCAACTCCACGAGACGCACATCGGGGCTAATCCAGTTGCGTAGGCTTTGAAAGAGGGCCTGATCGGCCTCAGGCCACCAGAAGGGCTGTCCTTCTTGATCCAAGGCGGACACTCCCTTCAAGGGTAAGAGGATGGCTGTGGGGCCGCGGGCGGCGGAGGCTTTCTCCGCCAGGGCCTTGCCAAGTAGATCATTTTCTTCCGGGGTGGTCCTCATCAGGGTCACCGTCGGATTGTGCTCATAGAATTTGCGCTCGGCAAAGCGGGCCGGGATGGTGTCACGGGGTCCAAAGTTGACCATGTCCAAAGCCCCGACCGAGAGGATCTGGGGGATGCCCTTGAGGGCAGCGGCAGTAAGCCGATCCGGCCCTGCGGAGAGGACGCCGCCGACCAGTTCATCGGCCAACTCGGTGGTGGTCAGATCGAGGACGGCATTGATCTGATCGTCGTGAATCAGAGCTTCCAGCGCCTGGCCGCCTGTGCCCGTGGCGTGGAAGACCAGCACTTCGTTGCCTGCTTGTTCGAGCGGTAGCCGACAAGCCTCGACACATGGGGTAGTGACTCCAAACATGGTGGCGGCAATGACCGGTTTCGTGCTGGCCTCGGCCATGGCTTCGATCGACGCTCGTTCGCGGACCATGCCGGCCATGGCGGCGGCCGCATTGGCTAGAATGGTTTGACTGAAACGGTTCAGCCCGCAGATGTCGACGACCGAATGAAACATCATAATGTCGCGTTCGCCGACGTAGGGCCGTACCTGGCCGCTGGCCAGCGTGCTGATCATGAGTTTGGGGATGCCATAGGGCAGGGCACGCATGGCAGCCGTGGCGATGGTAGTCCCGGCCGAGCCGCCAAGGCCAAGCACCCCGGCGAGTTCGCCGGTAACCAGCAGATCGACGGCGATCCGCTTGGTGCCCTCGGCGGCCAGTGCGATGGCCTTGCCGCGATCGGCTTCTGTCTGAACGTGTGTCAAGGTGGTCCGCACCGCGCGAAAGATTTCTTGGCGTGGAATATCAGCCTCGATGGCCGGGGTGCCCAGGACGCCGGCGTCAAGGACCATGACCTCCACGTTGGCGGCTTGTAAACGGTCGCGGACAAAGGCAACCTCGGAGCCCTTGGTGTCCAGAGTGCCAATCAGTAAAACGAACATGTGACAAGTTTCCCGTGCTATGCTTCAGCCGACTCGGCCTGCGGCCCCATGCTATCCCGTGGGGGCGAGCGGTTCAATCACCTCAGCTACGAGAACGAGCCATGCGGGAACTGCTGTTACGCATTCTGCGTCGGAGCCTGTTTATCGCGGTTTCTTTGGCCGCCATCGGTTATGCCTATGCTCGGCTGGCCATCATGGTCCTTTCGGTGCATGTCCAGACCGACGCCGAGTTTCGCGAATCGCCCAACCATGAGGAATTAATCTGGCGGATTCCTCTCAGGCTGGCTCTGTTCGGTACCGGCTTGCTGATTGCTTGCGAGGTCCTCTTCTATCTCATCCGTGGCAATCCAAAACCCGTTTCAAAAAAGAAACCGTTCATGGTCCAGTAACCGGGTACGGCGGCATGCCCTGGAACTGGTAGGCTTCGCCGAGTTGTAGCCGAGTTAGGACGACAATCTCCTGAGCGTGCATGGCAAAGTGGGCGATGCATTGGAAGATCGCGTTGAGCCCGGTACGCTCGTTGTTCATGATCGTTCGTGCGACCAGCAGCTCGTGGGGGGGCACCTGGTTGAGGAGCGGCACCACCTCGGCCAGCATGGCATCGAAGCGTTCGAGCAACTCGGTTCGGGTCAGTCCGGAGCGGTCGAGAAACTCGCTTTTGCGGTCGCGGGTATCCGGCTGACCGGCCAGGCCAGCGCAGACGAATTGCCGCATGTTGCCGATGAGGTGCAGCATCAGGTTGGCAATGCTATTCATCGCGGGCTGGGCACGCCACCAGAGTTGTTCATCGCTCAACTGTTCGACGCAGTGGCGGATCAAGCCAGCATAGCGTTGCAGCCGATCGACGGCATCGTCGGTGAAGGCCTGGGTGATTTGCTCAGCACTGGGTTGCATGGGAGAAGCTCCACTTTAGGGGAACGTCTGGCCACAGAAGTCCGAGACCACTTTGCTCGAGTGGCTTTGTTTGCTCCTGTCAGTTTATGGTGAGATCTCTGGCGGCAAGCCAAACACTCACGGCTTGCCGAGTCAAAGCCCCCGGTCATCAGGCGGCTTGCCGTTGCCGAGAACGCGGTTGATGTTTCCAGCGGCGGTGTAGCCAGAAGTACTGTTCTGGATAGCGGCGAATGAGCTGCTCCAGGGCGTGCGTATAGCGTTGGGTGATCGTACGTACCGCATTGGGGTCGTCGTCGTAGTCGCGGGGGTCGATCTCATCGACCACCACGATCTGGTATTGCGTGGGCTCGGCCACGCGCGGCACGCCGACCACCAAGAGGGGCACGTCCTGTTCCAGGGCCATCAGGGCGACGGCTTTGTGAGTCGAAGCCGGGCGGCCGAAAAAGTCGACGAACAGCCCCTTGGGACCGGCGTCCTGGTCACCTAGCGTGGCGATGGCGCCGCGGCTACGCAAGATCTCGAGGATCTGGTCGAAGTCACCCTTCTTGGCCAGGATGGTCTGACCAGTGGCTTGGCGGAAGCGTTTGAAATACCGCTCCAGGTAGGGATTGTCCAGGGTGCGGGCGATGGCATAGGTACGAAAGTGGAATAGGCCAAGGATGTAGCCGGCGATCTCCCAGTTGCCGAAGTGTGCGGTGACAATCAGGAGGGGGCGGTCTGCGGTTAACCGGTCCAACATGGCGCGAGGATTGATGAGTTCGACGGTCTTGTGCCAGCGATGCACGTGGAACAGGCGTGGGGCATGAATGATCTCGACGACCACCCGAAAGAAGTGGCGGAAGGTGCGTCGGATCAGATCGGCACAGGCGGCGGGCTTTTGGCGGAGTTCTGGGAAGGCGTGGTGCAGGTTGTCGCGGGCGACATCGCGATGTCGTCGATCGATCTGGTAGGCGAGCCGGGCAAAGCAATCGGAGAGGGCGAGAGCGATGGACAGGGGCAGTGACTGCACCATGCAGACGACTAGCCGCACGACGAGATAAATCGTGAAGTCGAGACGAGTCGAACGTGGCTTGCGTGCCATAGTCGCTTCCTCCGTGAAGCCAGCGGTCGGTTTAATGGGGGAGTTGGATCACCCGGCCGGACTGGGCAGAGGCGTAGATGGCCTCGATGATCGCCACGGCCTTGCGTCCTTCTGCGCCATCGACTAAGGGGTCGGTATTGTTTTCAATGGCATGGACAAAGTCGGCGAGCTGCCGGGCGTGTCCCTGATGTGAGATGGCGGCGGGGTCACTGGCGCCTCCGGAAGCACCCACCTTTTGATCAAAACGCTCTTTGATGGCTTGATCTTCGGGAGACTCTGGGGTCAGTTCCCAGCGCAGAATATCCTCTTGCTCAATCACCGCAGTGCCATGATCACCATGGATGGCGATGGTCTTGGGCAAGCCGGGATGAATGCTGGTGGTGGCCTGGATCACGCCCAGGGCGCCGTTGGCAAAGCGCAGGCAGGCCACGGCGGTGTCCTCGACCTCAATTCGTTCATGGGCCAGGGTGGCGGTGAAGCCGGTGATGTGCGTTACCGGTCCCATGAGCCACTGCAGGAGATCGACATTGTGGATGGCCTGGTTCATCAGGGCCCCACCGCCATCGAGTGCTTTGGTGCCCTTCCAGCCGCCCTTGTCGTAGTATTCTTGGGAACGCCACCACTTACACGTCGTCTCACCCAGGGTCAAGCGGCCAAATCGGCCGGCAGTCACCGCTGCCTTCAGCACTTGGTTGGCATCACTGAAGCGGGAAGGAAAGATCGTGCACAGCTTGACCCCGGCTTGGGTGCAGGCGTCGAGGATCTGATCGCAACGCTGCGTGGTAATCTCGAGCGGCTTCTCGACCACCACATGCTTGCCCGCCTGCGCGGCGGCCACCGCCGACTCCAAATGGGCGCCACTTGGGGTGGTGACAATGACCACCTGCACATCATCGCGATCCAGGACCGGGGCCAGCTCAGTATAGATGGGACAAGCAGGAGTGTTGGTCGTGCTCAGGACCTGCTCGGCGTTGGCCGGATTACGGCTGACCAAAGCGGCCAGGCGGGTGTTGGGAACCTCTTGTAAGGCCCGGGCATGAAAGCGTGCAATCATGCCGCAACCGACAATGGCAAAGCCAAGTTCCGCCATGGACGTATGCTCTCCTTCGGATTGGTGCACGAAGACACCGATAGCATTCTTGGATGTTTCCCGGCACGGGCTAGGTTAGGGTTTGGCCACGAGCGGGCGGTTTGGTCGCGACCAACAAGTAGTTGAGGCCACTACCGAAGGTCACCGCAACCATGGCCCAAAGAAGCAGGTCGCGGGCCAGATGGGTCCACGCGGGAAGCATGGTTTCACCCCAGGTGGAGCCCACGCCCAGATAGCTTAGCAGGACGATGACGGTGATGCACTGCAGGATCATTTTCCATTTGCCCCAGCGGTCGGCCGCGAAGGTGACGCCGCGTTGTTCCATGATGCTTCGCAAGCCGGTGATGAGAAGTTCGCGGGCGATGACGATGGTAACCATCCACGGGGCGAGTCCACTGGCGGTCACGGGGAGCAGGTAGATGAAGGTACCGCCGATGAGGATCTTGTCAATCAAGGGATCAAGATTGCGGCCAAGGTTGGAGAGTTGTTGCGTCCTCCGGGCCCACACCCCATCGAGCCAGTCGCTCAATGCGGCGATGCCAAACACCGTGAGCGCGGGCCACCAGGCGCGGTTTGCGATGCAAGCAAATAAGACAATGGCCCAACCAAGGCGGCTGAGGGTCAGGAGATTGGGGCCGGTCCAGGGACTTTCGGGGTCGCGGATCGGGTTGGCGGATCGGTTCACCAAGGGCTCCGATTCACCAAGGGGGTCCGATGGCTCGGCCGACCAGGTCATAGCCATCGGCACCGGTGATTTTGACTTTACACAAGTCGCCAGGTTGCAACGATTTGCCTTTCACTCGGATTAGCGTATCAATGTCCGGAGCGTCGGCATGGCCGCGACCATCGTGGTAATTGGGCAGTTCCGGGTCCGGAGCGTCGATGATGACTTCGATCTCTTTGCCGACCTGGGCGGCACTCCAGTCAAAGGCCACGGCTTGCTGAGCGGCCATGACGCGATCACGACGTTCTTGCTTGATTTGCTCCGGTAAATGCTCATCCAAGCGGCTGGCGGGGGTACCGGGTTCAAACGAATAAGTAAACACGCCGACCCGTTCGAAGCGAATGGTTTGGATAAAGTCGATCAGTTCTTCGAGCTCGGCCTCGGTTTCTCCCGGGAAGCCGACGATAAAGGTGGTTCGCAGTACCAACCCTGGCCAGGCGTGTCGCAACCGCTGCAATAATTGTTCGGTGCTGGATCGAGTAACTCGGCGTTGCATGCGCTTGAGCATGCGATCGTTGATATGCTGGAGAGGCATGTCCAGGTAGGGGATGATTTTCTTGGACCGAGCGATGGTCTGAAGCAGATCGTCGTTGACGTGCTCGGGGTAGGCATAAAGCAGCCGGATCCAGGCGATCCCCTCGATCGCATCGAGCTGATTGAGCAGATCAGCCAGACGGGGCTTGCCATACAGGTCCATCCCGTAGTAGGTGGTGTCCTGGGCCACGATGATCAACTCACGGACCCCATCTTCAGCGAGCTCTTGGGCCTCCGCGATCACTTGTTCGATCGGTTTCGTAACATGCTTGCCACGCATTTTCGGGATGGCACAGAAGGTGCACAGCCGATCACAGCCCTCAGAGATTTTGAGGTAGGCGTAGTGTGCAGGAGTGATGCGTAAGCGCGCGGTATCTTCCAACGCACGTACCGCGGCGGGGCGAAACAGGGAGCGTTGTTCTTGCTGCTGGGCCCTGGCACGCAGGACAACCTGGTTGATATCCTCGCGGCCAAACACGCCGACAATCTGGTCGACCTCGGGAACTTCTTCGAGAAGCTGATCGCCGAGCCGCTCGGCCAAACAGCCAGCGACGACGACCGAACCGACCCGTCCCTGCCGTTTAAGCTCGAGCATTTCCCGGATGACCGCCAGGGATTCCTGCCGCGCCGATTCGATGAAGCCACAGGTGTTCACAATCACCGTGTCGGCCCCGTCGGGGTCAGGTACCAACCCCAGGCCGCTCTGGGCCAGCTTGCCGAGCATGCGTTCGGAGTCGACCAAGTTCTTGGGACAACCGAGGGACACGAAGGCAAAAGTGCCTTCGCCGCTGGGGGTTACGCTTGATTCATCGGCATCACGCAATGGCAGTGCTTGCATCATCCACTCAGAAGAACAATCGATGGGTTCGCGAAAGTAGGCTTTTACGCGCGTGCACACCTGCGGTCGGCAAGGAGCACGCAACACGCCTCATTATTGCAAGCAACTTGCGGCCTTCAACCCCGTTCGTTGGGGTCCCACCCGGAGTACTCCAGCCAGCCTTGACGGGTCTGGCCCTGGTTATTGGCCTGCCAGTACTCGCCGGTGCTGGCATCCAGGCAGGTCAACCAGCCGTGGCCATAGGCCCAGGTGTCAATACAGACCGCGTGGCCCCGATCTTTGGGATGGCCGCTGCGTTGTTCGGTATGGCCGCAGATAAACACTTTCCCGGTGAAGTGAGGCTGGGCGGCCTCAAACGATCCCCAGTGCAGGTGATCGCTAATCTGCTCATCCATGGGGGTTTGGGCATCAATGCTGGCATGAGCGAACAGGAGACGGTCGTTTTCGTGCCAATCGCGACAGGCCAGTTCCAAAAAGCCCCAGTGTGCGGCGGGGATGTTCGAGAGATGCAACGCACCGGTTGCACTGGCATACGACTCCAACGCTTCCAGACCTCCACAACGCAGCCAGAAGTTGCGATTGGAATCGCTATACCGAGCTTCCATCATCATGATTTCATGATTCCCTCGTAAAGGTAGGAGCTGCCCACTGCTATAGAGTTCGATGAGATAGTCGAGTACTTCACAGGTTTGTGGTCCGCGATCGACATAATCGCCTAAGGTGATTATTTGATCATTTGGCTGAATATTGACGTATGCAAGCAGGGTTTTTAAGGCGGTGTAGCAGCCGTGAATATCGCCAATCGCAAGCAATCGCATAGGGTCCTCCCCGAGCGCTGGCTTCCTGGTGGACGGGTCCTAGGTAAGCGGCTCGGACTTTAGGGGCTAGTACGGTTATACGGGTCGTAGTGGCGTTGGTGGCATATGGAACGGACGGCGGGTGGGTCATCGGCTGGGCAGGTCTCTGAGTACATCCTACGGTGGTTAGAGAGCGAAAGACCCCTAGGATGCATGGAATCGTTGTATTCATTACAACACATCCTCATCGTCTCAGGGCTGTGCCGCGTGTTACAGGGATTGACCCAGCAATACATGCGACGGCGGCTTTAGCAATTATAGCTGCCGGACTTGAGGTCGCCGCCGTAAACCACACCGAGCGGATTAAGCTTGCCCAACCGTCAAGGTCGATGAGGGGCTTCAAGCTGGGGCTCGGCAACGTGATGCGGGATGTGGATCGCTGCTGGACTCCCTGGAAACATGGTTAGGAGATGATTTGCGTTGTCGCGCTCTCCTGGCTTTCGCTGATTTTTCTTGGCAAGGTGGCCACGGGAACTGCCTGGACGCAGCCCTTTTCAGCATCGAATGCACCCGGCAAGCGATCCCCCAAGACGGTGGGCGTGCCCGGTGTGAGGAGCAAGGCGCTGATGTCCTGTTCGAAAATCGCCCGCCTTGGCATGTCTCTAGACGCGCTGGAATCACGCGAGCTGCTTAGTGGCGATCTGGTTGTTCAAGAAGACTTTGATCGGACCGATCCGCCTGGTCTGCCCACCGGTTGGGTGCAATGGACCGATCGGGGCTTGCCGGGCTTTACCAGCACGGCCGACCAAGGCTATGACCAATCGGGCGGGCTGGCCAGCGATGGCTTGTCCAATCAGACCGCCCGCGTGTGGTGGAGCGAACCCACCGAGGCCGACGTCGGAGTGGGGGCTACGGTCCTGGTGAGTACCCTGGTGCCGGTCCGATTGCTCGCACGTGGCCAGAATCTGGATAGCTCGGCTCCGAGCTATTACGCCGTCGAATTGACCCGTGGCACCCATATCGAACTGCTCCGCGTCGTGGATGGTGAGGCGACGACACTGGCCCGTCTGAACACCGACCGTTGGCTGAGTGGTGAATGGCTGGATGTCACCTTGACGCTGACTGGTCCCGATTTACAGGTTGAGGTGATCCGGAGTTCGACCGGGGAATACCTCAATGGTGTGGGCACTTGGCAGACGGACCCAGCAAGGGCCATCCGTGTTGCAGATGCGGCTTTGCCTTCGGGTGGACGTGCAGGGATTGAGCGAACGGCACGCTACGCTGGTCCGGTGCATCTGGATCATGTGCATATTTGTGTGCCCTCTGCAGAAGGGCCGGTGTCGCCACGGGGACGCGAGGACTTTGACACCGCGCCGATTGGCGGTGTGCCCAGCGGCTGGTCGGAGTGGGCCAACTTGTCGGGCATGGGTTTTGAAGTACGTTCTGGGAACTCGGTAAGTGGCAATCAGGCATTGGCTTCCGTGGGGGCCTCGTTTACTGCAGCCCGGGCGTGGGTGGACGAGGAACAGCCGGCGGATGTCGAAGTCTCGGTATCCGTGCAATTGAACTCCCTGATTCCAGCCCAGGTTTTCCTACGCGGTTCCGACCTTGATACCAGGACTCCGAGCTACTATGCCGCGACCATGCAACGTGGCGCCGTCCTGGAGATTGTCCGTGTGGTCGAGGGGAAGACGGTTACCCTGGCCGAACTCAAGACTGCCGAGTATTTTTCCGGGACCTGGGTACGGCTTTACTTTGCCGCCGAAGGTGAACAACTCGAACTCGCGGTGCAACGGCTGGATAGCGAACAATGGCTAAGCCCGCAGGGGACTTGGCAGAGTGAACCGACGTTGGCTTTGCAGACCACCGACACCACCTTGACTGGACCTGGTCAGGTCGGCCTGGCTCGGCCGCGACAATACTGGGGCAATATCTATTTTGATGATTTTGCTTATCAGCCCGATTCCTCCGTCTTCAACACGCCGCCTTCGGTGAGCATTGAAGCCCCCGGGGATCAATCAAGCGTCTCGGGTACGGTTGCAGTTCAGGTGGCCGCGGCCGATGATCAAGGGATTGAACAAGTGGAGCTGTATCTTGGTTCGAGCCTCCTGACCACTCTGCGGGAAGCTCCGTACCATTGGGACTTTGCGACCACCGCCTTTGCCAATGGGACGTATACCCTTGAAGCTCGGGCGTATGATCTGGCCGGACAGGTCACTTCGGCCCAGCATACGGTGGTGATTGATAACCCGACTAGCAATCCGGGCCTGCCCGACATTCCACGCAACTATGATCATATTCGTATTGCTCAGCTCGCTTATGCGGGCAACCCACTCGAGGAATTTGAGCAGCAGCTGTTGCGCGAGAGCGTCGATCTGGTGATCCCAAATACCCGTTATCTGGAAGCGATCGACGCGCAGAACCCAGATACGCCGCAGCTGATCTACACCAACCTTTCCAACGTCTATCTGGATCTGTTGACGGATTGGCTCGCGTACGCAGATGCCCATGGATATGATCGCGAACAGGCGTTTTACCACGTGGCCACGGCGACGCCTTTCCAGGGGAGTAGCCCCTCTTCGATCCCAGTGACTTGGTTCTGGAATGCTCGGGCGGGCGAGGCCAATCCCGAGAACTGGGCCGATGCCATGAAGAATGTCCTGTCGCAATCGCGGGGGACTGTGGATGAGGGCATTGTGCTCGGCCCAGCCAACCAGGCTCTGTATCTCGGCTACCCGGAGAAGTTTCGTGAGGTCAACCTGAGTGTCGAGCAACCGCCTGGGACGGGTTGGACGATGGTCGTCGAGTACGTCACGGCGGTGGATGCCCAGGGCCATCCCAGCGCTTGGCAAACGCTGACCTTGTTGCAGGATTCAAGCGACGGGTTGACCCAAAGCGGTCAGCTCCGCTTTGATCCGCCGGCCGATTGGGTACCGTCCTCGATCGGTGGGTCGGCATCGCTCTATCATCTACGATTGCGGACATTGACCGGGGCAGCGACCGAGGTTCCGGTGTTAGGTCCGATCCTTGGACGAGACTATGTACAGGCGGATGGGGCCATCAACGGGCTGATCCCTGCTTTCGACGCCACGGCCGACTTGGACGAGGATGGCTATCTGAATGACGCGGAGTACGCACAACGTCTGCCCGGCAAGGATGCACGATTTGTTTATGAAAGTCGTCTGTTTTACCCCTATTATGGGCAACAGCGCTTCATTACCAGGCCGGATGGCGCAGGCTTTCGTCGCTGGGCGGCAGACTATCATGTCCGTTACCTGCAACAGTTCCCGCTGGCCGATGGCTTGTTCGTGGACAACTCCAATGGCAAACTACCGATCGATGGCATTGCCGTACTAGAATCCACCGACAATTATGCACGGGCTGCGGGCGAGCTGCTCGAGGTGGTCGGTGCGGCCGTGGCGCCCAAATGGCTAATGGCCAACACCGCGGGGGGCTTCTTCACGGCCCAAGAGATCGTCCCGTATGTTCCGGCTACCTTGGAAGAGTTCGCGCTCAGACCACAAAGTGCGACCTGGTCGCAGTTCTTGGATATCGCCAACCTGGTGGCCACCCGTCAGGCCGCGGCCTCGCCAACGCCGTATCTGGTCCTGGACAGCCTTGCTCAGGGAAGCGATCCAACCGATCCGCGGTTTTTGATGAGCACGCTTGCATATTACTATTTGTTAGGAAATCCGGAGACCACCTTCCTGATGTTTTCCGGGGGGGATGAGCCCGCCTCGAGTTGGACGCGTCACTGGGTTGATGCGGTGGCTTACGATGTCGGCTTGCCCACGGAGTCGTGGAGTGAGTTTGCCATGGGCCAGGATCCCGACAACCCAGACTTGCTCTATCGCATTTATCAGCGAAGTTACACGAACGCCCTGGTGCTGTACAAGCCACTGTCCACCTTTCAGGGCCAACGTGGTAGCCTTGCGGATACGACCGCGACCGTCCATGCCCTCGATGGCGATTATCGGATGCTCCAACCGGACGGGACGCTCGGTTCGGTCATCAACGAAGTGACGCTGCGCAACGGCGAAGGGGTGGTTTTGATTCGCGTTTGATCCACAAGGGCCGTGCGGACTTGGGGAGTTCAACGGCTCCAAGGCTCGGCGGCCTACCGCAGCTGTTGGCGTTTGCGGTCTAGGACACGGACCGCTTCGCGTTCCTCGGGTCGGAAACGGGGGTACAGTTGGGCAGCACGATCCCAGGCTTGTCGAGCTTGTTCGGGTTGCTGCAAACGCAGGTAGACATCCCCCAGGTGATCCCAGACGGTCGGATCGCGACGGCCATCTGGCAAGTCAGCCGCTCGTTCCAGGTTCTGCCGCGCCCCGTGCAGATCGCCCTTGCGAAAACGTACCCAGCCGAGGCTATCGAGGTAAGCAGCGTTGGCACGGGCGGGGTCGAGGGTGGTCGCTCGTTCACGTTGATCGAGCTCGATGGCTCGGCGAATCAAGCTTTCCGCTGCGTCTAGATGGCGATTGTGCTCGGCCCACCGATAGCCCAGCTCATTGTGAGCGACTGGGTTGTTGGGATCAAGACGCAGGAGTCGCTGGAACTCCGCTTCGGCGTCAGCCAGACGACCCAGGTCGCTATACACGTAGGCCAACCGATGACGGATCGGGTAGACCTCTTCGGGGAGGTTGTACTCGCGGAGGAGCTGCTGGCCCTCGTTTAAGGCTTCCTTGAGCTGGCCGGCGCGACGAAGAATGTTGATCTTCAGACACCGCAGGGATAAACGAAGTGGGTCGCTGGTTTGCTGCAGCGCCTGTTCGATATGTGCCAGGGCGCGGCGATATTCCCCCTTGGAGGCTCGCGCCGATGCCAGGTAGTACTGAAATAACGCGTTGGATTGCCGACGTCGGCCGACCAGCCGAGCTTCACAGAGGCGAATGAGTTGATCCCATTCTCCTTGACGCTCTAGCAAGCGAAACAACGCATACAAAATATCCAAGTCGCGTCTTGACCAGCCTCCCTCGACACAATCCAAGAAGGTGTCGATCGCTTGGTCGGGCTGTTCTGTCTCGACAGCCAGCTGGGCCAGTAAATGCCAGAAGTCGACCGAACGATCGCGTGGCTCAAACCACAAGCGGCGTTGTTGGGTGGTAGCCAGGATCGCTTGCACCAAGGTGGCATCTTCACGAAGGACCGTCAGCATGGTGCGAGCGCGCAGCCGTGCGGCTTCACGGGCCTCCGGGGAGACTTGTGGCGGATCCGAGTCATTCTCATTATTCTCATTGGGATCGTATTGTCGCCAGGTTTGCTCGAGGAGGGCCAGGATTTCCGGGATCTGATTGACCCGAGCATAGTAGGCGAACAGTCCACGATAGACCGCGGTGTCGATCTTTCGTTCGGCCAGCGCGCGGTAGAGCTGCTCGCCGCGAGTCTGTTGATTGGGCGAAGGGTTGCGGCAAAGCTCGCGGGCCAACAACAGGGACAGATCGCGGTGCTCAGGGTAGGCGCGGACGGCGGTTTGCAGCCAGCTTGGGATTTGTTCGGCACGCTTTTGCAAGCGGAGTAAATCGATCCCCAGCTCATAGGCATCGAGTTGGGTCGGGTGGCGCTCCAAATAGGCTCGGAGGGTCTGCCAGGACTCGGCAAACTGACCCTGTTCTCGCTGGAGCTGGGCTAGTTGGAATGGTAGCTGGTCGCTGACGAGTGACGGATCGGCGGGTGGTCGCTTTCGTTGAAGACTGGCGGCAGCCTGATAAGCCGCGAGAGCTTCGGGGAAACGGCGTTGGCGACGGTATATTTCGCCCAGCTGCTCTAGATAGTGGGCTTCCAGGCGGTTTCGCTCCAGTGGGCTCAACCATGCGATCGGCTGCTGCAAGCGAGGTTGCTGGTGGAGCAAGTCGATCATCCCACGCGCGGTCGCGCTTGCCTCGTTCCAGGCTTCGGTCTTCTTCTGAAGAGCAAAGAGGCATTGCCGCAGCTTGAGCGATCGTCCTGGTTGCCGGTCCAAGCTCGCCGAGGCGAGTCCTTGTTGCAACAGCGCGATGGCATCTTCCGGTCGGCCGGCATCGGCAAGAAGGTTCGCGAGGGTATAACTGGCCTGAGGATCGTGTGGTTCAAGTTGGAGGATTTCGCGGCACAACTGAACGCATGCGTCGACGGATCGGTTGTTTAAAAAGGATTGGATAAGTTTGTTTCTCGATTCGCAGCCATGGTGATGCTGAGCTTGACCCACTGCTTCGTCGAGTTTGTGTTGGGTATTTTGAGTGAGGATGCGGCGAGATTGGGGTCGGGTGTTGTTCGGCGAGAGGCTTGCGTTCTGCATTCCTTGCACAGCGGAGGCATGGGCCAGGCGACTGCGACTGGGAGGCGTTTCCAGGGGTGGCGACTGTGCCACTAGTGGGGCATGGAGCAGGATGGTCAACCCGGCGAAACACGCGCGCATGTAAACCTCCACCCAGAGAACAGAGAATAGATCATCCTAGCGAGACTTGGGTCTGGGGCCAATCGATTTACGGTCGAGTCAGCACATCCGCGAAGCGTTGGGGATCAAACTCAGGAGAGCCATGGTGTCGAAGGATGGACGTGCACGGGTCGCTCTGGCGGTATTTTTCGTTGTGGCAGGGCTGAGCCATTTTTTCCTGCCCGAGGTGTATGTGGCAGCCATCCCGAGCTACTTGCCCGACCCCCGACGACTGAACGGGATCTGTGGCGGAGCGGAAATCCTGGGCGGGCTGGGAGTGTTGGTGCCCAGGCTACGCCGTCTGGCTGGCATCGGACTGGTGTTGCTCCTTGTGGCGGTGTTGCCCGCCCATGTGCATGTACTCCGCCATGGTTGGGCGGGGGTAGATTTGCCGCAGTGGTTGCTCTGGGTACGCTTGCCATTTCAGCTAGTTTTCTTGGCCTGGGTGTGGTGGGTATGCTTGCGTCGGCCCGACCGATCGAGGTGAACTGAGAGGTAAAGCTGGATGTGTCAAGCAGGCGTTCCCAGTTGGATTTATGGCGGGTCAATGGTATAGTAGGGGAGTTGAATGAACAAACGTCGGGCTGTACCCCGGCCGGCATGCTTGCTCCATCGGGCAGAACCGACCACGGAATGAATGAGAGAGCCCTCATGTCGCTAGCACTGAACATCGGTAAGTGCTCCCTTTTGGGAAATTATCGGGAGAACAACGAGGACTCGATCGAGATCAAGCAGTTCCCCGATTTTGTGGTTTCGATTGTTGCCGATGGTATGGGTGGCCAGGCAGCTGGGGAAGTCGCCAGTGGGCGTGCGGTCGACATTCTGCCGCGCGAACTCCGTAAACATCTTCCCGGGGCTAGTGTGGCGGATGCGGTCAAGACCGTCATCCGACGAGCGATTGTTCAGGCGAATGAGGAAATAATCGACCTGGCTGCCCGGGATAACGACAAGCGGAATATGGGTACTACCGTGGTCTTGGCCGTCTGGCGGCGGGCCAACGAGATGTTTATCGCCGGGGTTGGCGATAGCCGCGCCTACCTGATTCGAGATAACAAGATTGTTCAACTAACCATTGACCACTCGCTGGCTCAGGCATTGGTTGAGGCACGTACCATTTCTCCAGATGAGGCCAAGGGCCATCGATTTCAGCACGTACTTTGGAAGTACTTGGGGACACGAGAAGTTGGCGAAGGACCCGAGGTTCACGCGGTACCGGTTCAACCCGGAGACCGATTTCTACTTTGTTCGGATGGCTTGTGTGGCGTGGTCACCGACGAGAAAATTCTCGAATATATGCTCCAGAATATGGATGTTCAGCAGTGTGCCGATGGTCTTGGTCAGTTGGCTTTGGATTCCGGCTCCCGAGACAACGTTTCGTGTATCGTTATCGAGGTGTCGGAAAACTCATAAACCTATCTGGCTTAATTCTGACACCCTTCCCGAGCATATCAGTTGCATTGAACGGTTGATCAGTATCCGGCGTTGGAATATCGGCGGATGATGGGGTTGCCCTGGCGTTTGCCAGACGGTATGCCTGCTGTCATGAACGTATTACTGCTCATCCCCTTCTTTCTCTGGGGCGATCCCGTCGTTACCGTGCTCGAGGCGGAGCCACGCCAGATCGATTGCGGCGTGATTCGCGCTGGAGTTCCGCTCAAGAAACAGTTCACACTACGGAACACGGCCCCAACCGGGCAGATTCGTATCACCACCATTCGCTCGAGCTGTGGGTGCCTACAAGCGTTGCCCCGAGTGACCACCTTGCAGCCCGGGAGGAGCATCTGTTTGCCGGTCCATGTGCGAACCACTGCGACGGCACCAGGTCCCAAGCGTTGGCGACTGGAGGTGAGTTACCAACACCAGCAGACAGCGAATGAACTGCGCTCAGACGTACTGACATTGGAGCTAGTTGGCGAAGTACACCGTAGGCTAGAAGTGCAGCCCGCCGCATTGGTCATCCCAGCTCGCCCGATTCGCGAATATCCCATTCAGATCCGCCACCACCAGCGGACACCGCTGCGGATTCTCCAGATCAAAACATCTTCGCCGCACCTGCAAGTTCGGCAACGCTCCGGAAGTAGGGATGAGCCCGCGCAACTGTGGGTTCAACCTGGGGAGAAGATTCCCGAGACGGAAGCGAACGACACCATTCTGGTGCAGCTGGACGATCCGGAGCAACCTTGGCTTGAGATTCCAGTAACGGTGCGGTCTGGCGCAAGCCAACGCATCGAGGCCCTTCCTGCCGAGATTGAATTGGATTCCCGCGGCGGTCGATCTGCTTCATGCTTAGTACGATTGCGCGATCGTGAGGGTGAGCCGGTGTCGATTCGTCGAGTCCAGGTTGAGGGGCTACCACAAGTCAGTGTTCGATACGCAAAAGGCACCTACCCGGTGACCACGCTGCGCGTTACAGTGCATAGCGAGGAATTCTCCGCTCCGGAGAATGGTGCTCTGGAAGTGGAATTCGCGACGCCGGTCGGTGAGCGGATTCGTATTCCGATGAAGCGCTGGCGTTGACGCGATCGCATCGGCGATCAGGAAGACGGAAATTGCGCATGGGAGCGAATGAATTACCCGCGAATCTTTCGTCTCGATCGACTCGGTCGGCGAGTCATCGCGATGAGGAACGTATTTCGCGTGCCAGTGCGGGGCGTCTATCCTTGTATTTACGCTACCTCGAGGGTCGACACGCGGAAGGGGCGACGCGCATCTCCAGCAGTGAATTAGGTCAAGCGTTGGGCCTAACCGATGCCCAGGTGCGTCGCGATCTGGCACACCTCGGTAATCTTGGGCAACGTGGGATTGGCTACGGCACCGAGGAAGTGATTCGCGCCATACGCGGGCTGTTGGGCTTGGACCGCGGCTGGCGGGTGATCTTGGTTGGGGTGGGCAATCTAGCCCGAGCGTTGTTGCGTTATTCCGGATTTCGTCAACGTGGTTTTCATTTTGTAGGGTTGTATGATAATGACCCGGCGAAAATCGGCCAACGCGTGGATGGCTTGGAAATCTACAACCTCGACCGCCTGGCGGAGACGGCACCTCCGTTGGAACCTGAGTTGGCGCTCTTGACGGTTCCTGCCGAGTCCGCTCAAATAGTGGCAGATGTCTTGACGCAGGTAGGCATCCGGGGCATTCTAAACTTTGCACCGGTTGTCCTACGCCTGCCGGAATCGGTTAGTGTCGTCACCGTAGACTTTTCGATCCAAATGGAGCAATTGGCGTTTCGGGTCAGCACGCACGATCCGTCTCACCGACTGTCTAATAATTACCCGGTAGTGTAATGGTAGCACAACAGTTTTTGGCACTGTTTGTCTAGGTTCGAATCCTAGCCGGGTAGCTCATCTCCCTCAGCACAATCCATCGAATGCCATTGATCTGATCGTTCTGCAGAACCGAGTGGATGCTCGGCTCTGCAGGTCTTCGGTGTGCTCAGTAGGCTCCCTTTCCTGAAAGCACTGCAGGAATCGTCCGGAGCATTAGCTGGAAGTCCAGCCACAAACTCCGCGTACGAATGTACTCAAGGTCTAGCGCGACCTGTTGCGAAAAGTCCAGATCGGCCCGACCGCTCACCTGCCACAGACAAGTCAGCCCCGGTGCGACTTGTAAGCGCGCACGTTCATAAGGTGAGTAGCCTGCCACTTCGTCGGGAACTGCCGGACGGGGTCCGACCAGGGTCATCTGCCCGCGAAGCACATTCCAGAGCTGAGGCATCTCATCAATGCTTGTTCGTCGTATAATCCGGCCAATCCAGGTGACTCGAGGGTCATGCTTTAATTTAAAGGTTCGTGGGTCTGTATGGTGATTCAAGGCCAGCAGCTGGGCTTTGCGGGCTTCGGCATCCACAACCATGGAACGGAACTTCACAAAACGAAAAAAGCGACCCTGCTTACCGACTCGGGTCTGGACAAACAAAACGGGTCCGCCGTCGGTGCATTTGATGGCTAGGCTGACCAGGAAGAACAGGGGGATCAACAAGATGAGGGCCACGACGGCGACCATCACATCGAGGAATCGCTTCAGGGTGGTGTAGACGATCCCTTCGGGTTCGCAAAACCAATCATGGTCCTGCAATCTGGGTCGCAGCGAAACTACGGTGGCTTCCACCCTGGGGGGCGGCAAGGATAGGGACGGGGGGGTC
>CAYPIE010000111.1:0-17546 GCA_964410665.1 uncultured Alcaligenaceae bacterium
AGTCTCTGCTCTGGCGAAGGACGTCAGTCCGGAGCTCTGCCTACGCGAGCGATTCTCTGCAACTCTCTTGCAGTCCATCACTTCTGTCGTCGCAAGAGCCTCCGAAAGGCGAGCCCCGGACGTCAGTCCGGGGGTTCCCCGCACCGCAAACGCCTCGGCCTCTTTCCCCGCACCGCAATCGCCTCGGCCTCTTCCTCGAACAGATGTTCGAGGGTGAACTCCCCTACACGTGCTGGTCCACCAGAATGATATTCCCGTCCGGATCTGCCAGCACAAAGTTCGCCGGCCCCTCGGTGCCCTCGTCGGCCTCCGAGATCAGAGGAACTCCCCGGGCCTTGAGTTGGCGCTGCAGTTCCCGGATATCGGTGAACTGCGGCAGCTTCTGGGCGTTGGAGTCCCAGCCAGGGTTGAAGGTCAAGATGTTCTGCTCAAACATGCCCTGAAACAACCCGATCGTGTGGTCGCCGTTCTTCATGATCAACCAGTTCTGTGCCTGGTCGCCGGCGAACACGCGGAAGCCCAGTTGTTCATAAAACGTTGTTGACGCCTCAAGGTCTTTGACGGCTAAGCTGATGGAAAATGTTCCCAAGTCCATGATCGCCTCCTACGCGGGGTTGGGAATGCACAGCGCGCCTGTTTGAGCAGGTCGGGCTTGCCTGATGAGATTACATATTTTCAGAAAGCCATTAATCGGGCCAGCTCAGTTGCAGCCGCTGGGTGGGTCGGATGTCGGCAAGCATCGGCTTGATCCTACCCAGGAGTGCACTCAAGAAATATGCAGCGGAGGTCAACCCCTGCACAAGCCAGGGGTGTTCACTTCAGGTCTTCGCTCGAAGCCCGCACGAACCGCGCGACGACGAACGCCGTCTCGAACAGGGTCACCGACATGCCCACTGCCCCGACAACAATCCCGAGTAACGGATAAGCTTCCGAACGCAGCAACAACCACAGCGCCCAGAACACGAACCCGCTTCCCAGGAGCAGCCGGGCATACGTATAAACCGTCTGCATCCGAACCCTACCCTTCCCATCGCATGCCGGAGTTCACCCTACAAGCTTCGAGGCGCTGGTATCCGGCAACCGACCATGCACCCACGAAAGATATTCGACTTTTATAGCTCCAAGCAAGGTTCTCCGCTGCTCGGACGATTTCGAACGAGATCACTTCTGCGAACGTCTCGTGCCCAGTTGGTGCCGCGCGAAAAACTCCCAGATCGCGTCGTAGGCCTCGAAGCCGTAGTACTTCTCGCGCGGCCAGTGATGGCCGAAATCATCCGAGTTGTCGTTGAACCGCGCCAAGATGATCTCGATGTCACCCCGCTGACGCTTCTCTTCGGTGAGAACCTGGTTATATTGACGCACGCTTGGCTTCTGGTCGCAACCGTTAAACCGCGACCAGAACCGCATCGCCTCGGTAACGCCGCCGAAGTCCACCACACTGTCGGCCTGATTGTGGATCTCCATCACCGAGATGGCATGACGATTCCGCTCGGGATACGGGAAGTACGCGGGCGGTACACCCCCCGCCACCGAGGCGACCGCGGCAAACACATCGGGGTAGAGCATGCCCAGCGAGTGGCTCATAAAGCCGCCAGCGGAATGACCGGTGGCATAGACCCGGTTTGGGTTGATACGGTAGCGTTTTTTGACGTCCTCGACCACCTTGAGCAGATATGGATGGTCGCGGCCGCTGAGCCAGGCGTTCGGCGACTCTGGGTAAGCGACGATGAAGCCTGCCTTATCCGCTTTGGCATTGAAACCCGAGTACTCGTGCATCCCTTCGGCGGTGCCGTCGACGCCATGAATCGCCAGAACCAAAGGCATATTGGCGACCGGCTTGGGTGGGATATGCACCACATACTGTCGGTCGGGGGGCAGGTCTTCAATGGGGACATTGAGATGGTGCTCGAAGTCTCCTGATTGCACCTCCAAGGGGTCTGAGGACTTACCCAGAGTTGGCTGCGCTGGAGGCAAGCTTGGCTTCTTGTAGACGGGCAGAACGGGAAGCTGGTCCTTGGGTACCAATTGCTTGTCCGACCAGACTCGAATGAAGTCGACCGCCACCTCGGAATCGGCGATGATACTCAGGGTATGCTCGCCCTCGGGAAGGGTTTTCGACAGCCACACCGCCTGCCGATCGACAGGCAAGAACGGCCAGGCGACCTCACGGGCCACTACCTTGCCATCCAGCTCGATGGTCGCGTCGCCACACTGATACGGCCCACCCTGGGCGTACACCGCCACCCGCGTCCCGGAAAACTTGACCGTCATGCGGCTTCCGCCGAACAACGCAGTGACCGTACCCGACGGGTTGGAGTGCTCGTATTCTTTGGGGATCTCGTAGGGGCCCTGCAGTGTCCAGGTGGCGTCATCATTTTCGATCGCCTTCCAGGAGGCTTCCGCGGAGAAGGCGTTTGCGTACGTTGCGATCAACAGGATGCTGACCGGGACGAGCGGTAGTCGATGCAGCGCATTCATGGACGGATCCTCGGAAGGGGGAAGGTAGTGCTGGACGGCCTTGTTCTGCCGGCCCAAGGGTTCAGGAGATGAGTGTTCTAAGTCGGCGATCGGATTATTGCCTCGGCAACCTGGTGCAGGAATAACTAAGCCGACTCGCTGCGCGAGATGGATCTTGATTACGACGCTCTCCCCAGTCAGTCCCATTTTGCTGGGTATCCGGCGGGAACCGATCCTGATCTTGAACTCCCGGGGCCAACTCGGGCGGTGGTCCAGATGATGCTGACGGATCAGGGGTATTGACCTGGAGTCCGAACCCCTGTAGAGGTCAATACGGCATTGGCTCCGAGAACAATCCGGACAGGTGGGTTAGGAAGCGTTGGTCCTGGAACAACATCGGACTGCCGTAACCGTCCCGGTGGACTTCGTGGTAGTGGTCGTCTTCGTGCACAGCGAGGATTATCCACTCGCCATCGTCGGTTACAAGATTCGGGTGTTGGGAAAACCGTTCGGGGAGTTCCCAGAAACCGGCCTGCTTGATGTAGCCTAAGAACTCTCGCCATTGCCCACGGGCCAGGTCCTCCGGGCCTATGGACTGGTCGTTACCGGACCACTGCCGGCGTGCGAGAAACCAGCCTCGGCGGCCGGCTCCATAGATGTTCATGGTGAATCGGTTGCCCCAGGCGTCCCAGAGTTCCAGCCGGAATCCGGCTGTCGCACCGGTGGGTAGGTTCAGTCGAGACATACTCGGACCATTACGAGAAACTCTAAAGCAAGTCCATAAGCCAGTTGAGAGAAGATGTCTTAACCAAAATCAACTACGAACCAGTATGCCTGAATAGCCAAGTTCAAGAAAGACGTAAGTCTGGAATTCCCGGACTAGGTCCGAGATCAAAGGAGTCGTTAGTGACTCTAAATCTTGGTTGTTTATGTTTCCAGTTGAAATCAGGAGCAGTCTCGCCGGTCGACCTTGCAAGAGGTGTGAATTGACAAAGTCTGCGTCCTTGGTTTCGACGACACGATGCTCTGCATCTGCCCGGGTAATGACCTCGGTGTCAATCGTACGGTTCCCGTCTGGAAGATCTAGAGTATGAATGGCATCACAGCCAGCACTCCTCAGCCAGTCAACCATTCGCCTTGGCAACTGAGCATCTATCAAGAACTGCATGGATTCACCGGCTGCAGCTGCTTCGTCCGACTTAGCCGCGCCGCAAACGCAAGTGCGGCGAGCAGGTCCTCCCGCTCAAGATCAGGATAATCGGTAAGGATTTCGTCAATGGTCATCCCTGAACTAAGCAGCTCCAACAGCGTTTCAACGGGATACCATAGACCGCGAATACAAGGCTTCCCATGGCAAACCGCCGGATCAATAGTAATTCTGGATAGCAACGGGGTCATGTCAACACCTCTTCGCTGTCCCATTGTCTACTTAACAGCTTTCCTTAGTCCAATCGTGAGCCCCTGCCCGTCGACCTTGACCAGCGTCTTTTCCGCATCGCCGTCGAGTTCACCAGTGGCCCAGGCCACGGTCAGTGTTTCCGCCGCGATGTGCTCGCGGTGCGCCTCGATGGCCTGCTTGAGGCGGTCAGCCTCGGTGGCCAAGTAGAGCTCGATGCGGTCTTGCATATCCAGGTCGGCCTTCTTGCGCAGGTCCTGGACGAAGCGGACCACATCCCGAGCCATGCCTTCGCGGGCCAGCTCCTCGGTGACGATGGTGTCGAGCATCACTTGGGTGCCGCGGTCCTCGATACCCACCCAGCCCTCGGGTGCCTGGTAGCTGATGGCGATATCCTCAGCAGTCACCGTCACCTTGCCATCACCGGCAGGCACGTCGATGCCGCCCGACTTTTGCAGTTCGGCCCGGACCGTCGCCGAATCCATCTTAGCGACCGCGGCTTGCACTGCCTTGAGGTGTTGACCGAACTTCGGACCGGCCACCTTCATGTTCAGCTTCGCCTCGGCCTTGAGTAGCGAGCCCGAAGCCAGCTCGTGCAGCGTTACCTGCTTGATGTTCAACTCCTCACGCAGCTGGTCGGCGAAGCGCTGCACCGTCCGGCCATCCGCCTCACTACCCGGTTGCACCCGCAGTTCGGCCAGGGGTTGGCGCACCTTGATCTTCGCGGCGTTGCGGGCCGAAGAACCCAGCGACACCAGCCGCAACAGGGCGTTGACGTCGGCCGACAACTCCTCATCCACCTGGAACTCCCCTCGTTCGGGATAGTCACACAGGTGGACACTCTGCGGGTCGGACTCCGCACGCAGGTTTTGATGCATCATCTCGGCCAGGAACGGCACCACCGGGGCGATTAGCTTGGTCAGCGTCGTCAGCACGGCGTACAGGGTCTGGTACGCCGCCAGCTTGTCCTCGCCTTGTTCGCTCTTCCAGAAACGGCGGCGGTTGCGTCGAACGTACCAGTTGCTCAGCTTGTCATCGACAAACCGCTCCGCCTCCAGGCAGAAGGCCATCAGGTTGAACTCTTGGAACGCCTCGTGCGCCTTCTGCACCAGCAGCTGCAGGTCGGACAAGATCCAGCGGTCGATGTCGGGCCGCCGATTCAGGGGCACCTCGGGAGCCGCGGGGTCAAAGGCATCGGCCCGGGCGTAGTTGCAAAAGAAGGCGTAGGTATTCCATAGCTTCAGGTGGAACTTGGCCCGAATCTCATCTGCGGGTCCAGGGCCCAGGTTGATGTTGGCCGCAGGATTTTGCCGGCTGTACATCCAGCGGATCACATCGGCGCCGATCGGGTTATACGAGCCCTTGACGACCTGGCGTTTCTGGCCGTCGATGACCACCTCTTCTTCCCAGGCTTCCTTAAAACCTGCCGGCAGCTCCTTGTCGGCTTGCTTCTGAACCGGCTGGTTGGGCTTGCGGTAGACGAACAGCTCATACCCCTGGTCGGCAGCTCCCTCGAAGGGGATGGCGTTGCCCTTCGACTTGGACATGGTGTCGCCGTTCTGGTCGCGGACCAGGGCATGACCGAGGAGCACCTTACACGGAGGTTGCTGCTCCATCATGGTGCTCATGGCCAGGATGGCATAGAACCAGTTGCGGAACTGCCCGGGAAAACTCTCGGTGATGAAGTCGGCCGGGAACCACTCCTGCCACCGGTTGCGATCGCGGTTGTAGAACATGGTCGAGTACGGCACGATCCCGGCGTCCAGCCAGGGGTTGCCGACGTCGCCGATGCGGTGCATCAGGTTGCCGGTGCGCGGGTTGCGGATCTTGACCTTGTCCACCCAGGGGCGGTGGGGGGTGTGTCCTTCGAACGCGTCCCAGCCCTCGACAGCGCGTTCGCGTAGCTCCTCGCGCGAGCCGATCACCTCGAAGTCGTTGGGGTTCTGCTCATCCACCCAGATCGGCAACGCCAACCCCCAGAACCGCTTCTTGGAGATCATCCAGTCGCCCATGTTACTCAACCAGTCGAGCTCGCGGGCCTTGCCGTTGATGGCCTCGGGCAGGAAGCGAACCTGCTCGGTCACCCCCTTGATGTCGTCGCGCCAGGTCATGGTGATGTACCACTCATCGACCAGGCGAAACAACAGCTCGGTCTTGCACCGCCAGCAGTGGGGGTACTTGTGCACATAGCGCTCGGTGTGAAACAACCGGTTCTTCTGCTGCAGGCTAAAGAATACCCACTCGGTGGTGGCGGCGTCGATGGCCGACTTGCCGGCGAGCTCGCCGAAGCCGTCGAGGAACTGCCCCGACTCGTCCAGCGGGGCGAGGATCGGCAGCCCCTCGGTTTGGCCGAGATGGAAGTCCTCACCGCCGCAACCTGGAGCGATGTGCACGATGCCGGTCCCCTCGGTCTCGCCGACGTCCTTCCAGCCGATCACCCGGTGCACTGTGGCCCCAGACACCTCGGAGGCCCACTGTTGTCGCCGCACCACTTCGGCCAGTTCGTCGGGGTAGCCGTACATCTGCTGTTGCGCGGCGAACTCATCGAATGGGCCAGCGTAGGCCCAGCCGACCATGTCGCTGCCCTTGAGCTCACCGAGGATCTCATAGCCCTCTTTCGACTTCTCCTTGAACATCTGCTCGATGGTCTTCAGGTGGGGCACACCGTCGATCCAGTCGCGCTTGCCCTTCTTGGCGGTCCCCTCCTCCTCGTCGCCACCGGACTCCATACGGTTGGTCTTGAAGGCGCCCTTGGCGACGTAGTAGATCTCATCCTTACTCTGAACACGCAGGTAAGTCAGCTCCGGGTTGACAGCCGCGGCCACGTTACTCGACAGAGTCCAGGGGGTGGTCGTCCAGGCCAGTAGGTTCTCACCGGGGCGGTCACGAAGGGGAAACTTGACAAACACCGAGCGGTGTTCGATCAGGCGGTAGCCCTCGTGCATCTCCATCTGGCTGATGCCGACGCCGCAACGGGGACACCAGGGCATGGCATCGTAGCCGCGGCAGACGAGGCCGCGGTCGCTGCACTTCTTGAGGAAGCCCCAGATGGTGTAGTTGTTCTCCTCGGACATGGTGAAGTAGGACTTGCGCTCGCCCGGTGGCAGAGCCCAGTCCTCGTCCGTGCGATCCCAGTCCATCCAGTAACCCAGACGGATCGACTGCTCGGTCTGGATCCGGGCAAACTTGTTGACGCGATCTTTGCACAGCTGGACAAAGCGGTCGATGCTAGCGAAGCGGTCGCCGGGGACCAGGTCCTCGATGTCTTTTTTGGAGCGGAGTTGCAGTTCCTTTTCGACCTCGACCTCGACCCACAGCCCCTGACAGTCAAAGCCGTTCTGGTAACGCAGCTCGTGGCCAGTCATGGCGAAATAACGCTGGAAGGCGTCTTTGTAAGTGCGACCCCAGGCATGGTGTACGCCCATGGGGTTGTTGGCCGTGATCGGTCCGTCGAGAAACGACCATTTCGGCTTCCCAGCGTTTTTCTGGCGCAAACGGTCAAACGCCTGGATCTCATCCCAAAAGGCAAGTACCGCTCGTTCCTGGGCGGGGAAATCGACCTGGGTCTCGACTTTCGCAAACGGCATGACACTCCCCTCGTGATAACATTTCTTCTCCTGTAATGTATCTCGAGGGACTCGATTCGGGGATCGTGGTTCGAGAAATAGTTCAGACCTCAGGTCTTTGATCTACATGTAAGCCAAGTGACCATGTCAGCCATCCGCCTCGCCGTACTGCTCTCCGGAAAAGGCACAAGCCTGCAGAACCTGCTCGACCACATTGCCGCTGGGCAACTCGCGGCCGAGGTGAAGTTGGTGATCAGCAACCGACGGGGTGCTTACGGGCTGGAACGAGCCCGGCAAGCCGGCATCCCGACCTGGATAGTAACACGTCAGGCGTTCGCCGATGCCACGGGGGCGAGCCGAGCCATCTTTGATCCTTGTCGCGCAGCGGGTATTGATCTGGTTTGTCTGGCCGGGTTTATGCAATTTCTACCGATTCCCGATGATTTTCTTCATCGGGTCATGAATATCCACCCGTCACTGCTGCCCGCCTTTGGCGGCCAGGGCATGTTCGGTCACCACGTCCACCAGGCAGTGCTGGACTACGGGGTGAAGGTCACCGGCTGCACGATGCACTTTGCCGATAACCAATATGATCATGGCCCGATCATCCTGCAACGGGCCGTTCGCGTGGACGAACAAGACACTCCGGAGACACTGGCCGCCCGGGTCTTTGCCGAGGAGTGTGTTGCCTATCCCGAGGCAATTGGGCTGTTCGCAGCAAAACGGCTACGCATTCACGGGCGACGGGTGCACATCCTTCCTGAGCAGGTTTAAGACCAGGAGTTCTCTGGTCGTGCCCTGCAACACATTCGCTTGAGTGTTGAGTCCGGTTATTCCTGATCCTGACGCCTCCACCTGTCATCGGGAGTTTGCCTGCCTCATGCGATTCGCGTAGCGTGCCGATATTACCCAGGCAAGAAGCGATTCGCCCCGGTTCCAGGCGACAGGAGGTCCGCCCCATGCGTTCATTTGTCCCTGGCCTGGTCTGCCTGTTGACTGCTGCTGCTGTCCCGGCTCAGGCCGAGCCACTCGAGCCGCTGGTTCTGCCGTGTACCTTCTTAGGTGCAGTCGGACCGCAACGGGTGGTCCCCACATCGGTGCCAGCCCGGCTGCCCGAGTCCATCCCGTGTACGCCACACCCGGAGCTGACCCAGATCCCCCTCAGCCGCATCCCCGCACTGATCCGGCCACCGACTCCACTACCAGGAAGCCTGCCGTATGTGCCCCCGCCCAGTGAGGATCCCAACAAGCCCTGGCTGGGCACTCAACCAGGCTCATCCCCTTATGATCCCAAGCTGCTCTATCTGCCCGATTCCATCCCCGATCGCCCCCATGCCAAAGAACCGTGCCGTTGTGAGAAACATGGCCGCTTCTGGCTGCAGGGAGCATACTTCTATGGAACGACCCGCGAGGATTCGATCCCGCCATTGATCCAAGCACTGACACCGATGCCGCTGGGGTTGCAGTTCGCCACCTTTCCGGATGACACGCTGACCGAACGCAACTTCCGTTCGGGTCTGAATCTACGTGGTGGCTTCTGGCTCAATCACTGCGAAACCCTGGCTGCCGAAGGAGGACTGTTCACCCTCGAGTCTGACCAAGAGATCACCTCGCTGACTTCATTGGGCATTCCGATCTTAAATCGCCAACTCTTCGATCCTAACCTGGCCAGCATCGTCCAGTCGCCGATTGCTTTCCCGGGCACGCGGATCGGGACCGCAGGAATCCGCGCCAACATGGCGTTGATAGCCGCCGAGGCCAATCTTCGCTCCAAACTTTGGTGCTCGAAAGCCACACGAATCGATGCCATCGCCGGCTATCGCTTTTTCCGCCTTGGTGAGGATGTTTCAATCGACTCGACCACCATCAACCAAATCGCCGTCGCCGGCTTTCCGGGAGGGACCCAAAGTCGCTTCCTGGATGCGTTCGACACCGAAAACCGTTTCCATGGTGGGCAGATTGGCCTGGCTGGGGAGTATCGCTGGCACCACCTGTTCCTTCATCTGACCGGGAAAGTCGCCTTTGGCGTAAACTTCCAGGAAACGCAGATCGAAGCAGGGACTCAAGTGATCTTGCCCAACGGCTTTGTCAGTCAAGGCGGGAATGGTGGTTTGGTCGCAGCGCCACTGCGTGGGAACTATCGCAGTAATGAGTTTACCGTGCTGCCGGAGATCGGCGTACGATTGGGCTATGAACTGAATGAACACTGGCGGGCCTATCTAGGTTATCACTTCTTGTATCTCAACAATGTCGCCCGACCGGGAGAAGTGATTCAGGCGACGCTCAATCCCGCCGTGATTGCCGATTCCCTAGATCCAGGCTTTTCCGTCCCCGATGCTTTCGGACCGAGTACCGGCTTCTGGATCCAAGGAATCACCCTCGGTCTCGAGTGGCGGTTTTAATCAATCTGAACCTCGAAGTCGACGGTGTAAGGACCAAGCTCCGGCATCTGAGCAATCCGATTTACCAAGGGTTCAGCAATCGAACTGCGAGCCACTTGAAAACTGACTTTCAGCGTTCCAGCACCTACGGGAGCTACCGAGATGTTCCGGGCATACCGACCACATTGTTCCTGGATGCGTCGACGCAAGGGCTCCCAAGGATCGGTCACTGACGGGCTTCTCCTTGAGGTAGTATTCCTCCCATCGCCCGACTGAGCACGGGCGATAATCTTGGGCGCAGCGAGACGTACGCCGGGGCGACGCGACGGTTGACGATACTCGGGCATCTTCGCCGACCGTGTACGCTGACGCGACACCGTGCTCTGGCTAGGTTGCCGGTTTGCAGGGGTTGTCGGCACGATCCCCGATGCCGTAGGTGCCTGCCACTGCACGGATGGAATCGGTGGTGGCGGTATTAAGTCATGGCGTTTCACCGGGAGAGGTGGCGGATCCTCGGGAACCGGTGCCGAGTCTCGGTACAGGCGTGGTACCTCCATTCTAGGAGCATCGATTCGCGATCTAGGTGGATCGGTTGAGATCGGCTGTTCGGCCCGGACTTGCTGCAGGGGTGGTTCGATGGAACTCGGAGCCCCCAACATGGGGGCCACAGGCCGAGGAGGACGTGAGATCTGCTCCGTGCTGGGCATGGACCGATGCGGCTGCTGAGCCATCTGCATCGGCATCGGCACGGACGGTCGAGTCGAGGCAGGTGGCGGAGTCGTAGGGACTGCCCCAGCAGTTGCCCCGGTTGCCGAATACCATTCCTGAGTGACTTGCTTTGAGTCAGGTTGCTTGGTCTGAGGCGAAGCCGCACCATAGCCATACCATCGGTAGGCCGGCTTGGGCGCTGGAGCAGCCGCCATGGCATGGCTCGAGACAGGGCTACCGGTTGGTGGGAGCGGAGCATGCTGAACGGGTTGGCCGGTTGCGACCATCTCCGAGTGGGGTTGGGCGTGAATGCGGCCACATTGGGGGCACGGCTTGGCGGACTGGCTGGCCAGTTGGGTCAGCGTAGGGCGAGACCTTGGGACATCATAGGGCGAAGGTAGTTGCGAGCCGGGGGTCAGCTTCGGATAGATGTTCACGGGCTGGCCAGTCGGCGGTAACGGAGGAACCCGCTGCACCTGCTCAGGTAGGCGAATTGGGGCGGCTGCGAGTTCGGGTGCATTCATCCCATCAAGTGGATGGGTCAAGGGCAGCTCATCGGAACCGGCCCGGGCGATGACCGGCCGAGGTGGCAGCAACACCGGCCGATTGCGGGACTGAGCCTGGACCAGCGCGGGCATGAGCAGGGTGATGGCCAGCAGCCCCCCCGTCGACCAAGCCTGCCACGGCCCTCGGGACAGTTCCATCCTGTCGCGGTTGGTACACACGAGTCGGTCCCTCTGCTCGAAATTGGCTTCCGTTCCATCCCTAATGTGTGACGGCATCCCCGACGTTCGGGTCGTCCCGATATCAACGTGGCAGCCGCAATGTACCGGCTTCGGCCGGGGCAGAGGCCGCGGGCGGCCGAGTCACGCTTGGCGAATTGCCATAGTATCCCAGGGTATTATTGAACGTCCCCCCCTGTCCGGTCGGCGACAGCCCACTGGGCGTCCCGAGTATGCTGGACGGCGTCGCGGTAGCGGGGCGGCTCAGCTCTTGCAGCGTCTGCACCTGGGGAAAAAAGGATTGCCGCGGCGTCTGCACGGGCAGCATCGGCATGCCAAAACCCAGCGGTCGCTGCTCTTGCAGAGCAGGCCGGACGTCATAAAAGTAGTTGACCGCTGGGATGCCACCGCGAAACAAGTTCAGAAACGGGGGCAACGGCTGCGTCGGTTGAAAGATGCGATTCGGTCGGTTGTACTGCGGGTTGACCGGATAGCCGCCGAACTGGCCATAACTTTGGGCGGTCTCCACGATGAACAGTCCCAAGCTCAGCATCGGGATCATCCAAGTTGTCAGTCGCATGGCTACTCCCCGAGAAGAAGATGGCCCTGGCGAGCCAGTCGCGCACCAGGGAGCTAGGTGTGCATGTCTGCACGTGTCGACTTAGAAGCCACCCAGGCCACCACCAAGGCCTCGCCCCTGGATGGAATTCACCGTGGTGCTACCCAAGAGCACCGAGCCAAACACCCGATCGATGGGGGCAAGTACCTTGTCCAGCCAGTTGTTGACGCGGAAGACACGCTCTGCCTTCACATAGACCCGATCGCCAGGCAGTAACTGATAGTTGGTCTTGGTGATCCCATGTTGGGAGATCCCCACCCAGTCGACGGGGAGGATCTGGTCATGACCGCCGTGGGGTGAACGCCGGGCCACCCAGATATTTCGCTTGGAACCGACCGAGGGAATCCCCTGAATGTTGGTAATCGCATCCAAGACAAACTCATTCCCTGTGATCGGAAAATTATAGGCCTGTTCACCAAAGCCGGCGCCATCGGTGATCACATGATACTTCTTACTATTGTATGCTAACACCTCCACATTCACGAGTAGCACTTCGGCAGCTCGATCTTGCTCGATCGGTGGTGTAACTTTGGTACGGACAAATTCACGCACGGCTTCCTGAATTTGTTCGACGGTCAAACCTTCGACCGGCAGTCGACCATACACCCCCAAATTGACTGTTCCATCTGGGCCCACCAGGTGCTGCCCAGAGATCGGCTGAGGGTACAGGGCCACTGGGGGCTTGGAAGGGTCAGGTTTCTTGCCCTCACCGCCTGCCCGGGTCACCGCTTCGATGAGTAGAACATCCGGGGGCTCAACGACATAGGGTGGTAAGCTGATCTTATTCAACTCGGTGGGCACCGATCCTGGCGGCGGCAAGGCGACCAGTTGCTGATGATGGTGATGGCAGCCCATGGTGCCAAACAGCAAGATCACGCAGATCAACCCGAATTGCCGAATTCGTGCTTTGTGGTGCCGCATGGAATCTTTCCCCGTCTCCAGCAACCTTCGGCCCACTCGTCCACGAGTTGAACACCTGAGTCGGTTATCGGCATGGCCCCTAGGATAGTTGAAGTTTTCTCAATCTGAGCAACCCAATCGAGTGCTATAAACGCTCGAAGCTGGATGACTCGACCGGGTCATGGTCGCGCGAGCATGCCCGAGAAAAAAACGCCGATTTCGTTGCCCGCGGATGGAAAGCCGTCTTGATGCCGTATACAATTTCGTCGCTTGCGCTCGACTGAGGCTGAGGGTACCGCCGAGGCGGAATGGGGAGATTAGTCCATGTCTTCGACCTGGCAACAGTGGTTGGAACGACTTCGGCCGAAGAAATATGGACGCAAACCCCCGCTGATTTTAATCAATGGCCTCGCCGAACAAGCCGAAACCTGGTATCGCAACCTTCGGTTCTGGCGTCAGTTTTTTGACCTGTATATGCCCGACATCATGGCTTATGACGGTGAGGCTTTCCATCGCCGCATCAGCGCCAGCCAACCCATCGACGTCGATTATCTCGTCGAGCAGTTTCACCTATTCGCCGAGCAATTTGTCCAACGGCCACCTTATCATCTGGTCGCTAGCAGCCTGGGCGGCAAGGTCGCCGTCGAGCTGGCGCATCGCTACCCGCATCTCGTCGCACGCATCGTTCTGCTGTGCCCCTCCGGCATGGGCGACCACGAGCAGCTTCCCTTTATGGAAGGAGTTCGTCACAACGATCCCAAGGCCGTGGTCCGCGGCGTTTTCTACAACAAACGCAGTGCCGATCCAGATATGCTCCGCTATTACAAAGGCTGTTTCGAAAATCGTCGCTGGCGTACCGGCTTACTCAAAACCGTGCGGGGCACCATGGACCACACCGTGCGGGGACTGTTGGCCGAGCTGGAGCACCCGACCTTATTGGTCAGTGGCCGCCAAGACAAGATTGTCGATCCTGCCACGGCCGAGGCTGCCGCACGCGATCTGCCCAACGGGCAATTCCTGATGATCCCCAAGTGTGGCCACGCCCCGCAGATCGAAAAGCCCCGGCTGATTAACCGTCTGGTGGTGCACTTTCTCAAGCACCCCCAGCCCTCGTTGCCGGGATTTGCTCGCTTGATGTTTTGATCCGACCGGACGCGCTGCCCCCTCCCGTTGCCGCAGAAGACTCGCCTGCGTGTGATTGACTGCCTATGCACTGCCTTGTTCGCTTGCATTTGCTACCCTGAACCCTGAGCCGTGAAAGAGTCGCTTCATGACCCCACCTGCGATGGACTTCCCCCAACGTTCCAACCCTCGTGCCCCGCGTTCGGCCGGACCGGATTGGTGGCTGATGTTCACCAAGTTCCTCAAACAAGGCACCAACATCGCCTCGTTTGTGCCCAGCTCAAAATATCTGGCTCGCTCCATCCTCAAGGGCATCGACTGGCACGCGGCCAATTGCATCGTCGAGCTCGGCGCGGGCACCGGCCCGATCACCCAGGAACTCGTCCAACGTGCTCGCCCGGAAACCCGCTTGCTGATCATCGAACGGGACCCGGACTTCTGTAAGCGTCTACGCGTCAAGTTCCCACGTAGCGAAATTCTCGAGGCCGACGCCTCCCATCTCGACCGGCTGCTCGAAGAACGGGGCATTGCCAGCGCCGACCACATCATCTCCGGACTCCCCCTCCCCTCGTTTCCGGCCAGCCTGCGGGGGATGATCATCGAATCCTCGGTCCGCAAACTCTCTCCCCACGGCACCTTCCGCCAGCTGACCAATATGCCCTGGATCTACTACCGGCTTTATCGCGGCTACTTCGACGACGTCCACTTCCGCTTCGTCCCCATGAACTTCCCCCCCGCTGGCTGCTATGTTTGCCGCGGCTATCGCGAGACCGAGGTCTGACGACGCTTTTTCCAAGCGACCAAGCAGAGGCGGTTGCGGTGTGTCAGACCCCCCCGGACGTCCGTCCGGGGCTCGCCTGACAGAGGCAGAGCAAGAGTTTCGGAACTTACATTCCTACGCGGCCGACGAAAAAAACCTGCACAAACCCAGGACACTCTTCTGGCGGTTGTCCATGGACTTTGGCCGTTCTCACCTGATGCAACACCATGTCACTGCTTGAGCATTTTCTTGGTACTTCGCTAATTCGGCGTGCTGCTGACACCATTGTCACCCGCTATGCCGGCATACGGACCAGCGAGCTGGACCGCATGGATGTCCCCAGGATGCAGCGGCAAACCCTGCTACATCTGGTCGCGCAAGCCCGTCACACCCGGTTCGGCCGCGAGCATGATTTTGCCAGTATCCGCTCGGTTGAGGACTATCAGCAACGCGTGCCGCTCGGCGATTATGAGCAGTTCTGGCAGAACTACTGGGCTCCGAACTTTCCGCGGATTGACAATCAAACCTGGCCCGGCCATATCCCGTATTACGCCCTGTCCTCCGGCACCACCAGCGGCACCACCAAGTACATTCCCATCTCCCGCGAGATGCTCGCCTCCAACCAGAAGGCCGCGTTTACCACCCTGGCTCTGTTCCGCCATTTCGCTCCCAAGACCCCCTTGCTCAACGGCCGCATCTTCTTCCTCGGCGGCAGCACCGCCCTCCGCGAGCAGGAGGACGGCAGCAAGGCCGGGGACCTCAGTGGCATCGCGGCCACCGAGGCATCCACCTTTTTGCGGCCTTACACCTTCCCACCACCCGATCTGGCCTTGCTCAGTGACTGGGAAGAGAAAATTACTCGCCTGGCTGAGGCCAGCGTCCGACTGCCTATCACCATGCTCTCCGGCGTCCCGTCTTGGATGCTGCTGCTGTTCGAACGACTCAAGCGTGTCAGCGGAAGGGACAAGATCATTGACATCTGGCCCGAGCTGCGGCTGGTGATCCACGGCGGCACCAAGTTCGATCCTTACCGCGAACTGTTCCGCCAGGAGCTTGGTAGCGACCTGGTCCACTTCATCGAGACTTACCCCTGCTCCGAGGGCTTTGTCGCCAGCGAAGACCCACGCTACGAACTGCTGCGGATCGTCCCCGACCATGACATCTTCTTTGAGTTTGTTCCGGTCGAAGACCTGGAACTGGATCGGCCCGCCCGCCATACCCTGGCCAATGTCGAGCGGGGGGTGCAATATGCCGTGATCATGACGACCTGTGCCGGGCTGTGGAGCTATCAAGTCGGCGACACCGTGGCCTTCGAACAACGTGACCCACCCCTGCTTCGCTTTACCGGCCGGACCAAATATTTCCTGTCCGCCTTTGGCGAACATCTGATCTCCGAAGAAGTGGAAAAAGCCGTCGCCGCGGCTTGCACGGCTACCGAGAGCACCGCCAGCGACTTCCATGTTGGTCCGGTTTTTCCCCAAGATCGCCCCGGTTTTCACCGCTATCTGATCGAGTTTAAACACCCACCCGACGACCTGAATGCCTTCACTCAACAGCTGGACGGCGAGCTGTGCCGGCTGAACGAGGACTACGAAGCCCACCGCGTCGGCGATCTGACCATGCTCGCCCCCGAAGTCCAAATCGTTCCTCCCGGCGGCTTTACCGCGTGGATGCGTTCGCGCGGCAAACTCGGCGGTCAGCACAAAGTGCCACGCATGGACAACAGTGGCGAGATTACCCGGCAACTCGAAGCCTTTTTCGCCCGGTGAACCCCTCTGCCAAACCGCCGCAGACAATCCGGGCGGCGTGGCATACAATCGCCGCTATGCTGGCCACGGGACTGGCCAGGACTCTCCAAGGAAGGCATGGATGCAGACACTTGCCGTGATTCCGGCCCGGTATGCCTCATCGCGTTTCCCGGGCAAGCCGCTCGCCCTGATCGCCGGGCGACCGATGATCCAGTGGGTCTATGAAGCAACCCAATCCAGCGGCGTATTTGACGCCGTCATGGTCGCCACCGATCACCAAGCCATTGCCGAGACGGTGACGCGCTTTGGCGGTCGCGTCGCCTGGACCCGCTCGGACCACGCCACTGGCACCGACCGAGTCGCCGAGGTGGCCGCGACTTCACCAGGCTCTTCGGTGATCGCCAACGTGCAGGGCGATCAACCGTTTGTCACCGCCGAGATCCTCAGGGCACTGATTCAACCATTTCAGTCCCCGAATCCCCCAGAGATGACCACCGTTGCCTGCCCCCTGGCCACATCGGGCCACCAAGACCCCAACACGGTGAAAGTCCTGCTTGATCAGCAGGGCAACGCCCTGTACTTCACCCGCTCAGCAGTACCGACTTATCGTGAGCGCCATCCAGCACCCGTGTATCATCATCTCGGTCTATATGCCTTTCGCCGCGATTTTCTGCTGCGTTATCCCACCTTGTCGCCGACACCTCTAGAACGTTGTGAGCAATTGGAGCAGCTGCGCGTGCTGGAACATGGCCTGCGTATCGGTGTCACACCTGTGTCTGCGGCCATCCCTGAGGTCAATACGCCCGAGGATCTGGACATCGCCAACCAGTGGGTAAGCGCTCGCAAAGCGGGCTAAACCGAACGAAAGTGTCCGGAATGTGTCCGGAATGTGTCCGGGAAAATCCCGGATTTGTCCGGAAGAATCCTTTAAGTGTGTGAACCCGATTCTCGCTGCTTGCAACTGCTCGTTATGTACAGAAGTTCCCTATAGTATATATGCACGCCCTCAAGCAAAATCGCGAATTTTTTTCCGCTTGCCTCATCTCTCCATGGCGAAGCAGAAGCAGAGGCGATTGCGATAAGAAGAGTCAGAGGCGTTTGCGATGCGGGGAAAGAGGCAGAGGCGTTTGCGATGCGGGGAAAGAGGCAGAGGCGCTTGCGGTGCGG
>CAYPIE010000112.1:0-11336 GCA_964410665.1 uncultured Alcaligenaceae bacterium
CGCCATCGGTGCCCACGAACGCATTGGCACCGCTGATCAGCGTCAACGTGTAGTCACCCGCTTCCAGAGGACCACCTGTGGCCACGAACTGGAAGTTCTGACCTGACGCATCCGGGATCAACGAGCCCGCGACGTCACCGTTGGGGCCGCTGAGCACCAAGTCGGCTTCACCCAGGTTGCCGTCCTCGTACAGGTTCAGCACCGACACATCCATCGGACGGTCGAAGGCGATGTCCACGCCGCTGGTGGTGATTGTCGTGCTGACCGGAACATCGGCACCCGCTTCGACGACGAAGTTCCAACTCTGGTCATCCCGGATTCCCGGAACGCCGACCGCCGTGGTCACCTCGACATTATCGATCGCGAACCACCAGTTGTTGCCGGCATCGTAGCGGAAGCGGAACTGGACAGAGCTCGTGTTGACCGGCAGATCGATGTCGAAGCTCGGAGTGTCGTCGATGCGGTCAAAGGCGTTGCCGCCACCGCTGTTGTCGGTGGTGTACTCGTCGAGGAGCACCCACTCGCCGCCGTCAAAGCGGACCTCGATCGCAGCAGTTTGTCCACCTTCGGGACGGAAGGAGGAGTTGAAGGTGAAGTTGACCGGACCGGTGACGCCGGCGGTCGGTACTTCAGGGGTCAGCAGCGAGAAGCTGTAGGGGGCCTGCCCGAACCCGTCGTCGTACGCGTCGCCGTCGGCGACGACCACAACGCCGGTGCCACCTTCCCAACGGTTGCGGTCCTGGTTGCCCTGCTCGGCGATCCAGAAGTTCTTGTCCAGGAAGGTGAAGCCACCGTACTCTTCAGGACCGCCTTCCGGAGTGAAGGTGCCCGACCAGCCTTCGAGCAACAGCGGCTCATTGGCCTCGACGCGCTCCAAGGTGGTAAAGTCGGTTTCATCGTCCCCGTCCGAAGCCAATGGGCTGTCGAACAGGGTCAGGGATTCGAAGTCCTGGAACAACAGGGCTACTTCGGTCGGAGCTGCAGCGGCGTCCACGAACGCACCACCGGTGAAGGTGACATAGTACGCTTCACCGTCGATGAGGTCCGCGCTCGGATCAATGGTGGCGGTCGAACCGCTGATACTGACCTGGGCCGAGGTCACATCGATTTCCTCGACCAGGCTGTTATCCACGGCCAGGAAGATCGACACATTCCCGCTGCCCACAGCGACGTCACGGTTGAAGCCGATCTCCAGGTTCACACCTGTGTCCCCAATGCTGCCATCGTCAGCCGGGGTCAGGCTGGTGATGGTCAAGGGATCGGCCGGGGCGGTGAAGAAGTTCCACACGCTCGCCGCATCGAAGCCAGCGAAAGTGTTGCCCGAGCTGTCGCGGAAAGCACCATCGTCAATCTGGACGTAGAACTCGGTCTCCGCCGGCAGATCGTTACTTGGGTCGATGGTCACGGTGGTACCGTCAATGGTGACGGCCGCCGAGGTGACGTCGATCATCTCAATCATACTGTCATCGGCCCGATTGCGGATGGTAATGTTTCCGCTACCAGCCTCGACCGGCTCGTTGAAGTCGATGGTGAGGTTGCTGTCGACGGAAACGTTTTGTCCATCGCTCGAGGGTACCCGCGGGCTCAAGTCGGTCACAACCGGAGCAGTGGTGTCGGCGTTGAGCGAGTAGACCACGGTAAGCCGCGGACGACCGCTGACGTTGGCGTTCTCCGAGGACTGCCAGTCGACACCGTCGTTGCCGGTTGGGGTGAAGCCCCAACCGTAGTTCGGCGTCCCATCCAGCCAATTCTGGATGTCTTCGGCGACGTCCAAGTCGGTGACTTGCACGCCTGCGTTGAAGGTAAACCGAGCTGCGGAGGCGTCCACACCATCGGCCTGGATCCCAGGAGTGGAATTGAACGGGGCCTGGCCGAGGCCATTCCAGGTGATCTGCGACTCTTCCCACGGCTGCAGCATCACGTGCAGGTTCAGCGGGGTGCCCGGACCGGTGATGTTGAAGCCCAGTGACGCCTGCACGATCGTGGCGCCCGCTGGGATCTGGCCTGCGGCGTCGCCGAAGATGTCGTCGAAGCGCGTCAAGCCGTGCACTGGGGCCCCGCCGTCGGAACCGTCGGGGTTGAGCTCGGCACGGTCCCGCACCCCATCGGGCGCCTGCCCGGCCGGGTCGGCGTCCTGGGTGCCCTGGTAGGTCACGCCGGTGCCCTGGCCGTTCTCGGTGATCTCCACACCCTCCTGGAACACCAGCTCGACGGTCGCACCGGCGGTGAAGAAGTTCCAGGTCTCCAGGTCACTGATGCCGAACGGGTTGGCCAACTCCGAGGTGTCAACGAACGCACCGTCGTCGATGAGCACATACACGCCGGTCGCGCCGGGCAGGGACACAGTGCGGTCGATGGTGACCTGGTTGCCGTCAACGGTCACGGCGTCGGAGGTGACGTCGATCGACTCGATCAGGGCGTTGTTGGCCAGGTTGCGGAGCTCGATGTTGCCGGTGCCCTTGACGACCGGCTCGTCGAACTCAATGGCCAGGTCGACGTCGGGCTCAACTTCAAGGCCGTCATCCTCGGGAGTGAGAGTGACGATGGCCGGGGGTGTTTCGTCCCGGGAGGTGAAGCTGAAGACGGTGGGGTCGGTCACGGCATCGCTGGGGTTGCCGACCAGGCCGGAGCCGATCACCTCCAGGTTGTCGATGGCCCACCACCAGTCGTTGCCGGCCAGCTCCATGTCAAAGATCAGCTCGACGCTGGCGGCATCGGCCGGGTTGCCAAGTGCCAGGTTGATCTGCTCGTTCCGTGCCGGGCCCCTGAAGTTGGCGCTGTTCGGGTTCGAGTCCCAAGTGAAGTAGCGGGTCTCGCCCAGGGAGTTGCCGGAGTCGTTGAAGAACTCGGCCCGGAAGCTGACACGCTGGGCGTCTTCGTCCCACCAGCTCGAAGCGAAGCTCACCTCGGCGGTGTTTTCCAGGATCCCGTCGAGCGGGATCGGGTTGGTGCGGACGACCGAGCTGAAGGTGCTGCCGGGCCCGTCACCGATGTCGATAAAGTCATCGTACGCGTCCGGGTCGACGACCAGCGTGTTGTTGAAGGAGAGGGTGTACTCGACGCGGTTCTGGTTGCCCTGCTGATTGATCCACCAGTTCTTGTCCAAGACGGTCCAGCCGAAGTACGGGAAGTCGTCTGAAGAGAGCGTCTCGTTGGTGGGGGTGGTGCCGTTATCGAGAGTCCAGCCCAGAAGTTCGCCGGCCTCGGTCTGGGCCACGTTGAGGGTGGCGAAGTCGCGGTTCGGTCGCAACTCGGCAGGCGTCCGTGGCGGGGTGCCCGGGACGGCCAGGTCGACGAAGAAGCGGCCGCTTCCGCCGGTGTTCAGGAAATCGACCACCGGGGCAGGAGCACTCTGCGGGAACCCGTCGGCCTGTGGGGTCGAGCCGTCGATCAGGCCTTCGGCGTCTGCCAGGCTGTCGATGGTCGCGGCCGCCGCCACCAGCGTCGTGGCAGTGATCTCGCCGACGATGCCGATTCCCTGACTGTCGTCACCGATGAGCACGAAGTCGGTATCGAACGCATCCTTGTTGCCCGGGGCGTACATCGCCTCGCCGGCCGACCCGCCGCCCCGCTCGAAGTAGAAGTACTCGAACGTGTACGTCTCGCCCGCCGTCAGGGTCGCGGTTGGTGACAGGTCGACCGCACCGATGCCACGGAGGACGTCCGAACGGATCTCGGTAACAATGTTGCCGCTGCCGTCGAAGATCCGCAGCGACGCCCCGTCGTCGGAGGTCAGCCCGAAGGTGTACTCGCCGGTCTGCAGTACATCCAGCTGGCCCTCGGCCAGCAGCACGTAGTCGTTCAGGTCGATCCCTGGGCTGGCGTCAGTGGCCAGGGGGCTGTCGCGCATGACCGTGTCGACACCCTCGAAGTCCTCGATCAGCAGCGTGGTGGTGTTGAAGTTCCCCGACAGGTCGAGGAAGGCTCCCGGCGACAAGGCGATGTACAGTTCGGCGCTGTCCGGCAGGGTGTTGTTGAGGGTCACGGTGACGATATTGCCGTCGATGGCGACCTGGTCCGAGTTGACGTCGACGCGCTCGACGACGGTGTCATTGAGTAGAGCGTTGTCGGTGGTCAGGCGGACGTCGACGTAGCCGTCGATGCCCGGCTGGACGTCCTTGTCGAACTCGATCTGGATCTGGGTGTCGAGCGGCACTTCGACCGCGCCTGGCATCGGGGTCACGCTGACGATCTGCGGCTCTTCCCCGTCGATGCCGACGGTGGCGAAGTTCCAGCCGGTGAACCCGCTTAGACCCTCGAACGGATCGCCGTTACCCGAAGAAGCAACCACCTCGCCCTGGAACTGGACGTTGTCGAACGCCCACCAGCGGTCATTGTCTTCGGCACTGAAGTTGAAGCTCACTTCCGCGCTCGAAGCACCCGCCGGGTTCGGCAGCTGCACCGTCACCGTCTCGTTCGTCTCGGTCGCCTTGAAGTTCGCATCTGCCGAATCCGACGACCACACCAGGACTTCTTCTTCCGCACCACCATCATACGAGACCGTGATCGTCGCTTCCTGCGTCCCGTTCCCGTCGATCACCCAGCTCGAGTCGAACGTCACGCGAAGCGAGTTCGCCTCCACACCCGAGAGGTCCAGCGACGGCGTCGTCAAGGTCGTCTCGAAGGTGCCACCAGGCGGCTGCGTCCCTGGAGGGTTGGCGAACTGGTTGGTGAGCGTCCAAGACCAGTTGGCCACGTCGGCGACCGCAAACGGGGTCCCCTCATCGGCCAGGAACTCGTTCCGAGCCGCTTCACCACCCGGCGACTGGTTGATGAAGCTGAACTCGTCCCAGAAACCCTCGTCGACAAAACTCCAGCCATTGAACTCGTCCACCCCATTGGCGCCGCTGAAGCTGCTCGTCCAGCCCGTCGGTGGGGTCAACGTGAAGTCACTGCCGTCGCCAAGACCCGCGGCTTCGTTCGAGCTGGTCGGGCCCAGGTTCACACCATTGAAATCTTCACTGGTCAGGTCCTGCGACGTGGTCAGCGAGCGAACGGCGCCCGCGTCGATGTTCACATACAGGGCGGTCGCTGCCGGTAAGTCGGCGTTCGGATCAATGGTCAGCGTGTCGCCCGACAGGCTCACCTGACCGGAAGTCACGTTGATCTGCTCGACCAGATTATCGGTGCCGATCTCCCGGATGCTGATGTTGCCGCTGCCGATTTCGACCTCGCGGTCGAACTGAACCACCAGATTGCTGGCGACATCCACATCGCCCGCATCGTCCATCGGCATCAAGGTCGAGATGATCGGAGCGATTGGGGTCACGCGGTCTTCGAGGTTTTCCAAACGGAGCCCACGCTTGGGGGCCACCCGGCGGTTGCGTTCGGTGCGAGTCCTATCCAACATGCAGTCCACTCCTGGGTTCAATGGAGAATCGAGCAGAGAAATCGCTCGAGCATTCGATCCGGGACACACGCCTAGTTATCCCAGAGACCGATTCCCGTGCACATCAAGGCGTTCCCCCGGAATCAGATCGATTGTGTCACGGACCCTTCAAGCCGCGCAGCGGCCGACGGCATGAGCCCCGCTGCGACAACGTCACAGCGAGGGATCCTGAGCCATCCGTTCATTCTGTATATGACACTCTGATCCAAGGTCGTCCTGTAGGGATCGATCCACACTCGCACAGAAACTGGGCAAGTAAACAGATTTAGCCAGTCTATGTGAGCCCTGATAGTTGTAGAAGAGATGCGTGATCTAATCAATAAAGTAAAGTTGAAGATTAAGAGAAAAAGTCTTAACAATACGCTCTGGCAATGCGCACCGGTTGGACATTTCGATTGGATGGGAGGTTTCGACGGGTGCTACGCGTTGGAAATGCTCCTTGAGGAGTCTCCAGAGTCTTGGACAAGTTCCACCCGACTGTTGAATGAGATGACGATGCGATCTTCCGCTCCACGATAAAGAAGGCCGCTATGCCATAAATAGGAAGGAAATAAGAGAAGCATGCCTGGGTGGATGGGGGGATCGATATAGCAGGAGTTTAAATATTGGTTACCGAAGTCTTGAAACGCCCCGCCGGCCTGAATGGGCGAGTAGAAGCGGTTACCGCCATTCGGTGCGCCGACCCGGGATGGATCGGGTCGTGACTGTGCAGCTCCGGGTTGCAAGTAGTAAATTCCACACCACGAACAGTTTCCGTGAAAATGGGTGTCGTGGAAACCCCCGTCACTAGTGATGTGAAACCAGCTGTCGGCGAAGGCGATACGAAGGCGATCCGGTTCGACGGAACCACCATTCACATGCGCAGCGGCAAATTGAATTGCTCGATAAGCAAAGCGTTTTAATTTCGAAAGCCCGGGATGATTGTGGGACAATAAATCAAAGTCACTCTCAAACAATCCCTGGGTGGGCTTGGCGCTGCGAGCAATATTACTCGCAATCGGATCCTCCGATTGGGCGCGCAACTGGTACAAATAAGTGATGATGCCAGGAGCTTCTTGCGGATGGTCGTTCCACTGGCAGACAAAGAACGAGGTCGGCCAGAATTGATGACAAACTATCCCAGGGGGAAGGCTCATCACTTCGCTCCGTAAACAGGTTGGCTCAGTGCCCTGAGAGACAACACGCATGATGATGCATCGTGTACCCCTAATGATGCACCGAGTATGGATGCTATCCGACAATTCTGCGGTCTAGCGTCAAGGTAACTGCTTCTCGTCGACGGGCAACCGGATTGGGAAGTCTAGCCTACATTCTTTTTACTATGCATCTACCCAACTTGTGTCCAACAAAAAACGGCAGAAGCGAATCTGCTGAGATCAGAGCGGCTACAAAGTGAAGAAACTGTTTACTAGGCCTAGCGTAATTGTATAGAACAGAATCCCATTCCTGCTTCATGAGAAATTCACGTACTGGCTATTGCATCATCACAAGCTCTTTCCTACTATAAATCAACGTTTGTTTCTTCGGTGTGAATCCAGCCGATTGCGGGAAATGGATAGGTTTTTGTACTCCGTTTGCCACTCAAGAGGGGAGATTGATGCGATTTGGCGTCATTTTGTACATAACAGTTTTCCCTGTTTTCCTGGTTGGTTGTTCCTCTTCACCACCTCCCCTGCACCAGGTAACCGGTACGGTCACAATCAACGGCAAACCTGCCCGCGCGGTCAAAGTGTATTTCTACCCAGCGGATGGCGCTGAGGACAACTGGACCACACGCCATAGCCTGGCAGAAACGGATGCCGATGGCCGTTTCCAACTCGCCAAAGGTATCGAAGCTGGCGAGTACAAAGTCTTGTTCTCTCAATTTGTAGACCAACGTGGTATCCCGGTCGGTAGTGGCGAGGATAAACCCGATGAATTTGGAGCCGTACATGATCGAATCCCTCATCCCTACAGTGATCACAGCAATTATCTAAACTCTCCTGAAACTCGGACAGTATCCGCTGAAGAAACGGACTTCACATTTTCACTCTCGTTTCCATTGGAGAGCTAACTGGTTCGTCCAACAAGCGTGGTACGAGCTGGAGATGCTGCGACAATTCAGACAGAGAACGGACGTTTTCGCTTACCTATTCCTGAAAGGACCAATTCATGAAAGTACGACGCGTTGGCTTCACCTTGATCGAGTTGTTAGTGGTCATCGCCATTATTGCGATTTTGATCGGTCTATTATTGCCCGCGGTACAAAAGGTGCGTGAGGCCGCGGCACGCATGAGTTGTCAGAACAATTTGAAACAAATCGGACTGGCTCTGTATAACTTTGCCGATTCCCATGATAGCCGCTTCCCGATGGCCGGGGAAGCATCACGGGGCGCTCATTGGAGTGCATTCATCCTTCCCTATTTAGAGCAAGACGCCCTTTATCGGAAGCTTACCTTCTCCAATGAGGGTGCACAATTTGCCCGACCGTCTCCTGCAGTCGGTGATCTCAACAGTAATTCGGCCACCGACCGCAACATCGCTGCCTGCGAAACCTATTTATCGATCTATCGCTGTCCTTCGATGGATGTCCCAGCCGCCATGCAAGATGCATCGGCATACACTCCGGCGTGGTATGTCGTCAACCGAGTTCCAGCGAGTTACCTTGGCTGCGCCTCGGGGTATATCAAGAACGATATTCGCCCGCGCCGCTCCCCGGTCCAAAGTCAGCCAGACTACCTGGCCAACTTGGACGGCGTCATGATCACCCGGTATCCGAAACCGTTTGTGAGTGACGGTGGCATGGCCCACATCCGGATCACCAGCGTCAGCGATGGTTTGTCCAATACGGTGTTGGTCGGAGAGGCCCTGCCCCAGAAAACCCTCCCCCTGGTGCAAGAAGACGAAAATATTGGCCGGAAGGATCACTGGTATATTGCCGGAGATGACCTGGACAACTATGAGGGGATTGATTGGTCAGAATTCTGTGGTTCCCTTGGCGTGCCAATCAACATGCGATTACCAGATCTCCCATCGCCATTTCAACGTGCCATGTATGAGGTTTCGTTTGGCAGCGCCCATACAGGCGGTGCGAACTTTGTGTTCGGCGATGGGTCAGTCCGCTTCCTTCGCGATAATATTGATGAGAATGCACGGCAAGCACTGGGAAGCCGCGACCGCGGTGAAGTGTTTACGCTCGAATAATCTCGAAGACAGAAACTGGACGGAATACGTTCCGTCCAGTTTCTTTTCGTTCGTGGTACGCTTGTTCCGTCTTAAGTTTTCAACGATTTGCACGATCCCCATCGTTTGGACCTCAAGTAAACTGAGCGTACTTCCGCGTAAGATTACATATCCACATACACAAACTAGTACAGTACCGGTCCATGGTGCCCAGCCTTGAAGGCGCCTGGGGATCACGAGTCTGCCACGATGGGCAGTCCATCATCGCGCGAGCTTAGGCGCTGCCACGCTCCGAGGTTGTTTAGATTGTTCGGATCGTAGTTGGATTCAATCGAATAGCGAATGATGCGAACCGAGCCATCGGCCATCACCACATTCATGCCCCCAATGTGCGAAGAGCCCATTGAGTATAAGTTCTGAACTCCGCTTTCATCCCGACGGGGCTTTTCTATCCCCCAGCGTACGGTATCCCAGTTCCATCCAGCGACCCATCCCTGATTATCGTCGATCTGATTTTGCCCTAACCGACCGAGGTCCATGCTTTTTTCTCCGACCGCGACCGTGTTCGAGGCACCATCTTGGATGGCATTGAGCCGCACCGGACCCGAGCGATCTCCCGAACCCCCAGGTCGCCGCACGACGATACCATCTTTCCCGTTGCCCCAAGTTCCCCCACTCGGGTCGAGGTTGGAGAGGCCTCCGTTCCCGGCATAGTCAAACATCCCGCTCTCCCCGTAACGGGAATCAAAAGTGGTCTGAGGCTCGCGACGGGACGGACAAAAGTAGATCTTTATCGTATTGCGGCGACAAAGTCGGTCTTGAGGGATCCTCCAGATGGCTTCCTGCTCAATGTAGGGCAGAATTTGGTAAGCCCAGCCCCAATGCTGATCGGGGTGGACCTTCGGGGTCAAACCAATTCGAGTACGCGCGGAGGTCCATTCTTCGCCTCCATCGGGAAAGGCTTGGTAGACATCATGATGATGATGGAATGCAAGTCCGAACTGCTTGAGATGGTTTTGGCATTGCAGTCGCGACGCCGCCTCACGAACCTTTTGCACCGCCGGCAGTAGCAAGCCAATCAAGACAGCAATGATGGCAATCACGACCAGCAGTTCGATCAAGGTGAAGGCCTGAGGTCGTCGGGCTAGGGTCTGGGGGAACATATTCGCACCTGTATTTTAGTATAAATTATTATTATTTAGAATCTATAATAACTTTTGTTCGACGATCGCTAGCACCTTCTCCCCACCACGATTTCGCACCTTTGTGCGGTCAGGTCGCCGACCAAGGCGTGATGCCCTCGGGGATGGTGCTTATCCGGTTCCTGTGCTCGGCTACGTACCGGTTCGGCCCCGAGCATTGTGGTTCTAGAGCGGTCACCGATCGGTTCCGCTTCCCGCGAAGAATTACCCTCTTGTGTAGCTTCTGAGACTGCTCGAGCACTGCTCTGCGGGATAGACCACAGAGCACATGTCGAACCTTGGCCAGAAGGCAGTTATCAGCGATAGAAAGAATGTGGACAGGGGGAAAAGGCACGACTGGACGGGACAAATTCCGCGTCCAGTCGATGTTTATCAGGACGATTTTGCTTAATTTACATCGAGCTCGCGGTTGCCGGCACGACGAAAGACCTCGGGATCGATGTTGAACCCGACGTGATTCACCGAGCCATCACACATCAGCATATTGACCCCAGAAATGTGAGCACTGCCAAAGATAATCGTATTCGAAAACCCTGGGGTGTCGCGTAACGGCGGCTGGAAGGTGACGCGGCAAACGTCATTGTTAAAGCCAGTATACATACATTCATTATCCGAAGGATCCGCGCCGGTATCATACTGGTCCGGGTTGAGATACTTCTCGCCGATAAGATAGGTGTTGCTGGTGCCGTTTCGAATGGTTTGGATGGGAATCTCACTCCGCTGGAAGATGACCCCATTGATCACTCGGGTATCGGGCCAGGAATAACTGGGGTTGTCGCCCTGAATCAGGCTCGGCGGTCCCTGGAAGAATTCGTTCCGGGACTGGCTACCACAGTTGCCTGCGTAGTCCGAACGTGCGACTTCGGGGGTCGGGGTTCGGCCACGCACCGAAGCATTAAAATAAACTTTTCCGTTGCGATAAGGACCCCCATCGCGTCGCGTGGGGCAGTTCATCAATTTAAGCGGGATGGAAATACGTTCATTATTCGCTTCTAAATACTGAAATCCTCTTAACCCTTCACCTAATTTAAACAAGTTTTCTTGTTCAATAAACGGCAGCAGGCTATGTGCCCAACCACCCGGTTGGTCCTTCCCAATCCGGTTGGGTTCACCGACCCAATCCCAGCCCCAGCCTCCGGAGGGGAAAAACTGATAGACATCATGATGATTGTGCGAGGCAAGGCCAAGCTGCTTCAAGTTGTTCTGGCATTGTAGTCGGGCCGCGGCCTCACGCACTTTCTGTACCGCCGGCAACAAAAGCCCAATCAAGATCGCGATGATGGCGATCACCACCAACAGTTCGATCAGCGTAAATGCCTTACGCTTACAACGTGAAACGGGTTTACTTCGAGCATGGTCAAGAAACATAGGAACTCCTTGTTCTGGTCTTACCCAAACACTCACAAACGCATCTCACCCACCTAGGTGAATCGTGATGATCCCTGCGTTCACATCCGGAGCAACTTCGACTCCAAGAGTGCTTTCTTGATTATATTTCGCGGGGATCTGCTCCTTCCCCGCCGCATTTGGCTTGGAGATCGACAGCCGATAGAATCCGGGAGCCACCCCTGGAGCCGTCGCTC
>CAYPIE010000112.1:11436-17474 GCA_964410665.1 uncultured Alcaligenaceae bacterium
CTTCGAGCAGACTGTCACCGTTGGCATCGCAGGTGGCGATTGCCTGCTGGGCCGCGCTGTCCGGAGATACGTTGGCTACTTGAATGCGCTCAGGCTGAGGGGCACACCCGATGGGCAGGGTGAGCAAGGCAAAGACAAGAAAAAAGAGGCAGGCATGCTGGGAAGATTCACTACCCCGCGTTGTGAGATATACACATGCGCCCATATTGAATGCTTACTCCTGTTGTGGGAACTCCTACTGTTGAGCAGTTGACCTCAGGCACGCATCCTGTCGAATGCATGCCTGAGGTCAAAGACAAGTTTATGATGATTCGGACGAGAGCCAAGTTCTCATCCATCGAACACGCCCGGAATTAGAAGTCCTCGGTGAGGGGCTGACCATCACTTCGCGAGCACAGCCGTTGCCACGCCCCAAGATTGATCGGGTTGATCGGATCGTAGTTCGATTGAATGCTGTAGCGGATCACCCGAACCGAGCCATCGGCCATCAACGCATTCATCCCGCCAATGTGCGAAGAGCCCATCGCGAAGGTGTTTCTGGTACCGTTGACATCCCGTTGGGGAGCCTCGACGCCCCATCGGACCGTGTCCCAGTCCCAACCGCAGGTCCAGCCTTGGTCATCATCGGACTGATTTTGGCCCAAGCGACCGATATCCATATTCTTCTCACCGACCGCCACCGTGTTCGAGGCACCATCCTGAATGGCATTCAGACGGACCGGACCCGAACGATCTCCCGAACCTCCGGGACGACGTACCAGGATCCCATCTTTCCCACTCCCCCACGAGCCGCTATCCGGGTTCACATTCGAAATCCCACCGTTCCCGGCGTAGTCGAACATCCCACTGTCACCATTGCGGCTATCGAACACAATCTGCGGCTCGCGGCGCGAGGGACAAAAGTAGAGTTTGATGGTATTCCGACGGCAAACGCGATCCTGAGGAATCTTCCAGATAGCTTCCTGCTCAATATAGGGCAGGATTTGGTAGCCCCAGCCCCAGTTCTGATTGGGGTGGACCTGTGGGGTCAAGCCATTCCGAGAACGGTTCGAGGTCCAATGCTCGCCACCATCAGGAAAGGCTTGGTGAACATCATGATGATTATGAAATGCCAGTCCAAATTGCTTGAGGTGGTTCTGACATTGCAGCCTTGAGGCTGCTTCCCGCACTTTCTGCACCGCCGGCAAGAGTAACCCAATCAAGATCGCAATGATGGCAATCACCACCAACAGCTCGATCAGGGTAAACGCATGACGCCTAGTCCGCGCTACCGACTTCCAGCAAGCATTGGCGACAAACATGGGAACTCCTTGTTCTGGTCTTACCCAAACACCCACATATACGCATCTCACCCATCAAGGTGAATCGTGATGATCCCTGCGTTCACATCCGGAGCAACTTCGACTCCAAGGGTGCTTTCTTGATTATATTTCGCGGGGATCTGCTCCTTCCCCGCTGCATTCGGCTTGGAGATCGACAGCCGATAGAATCCGGGAGCCACCCCTGGAGCCGTCGCTCCCTGCGAGCGAAGCAACACCATCCCCATGCCATCGGTCTCGCCCGTGGCCGGCTTCAACGACTCCCCTTGGAACGGCTCTGGGGTCAACGTGACTTTCGCTTTGCTTACCGGCTGTTTGTTCAGAAGGATCTGATAGTGGCAGGTCGTCAGCGCAATCCGCGTCCCTTTCACCGTGCAGATCCGAGTCGCGATCTCGCTGGCAGTCAGTTTGTCATCCCCGTCGGTATTGATCCGGGCAAAACCGGCGCGCAGACCGGGAGACTGCGTCAGCTCCGACTCTTCGAGCAGACTGTCACCGTTGGCATCGCAGGTGGCGATTGCCTGCTGGGCCGCACTGTCCGGAGATACGTTGGCTACCTGAATGCGCTCGGGCTGATGGGCACACCCGATGGGCAAAGTGATCAAGGCGAAGACAAGAGAAAAAGGGCAGGCATGCTGGGAAGATTCACTACCCCACGTTGTGAGATATACACATATGCCCATGCTGAACGCTTGCCCTTGTCGCGGCGACTCCTACTGTTGAGCAATTAACCTCGGGCACGCATCCTGTCGAATGCATACCCGAGGTCAGGAAATGGGGTATGGAGATTCAGCCGCTCGGTCAAGCGATCATCAGATACGCCGAGATTTAGAAGTCTTCGGTGAGGGGCTGACCATCACTTCGCGAGCACAGCCGTTGCCACGCCCCAAGATTGATCGGGTTGATCGGATCGTAGTTCGATTGAATGCTGTAGCGGATCACCCGAACCGAGCCATCGGCCATCAACGCATTCATCCCGCCAATGTGCGAAGAGCCCATCGCGAAGGTGTTTCTGGTACCGTTGACATCCCGTTGGGGAGCCTCGACGCCCCATCGGACCGTGTCCCAGTCCCAACCGCAGGTCCAGCCTTGGTCATCATCGGACTGATTTTGGCCCAAGCGACCGATATCCATATTCTTCTCACCGACCGCCACCGTGTTCGAGGCACCATCCTGAATGGCATTCAGACGGACCGGACCCGAACGATCTCCCGAACCTCCGGGACGACGTACCAGGATCCCATCTTTCCCACTCCCCCACGAGCCGCTATCCGGGTTCACATTCGAAATCCCACCGTTCCCGGCGTAGTCGAACATCCCGCTCTCACCGTAGCGGCTATCGAACACAATCTGTGGCTCGCGGCGCGAGGGGCAGAAGTAGAGTTTGATGGTATTCCGACGGCAAAGGCGATCCTGAGGAACGCTCCAGATAGCTTCTTGTTCAATGTAGGGCAAAATCTGATAGCCCCAGCCCCAGTTCTGATTGGGGTGAACCAATGGAGTGAGACCCCTACGCGAACGTGGGACATTCCAGTGCTCGCCTCCATCGGGGAAGGCTTGATGGACATCATGGTGATTGTGGAATGCCAATCCAAATTGCTTGAGGTGGTTTTGACATTGCAGTCGCGAGGCCGCTTCACGAACCTTTTGCACCGCTGGCAGTAGGAGTCCAATGAGAATCGCAATAATGGCGATCACAACCAGCAATTCAATCAAGGTGAAAGCCCGTGAACGACGGGAGAAGCTTGGGAGAGACATGAAGACGCCTCCAAAGAAGGATGACTAAAACTCAGAAAGTTATTTCAACTCAAAATCCTTAACTTGATCCTTGGACTCAATGGTTACCGTGAGTCCAGAGGTTTGCGGCCGCTTATACTTCGGCGGCAGAGGGAAAAAACTGGGCAACCCCTCGGAGGTAGCATTATCGATTGTCACCTTAGCCGTCCCAATCGGAACATTGGGGATAGAATAGGTGCCATCTTCATTCGTGGATACTGTACTTACACGCATTCCTTTATTTGTACTAGTGATATGAAAAGTCATTTCCGCCCGACCCACTGGTTTGCCTTGAAAGGTGACCCTTCCTTTCAGCGCGCCAACGGGATCGGAGGATTGGGAATCCCCACCACAACCAAGGGCCATTCCAATGAAGATAAAGGAAATGCACCACTTGAAAGGATATCGGCAAGTTATACCTTCAGACATGTGAGATACCTCCACTCAATCCCGGCTGAGGAGATTGACCGAGGGCGAGCAAGCCGATCTTCTACCGCAGGATCGAATCTTGGGTCGTTGCGAGTACGACACCAACCATTCGCTTATACAGCCGATTGCCCTCTGAGGCGAATACGCATGAAGAGCGATAGGGCAACCAGCGAAGCCGAGCCGAGCCGACCCAAGCCGACCCGTCCCATACCATACCCATTACCGTTGGGGAGTGTCACTCAGGACCTCCCCCCTCAGGACCTCCCCCTACGAGAGATCAGTCCAAATTGACTGGGTTCCCATCGTTACGAACACACAGACGCAAGAAGGTTTCTGGATCGATATTATAGGGGATCGAGCGTACCGAACCATCCGCAAGGGCAAGGTTACAGCCCCCCGGATGGGACGAGCCAAACCGCCATTCGCATAAATCGCTGGTACCGAGATTATCCGGTTGAGGTGACTCCCCACCCCAGCGAATGTTGTCCCAATCCCACCCTGAAGTCCAGCCTTCATTATCATCACATTGAAACTGGCCGCTTAGCTTAATGTCCAGTCTTTTTTCGCCAATTAGCACCGTATTGGAAGTGCCATCCGTGATTGAGCCTTGTAACCGCACCGGCTTAAACGTCCCCTGACGAACCACACAACCGTCTTCCCCCTCATTCCAGGGGTAACCCTGATTAGTCCAACTCCCGCCACAACCGGCATAATCACACATAGCCACCTCTAAGCGACCAGAAGTAACCACAGTGGGTGCGCGACGGCTCGGACAAAAATAGAGCTTAATGATCTCACCGACCACCAATCGATCTTGGGGAATTCGCCAAACGGCGTCCTGTTCAATGTAGGGTAATAACTGATATAGCCAACCCCAGGTTTGATCCGGAGCCACCAGTGGCTGGAGACCATTCCGGGTCCGTCCATCGCGATAATCGCGACCGCCATCTGGAAAATACGTATGGACGTCGTGATGATTATGGAAGCCTAAGGACATTTGCTTCAAGTGATTTTGGCATTGTAATCGTGATGCAGCCTCGCGCACTTTTTGCACGGCAGGCAAAAGTAGACCAATCAAAATGGCAATGATGGCAATCACCACCAGCAATTCAATCAGTGTAAATGCGCGGCGCAATGCTTGCAAACCGATCATAGAGACTCTCCTAGCCGATAACGGGGACACAGCAGGAACGAGTGAACGATCTGGACACGAATCCTGGTGCGGAGTACGAGTCTGAACTGGGTCAAACGATGGTCAACCAGGCTTATGTCCGTCTGGGAAGTTGGCGTTGGCAAAATCCTCATCGGACATTTGCTGCGTACCCATCGAGGTAAACACAAAACGAAGTCCATCGACCCCTTCTTGCTCATAGGCGATGACTAATGGGTTGGTAGTCCGCTCCGCTTCGGGATTGGTGCCCCAAATCACCACAATGGGTTTGCCGTCGTTGGGAGAAGTCATCATCTCGTTGACCTCACCATACTCGGAGAGGAACGGGGCGAGTTCCTGAAGATTCTGTGGTGGGCGGCGGAGCTTCCGGTAGGCATCGGTGTAGGCTTTTTGAATCGCAAACAGCGTATTTTCAGGTTGCTGAACCTTTTCTGGTTCACTGCCACAGCCGATGGATGACAACAGCAGTCCAAGCAGAAGCCACCTGTGCGAAATACGCACTGAGATCGACAACCGAGGGAGTTCCACGATAAGGTCACTCCGGTACGAAAAATCAAAAATTTGAATTTGCTTATTTGCCAGTCGAGAATGTCGCAGCTAGAGTTTGTATCCTACTAAAGGCGTGTGTAAATGCAACGGGCTGGCTTGAAAAGCCCGACATCACGTTGCGAATCGAGCTCTTCTCTGTATAGATCAGTTCTCACACTCCCTGCCCGGGACACTTATCGCCAGTTCGCCACCCGGTATAAATTCCTAATTTCGCTAAAAAAATATGTGGGAAAATGGAATTCCCTGGCCAAAAGCCACAGCAACCGACGCGATATGAATATTTGATGAAACTTCCTGGACTCCGTCCGGGACGCATTCGTTTCGGCCAACGCCACGCGTTGCTTCGCTTTTTCGGTGGAACTGGGCTGGATCCACGCGCAGTTTCCCCGAACAATTCATCGGCATATTCTTGACAACATTGCTTCAACTCAACGACGGCGTCGTTGACTTCGTCACCTGGCTTGCCGGCGCGAAATCCGAATTGGTTAGCGTTGCGGCGTTGAATCGACGGGTGGGGGCGGAGGGGGGTGCGGAGTCAACTCCTGCGCTGCCAGCCCTGCGATCGTTGCCAATCCCACGATCGCAACTTCCCCGGTGATCGGAGCCAGTCCCGGATTTTTCGGAACCAGTCCCGGCGTGATCGGGGGCTGCCCATGCGGGGTTGGCACTTCGACCTCGTTCAGCAGTGGCCTTTTGGTTACCAACGGAGGTTTGCCGATTACGGTTGGCGATCCGAACATCATCGGCGGGTCAGGAGTTATTGCTACGCCAGGAGCGGTCCCCACGCCAGGGGT
>CAYPIE010000113.1:0-17387 GCA_964410665.1 uncultured Alcaligenaceae bacterium
GTAGGCGGATGCCGCCAGGTGTGCCGGAGGGGTAGCCGAGGAAGCGACGCATCGGGCCGGTGATGCGGTGGAGCAGGTTGCCCTCGACGGCGACGTTACGGATGTGGGACTGGCCGACACTATCAAGGCGGGCCAGCTTGAAGCGGGCACGGTCGTCGTAGGTCACCAAGCTAAGGTCGAAGGTCTCTCTGGCATCGTTGGTTACGCGGATGGCTAGTTGGGGGTCAGCCCCGAGCCGGTCACGGGAGTCGTAGAAGAACTCAAAGTGGATGTCCTCGGGGAAGGAATCGCCCGGCATCGGGTAGGGGTGGTTGGGCAAGGCGGCCTCGATGCGTCGGGTGATGTCGCCCTCGGTGACGCGGAAGACGATGGGGCCTTGGCCATTGCGGACGCCGATGGTGTCGATGGAGTCGGCCTTGATGGTGCCAGGAGTGGCACCGGTGACGGTGAGATTGCCGATATGGCCGTCGATGACCAAATCACCTGTGAGGTCGCCGTCGATGGTGAGGTCGCCGATCGCCTCGAAATTGACGATGGTATCGCCGTTGAAGTCACCGGTGAAGGTACCGGAGAGGGTGTCCGTCCCGGGCCCGCCGTCGAGTCGGATGACCGTAGGAGTGTCGGCAACGTTGAGCGTCACCGAGTCATCGCCATCGCGAGCATCGACGTTGAGTTGCTCGAGGTTGCTATCGTAAGTGACCTGCTCGTTGTCAAGGGTGACGCTGGTGTCAGTGACCGTGAGGTCGTCGTTGCCGTCGGTGGCGTTGACGTTACCGACGTCGGTGCCGCTGGCTCCGGAGTCTTGGATAGCGACGGAGCCGTCGTCGTAGCCTTGGAAGGTGATGTCGTAGGTGTCACCGTTGCCCTTGCCGTCGAGGGTGGCTTCGCCGGTCCAGTTGCTAACCGTGAAGGTGTTGGCGGTGTTGCCGCCGTCGAGTTCGGCGACTTCGACGCTGACGAGGCCGACGGAGCCGAAGGAAGCAATGGTCAGGTGGATATCAGACAGATCGAAGTTGCTGTTGGCCGTTGCCGCGACGGTGTCGGTGCCGCCTCCGCCGTCAAGGGTGATGAGAGTGGGTCCAAGGGGGGATCCGGTATCCAGGGTGAAGCGGTCGCCGCTGCCGAGGGCGTTGACGTTGAGTTGCTCGAGCTTGTTGTTGTAGGTAACCTGCTCGGAACCGCGGGTGACGGCGGTGTTGGAGACGGTGAGTTCGTCAGCGCTGCTGGTGGCGTTGACGTTGGCGATATCAGTCGAGGTAGTGCCACCCGAGTCATTGAGGGTGACGGAGCCGGAACCGGAACCCTTGAAGGTGACGTTATAGGTGTCGCTTCCCGCTTTGCCATCGAGGGTGGCCTGGCCGGTCCAGTTGCTAACCGTGAAGGTGTTGGCGGCGTTGCCGCCGCCGAAATCGGCGACCTCGACGCTGGCGAGGCCGACGGAGCCGAAGGAAGCGATGGTCAAGCTGCTATCGGACAGCTCGAAGTCGCTGTTGGCCGTTGCCGCGACGGTGTCGGTGCCGCCTCCGCCGTCAAGGGTGATGAGAGTGGGTCCAAGGGAGGATCCGGTATCCAGGGTGAAGCGGTCGCCGCTGCCGAGGGCGTTGACGTTAAGTTGCTCGAGCTTGTTGTTGTAGGTAACCTGCTCGGAGCCGCGGGTGACGGCGGTGTTGGAGACGGTGAGCTCGTTGGCGTTGCCGTTGGCGTTGACGTTGGCGACATCGGTCGAAGTGGTGCCGCCCGAATCTTCGATACTGACGGAGCCGGAGCCGGAACCGTTGAAAGTAATGTTGTAAGTGTCGCTGCCTCCCTTGCCGTCGAGGGTGGCCTTGCGGGTCCAGTTGCTGACGGTGAAGGTGTTGCCGCTACTGCCGCCGGTAAGGGTTACGTTGCCCACACTGGTCCAGGTTACGATAACGTCACTGGCGACACGCAGTTCGTCACCGTCGAGGGTCATGTCCGCGTCCGCGATACTCTCGATCGCATCGCTACCCCCGCCGCCGTTGAAGTGAATCCCCCCAGGGAGGCTGATGCGCCCGTTGGTGTTGTCGACGATCAGTTTGTCCTTGCCACCCCGCCCGTTCACGGTCAAGGAGTTTGTGTCGCTGACGTCGTAGGTGGCGATCACCGTCCCGTTCACCTGGACCTGCACCTCGGTGGTGTCCGAGGGGTTGCGGGACAGGATGAAGACGTCAGGGTCGGATGTCCCTTCAATCACGGGGTCGGGGGTCAGCGAGTCGGCGATCAGGTCCCAGCCGATGACGTCGAAGGCACGGAGGTCGAGCGGGGTAATCACGCCGAGTTCGCCACTGCCGGCAGTGGGGTCCATCATGCCGAGCCCGAGGTGGTCCTTCCAGTGGCTGGCTTGCCGGCCGTCGCCGTTGAATGTGCCAGTGGCGAAGGTGGCGATGCTCGTCGACCCGCCATCGAGGGAGAAGTACTTCACGCGGTTGTCAGCCGCCCAATCGATGGTACCCGCCCCTTCGGCGAAGCTGTCTGTGGAGAAGCGGTACAGGTCGAGGACACTCATGAATGGGAATTGGTCATCGTTGAATGGCCCGTCGCGACCGGATTGACCATCGTTACCGTCGAGCACATCCACGCCGCTGACGTAACCGAGGAGGTGACCGATCTCGTGAGCCGCGACGAAGACAAAGTCCGTGGCTCCAGCGGTGATCCCGTCGGAGCGATCGAAGTCAAAGTTAAAGTTTTGGTTAAATTCGATGCGGCCGTCGACTCCGGTGTCGGTCGCATCGATCAAGCCTAACGCTCGAGCGTTGCCGCGCGGCAAGTGGATGGTGGTGTTGTTGTCGTTGCCGTCGTCGTCGAGGTACGTACTTGCGTCACCCGGGTTGGTGGGATGGTTGGCGGTCCGGTTGAGGAGCATGTCGACGTCTGCTGCAGTCGGTATGCTGCCGACTGCGGCAGTATCGTCCGCCGAGGTCGCGTCGTCTACCAGGGCGTCGCGAACTTGCGTGTAGGTGAAGTCCAGGGCGTTGTTGCTGGTACTGCCAATGACGTTCGGCTTGAGGTGGCCTACAAACGCGATGTCTACGACCACGGTGACGTCGTCGTCTAAGAAATGCTGCCAGAGGCCGGCGGCTTCCTCGAACCCATCGATCACGTTCTGCGGAGTGCCGGCATCGGGATTGAAGTCAAATGCCAGGGTCGGCACAGTCCGATCCTCAAGATGCTCACAGCGAAGTGGTGGATTTCCCAGATTGTCGAGTCCACGTGAGTGTTGATGCTTTGACCGGTCCAAGAAGAACATCCGGTTCAGTGATTCACGGTAGGTGTGGTAACGCATGGCAGACTCCTTCGTAGGGATGCGACATCAAGGATGTTCGCATTCTGGAGCGGTTGGCTCTCGGGCCAGGCTCCTGGACGCGTGACAAATACGGATCCCGGACGGTCCTTCGGGAGCGGTGGCCACCGAGCCGGTGTGGTCCCTTCCACGGTTGCTCCTGAACGCGTCCGGGTTAGGTGGTACGCGTGGGAGCAGTGTCGTCGCGAACGTTCGGTGAGATCGAGAACCCAAGCGATCCAACTGGAAAGGCCTCGAGAACCTCGGCCAAGAGCGCGTAACGCTAGCAGCGGCCCACGGGCGGGGTCGAGAGGTCATTTCTGGCGGGAGCGGGTGGGATCCCCGTCGAGGTCGGGGCCGATCGCACGCGGAACGGGGGTCGGTGCACATCTCGTCGCGTACGCCAGGTCCTGAAAGCCCCGGACCGTTCCTAGGCCCCAGGGGGGTCGGCTCGGGAGTGGTAGTGCAACTCCCTCAGAGCATCGGGGTGGACTCCCCAGGGGGTACGCGATGAAGATAACTTCATTGTGTCACATGAGGCGCACTTCGCTATCGGGGGTTTTCAGCGGTTTCTTGTAGTGGAATTCCTGACGAGTTGTGGCGAATACAAGGATCTAAATTGTCGCATGATTTGAGCCAAAACGATTGGATTTCCTACAACTTTGGGGATTTCAAAATCTTTTATCCACGCAAAAGGAAACCTCGAATTGACTCCCCACTGCCTCCCGGGATCTGACCGAGATATTACCGCCCAAGGCGGTCACGATCCGGGCGGTGATGCTCAGGCCCAGCCCGGTCCCAGGGATGCCGCGACGGCGAGCTTCATCGCCTCGAAAGAAGGGATCAAAGATACGTACTTGATCGCGTTCGGGAATGCCCACTCCTTGATCACGGACTTGGAACACGACCCGATCTCCGTCCCGGTCCAACTGAATGTGCACGGGAGACCCAGGGGGACTGTACTTCAACGCGTTGTCGATGAGGTTGTCGATCGCCTGACTTAGCAAGATCGGTTGTGCGAGCACCGGTAGGGCGGTCGATCCGGGAGGCGGTACCTGGAGGTCAGGGTAACGGGGGTGCTCGGACCACGCCTGGGCAATCTGCCGGGGGATCCAGTCGGTTAGGTCGATTACCTCCAGACCGGGCAATGGGGCGTCGAGGTCGGCGCGAGCCAGGAACACTAGCGACTCGGAGATCTGTCGGAGGCGGCCGGCTTGGCGGACGGTCGAGGTGAGCACCCGACGGTACTCCTCCGGGGAGCGTTCACGGCGAAGCGCCACCTCCAACTGACCGAGTATCGCGGTGAGTGGGGTGCGTAACTGATGCGAGGCTTCGCTGGTGAAGTGACGTTGCCGTTCAAACGACTCTTGCAGGCGGTCGAGCAGGTCGTTGAAAGTCCCGGCCAGGTTCGATAGTTCATCGCCGCTTGCCGGCACGGGTAGGCGATGGGACAAGTCGTCGGCATGAATCGCGCGGGCGGCCGCCGACATCTGCGTTACCGGGATCAGGGCCTGCTGACAGATGCGACGCCCGCTCACGGCTACCCCAAAGCAAACCAACAGCGACACACCTGCCATCGCCCAAGCGAGGTATTTGAGGCTCTGCTCCATCGGTTGGACGGGGGCAGCGATGACAAAGGTTAGCTCTTGGTAGCATTTCTCCTTCTCTTGTCTGGGCTTGCTGATTGGACCTTCGGTGACCGCGGGCTTTTGTCCTGGCTGGGTGAGGCGGCGACGGTAGACCCACCATCGAGATCCTTGCCAGGTCGTGTCCAAACGACCTTCCGGCCTTCGATCGCCGAGGGTGGCATAGTCCCGAAGCCAGGCGAGGTGCGCGCGAGTCCCATCGACTACCCGTCCTTGGGCATCGAATACTCCCCAACGCAGTGGCGCATTTTGCTCGCTTGCCCACAGGCGGCGGTCCTGGCGTTCCCATTCGATCCCCTCAGGCTCCACTTCTGCTGCGGCCATTAAGGTGTCGAGGTTGGCCTGTGCCCAAGCATCGACTTGACGGGTCAGATGCGTGCGCGCCAGCACGTAGAGACTCACCGAGAATACGGCCAAGATCATCGTCAGGGTGCTCAGAAAAAACAGCAATAGCCGGTTGGTGAGCGTCATGGTCGACCTGAAGGGACCCGGGATCGCGGATTAGGCCTGGTCTGTCACCCCAAAGCGATAGCCACGCCCGCGTAGGGTGTGGATGAGCCTTGGGCCATGCACCTCGAGTTTTTTCCTTAGTTCCATGATGTGTACCTCAAGGGCATTCGATACCCCGTCATATTGTTCTTCCCAGACCTGCTCGTAGATCCGAGTCCGAGACAGCACCTGATCGGGGTAACGAAGGAACAAGATAAGAAGGGCATACTCACGGGCGGTCAGCGACAGAGGGTGCCCGGCCCGCTCGGCTCGCTGGGTGGCCAGGTCGATGGTCACACCCCCATGACGGAGGATCGGGCTGGCCTGTCGTGGTGGCCGGCGTACGCACGCGCGTACGCGCGCCAGGAGTTCCTCGAAGGCAAACGGTTTACACAAGTAATCGTCCGCGCCGCCGTCGAGGCCGCGGACGCGATCGGAAATGGCATCCCGTGCGGTCAGGAACAGAACGGGCGTCGTACCGCCGGTTTGCCGAAACCGTTCGAGCAGGTCGAGCCCCTCGACACCGGGCAACCACCAGTCAAGCAGCACCATGTCCCACGACTCGGTTGAAATCCGGTACCACCCTTGGTGACCATCGGCGGCCCGCTCCACGGTGAAACCTTCCTCGTGGAGTCCACGCATCAGGAAGTCGGCAATCTCATCTTCATCTTCGATAAGTAAGATGCGTACTCCCATGATCGGACTCCGATCGAAGCAGGGTCATTCATCGTCATCGTCGTCATCATCATCGTCGTCATCATCATCATCATCGTCGTCATCGTCGGTCACGAATTCGACCTCGAGGATCTCTCCCTGAGGGCTCAGTTCCACCTCAAGGGCGCCCCGCTGGTATTTGAGCAGCACTTCGTAGACGGTGCCCCCATCCTCTTCTTCGACCTCGACCTCAGCTACGGTCGCTCCGGGGAATACCTTCTTGATGACTTTGGTGACGATTTGGGGTAGCTCATCGTTGTCGTCCTCATCTTCCTCGTCGGTCTCTTCTTCGACTCCCTTGATGGTACCATCGGGGGTGAGCAGCACTTCGAACACCCGTTTGCCTAGGCCCACTTCGACTTCGTAATAGGCGACCTTGGGTTCACCCTCATCCATCATGACGATCACCTCGCTGTCCTTGTAGGTCGGGTTGCGGAAGATCGACTTGAGCGAGCGGTTGACCTCGCCTGGAAGTCGACGTGGGTCGATCTGTTTCTCGACCGTGCGGACCTCGCCGTTGGGGGTGAGGATCACGTCAACGGTCATCCCATCGTCTTTGAAGGTGATCTCATAAACGGTTTTACCGCCCTCGTCCTCCTTCGATGCCCCGGTCGGTTTGATGCCTGGGAACTTGGCCTTGAAGCCCTTAGCCACCGCCCGGGGGAGTTGGTCGAGAGACACCGTCTCTTCCTCTTCGGCCCCGACGGTGATAGCGGACAAGCTCAGCATGGCCAGCGTAGCGGTCATTCGTAAGGTCAACTGCAGCATCGATATCTCCTGGAAAGGATGCGAATTGCGGCAAGCTTCTCTCCCGGAGCAATCTCCTGCCGCGCATGACCGCGAGTTTACCAGCACCGGCTGAAGCGTGGGTGAGGCGAAGATAAGGTTTTCTTCAGGGAATCGGCAATGCGTCGGTGTACAGTATAAATATTATTGCTTATTAAATAACAATATTTGTAATTAATTTATGTATATAAAATCTTGGTTAAGTTGTTCTGGACTCGAGCCGGTTCCGGACGTGCTGACAGGATTCGGGTGCATCCGGTAGTTTCCGGTTGTCCCACTCTGCGTCGCGGGCCGCCATTCCTGGTATACTCGGGGCCCTACAACCGGGACTTTTCCTTGCTGAGGTTTTTGTATGACATTTACTTGTCCACGAGTCTTTCGACACTTCCAGAGCCTGGCCGTTCTAGCTGGGCTGGTCTGCACCGACCCGATCGCCGCCCAGGAAGGCAAGCTTGACGATGACATCGCCACGCTGCAAATGCAGCTGGCCGATCTCCAACGGCAAATCAACCAGCTCGAGCAATCCAAGACCTCGACCGAACCGCGACCGTTGAACCTAGGCGATGCCCTTACCTGGAAGACCATTCGCCGCACCGACCTAGCGCGGGACGGGGCCTGGTTCGCCTACTGGGTCGCCCCCTCAGAGGGGAAGAGCAGTTTGACCGTGCGGCAAACCCAGGGCAACAAGGAACACACCTTTGACCTCGACGAGGGTAGCGTCGGTTCGATGGACTTCTCGCACGACGGCAAGTGGTTCGCCTTTGCCTTCACCCCCAAGAGCGAGAAAGATGCGGCTAAGAAAGGCCCCTCCACCACCGCGAAGGGGAAGGGAGACGCTGATGACGACGCCACGGTTGCTAAGGTGACGCTACTGAACCTAGAGACCGGCAAGCAAACGAAGTTCGAAGGCATCAACCGTTTCGCGTTCTCTGGAGAAATGGCCACGCACATCGCCTTTCGTAAGGCCCCTGAGTCCCCACGCCGCTCTGGCTCATCCGCATCCCGCTCGAATCGGGACAGCTCGTCGAGTGAAGCCGCACGCGGTACCGACCTCATCGTGCAGTCCCTCGATGATGACACGGCCCTGACCCTGGGCAACGTCGCCGAGTTCGCCTTCAACAAGGACGGCCGCTGGCTGGCGTTGGTCATCAATTCTCAGGGGCAGATTGGCAACGGTGTGCAACTCCGCGACATGAAATCCGGCGTTCTCCGCCCGCTCGATAGTGGTAAAGCCAGCTATCAAAAGCTGAACTGGACCAAAGAGGGGGACGGGCTGACGGTGCTCAAGGGAGTTGAGGACAAAAAGTACAAGGATAAGTGCTTGAGCGTCTTGGGCTTCCGGGACTTCGACTCCGCCAACCTCACCAAGGTCGTCTACGACCCGACCAGTGACGACGACTTTCCCGCAGGGATGACCATCAGCTCGAAGCGCACGCCCCGTTTTGCTGAGGATCTCGCGGCCATCTATTTCGGCATTCATGAGCTCGAGGAGGCTAAGGACGACAAGAAGGCCGAGGACAAGCAAGACAAGGACGATAACAAGGAAGACACGAACAAGTCCACGGCCAAAGCCAAGTCGAGGCGTAAGCTCACCCTGGGGCAAAAGAAGGCCAGGGACAAACCGGACCTGGTCATCTGGCACTGGAAGGACCGTCGGTTGCAATCGATGCAGCAAGTCCAGGAGAATCGCGACAAGGATTTCAACTACCTGTGTGTTTACCATATCGACGATGAAAAGTTTGTGCGGTTGGCCGATGATGATCTTCGGCAAGTCAGCATTGCCCCCAAGGACACCTGTGCCGTTGGCCGCAACCGTGAGCCGTACGAACGCATGGGCAACCTGGACGGCCGGCGTTTTGCGGATGTCTATGTCATCGACTTGAAGACCGGTGAACGCACCCTGGCCCTGGAGAAGAGCCGCTGGTACTACGGGGCTTCGCCCGACGGCCGCCACCTGCTCTACTACCGCGACGGGCACTACTACAGCTACGGGGTAGACTCCGGCGAGCGGGTCAACATTACCGAAGGAGCTCCGGTCCGCTTCGTCGACACCGAGGACGACCACAACGTGATCGACCCACCAACCCGCCAGCTCGACTGGACCGAGGATGGCACGGCGGTGTTGCTCTCGGACAACTGGGACATCTGGAAGGTACCCGCCAACGGTAAAGGGAGGGCCGAGAACCTGACCGGTGATGGCCGCGAGGAGGGGCTGCGCTACCGCTCGATCTCGACCCTTGACCCCGAAGCCGAAGGCGTTGACCTGAGCGAAACCGTCTACCTAACTGTCTTCGGCGAATGGACCAAGAAGAGCGGTTTCACCCGGCTCGACCCGGACGGCACCCGGACCGAGTTGTGCTGGGATGATGCCGCGTTTAGCGGCCTGCGCAAGGCCGAGGATGCCGACATCTTTCTGTACACCCGGCAGACCAGCCGGGATTACCCAAACTACTACGTCACCGACCTGGACTTCGATGACCCGGAGCAAATCACCGACGTCACCAGCCAGCAGAATAACACCCTGTGGTCCTCGGGCGTCAAGCTGCTCGACTACCAGAGCGAAAAGGGCGACCGCTTGCAGGGTTCGCTGTATCTGCCGGCGAACTATGAGGAAGGCAAAACCTACCCGACCATCGTCTATATCTACGAGCGGCTGTCCAACCGCATGCATTTCTATAGCACCCCACGAACTTGGGGGATCAACGTGCCGATCTACACCAGTAACGGCTACGCCGTGCTGATGCCCGACATCACTTACACGGTCAATGACCCGGGGATGTCCGCGGTTTGGTGTGTGCTACCAGCTCTCAGGGCGGCCATCGACATGGGAGTGGTCGATAAAGAACGGGTGGGCCTGCACGGCCACTCGTGGGGCGGTTACCAGACCGCCTTCTTGATCACCCAGACGGATGCGTTTAAAGCGGCAGTAGCTGGGGCACCGTTGACCAATTTGTTAAGTATGTACTCGTCGATTTATTGGAACACTGGTTCGGCCAACCAGCCGATCTTCGAGAGCAGCCAGGGCCGTTTCCGCAGTGGCTACTGGGACCACTTGGATGACTATACCCGTAATTCGCCAGTTTACTTCGCGAACAAGGTACAGACCCCGTTGTTGCTGTTGCACAACGACAAGGACGGGGCAGTCGACTGGAACCAGGGCATCGAGTATTACAACACCCTGCGCCGGCTCAACAAGCCGGTGGTCATGCTGCAGTACAAGGGTGAGAACCATGGACTGGCCAAGGACGCGAACCGCCGCGACTACGCCCTGCGTATGCGCGAGTTCTTTGACCACCACCTGATGGGCAAAGATGCTCCGAAGTGGCTGAAGGAAGGGGTGCCGCACCTGAAGATGGACGAGCACCTCACGGAGCGTGCCGAGCGGATGGAGAAGCTGATTGACGGCAAGGAGAAGACGCCGACCGCCACGGCGGTCGAGGCCGGTGGCGGTGGTGGCCGCTGACCCCGCGGGGGCCGGACTAGTTGACCCCCTCCATCGAAGTGGTGGCCAAGTGTGCCACCCGCACCTGGCCGGACAAACCGGGGCGATTCCTTCGGAGCGGGGCGATTCCTTCGGAGCGGCGGGTGGGAACCCGCCGAGGTTTGGGCGGAATCGCCTGGGACCAAGGCACAGTGGGAGCCCGACCTGGCCGACGCGGGATCTTCCACCGACGGCTGTGCAACCCTCGGCGGGTTCCCACCCGCCGCTTAGAAAGAATCGCCCCTGTCCAGCGCGTCACCCACCCAGCGAGCGCGTGTCAACACTTCCCCGCCCCCGGTGTGACGCTTACGGATGCCCAGCGCTGGTCCGACACCGGATCGTCATCCCGATCGAGGTGACCCTCTAGCAGTACTCCTCGATGCTGTCGATGACCCGGTCGAGGACGGATTCATCGGTTTTGGGGTTGAAGAGCACGGCTTTCCAGGCGGGCACTTCGACCCCGTGTGGGCAGTAGCCGAAGTTGGTGGTGAAGCTGAGGCGGGCATCAACGGTCGGATCCATGGCGTTGGCTCGCTTGTCGAACAGCCGGCGGACTTCGTTGAAGTAGCGTTTGGTCTCGGCTTCGCTGAGCTCGCCACGTTCGAGCCGGGTGAACAGCGCCTTGGCGTCGCGGCCTTTGGGCAGCACCCACCAGCACACGCTGGGACCATCGGTTCCGGCGTTGAGCACTTTGCAGTTGTCCAGTTCTTCGAGCCGCTCTTTCAGGATGGCGGCTAGCTCGAGCGATCGGGCGGTCAGCATTTGCCAGCCGGTCAAGCCAATGGCGTTGAGCGAGGCCATCACTGCATACGGCCCGATTGCCGGTCGCGAACACTCCAGCGTCACCAGCGCGGGGTCGCGGCGTTGATCGGCCTCGGCAAAGTAGGGGGTGTCGTGCACACTGCGGGCCAAATACTTCAGATCGTCTTTGCGGTTGAGCAGGATGGCGCTGCTGGGGTAGTGGCTCCGGCCCATCTTGTGAAAGTCCATGGTCACGCTATCGGCCAACTCCATGCCCAGGGCCAACTTGCGGATCCGTTCAACGATGCGTAACACTCGCGGCGTAAACTCCAGCAGGTTACTCTCGAGGTCATAATCGGTCAAAAAGCATAACGCCCAACCCACCGCGGCATCCACATGCAGCTGGGGTGTGACCATATCGTACTTGGCGGCCATGGTTTCGATGACATCGCGAATGGCGGTGATATCATCGACACCCGAGCCATCGGTGGTGCCGAAGGTGGCGACCACGAAGGCCACTTTGACGCCGGCGTCGTAGAGTTCGTCCAGCTTGGCCTCGAGCAGGTCAATGCGCATCGCCAGATTGGCATCGGTGGGAATGGCATGCAGGTTCTCGGTGCCCAGGCCAAGCCAGCCGGCCAGGGTCTGATTGGAGTAGTGACTGGCTTCGGAGACCAGACCCGCGAGGCGTTCACCATGAAGTCCCTTTTGCATGGCGCCAGGTACCACCTTTTCGATGCCGATTTTGGCGCCGTAGAGATTGGACACTGTCCCACCGATGGTGAACACGCCCCACGGATCATCGGTGTGATAGAAGATCAGGTTGGCCAAGGCGGTGATCGCTTTGACTTCCAGTTCATTGGAACGCTGGCTATAGGTGTCGGTGCACAGATTGGGATTTTTCAGCAGGCAGGCCATGGCCCCGACCAGCGAGGCATAATTCGCTGGGCCCTTGACGTTTTCCAGGTGTAACGGGCTGGTCCAGCTGTCGGTGCCCCAGAAGAAGGGGAAGATGGCGTCACGAGCGTCCTTGAGGTTGCCAGGTAGGACGTGGATTTCCGGGTTGGCCTTGGCGGTGTCGTAGTTCTGCGATAGCGACCGTCCGGGTGGCAGGGCTGACTCGGAGCGTAAGGCATTGATAAATTCTTGAAAGATGTGACTGAGCGTATCGGGAGCACAGTCGAAGAAGGTGTTGACGAAGGCGTCGTACTTCGCACGGTTCATGGGGCATCCACTCGGTTACAGTCGTAGGGGTCATCACCGCTCCGTGGAAGATCCGCTTGGGCGATCCGCCAAGGTAAGTGTAGCGGATTCTTGAGGAAAAAACCTTGGGCTGCGGCGCTAACGCAGGCGTTCCAAGCGGAACACGCGATAGCCAGGCGACTCGACCGACTCTAGATGGATGAGGGAGGCTTTTATAAACTTCAACGGCAGGCGATCGCTGTTGATGGACCTTTCCGATTGGGAGCCTTGGAGTTCGGCATGAGTGCGGGAGCGGCGGGAGTGGCCGTCGCGGCGATGATTCAAGCCGTCAAGGCATCGGGGGTAATTGTCCGGGTTGATCCGGAGGCATTTCTGGAAGTGTTGCAGCGGCAACCTGGGGCCTTGGTGGTGCATGCGACTGGGGGAGTCTTTCGCACCAACGATCAATACCTGACCAGCTACAAAGGGCTGGCCTTTTTCACCAAGGCTCCGGAAACACTCGAGCTTCCTTACTCCGCCGACACTTTCTCATGCAACCTCTGCACCTGGCGCCATAATTCCAGCCAGGCTCGGCGCTCGGTCGGAGGCAAAATGGCTAAGGGGTAGACCGCCCGAATGCCAGCCAGGTCGGGGTCTGTCTGCCAGTGGCTCAGGGGGGACAGAAGTTCCGGCAACGGTCGCCTGGTCATCGCTTCCAGCTCAACGGTCAGCCAGTCCAAGGCTTGCCGGCGATACCAGCTCCGCAAGTCGGGACCGATCCAGTCTTGACGGAGCGTTGCGGTCGCTGCCAACAGGGCGGCACACGCGGCATGGTAGCGATGCGAGGCGGCAAGCTTGCTTTCTCGGTGGAAGGCTTCGCGATAGAGCTTGACTGCGGCAGGATGCTCCTTGTGATAGACCAAGCAAAGCTCGGCCAGGGCCACACATGCGCCGGCGCTCGCGGGCTGCTCTTGGCCGGAGCGGATGCGTTGCCAGCGTGCGTCCAAGGCGACCAGGGCTTCGGCCTCTTGGACCCACCTGGCCGAGGGGTAACGCCAGCGTTCTCCCCGTGCCGAGCCGAGCTGATGGCCGTGACGCAAGTGTTCGAAAGCTTCCACGAAGTGAGCCTGGGCTTGAAGAGCGTGCCCGAGGTTACAGTGGGCCTCGGCATAGTCGGTATGGACTCGGATGGCATCGCGATAGGCGTTGATGGCCTCATCGAGTTGGCCCTTCGCCTGCAAGGCGTTGCCCAGGTTGTAGTGGGCGCTGGCATCGTCGGTATGGACTCGGATGGCGTCGCGATAGGCATCGATGGCGTCGTCGAGCTGGCCCTTCGCCTGCAAGGCGTAGCCCAGGTTGAAGTGGGCGGTGACCAGGTCGGGTCGGATGCGGATGGCGGTGCGGTAGGCATCAATAGCGGCGTCTTTCTCGCCCTTTCTCGCCAAGACATTGCCCAGGTCGTTCCACGCGGCGTAATTGTCCGGGTGGATCGCCAACGCCGCGCGAAAGTACCCGGCCGACTCGGCCCAACGTTGCTGCTGAGCCTCCGCTTTGGCCAAGGTGAAGACCAGGTCGAACCAGTCCGGGTGCTGCCGAGATGCCCGCTCCAGCCATGCCCGCGCTTGCTCGAGGTCCGGGATGGCCAGCCCGACCAGGACCGCCAGTGAAGCAGACAGGCCCGCATGCTCGGCATGTCCTAGCAGCTGCCTGAGCTGGTCTAGGTCGGCCCACACGCGTGGATCACGCAGTTTGACTCCCGGCTCCACCGCATGGGTCACCGCCAGCAACCGGTCTCGAGCCCTGTACCGCCGGAGCACGTGCAAGACGGCCGTCCATTCGTCCAGAGCGGCGACCAGGTGCGGGCGGATGGGGGATCGGCGAATCCACTGGGCCAGCTCTTGGATGGACCCTTGCTCGATGTCGAGCCCAAGTTTGCGGAACTCCCGGGGATACTTCTGTAACTGTCGTGGGAGATCATACCTCTGACCTACCCAGACATTGCCCAGATGACGGATCTGATCGAGATCTTGCACGGACTGCCACAGTCGCTTCCGCTGTTCCAGTCGCACCAGAAGATCGGCTGGTCCATCGGGAACTAGCTGGGCCTCCAGGGCTTCGAAGGCCGCGGGCTCGATCCAGGGCGGGTTGTTCGCCAGCTGCTGATCGAGCTCAACGAACTTGGCCTCGATCGCTTGGCGTTGCTCGGCGGCGTCTCGGTAGGTCTCCCACCCCCACCAACTGCCCAGCCCGACGGCGCTGACCAGCACGACCGCCATGGCGAGTTGCCAGCGGTGCCTTCGTCGCTGTTCCTTTGCCTCGACTTGCTGCCGCTCCCGCTCGAGCCGTTCTTGCTGGAGCCGCGCTTGCACCTCCAGTTGGTACGCTTCGATCGCCTGCGCGACCTCTTCACCATCGGCCGGCCGGTTCGCTGGGTCAGTAGCCAGACAACGGCGTGCCAATGCCACCAATTCCGGGTCGGTACCAGACGCGTCAAGCCGTGCGAAGGCATCGCTCAGGTCGGCTCGCTCCGCTTGAAATCGCATCGCGAGTCCCGCTCGATAAGGCGGACCACCGGTCAAGATCTCACACAGAATTGCTCCCAGGCCGAACACATCGCTGCGACGGTCGACTGCCTCGGTTTGTCCAGTCGCTTGCTCGGGGGCCATGTAGGCGACCGTACCCATGATCTGCCCGGCCAGGGTTAACACCGGGCCCTCGCCGACCACCAGCATCTCCTCGACCGCGAGGTCGCCGAGCTTCTTGGCCAGCCCCCAGTCCATGACCAGCACTTCCCCGTAGGCCCCGACCATGATGTTGGCGGGTTTGAGGTCGCGGTGGATCACTCCTTTGGCATGGGCAAAGGCCATCGTTTGGCAGACCTGGCCGAAGATGCCAACCAGCTGAGGCAACTCCGCGGTGGGGTCGGCCCGACGCTCAAGCCGTTCGGCGAGGGTGGTACCTTGGACATATTTCATGGCGAAGAAGGGGCGGCCGTCGGGCAGCTCGCCGACTTGGTGCAAGGGGACGATGCCAGGGTGCTCCAACTGGCCGGTCAGGATCGCTTCGCGGCGAAAGCGACGGCGGATTCGCTGGGCGTGTGGCTCGGGGGCCGGCAAGGGAATCTTAAGTGCGAGCCGGCGACCTACTTCGGGGTCTTGGGCCTCGACCACCACACCCATGCCACCACGGCCGATCACTGCTCCGAGGCGATAGGGGCCGGCGTAGTCGGGAAGCGGGCACTCCTCTTCGACAGGTTGAGGCAGAGTTTGGTTGGCAGGGCCTTGGTCAAACTGAGCGAGCATCAGGATGGCGGCCTGCAACGGCTCGAGTAGTTCGGGATCGTCTTGGCAAAGTAGTTCGAGGGGAACATCCGGATTGGCTGACCAGGCTTGTAACAGTTGCTGCAGTCGCGCATCTCGTAATAGGTTCTCGGGCAGCATTGGCGACGGCTCCTGGGGTGCTCAGTCTGCTCGCTCGGGATGGTCCCAGTCGTGGAGATAAGTGGGTAAAACCTGCTGTAGGCGTAAACGTGCACAACGCCAACGATGTTTGAGGGTGGACAGCGGCACTCGCAACAGATGCGCTGCTTCAGGTTGTGATAGGCCGTGATACCACAGCAGTTCGACGACTTCACGTTCGCTCTCGGGGAGATTCTCAACCTGCTCGTGAAAGGCTTGCCAGAAGACGAGCCGGGCGGGGTCGTGGGTGTCGTGATCGGTGCCCTCAGGCACAGCACCTTCTCCAAAGTCGGCGAATCGGACCTCATTTAGGCCCCGTCCTTGGGGGCCCCGATGTTTGCGCACCATATCCAGAAGCATCCAGCGGATTTGCTGGGCAGCAAACCGGAAGAAACCTGCCACATCGCGACTGGATAAGTGATCCAGCCGTTCGCGTAAACGCAGATAGGTCTCTTGAGCAATGACCGAGGTGGATAGTTCTCCTGGCAAACGAAAGTCCTGACCGATCCGCGCTGCCAGATTCCGCAAGCGAGCATACGCGAGGCCTAACAAATGCTCGCGAGCGTCGCTACGGGAGGCCCCGCCCTCATGAAAGGCATCGAGCCAGAGTTGCAGTTGGGTAGTTGCGTCGTTGGGCATCGATTCGATCTCCTGGCAATCAGGCTATACCCCTGCAACCTCTAGAAACAAGAGCAGCAGAAAAAAATCTGCACTGGGTTATCCGCCGCATGCTCGATTCTCGCTAAGCGAAGCGGGAGGGAAACTCCTTCCAAAAGAGTCACTGAATGGGTCGCAACGGAGATTCCAATATGGGTATGCACGAAAATAGCATCAAGCTCGAGGTTCAGTCTTTAGAAACACGGGTTGTTCCTTCCGTCACCTCCCTCTGGTTCAGTAGTGACCTGCTGGTTGTGCAAACGAACGACACCCCCACCGAGGTGCGGGTCTACCAAGAGGGATCCAATTACCGCATCCAGGAGGGGGGCAGCGCTCGAAGCTGGTATTACTCCACTGACTCGGTCAACAAGATTGAATTCCAGGGCGGGGCTGGGAACGACCGGTTCCTGAACTATGTCGCCAACCTACCGGTGCGGGGTTTCGGTTTTGGCGGCAACGATTACCTCGAAGGGTACAACGGCAACGATGTCTTCGTCGGCGGTGACGGCAACGATACCTTCAAAGGCTATGGCGGCAACGACTCCATCTGGGGCGGCAATGGCGATGACCAAATCGATGGGATGAACGGCAACGACTACATGGATGGCGGGAGCGGCCGAGATTCCATCAATGGGTCTCAAGGTTATGATGAGCTCATCGGAGGCTATGGCAATGACAACTTGGTCGGCTCCGATGGCAACGACACGCTACGAGGCGGCAGCGACCATGACTACTTGGACGGGGGGGCTGGCAACGATTACCTCGATGCGTACTTTGGCGATGATGAGTTGATCGGCGGGTATGGCAACGACACCATGTACGGCTTGGGTGGCAACGACACCCTGCGTGGAGGAAGCGATCACGACTATATGGACGGAGGGACAGAGGACGATTACGTAGATCGCTACCTCGTCAATGATGAGCTCATTGGC
>CAYPIE010000114.1:0-16470 GCA_964410665.1 uncultured Alcaligenaceae bacterium
CAGCCCGTTGAATAAGCATGCGGCCGTCTTCTATGGGCAGAACCTGACCGGCGCGGGCGCCGAGATGGTCGACGCCGTGTTCCAGGACGACGCGGGTAATGAGCTCCAGTTTGACCTCAGCGGCGAACCCGATGACCTCAACCTGCTCGGCCTGGGGATCATCCTCGACAATCTGGAGGATTTGCCCTGAGCCGGGGATCAAACCGAAGGGGGCATGCTTGTCCGCCCCCTTCGCCCAGCACAGCAGGCTGCCAATGCGGAGTGGTGCCCCCACGCCTGCCAACAAAATCCGTTCAGGAAGTACCGGTCCTCCTTCGACGTCTCGGTGGGAGAGATAACTGTTATTCGATTTACACAATCACGTTCAATAATGTCGATGTTTATGATCGCTGCGAACAACAATTGAGCAAAAACAGGTTGTATCGATCGTGCGAGTGGAGATAATGGTTGGAGCTTACAACCACCATTTCAGGAATCGCATTATGTGGACCAACTTGAAGCTGGTTGTTATGGGATCCGTGCTGCTTCTCGGGCCGGTCGGCCTGCGGGTCTGGACCCGGCCAGGCTCAGAGATTCCTCCGGACAACGCTGCCGATGTTGCCGCAGGGCAGCAGCTGTTTACGCACGTCTTCAAACCCAATGATCCGTTGTGTCGCAACGGAGATGGCCTTGGGCCGGTCTTCAATGCGAACTCCTGTGTCGCCTGCCACCACCAAGGCGGGCTGGGCGGTTCGGGCGGACTGGCTCACAACGTCACCACCTTCGTGCGTCAACCAGCCGCCGCGATCGTGGCGCCGCTGCAGGGCGTCGTGCACGCCTTTGCCACTGACCCACGTTTCCAGGAAAGTCTGGCGGTGCTGAGCCGCGAGCTGCCGGCCACCTCACGGCCGACTCTGCAGCAGATCCAGCAAACGCGTTCGGGCATGGTCCACTGTGCGCTCCCCGGCCGGGGCCAGGTGCAGTTGTCGCAGCGAAATACGCCCGCGTTGTTTGGAAGCCGGGAAATTGATGCGATTCCGGATCGCATCCTAATCGTCCAGGAGCGGCAGCAACGTCTGCGCTGGGGCATGGTCGGCCCAGAGAGTGAAACCGTGCCCGTCGGTCGAGCGCTGCGACTTGGCGATGGTCGGATTGGCAAGTTCGGCTGGAAGGCCCAGAGTGCCGGGTTGTCCGACTTTGTACAAGCAGCCTGTGCCAACGAACTCGGCCTGGGGAATCCTGGTCAGTCCCAACCCACCTCACTGGCCTATATCAGTTATACACCCAGTGGCTTGGATCTGAGCCAACAGCAATGTGATCAAATCACCGCCTTTTGCCGCTCACTGGACCGACCCGTGGAACTCCTGCCCAGTGATCCCCAAACACGTCACCTGGCCGAGGCCGGCCAGCAAGTTTTCCACACCATCGGCTGTACCCACTGTCACACCCCCAACCTTGGCTCCGTAGAGGGAATCTACAGTGACCTGCTGCTGCACCGCATGGGCGTCGAGCTGGTCGGTGAGGGCGACTACAACGAGCCGATCCCAAGCGTGCCCCCTCCGGGAACACCACGACCTGGCAGCCCCGCGCCCACAGGAGCCCCGCTGGCTGATGAGTGGCGGACCCCACCGTTGTGGGGGGTGGCCGACTCCGCGCCGTACATGCACGATGGCCGGGCCTTCACGCTGGTTGATGCCATTGCCGCGCACGGCGGCCAGGCTGCCACCAGCCGCGACCGCTTCCAGCGGCTGCCGCAGCGGAAGCAACAGCAGCTGATCGCCTTCCTGCACACACTCCGTGCCCCGCAGCCGCAACCCTGACACGCGAGGCCGCGGATGATCTATCTGGTCTGCCGCTGCGGCAAACATCTGTCTGCACCGGATGAAGTCGTGAAGCACGGCTGTCTTTGTCCCGGCTGCGGCAGCCGTCTTGGCGGCCGAGAGCGCGACCGGGACCAAGACGCTGCTGCCCGACGGGTGTTGAAGAAAGCCGAGAAAGCGACCACAACTCTGGTCCGCCAGCTGGGCGGGCGTAACCCAAGTGCAGACGAAGTGCCCACCTACCGGGTGATGCCGGTCGAGGAGGCCCAGAAGCTGCCGAGTTTCGAGCTGCCAAAGCGCAAACGTCGCCAACGGGGCGGGCCGGCCAGGCCAGGGGGCCTGGATGAAGGCTGGTTTCTGTTCCTGACCTTCCCGCTGCGCATGAGTAAGTTCCTGGCCCTCACGGCCTTGCTACTGGCCTGTGCCACGGGCCTAGTGCTGGCCCAGTTACAGAACGATGGCACGCTATCCGGAGGGAACGGACCAGGAGGAGTCGCCTGGGGCTTGCTGGCGATGTTGCTGGTATTCCTGGCCGGCTACTGGTCGAACCTCCTCACCGCCCTAAGCCGCGGTGAGTCGACTGGATCGCCCTGGGATGTGCGTGACCTCCGCCACCTCGGCCAAGGCATGCTGCGGGCACTCGTCTGCTTCCTGGCCGGCCCAGCGTGCCTGCTGGCGGTCGCCACCTGGTTCTGGCTGTCCAGCGGTGAGCTGACCTTCATCGACTACTTCCTCATCTGCGAACTCGTGGCAGTCGCCGCGGCGTACGGGCTGTTTACCCTGACAGCCGTCGCAGTCGATGATCGCCTCTCCGCCGCGACCCCCGCCCACACCTTGGCCCTGATCCGCCGACTCGACGTCCGCACCGCGGCCATGGTGGCCAGCCTGGCCGGCACCGTCGCGCTGGTACACCTGGCCTGGATCTGGTCCAAGCTCACCTCGGTCCATCACAGCGGGACTGCCTGGTTAGGGCTGATCCTGAGCTTCATGAGCCTCCAAGTATGCGGCCTTTACCTAGTACTCTGGCTGGGCAAGCGGTGCTCGGAACTCCCGCGGCCACAACCACGCAAAGCGGTCCGGAAACCAGTTGCTTCATCCATGAAGACTTGAGCGTGGTGCCCCAACCGCGACCAGTCCATTCTCCTCCGAGCCGTGCGGCGGGCACACCCATTATCCCCTGCCCCGACGTGTTTCCATGTTGCTACTCGTGCGACCGCTCAAGTGGTCAAGAATTTGTGAATCCAATTGCACACCTTCCCAGAGGTGGTCAGAGCTGTCGGTTCGGCCTTGGCCCGATCAACCAGCGTCTTGACGAAGTTGTTCTTGGTGGCAATAGGATTCAATTGGAAGCCGGCATTACGCAGCATCCCTCCGGCGAAAGGCTTCAGACCGTCGATCATCTTGACTCCGGCGTCGAAATTGGACTGACTGATCAGCCCACCATCCTCGAACAGTTGCAGATAACGCTTTTTGTCGCCGCAGATGCCACTGTTTAACGTGAGCGCGGCGATAGTGGGGACCGCCATGGCGTACTTGCGGTAGACCTCACCGAAGACGTCGGCGTGGTTGGCAGCACAGCCAGGCTTTTCCGCCTGCTGCCACTCATCGGCACACCACTGACAAAACTCACTCATTTTTATAAGCTCATAAAATCGCCATACGATCTTGACGGCGGCTTCCATGAAAGCGACTATCACTTTGGTAATGACACTGGCCCCGACCGTAGCCACCGTCAGGGCCGCGTTCCCGGCCCCTTTACAGATGAGGTATAAGCCCTCGAACAGGCTAGTGTTCAGCGCCCGCTTCAGAGCTTCGACCATGGCCGTGGGATGGCCCGGGACCAGCTCGACCTGGCGGCCGTACCACCAGGTGCGGAACCGGACGACCGCGGCCTCCGCACTTTTGAAGCCCCCTTTGACAATGTCCAGCCCGCTCTTGACGAACGGGGTCGCTTCTTTGGCGAAGATCTGCACAAACAGAGGGATCAGCCCCTTGACCTGACCCAGGATGTATTTGGCACTGCCGAACTTCGCCTGGAGCTCCTTGACAAGCTTGGCCAGGAAGTCTTCGGCCCAGTCCCAGAAGCCCATGGTTACCTTTTCCAGGCTGCCGCCGAGGTTTTTGGCGATCATTGGCTTGGTCGCCGAAGCGGCTTCCTTGGCGATGCTAAAACCGGCCTGGCCCGTCGTCTTGCCCATGAAGCCGAGGGCCTCACCGCCAAGGTTGGTGACACCTTCGAGAAACACACTAAACACATTCGGCGACGGGTTCAGATGCCCGAACAGATAAATCACGCCAAGCCGAGCGTTGGCCTGCCCGTCTTCCAGGGAGGACGCGCTCGGAAAAGGAGGCTCCAGGACCACCTGGCCGCGTCCCCGGGTCTTGGGTTCGGAAATCGCTCCCGATCGTTCTCGTGTCATGTTGTCCCTCGGGTTTTCGATAAAGGCTCTCGGTAAGACCACCGGAAAAGCAATGATCGGCGTATGTCGGGGTTGCGAAACCATAGCACGGTCAGCTGAAAATGACCACCAACTGGGTCGATGTCGATGGTTTATGGGATTCTCGAGATGGAAACGGACAAGACGGATTTGGGTTGACGGCTCATTCTGCGGAGCGGTTGTTGCAGGCCACCCAAAAAAGCACAACCCAACAGCATTGACTGCATCTGCCGTCCGCATACCCAGGAGCGATCCGATGGATCCCTCGACCGACGATCTCGCGGATGCCCCGGGGTTGTACCAACGCATCTGCCCGTTCACCTTCGACCGGGGTGATGGGCAACTGCCCTTTGCCACGCGGCTGGCCAGGGAGAATGGCTGGTCGTTGGCTTACGCCCGGCGAGCGATTGAGGAGTATCGCCGATTTGTGTTTCTGGCCCTCGTCGCCGGGCATCCGGTCACACCCTCCGACCAGGTCGATCAGGTGTGGCATCTGCACCTGACCTACACCCGCTCCTAATGGGAGGAGTTTTGTGGCCAGGTCCTTGACCGCTCCATCCATCACGGCCCGACCCGGGGAGGCGGCCAAGTTCGACCGCTGGTGTCAACGCACGCTCGAGCGTTACCGGCATTTCTTTGGCGATGAATCGACCGACCTCTGGCCGCCCCCCTCGGTCCGCTTCGGCCGTGATGTGCACCACCGCCGCGTCAATACCCAGGAGCACTGGATCATCCCCAAGCCCCGCTTACCTGGCAACCGCTGGCTGGTCCCCTGCCTACTCGGACTGGTGTCGGTGTTGGCCCTGGCAGGGTTGTCGCGAACCGATTGGCCCGGAGTGGACCAGCACGGGTTCATCCTCGGTGCGAGCAACCCGTTGCCAGTCGCGATCGCGGGTGCAATCGGGATCGCGCTTTTCCTCGCCACATGGGTCTCCACCCGGCAATGTTCCTAATGCAAGACCTTCTTTGCGATGAGGAAGACCAGGTAGGTGAAGATCGACCACCATTCCGGTAGGAGCCAAGAAAAATGGCAGTGTCAGCACTGCGACCACGATGAGTGGCGCAGCGGCGTTGGTGGTGGTCATGGCGGCGGCGGCTGTGGTGACTGTAGCGGCTGTGGCGGTGGTTGATCGCCAGGCCTCGGAGCCCTTTTGTCCTCAGTCCCGTACGTAACGAAGTCAAATGCTCCTCAGAAGTTCTACCCGCGCTTCGGTGCGGGTGTGAACCCGCCGCGGCTGGCCGGGCACCACCGAGGCTCAACTGCCGACGGACGGCCTCGGGAAGATGCGGCCTCTCGGCTCGGCGGGTTCACACCCGCCGTTCAGAAAGAAGCGCCGATACCCCGCGCTAAACGTATATGTGAGGTCACCTGCCGACACACAGCCGGCCAACCCGACCCGTCGCAGACTCCGGCCATGCCACCCCTCCGCGCTGCCCCAGAGTTTGCCCTGGTAGAATAACCAGTGGAGAAGTGAGCCTGGCCAGGATCGCGGCCGCAATGATTTCACGACGGATACCGATGCATCTACAGAATGACGATACTGCCCGAATGATCGCAAGCTTCATGGCAAGCATCCATCATGGCTAACCAACAACCCTTCATCAGCGCCTGTCTGAGCCAACCCGACGAGGATCTCCCCAAACTGGTGTTTGCCGACTGGCTCGAGGAGCAGGGCAACACCCGCGCGGCCTGGCGGCTACGCCAGTACCTCGGGGTCTACCGCCAGAGTTGGAAGGGTGTCATACGCTGGGAGATCCTCGACCGGCTGGCAAGCAACCAGACATTGATCGAAGAAGTGGTGGCCAAGCGCCGAGACGATTTATGGCGATTGGTTGCCTTGACCTTTTTCGAGGTTGTCCAAACGCGTGAGCCACTCCCCTTTGAGCCGGTGGTGTGGCAACGTGGTTGGCATGCAGAACGTTATCGTCAAGCCCTTGCCGAAGCGAAATGCCGCATCACCCTGTATGCTTGCGGTCTCCGCGCGGACTTGGTCCGCGCACGCTCGGCCGCCCAAGCAGCGGAGGATGCGATGGTTTCGACCCAAGATCCAATCCAGGCTGCGGAGGTACTCCGGAATGCGGCCTACGCCACCCGACTCGCCGGCTCCACCGCAGACCTGGCCCGACTGGCCACCATGACAGTCGCACACGCAACCCAGGGGAACGGCTGGTCGGCCGCGATGACCCTGTGGAGACACATCCACGCGACTGACCCAGGATGGTGAGCGTCCCGCGTAGACCAGCGCCGCCCTCGCGACCCGGCAGCTCGGTGGCCTGGCAGTAGTGCTTAGAACGGACGGAAAAGGATCCAGCCGATGCCGAGCAAAAGGATCATCAGGCCGGCCAAGCATAGCCACACCAACCAACCCTGAGAAAAGCGTCGCTCGCCGATGCCGGTCGACCGACCCTCATCCGCAGATCCCAGCGCAACTTGCCCCGTGTGGTGAACCGGTCGCTGCTCCAGTTCGCCGAGACGTGCCGCGACCTCCGCCGCAGAGGCGGGCCGAGTGGCCGGTTCTTTGGCCAACAGATCAGCGATTAAAGTCGATAGACCGACGGGGACTGCCGGGTTCAGTGTGTGTGCCGCCGCCGGCATCTCGTTGGCAAGTTTCATCATGGTGGTGAAGACATCGTCGGCGAAAAACGGTGGTTTCCCTGTCGCCATCTGGTACAGAACACAACCAAGGCTGAACAGGTCGCTGCGTGGATCGACTTTCTCACCACTTGCCTGCTCTGGGGACATATAGCCATATGTCCCGATAACAACCCCTTGTGCGGTGGACGCCGATTGATTCCCCTGGGTAAAGCGAGCTAGACCAAAGTCGAGTAACAAGATGTGGGTGGCCTCTTCCACGCCCGTAGCACCCTCGGCCCGGGTATGCCTGAGCCAAATATTGGCCGGCTTGATGTCGCGATGGATCAGGCCCGCGGCATGGGCCGCGGTTAAGCCTTCGGCCATTTCCCGACCCAACCGCAAGACTTCCTGGGGGATGAAAGCCCCCTCGATAAGCCGATGATCGAGACTCTCGCCCTCAAGCAGAGGCATCGCCAGGTACGGGACCCCCTGGTGCTCATCCACGCGATAGATGGGGATAATCCGCTCGTGATCTACCGCCGCCATCGCCCGGGCCTCACGTAAAAAGCGGCGGCGGGCTTCCTTATTGACCGCGATCTTGGGTTTCATCACCTTGAGGGCGACGAGACGCCTTAGTTGCGTGTCCTCGGCCGCAAACACCAGTCCCATGCTGCCCTGTCCGAGTAGGCGGCCCACGCGAAACGGACCCATCCAACCCAACTCCTCGCCGGTGGAGGATGGCTCGAGAAAGAACCACGCATCACTCCCCGCCGCGGCAGTAGCCTCCCCCGGTGGCTGGTTCGCGGGTTTCGCTTGGCCGCTCGCCGCCAACTCGGGGATCGCCAAGCCGTTGTCCGGCCCATCCTCATGGGGATCACGGCTGGCGGCGGCAAACTCGGCGTCAAAGCGAAGCTGACGCTCAAGCAGCTCGAATTGATGCGGAAAACGCTCGCGGTATTCGTTCAGGTCCGGAGTCTCACCCAATTCACATCGTAACAAATATTCACTATAGATCAGGTCGACCAGCGTGGTGGCATCCTGCCCGAGCTCCGGAATGGCCGCAACGTAGACCTCGACCCCCAGGCGATCCCCAGCTAGCCAACGCCGGCGTTGATCAAAACGCAGATTGGCCAACCGCTCCTCAGCGCTCGTCCCGGGGATGTGGGCCAACGCTTGGTGGACCGGCGCGGCGGCGTGCCGCAGCACCGCTGACGGCTCGGCGGGGGACAGCTTGGCGGGGCCATGCTTCGCATCGCTCATTCCGGTGGCCTCGTCTCCAGGCCTAGTTCTTGGACCACACGATCGAGCGCCCGCCGGTGCTGTTTGCGCACCGCGTCGACGCTTTGCCCACAGGCGCTGGCCAACTCTTCCCATGAACGTCCATCAATACGCTGATCAACCAAAAACCGTTCGGCCTCGGTCAAGCGTTCGCGGACCCGGGTGATCAGTTCCCGTTGGGCCAGCTGCGAACTCGGCGAGGCGCTGGCACTCGCCATCGCCTCCAGCGACGCCTCCGCATTCCCGAGGTTTCGCCGCACATCGCGCATGTCGGCGTGTAAACCCCGGGCCTTTTCACAGACTTTGTTTTGCGCCATGGTGACCAGTAGCTTAATCAGATCACGTGGCTCGTTGAGGTCAAATTGCCCGGCGGCAGCACGGACAAAGAAGACCGCCAGCACCGACTGGCAGACGTCCATGGTTTCCAGGGTCCGGCGCAGCCGCGGATCCGTCAGGCGCATGCGGATCGTGCGACGGATTTCGGGTTCGTATTCCTGAATCAGCTGCATCGCCGCATCCGGATCCCCCTGTCGAACCCGCTCAACAAATCCGGCAAAAGAGTTCTCAGTCATGGACAGGTTCCATCGGACGACGGATCTGTGAAATCCAATTCATCAGTGTAAATCAGTCCATAGGCCGAATCAATCGTATCGAGAAAACTCTACCACACGCTCGCTTGGCAGGTAGTCTCGGGCACCCACCAACGACCACGGCCGGTCGGTCGAGACAGGCGTTGAACCCGCCGGTTCACGCCGCATTTGCATAGCACAATGCCGGCAGAGCAGACACAACGCCGCCGCGGCAAACCGAGTGCCGACTTCACTTTTTCAAAATTGTCACGTTTTTCTGTCCGGTCAGAGTTTTCAGCGCATTGAACCTGCTGAACGGGGATGACCAGACCACCAGACTCCTCCCCACGGATCGGGCCAACCGTGTGACACCCGACCGACCCACTCACTCGCCTTTTGCACCGGAGAATCTGCCATGCGTACTCGCAACCACCGCATTCAACTCGACATGCAGTCGCTGGAAGCTCGGGACGTTCCCTCGGTCACTTCGCTTTGGTTCAGTAACGACATGTTGGTCGTGCAAACCAATGACGCCCCCACCGAAGTCCGGGTCTACCAAGAGGGTTCCAATTATCGTATCCAGGAAGGCGGCAGCAATCGGAGCTGGTATTACTGGACCGGTTGGATCAACAAGATCGAATTCCAGGGCGGGGCAGGCAACGACCGCTTCTTGAACTATGTCGCCAACCTACCGGTGCGTGGCTTCGGCTTTGGCGGCAACGATTACCTCGAAGGCTATAGCAGCAACGACGTGTTCGTGGGCGGTGACGGCAACGACACCTTCAAAGGCTATGGCGGCAATGATTCCATCTGGGGCGGCAACGGCCACGACCAAATCCATGGCATGAGTGGCAACGACTATCTGGTCGGCGACTCCGGCAACGACATCATCACAGGCAGCTCGGGCAATGATTCCATCTGGGGCGGCAACGGCCACGACAAGCTCAGCGGTCAAAATCATAACGATTACCTCGTCGGCGGAGACGGCAACGACACCATCACCGGCGACCACGGTGACGACCGCCTCGACGGCCAGAATGGCCACGATGCCTTGATCGGCGGCGACGGGACCGACTCCATGTATGGAGGGAACGGAAATGATTCGCTGGTCAGCATCGATGCGAACTACACCGACTATAGCCACGGCGGCAATGGCCATGATACCGTCTGGCGCGACGTGATCTGGATCCTGAGCGACACCGCCTACGCCGAGAAGATTCAGTCGGTGAGCTCCTTTGCCAACGGGGCCGACCGGTCCCTCAACGGCGATCGGATCGCGGACCCCACCGACGGTACCTTTTACAAGAACTTCCGCGACAACCCACTGTTCGCGGTCGGCGGACCATCGATCCATGATGTCGATCAAGAGACCGTCGGCGACTGCTGGATTATGGCTTCGCTGGGGTCGGTCGCTCACGACAACCCCTTGCACATCCGCGAAATGGTCGCCGATTTCGGCGACGGTACCTATGGCGTCCGGCTGGGCAGCCGCTTCTATCGGGTCGATGCCGACCTGTCCACCTGGAGCGCAAGCAGTACCGACCAGCGTTTCGCGGGACTGGGCACGGAGAACAGTTTGTGGGTGGCCATCGTCGAGAAAGCCTACACGCACCACCGCACCGGGGCCAACACCTACAACTCGATCGGCTGGGGCGACCCCGCCGATGCGATGCGGCAGCTTAACGCTACCTCGGTCGGGCAGCGCTACTTTGCACCAGGCTCATCGAACGCCACCAGTCTGGCCAATGAGGTCTACAACCGCTGGAATGCCTACCAGTCGTGCACCGTCTGCACCGGCACCGTCGCCAGCGGCTCACCTCTGGTGGCGAGCCACTGCTACTCCGTCTTTTCAGTTTCTCGAAACGCCTCGGGCCAGGTGACCTCGATCACCCTACGCAACCCCTGGGGCGGCGACAACACCAGCGGCAACCCGTTTGTCACCATGACCCCCAATCAGCTGGCCGCGAACCAGATCTGGGTCACTTGGGGCAACACCTGAGCCCCCCCGATGCCCGGCCGTGTCCAGGTCAACTCGACCTGGACACGGTCTGCGGACGGCATTGAGCTGCCCCGGGAACGGGCGATCAACCCGCCGACCGAACCTCTCAGGCACCCCGAGTTCGCAAGTCTTTGCAACGATCTTGTCCTGCGGAAGGGAGTGAATCCCATCTACCTAGTAGTGAGAGAATAGATTCCGATCCGCACGAATGCCTCCGTTCGAAAGCTGCTTCCCGCTTCCTCCGACAAGCAAAGGGCTTGTACGGCAAACGTTTCCCCCCACCGATGGAGCATCGAAATGTCACACCGTCCCCTATCTGCCTCGTTGCGTCTTGAATGTCTCGAAGAACGCGCCGTCCCGGCCGCCTATCTCGCCAACAGCGCTCTTTACATCACCGGATCAAGCTTCGTCAACGATGTCGCCACCGTCCAAGAAATCGACTGGCCCGACGGTGACCTGGTCCGAGTCAACCTCAACGGCTTCTACAGCACCTTCGAGCTCGCCGACCTGCCCAACGGCATCCGCTTTTATGGCTACGGCGGCAATGACTCGCTCGACGCGCGGCAAATCGATTCCGTCCGCGTTTCAGCCTACGGCGGCGACGGCGCAGACACGCTTCGCGGTGGTGACGCAAGTGACCTGCTCTCTGGAAATGATGGCAACGACCGCGTCTATGGCTACGACGGCAACGATAGCCTCTACGGCGGCGAAGGCAACGACTACTTCAGTGGGGGCAATGGCAACGACCGCATCGATAGCTGGACCGGCAACGACACCGGCTACGGCGGCAACGGCAACGACAGCCTCTACGGCGGTGTCGGCGACGACTTCCTCTCCGGAAATAATGGCAACGACTACCTCGACGGATACCACGGCCACGACCGCCTCTACGGCGGCGAAGACAACGACTATTTCCTCGGAGGCGACGGCAACGACCGCATCGATAGCTGGACCGGCAACGACACCGGCTACGGCGGCAACGGCAACGACAGCCTCTACGGCGGTGTCGGCGACGACTTCCTCTCCGGAAATAATGGCAACGACTACCTCGACGGATACCACGGCCACGACCGCCTCTACGGCGGCGAAGACAACGACTATTTCCTCGGAGGCGACGGCAACGACCGCATCGATAGCTGGACCGGCGACGACACCGGCTATGGCGGCAATGGCAACGATACCCTCTACGGCGGCGAAGGCAACGACTTGCTCTCAGGCAACAATGATCACGACTACCTCGACGGATACCACGGCCACGACAGCCTCTATGGCGGCAACGGCGATGACTACTTCCTGGGGGGCAATGGCAACGACTATCTGGATGGTTGGTATGGCAATGACACCGCCTATGGTAGCAATGGACGGGATACCCTCTATGGGGGCGTCGGCAATGACTACCTCAACGGCGGCAGCCATGATGATTACCTCAACGGCTGGTCAGGCCACGACTTGTTGATCGGCGGTTCGGGCAATGACCTGCTCTCGGGCGGCAGCGGCAATGACACCATCAACGCCGACTCGGGGCGCGACGGCCTGTGGGGCGGTTCGGGCAACGATGACCTCAACGACGGCAGCGGCGACGACCGCTTCTACGACCGCGATGGCCAGGATACCGCGGACATCAACCCAGACCTCCATAGCAACGATGTGGTAATCAACCTGAGTAACGGATCCGCGGATAAAGATTGGAACGCCGGGTTCTGGAATGATGCGGATCTGATCCCGATCGACGCCTCACTGTTGCTGTTGCAACAGCGCACCGGCACCAACCAGCTGCTCAAGGGCGCGGCCGATGAGACGCTCGACATCTTTATCTATGGAACGCCAAAGAAGAGTAGTGGAACTCGCGGCTGGAACTCCGGGAGCGGCGTCATCGCGGTGACCCAGAACGCTTACGACCAAGGGGACCGCCAGGTCATGCAGACCTTCATTCACGAAGTCGGTCACAACTGGGATAACTTTAAGTCCCAGAATGAGAACGACCTGATGGATGAGTTTCGAGCGATGAGTGGTTGGGTGAAACGGAACACCAAGCCCAGCTCATCGGGGAATTGGGTCAAGGCCGAGCGGTATGGCGAGACCTGGTGGTACAACGCTGATCTGAATGCGGCGCGGTTCGCCCGAGCACCTGGGACGGGTGATGGCTATAGTGCGGTGCATCCGGTCGAGGACTGGGCAACCGCCTTCTCCCTGTCGATCCTCGCCTTTGGCGGGCTGGAATATAACGACGGTAAAGGGGCGCTCGTCGATGCCGCCACCCACCTGAATGGGTTGAGGATCGGCGGTGCCAATAACGATAAGGTCGATATCCTCAACCAGTTCTTCGACGATCATTCGTAAGCAACTCCCGACCGCCATCGGCTGGCTGGTCATTCGGTTCCTGCGAACGCCCGCACACGCACCCCGAGCGTGTGCGGGCGTTTTCCCCCTTTTCCATTCCATCTGCACCAGCACAGAGGGGTCGATACCGACCGCGCTTGGAGCGATTTCTCAGTGAAGCGGAGGTGGGAGTCATCGATCCGGGCAAGTATCGGGTCGAGATCGTCCACCTTGGCGAGCAGGGTGAGCGGTTGCGCGAGGCCGAGCAGGCGGGCGTGAAGTCGGTGCCCGCCCTGGTGCTTGACGGCACGGTGTTCCACATCAATCACGGTGCTGATCTGGCCGCGCTCAAGACATAGCTGACAGCTCAAAAGGGTTGTGTGACGATGTTGGTCACACAACCTCTTTCCCCGTCCAGCCGTGTTGCTCGCGCACCCAGGCCACCTGGGCCGTGTGATGGCGACCATGCCAAGCGTAGTAGCATAAGGCCGAACGGAGGCTGACCGTGGCACCGCTCTCGGGGTGGAAAAATGTCCGAGCCAACTGCTCATCGGTCATCGAGCGAAGCAGTTGTACCCAGCGAGCATGGAGACCGACCAGGCAGGCCAGTGGCGCGGCAATGTCGCCGCGGCGAGCCTCCTCGAGAGCCGCCCAGCGGCCTTCGTCATAGGGCTTGATGGTCGGTTGGTCTTCGGTCAACGCCCACTTAAAACGCATGTAGCTGTTGAGATGACTGTCCGCGAGATGATGGACAATTTGCCGGATCGTCCAGTTGCGATAGAGCGTGTCGAGCTGCGCTCCGGATAGGTCGGCAACCTGAGCCCGTAACCTTTCCGGAGCTTGTTCAATCTCTCGAATAAACTCATCACGGCGGCTCGAAGTGTAATCTTCCTCAGGAACGAAGGGACCGGCCGGATTCTGAGGTGGTTGCATGATAAGCTCCTGAGCTGGATAGGAACGTCCTTCCGATGAAATCGCTTTGAACTCCTCTGGCAAAAGCAATCTAGCAAGTGGAACTGGTTTTTGAACATCGCACCCCCGCCAAACGACGATCGTTTCTGCAGGCAGCCCCACAACGGCTGCCCAAGCCAGGAGCCCCTTCTTGATTCGCTTCTGCTGCCCCACTTCCTCTATCCAGAAAACTCAGCGAATCTTTCCCAAATGCGGAACTCCTTTTGCCAAGCCCACGTCCAAATCGTGGTAAGTGCGGTCGTTAGCACAACCGACTTACCATCCGTACCCCCCGTCTCCCCAGGGCCTGCGTCGACGGTTGATCCCCCCGCCGATGAGCGTTGGCCCTGGGGAGATTTGCGCACCCATCATCTCGGCTGGCCAAGCCCCCCGTTTTTATCAAAGTGTCCAGCAACATCTCTCATGCTTTTCGCTTAATCATTTGTATATATTAGCTCTTGATCGATGAACGCCTCAGGGGACGAGTAGGCTCGATGAGTGCCGTGCCGATGGCTCCTGGCAATGGATCGTGTCGCGGTTTTTGGTGTTCGTGTGTCACACTTTCGGGGGTCGGTTGCTATAGCTATAGCGAAGAAAAATCGGTTCCCGTTGTGCAGCGAGCCAGGAAGGTATTCGTGTGTCAACGAAGAAGGGCTCAACATCCGGTCCCAGCGATCCCGATCTGATCGATCGTTCCATCATACAGACGTGATCGCTGTCCGGTGAACCGAATCAGCATCATAACAGGCGGGTTTCTTGATGAGTTGGCGTGTGCCAAACGTGTTGAAATTCGATGTGAATGCTGTCTCCGATCAACAGCCATTCTGGCTAGTAAACGCGTTTCCCACCCCCTCCGAACGCCAGCGATGAAACGATCGATTCCCCGAGCAGTTGCGAACCGGGGAAAGGGGTGAAGAGCTCGCCACAGCCGAAGCAAAATCGATGATCAGATCGACCGATGCAATGGAGGAGTGCAATGGCCGACCATGACCAGAGCAATTCACCCTCGGCAAAGCCAAAACCGGCCACCCCAGAGACAGAATTCAGTCTGCTCGATGCCAGTGAACTGGAAGCAGTTTTCCTCGACAGCAATCCGAAGACCGACCCCGACGCCGGCGGGAGCACGGAGGTCTCCCTACCCCCTTCGGAAGTGTTGGCCGCCCGCTACATCCTGCATAGCGAGCTCGCCCACGGTGGTATGGGCATCATCCTGCGCGGCCGCGATCCCGCCATCGGCCGCGAACTGGCCATCAAGATCATCAAGCCGGAGATCACCGGCCACCCCGAACTGGTTCGCCGCTTCCTCGATGAAGCCCGCATCTGCGGCCAGCTGCAGCACCCGGCGATCGTCCCTTTGTATGAGCTGGGCCGCCTGGATGATGGGCGGCCCTATTTCACCATGAAGCTCATCAAGGGCCGCAACCTGGCCGAGTTGCTTGAGCAACGTTGCGCTCCCACCGAGGGATTGCCCCGCTGGCTAAGCGTTTTTGAGCAGATTGCCCAGGCAGTGGGCTATGCCCACTCCCGCAAGGTGATCCACCGCGATCTGAAGCCGGCCAATGTCATGGTCGGCAGTTTTGGCGAAGTGCAAGTCATGGACTGGGGACTGGCCAAGGTGCTCAAGTCCCCATCTGCACCCGAGACAGAAACCGAGATCCTCAACGAAGTTGTCACCCAGATTGAGAGTCCACGTGAAGAGACCGACTGGCAGACGCGGGTAGGCAGCCTATTGGGGACGGTGCATTACATGCCACCGGAGCAAGCCAACGGACGCATTGCCGACATCGACGCGCGCAGCGACGTGTTCGGCCTAGGCGGTATCCTCTGCCACATCTTGACCGGGGAGGCGGTCTACCTGGGCGAGGATGCCAAGCAGCAAGCCCAGGAAGCCGACCTGGCCGGAGCCTTCGCTCGGCTCGATGCCTGCACTGCCGACCCCGAGCTGATCGCCCTGGCCAAGTGCTGTCTGTCGCCGCGCAAGACCGACCGGCCAGCCGACGGTGCCTTGGTGGCCGAGGCGGTGGCAGCCTATCAGGCAGAGGTACAACAGCGTTTGCACCAGGAGCGGATCCAGCGTGAACGCCAGCAAGCTCGATCCCGCTGGCAGCTGGCCCTGGCGGTGGTCCTGGTCAGCATCCTGGGCGCGGGGGCCTGGTGGCTTGTGGAGGATTACCGAGCGACCGACCGATTGTATGCGGCGGTCGACGCCAAGTTCGCCCAGCTCGAGCGGGAGCTCGCGGAAAACCCGCCCTGGGACAAGCCCTCCGCCTTCGAGGCCTTACAGGCCCAGCTGTCACCCGATGGACCAGCCGATCTCCGCAGACGCTTGAACGCCTATGAGCGGCTCTGGCAGAAGGTCGTCCAGCTAAACGAGATCCACAAGCTCGGCCTTCTCTGGACGGAGCACGGGTTCGCTCGCCAGCGCCAAGTCCAAGCGTATCACTCTGCCTTTCGGCAACTCGGTCTGGACATCGAAGCAACACCGTTAAGTCAGCTCGCCCAGCGCATTGAAGCGTCGCCGATCCGTAACCATCTGTTGGCG
>CAYPIE010000115.1:0-16285 GCA_964410665.1 uncultured Alcaligenaceae bacterium
CCGCCGGGGGCGGGTGGGTCTGCTCGTGGACCAGGGGCGGTAGCTGAGGACGCACAAGGGGGACCTGCCCAGCGATGCGTGCCAGTTCATTGAGAACGATCTGCAGGGTGATTGCATCGGTCGGCAAGGAGTATGGACCGACCTCATCCAGGTGAACATTCTCGGCCTGGTCTAGGGCGGGTGGTGACCCGACCAAAGCATCCCCTCGGAGATTGAGGATGCATCCCGCAGGCAGGTCACAGGTCATCTGCTGAAGTTGACCGGCGATCTCTCGCGGGGCCAGATAGATCAAGCGGTCGATGGGGATGCCTTCTTGCGTCATGGTTTGGGCCAGATGGGCTGCAGCGATGGCACCGGCATCAAAGCCCATCATGGCAAAGCGTGCTTCGGGGTGGGAGTGATGTGTGTCGCGGATCACGCGAGCGAACCAATGCAGATGGTGCATCTGTCCATAATAGGTGTTGATAAACCCATGATCATGCAGAGTTCGTTGTAAGCCCCGGAGGTTCGCCAGTTCTAGGGGGTCTACCCCATTGAACAAAAAGCAATAGACATGTGCTCGTGCTTCCCGGGGCACGGCATGAACCAGCTGGGCACAGTGTGGCTCGAGCGGAGCCACCGGGTGCAAGCAGGACAGGCAACCTGGGGCTGTCCAGAGCAGAACCAAAAGACCGAACTTGCCCCAACGAGGCGTTCGCATTGAGCGTGACTGGGTTGCCTTCATCGCCTGGTCCCCGTAGATCGCATCCCTGCTTCTAAGGAGCCAATTCGGAAGTTTACCACTCATCGCTCAAGTAGGATCACTACGGAAAATGGCACTGGCTGTGATCCTGGGCAAAAACCTCCGGTCAGAAAGACAAGGCGAAACCCAGCTACCGCGATGGCCGCGTGTGAGTGACCCCCGCCGATGGTAATGTGAAACTATGCGGCTTGTGCCTGCAAGCAGGCGCACACAAACGTTCTGTAAATCGTATCGACAAATGTAAGCTTGTCCCCGGCCATGCCGTTGCGTACAAGATTGTTACGAGAGCCGTCGCATCCTGACGGCGGCAGCGTAGAATAGTGGATGCCGAAGTTGCCCGTAAAGGATGATGTGGTCCCCACCTCATCAAAGGCCTACCGAAGGCCGAACATGGATTTTCTCTGGCGGGAACGCCTAAGGATTTTGGTGTTAAACCCTACCCGAAGCGTATTGTGGATGCTTGTCTACCCTCAAGCAAATCGCGATGAAACGAGTGCTTGTCATCGGAGCCGGTCCTGGTGGACTGGCCAGTGCGTTGCTACTGGCTCAGGCGGGACTCGAGGTAACGGTTTTGGAACGGCGTTCACGCGTCGGCGGGCGGACCTCCGCGATAGAAACGCAAGGCTTTCGCTTTGACATTGGTCCGACTTTCTTTCTCTACCCGCATGTGCTCGAACGGATCTTTCGTCGGGTGGGGCGGAACCTCCGTGAGGAGGTCGAGATGGTCAAACTCGACCCTCAGTACCGCATCATCTTTGGTGATACCGGGGATCTGATCTGCTCGCCCAACCTGGAATTACTCGAGCGCGAGGTGGCCAAGCTGGCTCCTCAGGATGCCCCGCAAGTCGCTCGCTTTTTCCTCGAGAATCGCGATAAGCTCAACCGCTTCCGCGGCTCGTTAGAAAGCGCTTTTCTGTCCTGGCGACGGCTACTCTCACCCGACTTGATCAAGCTGTTGCCAATCTTGCGGCCCTGGCAATCGCTTGATACCGAGTTGAAGCGTTACTTTGCCGATCCACGGATACGCCTGGCTTTCTCATTTCAGTCCAAATACCTGGGCATGTCGCCATTCCGTTGTCCAAGCCTGTTCTCGATTCTGTCGTTTCTCGAATATGAGTTCGGCGTCTGGCATCCGACTGGGGGTTGTAGTGCGGTCTCCGAAGCCATGGCTCGTGTGGCCAGCGAACTAGGCGTCCAGGTGCGGCTCAATGAGGATGTGGAGGAACTGCTGTTTGACGGGCGCCGGGTGATCGGTGCACGCACGGCTCAGGGCACTTATGCGGCCGACGCCACGGTCATCAACGCCGACTTTGCTGGGACGATGACCCGCTTGGTGCCCGATCGCTTGCGGAGACGCTGGAGTGACAAAACACTGGCCAAGAAGCGATACTCCTGCTCAACCTTCATGCTCTATCTGGGCATCCGCGGTCGCTACGATCATCTGGATCATCACACCATCTACACAGCCAAGGATTACATTGCCAATCTCGATGACATCGAGAACCGCCATCGACTGACCACCCCCGACCCGTCCTTCTACATCCAGAACGCGGGGATCACCGACCCGACGCTCGCTCCGCCGGGCAAGAGTACGCTTTATATTCTGGCACCAGTAACGCATCAGCATACGAATGTAAATTGGTCGAAGGAGTTGCCTCGCTTTCGCCAGGTGGTGCTGGACCAGCTGAAGAACCGGCTGGGGTTGCGGGATGTCGAAGAGCGGATCGAGTTCGAACGCTGTCTGACCCCGGTCAACTGGCAAGAGGACTTTCAGATCTATCGCGGCGCCACCTTCAACCTGGCACACAACTTGGGCCAGATGCTGCATTGGCGGCCACGCAACCGCTTTGAGGAACTAGATGGGGTCTATTTAGTCGGCGGTGGTACCCATCCCGGCAGTGGCTTGCCAGTGATCTATGAATCGGCACGGATTACTAGCCGTATCCTGCTCGATGATTTCGGCCAGGATACGGCTTGGCTGGAGGAGCCTGCCCAGGAACCATCCCTGGCCACAACAAGCTTGGGGGCGTGAGCGGCCTCGATTCTCGCTCCAGGCCCCACGTTACCGAGGAAAAGACGGCCCCAAGCTGCGTGTCGCGCGATATCATACGACTCACTGACCTACGACTGAGAACCGCTCCATGAATGCAGCAACCTCTGAGCATGTCATTGTCATCGGCAGCGGGCTGGCTGGCTTGGCCTCGGCGGCCACCTTGGCTGCCCGTGGTTACACCGTCACCGTGTTTGAAAAAAGCGCTTGGCTGGGTGGCAAGGCCGCGGTGTTGCAGCAGGACGGCTTCCGATTTGACATGGGGCCGACCATTCTGACCATTCCGAACGTTCTACGCCGTATTTTTGCCGAGGCTCAGCGCGAGCTCGATGATTATGTGCAGCTGGTCCGGCTCGATCCACAGTGGCGCTGCTTCTTCACCGATGGCACCACGTTGGACTTGATCGAGAATGTGGAGACCATGGCCGAAACTCTGGAGGGGTACAGCCCAGCATCTGGGGCAGCACTAGGCTATCGTCAGTTTCTGCAGTTGGCCGAACGTCTGCACACGATTTCCGACAAGTTCTTCTTCTGGCGGTCGATCGGCTCGATGTTGGACATGGTCGACCTAAAGGCGGGCTTTTCACCATCGCTGTTGGCGGACGTCATGAAGATGCGGCTCGGCCGCTCGGTTGCTTCGACGGTGCGGAAGTATGTGCCGGACCAGCGGGTGGCCCAGATGCTCGACCACTTCACCCAGTATGTGGGCTCTGCCCCCGATCAGTCGCCGGCGGTTTTGTGCGGCATCGCCCACATGCAGACCCAGGACGGGGTTTGGTACCCGATCGGGGGCACGCGGGCTGTTCCGGAAGCGTTGATCAAGCTGGGCCGCGAGCTGGGCGTCCACTATCGGACGGACACGGGCATCCGGCGGATCTGCCTGGATGCAGCGGGCCAGCAGGTCGTTGGCGTCGAGACCGACCGCGGCGAATCGATCGGTTGCCAGGCGGTGGTGTCTAACGCCGATTCGGTGCGGACGCACCAGGAGCTCCTTGAGGGGCAGCCAGCTGAGCGGAGGTTTACCCGCCGGCGTCACTATGAACCGGCGTGCTCAGGGGTGGTGCTGTATCTGGGGCTGGATCGGGCTTATGATCATCTGTTGCACCACAACTTCGTCTTCTCGGAGGATCCCGAAGCAGAGTTCGACCAGATCTATCGCCAGGGCGAGCCGGCGGATGACCCGACCTGTTACGTCTGTGCTCCGTCGCGAAGCGAACCCGGTGTAGCACCTGCTGGGGGCGAGGCCCTGTATATTCTGGTGCATACCCCCTATTTGCGGCCACACCATGATTGGAGCCAGCGGCTACCGGCCTATCGACAGGTGATCCTTAACAAACTCGCCGATACGGCCGGGTTGACCGACTTGGAGAGCCGGATACGCTTTGAGCACTGCCTAACACCCCAAGATATTCACAATCGATATCATGTTCTCAACGGTGCCATCTATGGGCTGGCCAGTCATGGCAAATGGACCGGCGCCTTTAAACCGGCTAACCGTAGTCCAGACGTTGGCGGGCTCTATCTGGCCGGTGGGGCCGCTCACCCAGGTCCGGGGATGCCGATGGTCTTGATGTCCGGATGGATTGCTGCAGATGTGCTGGACCAGGACGTGCGACCGATGTCCGCTCAGGCGACCCTGCAAGAGACGGCTGGATGAGTGAGCAGGCCGAACTGCCGAAACGTAACGTCTGGCTGTTCGGCTGGTTCCGCTGGTATGTTCGACGCATGTTTCGCGGCAAATTCGATGCGCTGCGCCTTTCTCGGAGCAGCGTCCCTGTACCCGAGGGTGACCTGCCGCTGATCGTCGTGCTCAACCACCCAGGCTGGTGGGATCCGATGGTCTGTGTGGTCCTGTCCGAGTTGTTTGGCGATCGGGCGCACTTTGCCCCGATCGAGTCGGCGGCGCTTGAGCAATACAAGGTGTTCACCAAGCTAGGTTTTTTTGGGATCGAGCCGGGTACCCGACGCGGAGCGGCCAAATTTCTGAGGATTGCCGAGGCGATCTTGGCCCAACCGAACCATGTTTTGTGGATCACCGCTCAGGGTGAATTTCGTGATGTTCGGCAACGTCCGTTGGGACTACGGCCGGGGGTAGGCTTTCTGACCGCACGGCTTGCTCATGGCGCGGTCTTGCCACTGGCGATTGAGTATGTCTTCTGGCAGGAGAGTAAGCCCGAGTGCTTGGTTCGCTTTGGCACACCGTTGCATCTCAGCGCGGAGACCGAACTCGATGGCCGCGGCTGGACCGAGCGGATCGAGAAGGTGCTGACCGAGAATATGGACACACTCGCGGCCGAGGTGCTCCAACGGGATCCTGCCTTGTTCTCCCCATTCGTGCAGGGTAAGGTCGGAATTGGCGGGATTTATGATAGCTGGCGTTGGTTCAAGGCGCTGGTTCGTGGAGAACGATTCGATCCACGTCACGAAGCATCTTCGTCTCATCAGGACGGAACTCTAGGATAGCATGCTCACGCTCTCGATCGTTGCACTGATTTTGGCCGGACTGCCAGCGCTACTCTATCTGCGGAATACGCGGATTTTCTTGCCGCCTGCTCTGCCGGATGGGGATCGTCGGTTTGGACCGGTATCGGTGCTGATCCCAGCGCGCAATGAAGAGCGTTCAATCGCCGCGGCGATTGCCGCCATCCAAGCCAACCAAGGGGTGGAATTTGAGGTGGTGGTACTGGATGATCACTCCGAAGATGCCACCGCGTCGATTGTCCGGGCGCTCGCGTCTCAGGATTCCCGAGTACGGCTCGAATCCGCGCCGCCACTGCCGGCGGGCTGGTGTGGCAAGCAACATGCCTGTTTCAGCCTGAGTCAGCATGCCCGCTTTCCGAATCTGGTGTTTTTAGATGCCGATGTGCGTCTGGCTCCGGATGGTCTGGTACGCATGGCGAACTTCTTGGAGACTTCGAAGGCGGAGCTGGTCAGCGCCTTTCCACGGCAGGAGACCGGCACGTTGCTGGAGCGGATGGTGATCCCGCTGATCCACTTTTTGCTGTTAGGCTTTTTGCCGATCGACCGGATGCGTAAGAGTCGGCAACCGGGCTTGGGCACCGGGTGTGGTCAACTATTTGTCACACGCGCGGATGTTTACGCAAAGATGGGTGGGCATGGGGCGGTGCGCACTTCGCTCCATGATGGAATTACGTTGCCGCGCGCCTATCGCAAGGCGGGCTATGACACCGACATTTGTGATGGCACCGATGTTGCGGTCTGCCGGATGTATCGCGGTGCGGCCGAGCTTTGGTATGGGTTGGCCAAGAACGCCCGTGAGGGGCTCGGGGCGCCGCTGCTATTGCCGTTCAGCACGGCGTTGTTATTCGGGGGGCAGGTGCTGCCGGTTATTCTTCTTGCCTTTGCCATGCGACTGACGCCGTTGGGACTGATCCTAACGGCGCTGGCGACCGCACTCGCCTATGGTCCACGTTTGGATGCAGCTTGGCGGTATCGCCAGTCCTGGTTGGGAGCGGTGCTGCATCCGTTGGGGATCCTGGTCCTGTTAGCGATCCAGTGGTACGCCAACATCCGCGTGTGGCTGGGCCGGCCAGTAGGCTGGAAAGGGCGTCCGCACCCCAGTACGCAAACGATTATGACGAGCCAACTTTGAACAGGTGAACTATGGCGGACAACGTAACGGCGGTCCATGTCATCATTGGAGCAACCGGCGGTATCGGCTCGGTGCTGAGTCGTCGGCTGGCCCTGGAACAGGGGGCCCGTCTGCTCGTGGCCGGGCGCGATGCCCAGAAACTGGCTGATTTGCGACATGAGTTGGTCCAGCAGCACCCGGGCGATGGCGAGGCCTCGATTGAGGCTTTTCCCTTAGAAGCACGCGATTCGGCTCAGGTCGACCAGTGCTTTCAACGCGCGCTGGAGCGGTTTGGTCGGGTCGATGGTGCGGCCAATCTGGCCGGCTCGATCCTGATTAAGCCGGCCCATCTGGTCAGCGATGAAGAATGGCACGACACCCTCGGTCAGAACTTGCATACGGCCTTTTTTGTGTTGCGTGCCGCGGTCAAGGCCATGATGCAGCACAGTGAAGGGGGCTCGATTGTCTTGATGTCCAGCGTGGCCGGCAAATTTGGTTTGCCCAACCACGAGGCCATCGCGGCTGCCAAGGCGGGTGTGCAAGGGCTGGTGATCAGCGCAGCTTCGACCTATGCCAATCGGCAGATTCGTGTCAACGGTCTGGCTCCAGGCCTGGTCGATACGCCATTGAGCAGTCGATTGACCAGCAATGAAGTCACCCTCAAGGCCTCCAAAGCCATGCACCCCCTAGGTCGGGTCGGGTCGCCCCAAGACATCGCGCCGGTCATCGAATGGCTGCTGACGCCTGGCTCGAGCTGGGTGACGGGTCAGGTCTTGAGCATTGATGGCGGTATGTCCACCGTGAAGGCGAAGTAAAGTGGGTAGCGACCGCGAATGGCTAGGACTTTAGCAAAACAAACGCGGGCCGTGATCACGGCCCGCGTGGCAAAATAGTCTAAACGCAATGAAGCTTAGCCGCGACGAAACCCGCCGTCGATAAAGCCCTCGAGCTGGCGGCTGCGAACCGGGTGCTGTAACTTGCGCACGGCTTTGGCTTCGATTTGCCGCACCCGTTCACGGGTGACCTTGAAGATACGGCCGACTTCTTCCAGGGTGTAGGTATAGCCATCACCCAGACCGTAGCGGAGCTTGATGATCTCTCGTTCACGATAGGTCAAGGTCTTGAGGACCTGTTCAATCTTGTCCTTGAGCATTTCTTGGGTCGCGGCATTCACTGGCGACTCGCAGGACTCATCCTCAATAAAGTCACCAAAATAGCTATCTTCGCTTTCCCCGACCGGACGATCCAGGCTGATGGGGTGGCGGCTGATTTTGAGCACGCGCCGGGTGTCCTCGACGGTGTAGCCGGCGGCGTCGGCGATCTCCTCGATGGAGGGCTCACGGCCCAGGGTTTGTAGCAGCTTCTTGGAGACGTTGCGGAGTTTGGACATCGTCTCGATCATGTGCACCGGGATCCGGATGGTGCGGGCCTGATCGGCGATGGCTCTGGTGATGGCTTGGCGGATCCACCAGGTCGCGTAGGTAGAGAATTTGTAGCCACGACGATATTCGTACTTGTCGACTGCCCGCATCAGGCCCGTGTTGCCTTCCTGAATCAGATCGAGAAAGCTCAGACCACGATTGCGGTATTTTTTGGCGATGGAGACGACCAGGCGGAGGTTACCGCCGGACAATTCCCGTTTGGCCTGCTCATATTCATTGAAGCGAGCTTTCATCTTCTCGACGCGACGACTCAGTGAAGCCGATTCCTCGAGGGTCATCAGCTGGAGGTCCCGGAGTTCGCTTTCCAAGTTGGCTCGATCTTCCTTGACGGCGCGGTTGCCGCGGAGCTCCTCGATTTGCCGATCGAGCTCATCCATGCGTGCGGAGATCTGCTCGAGTTTTTTCATCAACGGCTGGATTTTTTGCGTCCGGATCGACAGTTCTTCGACCAGCTTGACGGTTTTGCGCCGGCGGGTTTTCAAGGACTGGCGTAGCAGCGCGCGTTCTTCCTCAGAGCTGCGGGGGTCGACCAGACGCCGGAAATCCTCGACATTTTGCTCCATCAGAGGTTCAAGCGTTTTGAGGTTGTGCGGCATGCGCTGCTTGATCTTGTCTTTTTCCAGGTTTTCGGTCTGAGAGACCTTGATGGTGCGATCGAAGGGAAGCTCGTCGATATGAACGCGTTTGAGAATTTCCACAACATGCTGGAGGGCAAAGTCATTTTCCAGAACACTGCGACGGAAGCGGGCGCGGGTAATTTCGATCCGTTTGGCCAGCTGGATCTCCTCGCGGCGTTGCAGCAAGGGGATCTCGCCCATCTGGGTCAGATACATTCGCACGGGGTCATCGGTGTGGCGTCCATCGCCATCGTCATAGATGGGCAGTTCGCCGTCACGGAGAAGGTCCTCATCGTTGAGCGGGTCTTCCAATTCGGCCTCATTGGCCCGGGCATCATCGTTGTCAATGACATTGATGCCATGCTCCTCAAGCCGCTCAAAGATGCGGTGCAGGATTTGATCGTCGTCGGCATGCTCACCTAGGTACTCGGCGACCTGGTCGTAGGTGAGATAACTGGTGCGTTTCCCAACTTCGATCAAAGCCCGAAGGCTTTCCTGGACTTTCGCATCCATCCACGCTCTCCTCACCTGATGAGCAAGTCGCTGCGAACTGGGAACAGGGGGGGCCGGCCTTGGCGATCCGTGCTCCCTGGGGATGTTGGTTACGGCGTACGGAAGGTTCATCCTTCGGGATGGGGCGGTTGCGTCTGCAAGCGGCGCAACAACTCCATCGCGGTGTCATGGTCAGCAATTCCAGTCAACTGATCGCGCAACTGATGTCGGGTTTGTTCCCGTTGTTGTTCGTCAAAGGTCAGCAGGATCCGGCCGAGCCAATGGGGGCGTGCTTCGGGGTCGGTGCTGCCGATTTCTTGACCAACCTCCTGAAGCTCCAGTGCCTTGGCAATCAAGGCAGGATGCTGCAGGCGGACACGAAGATTATCCAGATCCGGCGGTTCGCCGGCCTGATACAACTCGATCAATCCTTGATAGAGTTTGCGTAGGCCCGGGTGCGTGATGCGTTCTGGGGGCAACTGGCGGGCCGCGCGTGCCACGAGGGCAGGCTCGGCAAGCAAGACCTCCAGAAGCTGCCGCTCCAGACGGGGCGCTGGGGCCGCCCGGGGGGCTTCGGAGGTCGGCTCGCTGGTTTTTGCGGCCGACCCGCTGCTGTGCGACGCACGGACAGCAATCAGTTCGCCCAAGCGAGCCCAGACAGTTTCTTGACGGAGTCCCAGACGCTGGGCAATTCGGGTGATCAGCAGCTCCTGTTTAACACGCCCACTTGGGCCGGCCAGGCGTGGGGCCAGGGCGATAATCCCTAGAACGCCATCGACAACCCGGCGGGTACCTTCGACCCCTTGACTGCTGGAGCGGGCCAGCAGTTGGTTCAGTTTGAAGTCTAGCGCATCCACGGCGTGATGCAGCAAGGTTGTGAACGAGGCAGCGCCTTGTTCGAGCAGGTAGTCGCATGGATCCCGCCCATCCGGCAACATCGCAATCGCTAGTTCCACATCTTGGCTGACAAATAGCTCCAAAGCCCGGTCGACGCCGGTCAAGCCACCGGCGTCGGCATCGTAGATCAACACCACCCGCGACACATAGCGACGCAATAACTGCACATGCTGTGGGGTCAGGGCGGTCCCCATGGTGGCCACCACATTGCTGACACCCAACTGATGGGCCATCAGCACGTCGGTATAGCCTTCGACGACGGCAAGGCAGCCGGCGTTCCCTGCCGCATGCCGGGCCAGGTCCAGGCCATAAAGAAGTTGTCGCTTGTTAAATAAGGGAGTCTCTGTGGAATTATAGTACTTAGGGGCCCTGATCGCATAAGGGGAGTCAGGCAGAATTCGTCCACCAAAGCCAACGGTTTGCCCGCGAATGTCGCGGATTGGGAACATCACGCGATCTCGGAAACGGTCGTAGAACCCTCGTGATGCTTGACGTTCGCCTAGCAGTCCCACGGTGCAAAGATCATCCATGGCAATGCCCTGGTGTCGGGCCAGCTGGGCCAGCCAGTCGCCTGCGAGGGGCGCAAAGCCGAGGCCAAAGCGACGCACGGTCGCGCCCAGGAGCTGGCGTTGGCCCAGATAAGCGCGGGCCGCTTCGGCGCCGGGCGCTTCAAGTAGACACTCTTGGTACCGTTCAGTTGCCCAGTGCATGGTTTCGAGCAGGCGCAGTCGGCCGGTATCGGGGGTGGGACTCTCGGGCAGGGCAATGCCGGCACGTCGGGCTAGGATCGCCATGGCCTCTGGGAAAGCTACCTTGTCGTATTCTTGCACAAAATTGAAGACATCGCCGTGGGCACCGCAGGCCCAGCAGCGATACCGTTGCCGGCGGGTATCAATATCCAGTGACGGGCGACGATCGTTGTGGAAGGGGCAAAGCGCTTTGTAAACGGGGCCCTCGCCGTGGAGGGGAAGATAGGTGGCCAGCACCTCAGCGATATCGCTGGCTTCTTTGACCTGCCGAACGAAGGCAACCCGGTTATCCGACAAGAGGCACCAGCTTATATGCAGGGATGCCAAACACCGACCTACCATCGACACCGCGCATGGGTGTTCGCTTGCGAAAACGATGGCCTCGTTTGTGCATCAAAAACCAGAGGGTTCGGTCGATCGCGTGCGCAGTGATCGTCGAGGTTTGAAGGCGGCGTCTGCGAAACCTGAAGAGATTCACCCAGCTTCAAGCAGATACGCCGTCCGGATCAGATCCGGGTCCGTGCCTTCCTGGCAGACCAAACACGCGATCCCAAAGAGGCTCGCTTAAGCGAGTCAAGCATCCCATCCTGTGATGCTTACGGGGAATCATAGCTATCGCTCCCAGATCCGTCAAGCTGGGCAAGCCCTTCCCCGCAAGAGCATTTTCCCGAACCAACATCCCGATGAGTTTCCTTGGCAGAACAGGTCCTCAGGACCGGTGGGTCCTGAGGTTCGTTCCGAAGCTTGTGGGGTGCGGCGTTGCGGACAAGATGGGTCGAGTTGGCGGATGTACCCAGGTTAACGTTTGGGGGAGTCGGTTGCTGCCAGGGCTTGGCGGATCTCCGCGGGGCGATCGGTGGTGATCGAGTCCACTCCCAGGGCGGCAAAACGACGGGCGTCGTCGGGCCGGTTGATGGTCCAGACGTGGAAGGCCATCTTGGCCGCACGCAACGTACGCACGAAAGTGGCGTTCATCGCGGGATGGGCGGAACAATCCAGCCCATCGGCACCGATCTTGTGCAACTGCTCAAGGATGGTGTCGATGGTCGGTTCAATCGTGTTGGTCGTTTGGTTGCGGCGAAAGCCAGTCAGCCAGTAAGCGGTCGTCCGGGGCATGGCTTTTTTCACCGCAGCGATCACTGCCGGGTCAAAGGCAATGATCACCACTTGCTCGCGCTTGAGCGGGGCGCGGGACAGAGCCAGGCGGAGGGGGGGGACGATCTCCGGGCCGCACTTGACCTCAATAAAAATCTGTTTGCCGGGGGGCACGGTGGCCAGCACCTCTTGAAGGGTCGGGATCTTCTCACCAGTCCACTTGGCACCCTTCCATTGGCCGACATCAAGCTGGCGTAGTTCGGCTAGGGTCGCCTCGGCAACCTTCTTGTCGACCCGGGCGGTCCGCTGGGTATTGGCATCGTGCACACAAACGATTTGACCATCGCGCGTAAGGAAGAAGTCTCCTTCGATGGCATCGGCTCCCTGTTCCCAGGCCAACTGGAAGGCGGCAAGGGTATTTTCGGGAGCGTCAAACGAAGCGCCGCGGTGGGCGACAATCCGCGGGGGGTCGGCCTGGACCACAGGCTTCAACCCAAGCCAGAGGACAAGTCCGCCGAGGAGCAGCGGGATGCGCATGGCAAGACTCCAGGAAGCACTCGAGGCTGCCGTGCGAAGCGAGCCCGATGAATGGATCGGCCCTGCACACGGGCTTTGCGCTCGAAGTTGGTCAAGGGATCGTTCGGATCGGTCCCTGGAATCGTAGGAGGAACGGGAAGTGGAGTGAAGGTGCCAAAGGTCGTCAAAATATCAAGCATCACATGGTAATATTCTTCTACATCCGTGGCAATTGACAGTTGGCCATCATCGACGAGAATCCGCTGACAGGTCGCGACAAATGCGGGTGTGAAGACACGACGCTTGCGATGCCGCCGTTTCCACCATGGATCGGGGAAGTAGATATGCACGGTGTGCACGCAGGCATCGGCCACACGCTGGTGCAGAAACCCACCGGCATCGGCACAGCAGACCCGGACATGACGGAGTTGACGAATGGCCAGACGGTTGGCGGTGTACAGGGTGTACTTGCGTTCGATCTCCAGGCCAAAGTAATTGACCTGCGGCCGTCGGAGGGCCTCGCGGAGCAAAAAGGCTCCCTTGCCGAAGCCAACCTCAATCTCCACCGGATCGTGGTTGGCATAAATGGCGTGCCAATCCAGCCGCGGTGGCGTGGCGGGAAAAACCACCTCCGTCGGTTCATAAACATAGGGTGCAAGTTGCTCGAGTGGGAGCTTGCGCGACTTCCTCACGATGTCTATCCCACGATATCGATCTAGGGAGCAGGTGCGTCATCGGCGGCGAGCTAGCAGCCGATCGTATCGGAGCGATTCCTGGAAGGTTGCTGAATGTTCTCGGAAGCCGGCCGAACCGAATCCTCCCGGACCACTGGCACACCAAGAATATTGCCATGAAATACCATCGTGTCCCCGACAAACCCCTGAACATGAAACAGCGTCTGGCGGCGGTTTAGTTTCTCGCCCCGACCCACGATCACCAGGCGATCGCCCGGGCGGACGGTGGCTCGGTAGCGGACCTCTTCAAAACCACCCAGTCCAAGGATTTTCCCCTCCATGACCCGTTGGGTAACGACATAATAGGAGCAAACCTGCGCAGCGGCCTCGAGCATCAGGACTCCAGGCATGATGGGATGACCCGGGAAGTGACCACGGACCCAGAAAGCATCGGGCGAAATATCCAGATAGCCGGCGACCACCCGACGCTCCAGGTCGAGAAACACGACCGCGCTGACCAGCTCGAGTTCATGACGATGTGGATTGATGGCCCGGATCGTCTGGACATCGGCCAAGGGGCGGGTCAAGTCAAGCTGACTCGGATCGAGAATGAGATCGGGACGCATGGACGCGCTCCTGCGACTAAGGCTCAGCCCACGACCTCCTTGAGCTGTACAAGTTCTGTAATCAATACATCGGGACGGAACCGAGTATCCTTGAGCTGTTCTGGACTGGCATGGAGTGAAGTTTTGTCGCCGGCAAACAGAGCCGATCGCATGCCCAGCTTCCGAGCCGGGGCAATGTCTCGTTCGAGATGGGTTCCGACATGCAGGACTTCGCTGGGTCCAATGTCGGCTCGCTCCAGCATGTCGACAGCGTATTGAAACAGGGTCTCGGAAGGTTTTCGCGCCCGCGGTGCAAAGGAGAGAAAACAACGCGTTTCGGGGAGCCAGTCGTCCAATGGCAGATGATCTGCCTGGTCATGTAGGGCCCGCTTGAGCTGCACACGGCTGAACACCTGGCCATCGGCGAGGAGGCCCTGAGCAATACCAGCCTGGTCCAATGCCGCCAGCGTCTGGGCTGCTCCCGGATAGGCCGTGACTCCCTGGAGACTGGCATGAAAAAAGTAGGCCACCTTGGCACTATACTCGTTCAAAGCACCGTAGAAGTGGGTGTCAAAGCTGTAGTCTTTTTGAAACAATTTTTTGATCAAGTTTTCCCAGAGCTTGTCACTCGGTACCTCGGGATATTTCTCACCGGGGTTGCCCAGATCGCGAAGGTCATAGAGGGCACGCTGGTACAACTCGCGCATATACTCCGATGGTTGGCCGGGCTTGCGGCTCATCGACTGCCACATCTTGAATTCATGAATGGTCTTTTCCAAGGCCATGCTCATAATAAAGTCATTGGCATGTTCGAAGAGCAATTGGCCGGTCGGAATCGCCAGCAGGGTGCCGTAGAGGTTGTATAAGACGACGCGGACCTGGGGAAGCCGTTTGAGGGCTGGTTTGGCTTTGGCCGGTTCAATGCTGGGAGCGACCGGCCAAGGTAGGTCGCGGGTATCCAAATAATCGGCGTACTGCTCAAGCGACAACGGCATCGAGGTGCTCTCTTTCGGCAGAATCGCTAAGAGTAGAGAATAGCAATTTGGCCATTCCGGGGTCAAGCAACCGAATCCGATCGGCACGAGTTGCACCGGTTGCGGTTGCCGTTTAGTGTGGCACCACCCGGATCGATGAGCGCATCGAACCCTTTACGGAGACCAACACCATGACGCAACGTCTGTTCCTGGCTGCCCTGGTTGGGCTGCTGGGGCTGATGAATGTCCGCGCGGACGTCAAGCCTCATCCCCTGTTCAGCGATGGCGCGGTTTTGCAGCGAGGATGCGTTCTGCCCGTTTGGGGGACTGCCGACCCTGGCGAAAAGGTCGCGGTCAACCTGACCCGCCATGGCAAAGGTCCCAACGATCAGGCCGAAACCGTCGTCAAAACCACCGTGGCCGACGCCGAGGGCCGCTGGCAAGTTGAGCTGCCGGCGCAGCAGGCCAGCCAACCGCCGTGTACTCTAGTGATTGCGGGGAATAATCGGATTACTCTCAACAACGTTCTGATCGGCGAGGTCTGGATCTGCTCTGGGCAATCCAACATGGAATGGCCCATGCGTTTGACGGCAACTGGCAAGGAAGATGCCGCGGATGCTACCAACCCGTTGATCCGCTTGTTTAAGGTGCCGCATCGTCCGGCCGGCCAACCCCAGGCGACGGTGGCTGCCACCTGGCAGCCTTGCACCCCGGAAGCGGTGCTCAACTTCTCGGCCGTGGGCTATTACTTTGGCCGCGATCTCCAGAAAGCCCTGAAGGTGCCGGTGGGCCTGATCCAGACGACCTGGGGCGGCACGCGGGCCGAAGCCTGGACCAGCCGGCCCAGTTTGGAGAACAATCCCCAATTCACCTACCTGCTCGACTCCAACGAACCCAACGGCAGAAAACGCGCCCGTCAGCATGTGGGGGCGGCACTCTATAATGGCATGGTGGCCCCACTGATTCCCTACGCCTTTCGCGGGGTCATCTGGTATCAGGGCGAATCCAACGCTGGCCGGGCTTACGAGTATCGTACCCTGTTTGCCACGATGATCCGGGACTGGCGAAAGAACTGGAAACGGGGTGATTTTCCCTTTTTGCTCGTGCAGCTGGCGCCTTTCCGCAAGATCGTTGAGGAGCCGCAGGAGTCGAACTGGGCCGAGCTCCGTGAAGCGCAACTAATGGCTACCCAGAAATTGCCCAAGGTGGCCATGGCGGTGATTACCGATGTAGGTGAAGAAGATGACATTCACCCACGTAAGAAAGAGCCGGTGGGGGCTCGGCTGGCCTTGGCAGCTCAGGTGCTGGCCTATGATCGCGACATCCCCTATTCCGGCCCGGTCTTCAAAGCCATGGACATCAAGGATGGCAAGGTGATCCTGAGCTTTGATCATGTTGACGGCGGCCTGGAAGCTCGAGGGGGGCCGTTGACGGGCTTTACGATCGCCGGCAAGGATCGCAAATTTGTCAATGCGGAGGCGGTGATCGACGGGGAGAAGGTCATTGTCTCGAGTGAGGCAGTCGATGAGCCGGTGGCCGTACGCTTTGGCTGGGCCAACTACCCGGTGGTCAACCTGTGGAACAAGGCAGGTCTGCCCGCTACTCCGTTCCGCACCGATGACTGGCCCGGTGTGACGGCGCCCAAAGCAGACCAGTAACCCTGCACAGAAGACGTGGAGCGCTTGCCTTGCGGAAGAGTCAGAGGCGTTTGCGGTGCGAAGCGGCAGAGGCGTTTGCCTTGCGGAAGAGTCAGAGGCGGTTGCGGTGCGGAAGAGTCAGAGGCGGTTGCGGTGCGGGGAAAGAGGCAGAGGCGATTGCGATAAGTCAGAACCCCCGGACT
>CAYPIE010000116.1:0-16260 GCA_964410665.1 uncultured Alcaligenaceae bacterium
CCTGCGCAGTGCACAGTCTCTTCTCTGGCGAAGGACGTCAGTCCGAAGCTCTGCCGACGCTGACGCTTGCCATCAACATCTTTGCAGTCAAGCACTTCCGTCGTCGCAAGCGCCTCCGAAAGGCGAGCCCCGGACGTCAGTCCGGGGGTTCCCCGCACCGCAATCGCCTCTGCCTCTTTCCCCGCAACGCAAGCGCCTCTGCCTCTTTCCCCGCACCGCAACCGCTTCTGCCGCTTCCCGCATCGCAAGCGCCTCTGCCGCTTCCCGCATTGCAATCGCCTTTGCCGCTTCTGATCGCAAGCGCCTCTGTCGCCTTCACTTCTCGGGAAACCCATCTACGGTGCGGCAATAGCACGAGCGATCAATCGTCACGTCACTCCGCTCGCTCGCCTTGGTGAAAGCCACGCGATATTGGGCGGCCTCCTGGACTTTGCCTTGGCGATCCAACGCTTCGGCAAGCCCATGCAAGGCCCAAGGATTCTTCGGATGCCGATTTAGGTCGGCCCGGTAGACCACCTCGGCGTCCGCCACCCGTCCCTGCTCCAAGAACAAGGCTCCCAGGGCATGCCGCGCCGGTTGCATCCAACCCCACGGTTCATCATAATTCAATGCATCGTCGCGATTGACCGCCTCTCGTAGATAGTGGAACGCGCTGTCCATGTTCCCCTCCCGGTAGGCGATCTCGCCGGCCACCATCGCCTCGGCCACCTTGAGGATGTCCGCCGAGCTGTTGTTAAACAAGATGCTCGTTGGCGGCACTTGGGCCTGCGCGGCCAGGAACGCCTTCTGTTCTTTGCGGGCCTGGTCCACCCGGCCGGTCGCCGCATAAGCGAGCGCTCGGGCGTAGTGCCAGATGGCTTGGCTCATGGGCAGGTATGCAGGGGGCTGCGATTCGTTCAGAATCGCCTCCCAGCGACCGAAGCGGATCAGCACATGCAGCGGCAACGGCATAAACGCATCGAAGAAATCGGTCTGGGCTTTGAGCATCGGTTCGGGGATCTGCTGGACCATCTCGCGGGCACGCTTCAGCGCCAGAGCCGCTCGCCCATCAAACATCGCCCCGTACACCAGGAAGTGATAGTTGTGAATGCGGTACAGCGTGTAGAAGTTGTTCGCCCCCTGCCGTTTCACATATTCCTGGTCGGCGTCAATGGCCCGCTGATTGGACTTGATGACGTTGGCGTAGTCACCTACAAGCACATCAATATGTGTCGGCATATGTACCAGGTGGCCCGCTCCGGGCATCGCGTCGCGCAGCCGGTTTGCCGCCGGCAGTGCCTTCTCCGGGTGCGGCGACAGTTCCATGGTGTGGATGTACAGATGGCACAGCGCTGCGTTTTGCGGCGAATGCTCCAGAGCACGCTCCAACACCGCCTTGATCTCGGTGGTATGCGCTGCTGGCGTCCCGTCCCGAGCGAAATGCTTCCAGGGCTGCAGGTTGATCAACGACTCGGCAAACAACGCGGCCACCAGTGGGTCGGCTGGGTACTTGCGGTAGACCTTGCGCATCGCCTCGGCGTAGGCCTGGTTCAACGACTCGCGCTGCTCGGGGACCGGCATGGCATAGCGCCGAGCCAGGGCCGTGATCAGGTCTTGTTCGAACGTGCTGGCTTTCCCGGCATGCAGGTCGGCCAGCCGGATGGCCAGCTGCGCCTGGGCCATCTGCCCAACGTCGATGTCCATGTGGTTCATGTTCGGGCCCCAGGCATAGGCAAGACCCCAGTACGCCATCGGCATGCCCGGGTCGGCCGCAAGCGCCCGCTCGAAGCAGCGGACTGCTTCCTCATGATTGAAGGCCTGGCACATCGCCAGCCCCCGGTCGAACCAGGTCTGGGCCGCGGCGACGTCAGTGGTCATCGGCTGATGAAACCCACCCAGGTCGTAATACTCCTCGGCCGCCACGCCGCCCGGTCGCGGCAACAGGCCCATCAACAGAGGCAAAACCAGCCGGAGTGGGGAAAGTCGTTGCAGCATGCGTTCTCTCCAACAAGACCGTACCTTGTCCATAAGGTCAAGCAGTGTACCCCAAGCAACCGACTCAAGCCAAACGTTGTGTGCAAGCGGGCGAATTACGAATGCCCCGCGAGCAGGGCATCGAGAAATGTGCTAGGTGCGCACCGAGCTAAGCCAGGGGCAAGCGAGCTGAGAAACCGCTCGCTCCCCACCCGGCCGCAACGCACGCACTCACTTAAAATACTTCTCGGGGATCTCCTCGATCGGGCGAATCTCGATATTGCGATAGAAGATTTCCGCCCCTTCGGACTGGAGCTGGATTTTGCCCCGCGACAGCGGCTGCCCCTGGTGGGTGCGGGTGTCGTAGAGCACCATGTTCGGCTTACCGTTGACAATGTGCACCGCCGTCTGGCCGACCGTCATCAACTCCATGGTGTTCCAGTCATCGTTTTCGTTGGTGACGCTCTTCTTGCAATACTGCGACAACTTCACCGGCTCTACGCCCGGTGTGTACACATAGGTCCGTCCCTTCTTGGTCGCTGGGATCTTGGCGCTGACGCCGCCAACTGGCCAGAAGTCGCCACAATCGCCCTCCTGGATCTGGCTCTCCAGCGACTTCATCCAGATGCCGGCGCTACCTTGGCCGCCGTAGCAATGGTACAAGAGGCCGCTGTCGCGCTTCGCGGTAGCCCGTGGAGGCCACTTGGCCTTGCCCCACTTAAATTCCAACTTCAGGTGGTAATTCTCAAACTCTTCCTGGCTGGTCAACGCACCAAAGATCTCCCCGGAGATACGGATGGCCGGCTGGCCGTCCTTCTCGACGATGGTGTACACCTTCTTGGGGTCCTTGTTCTCGCCCACGGGCTGGGTGTACTTCCCCTGGGCGTTCTTCTTCAGGTCCAGGCCTTGCACGCTCTGGTGCGGCACACTCAGCCAGGTGTCCCAACCGGTCAAGTCCTTGCCGTTCCACAACGGCTTAAAACCGTCTTGGGCCAGGGCCGTCGCCGGCAACAGCAAGCCAGCCAGCGTCAGCATAAACCATCGTTGCATGGTCAGAACCTCATGGTAGGAAGTGAAGATGTGTTGATTCTCACAAAGCAAAAAACCCGGCGAGACAGGCTCACCGGGTCGGAGTCCGCATCACTTTTTCTCAAGTTCGGCCTTGACCGCTCCCTCGAGTTCCTCCGATTGGGGCTTGACGCTCGACTTGAAGCGATTGACCACTTCCCCCTTGCGGTCAATCAGAAACTTCTCGAAGTTCCAGCCGATGTTGCCCGCGAACTTCGGGTTGGTGTCTTTGCCGGTGAGAAAGGCATACAGCGGGGTGATCCCCTCGCCCTTGACCACCACCTTCCCGAGCATGGGGAAGCTGATCCGATACCGCGAGGTGCAAAACTCTTTAATCTCAGGGTTGGTACCGGGCTCCTGACGACCAAACTCGTTGGCCGGCACCCCGATCACCACCAGACCATCTCCCTTGTACTTCTCATACAATGCCTGCAGCCCCTGATATTGCGGCGTGTAGCCGCAGAAGCTGGCGACGTTGACCATCAGCACGACCTTGCCCTTGAACTGGCCCAGATCCAGGTCCTTGCCATCAATATCCTTCATTTTGAAATCAAGCGGGCTGGTCACCTTTTTATCCTCTTCGGCCTGGCTCGCGCCCAGCGTTAGCAGGCTCAGACTGGCCACTCCCACAAACAGCAATAACGATCGCAACATGTACAATCTCCTTGACAGGAAACGTGCGCGGCGTGATCCCTGTGGACCACCCGGTTCGACTCCCATCCTAAGTGGCGGTACACAGCGTCGACAAGCAAAACCCGCCGGGGTTTTTTTCGCGAAGTTGGTTTGACCCGACCTCCATAGCCGGTTAGGCTGACGAATGAGAAATCAGCAGCCGATAACTCCCTCCTGCCCCGGATTCCCCCACCTGGATTGCCTGCGACCATGCGCATTCATCGGCAGCCCTCGATGGATCGCTTAGGGAGGCCTAAATCACTATGTTGACCTTTACCGGCCAGGGCGGCGTCCGCCTCTGCGACGGCTTGCTCCGCCGCGACTTCCTCAAAGTGGGTACGATTGGCGCGATGAGCCTGTCGTTGCCGCAAATCCTTCGTGCCGAGGCGGCCGTGCGGGCTGCGAAGGCCAAGGGATCCGCCAAGTCGGTTATCTTGTTCTTCTTGCAAGGTGGCCAAAGTCAGATCGATACCTTTGATATGAAGCCGGACTCTCCCGACGGCATCCGCGGCCCGTTCAACCCCATGCCCACCAAGGTGCCGGGTTTGCAGATCTGTGAGTATCTGCCCCGCTTGGCTGCCTGTGCCGATAAGTATGCGGTGCTCCGCTCGATGACCCACCGCGCTTCGAACCATAATCCCGGGGCCTACTACGCCCTGTCCGGGGTGCCGCCCCAACGCGATATCGTCGCCCTGCAAACTTCACCCGACGACTACCCGAACCCCGGCTCGGTGGTCGCCAAGCTGGCCCCGGTGACCAAACCACTGCCAACCTTCGTGCAATTGTCTGAGTCTCTGGTCGGCGATGCCCGCACCCAAGTCCCCGGCCAGAATGCCGGCTTTTTGAGTGCCTCCTACGATCCGCTCAAAGTGACCGCCAATCCCAACGGGGATTCGTTTAGTGTCGAGGAGCTGGCCTTACCCCATGAGGTGTCGGTGCAGCGGTTTGATCGACGCCGCAGCTTGTTGCAAACCGTCGAGAGCGAGTTCTCTTTGATCAACGAGCTGCCAGAAATTGGCAAGATGGACAAGTTCTACCAGCGGGCTTACCAACTGGTGACCTCGTCTGAGTCGCGGCAGGCCTTTGATATTGCCCAGGAGCCGGTGGCTTTACGCGATGCCTATGGTCGCAATCGTTATGGCCAGTCGCTGCTTCTGGCCCGCCGCCTGGTCGAGGCAGGCGTCCGCTTGGTAACCATATACTGGGGCGGTCCGCTCAATGCCCCCGATGATTACTGGGATACGCACAAGGGCAACTTCACCAAGCAAAAGGATAAACTGCTGCCCTGGTTCGACCAGTGCTTTTCGACGTTGCTCCAAGATCTGGAAGATCGGGGCCTGTTGGATGAGACTTTGGTGATCGCCATGGGTGAATTTGGCCGGACCCCGCGCATTGGCCAGGTCACCGCCAATGCCGGCACCGATGGCACCGGACGCGACCACTGGCCACAGTGCTATCACCTGCTGATGGCCGGCGGCGGCGTCACTGGCGGCGCTGTGCTGGGCAAGTCCGACGCCTATGCCGCCTACCCCACCGAGCGTCCGACCGCGCCCGAAGACCTCATCGCGACCATCTACTATGCCCTGGGCCTGGATTGGCATCATGAGGTTCGTGACCGCCTCAACCGCCCCTTGCCCATTACCCGCGGCCAACCCGTTACCGAATTGTTCCGCTGAGCCCGGCCCGGACCAAAACGCAACCGTCTTATCGCAAAGGGCGAAGAGCCAGAGGCGGTTGCCTTGCGGGAAGAAGCAGAGGCAGTTGCGAGGAGAAGAGGCAGAAGCGGTTGCGTTGCGGGGAACCCCCGGACTGAGGTCCGGGGCTCGCCTTTTGAGGCAGAGGCAGAGCTTCGGAACTTACGTTCCTCCGCAACACGCGCGGTGTTGACTTGCGAAGGACGTGAGTCCTGAGCTCTTCCCACACAGGATGAGATCGCAGGAACTACTTTGTGGTTATGCACCTACGACGGTCAAGCACCCTCCGAAAGGCGAGCCCCGGACCTCAGTCCGATGGTTCGGACTTCTCACAGACGCTTTCTTGCCTGGGCGGTTACCCCACCGACGCAGCCCCGATTGATCTCTTGGCTTCATCGACCCAACGGTAGAGCGATTATGATGCGATTATTCCTCCTTCTGCTCGTCGCTGCTGGCCTGGCCTTGCCCAAGTCGCTGACCGCCGCAGAAGCTCCAACCAATCTCAACGTGTATCCGCAAACCGTGGATCTATGTGGGGCGCGGGCCGCCGCTCAGGCACTGGTGACCGGCCAAATCGGTGACCGGACCGTCGACCTGACGCGCCATGTCACTTGGACCAGTGACGACCCCAGCGTGGCTTCCGTGGATCCACGCGGCTACATTCAGGCGGTCGGCGATGGAAGTACCATCATCCACGCCCACCTCGGCGAGTTCCAACTGCAAACCCACATTACCGCCCACGACTGTGCCACACCGGACTTGGTCAGCTTTGCCGATGAGATCATCCCAGTGCTCAACCGGGCGGGCTGTAACATGGGCGCTTGCCACGGCACCCCCAATGGCAAGGGCGGCTTCAAACTCAGCCTCCGCGGCTACGACATCCCCTTTGATTACAAAGTACTGACCCGCGATGTCTTTAGTCGCCGCATCAGTCCGCTCGATCCAGATGGCTCGCTCATCCTGAAAAAGGCCATGGCGGTGTTGCCACACCAAGGCGGCAAGCGTTTCGAAGCCGGCTCGCAGGAACACCAACTGCTTCGCCAGTGGATCGCCGAAGGACTCCAAAATGATCCCGCCGATACACCCCACATGCAGCGGCTAGAAATCTTTCCACCGCGGCGAACCATCAAGCTGGTCAAGGTACCCAGCGAGGAAAGAGATCCGAACCCACAGCAACTCAAGGTCATGGCCCATTTCGACGATGGTTCGGTTCGCGATGTCACCCGGCTATGCGCGTTCTCGACCAGCGATGACACCTTTGCCCGCGTCGGGCCTTTTGGTCTGGTCGAACCGCTCAAGCGCGGCGAGGTGGCCGTGTTGGCCCGGTTCCAGCATGCGATTGTCTCCGCCCGGTTCACCTTCCTAGAGGATCGCCCGGGCTTTGTCTGGACTAACCCACCGCAGTCCAATGTGATCGACCAACACGTGGACGCCAAGCTCCATTTGTTGCAGATCCCACCCTCCGGCCTGTCTGCCGACCATGTATTTCTGCGTCGGGCCTACCTTGATGCCATTGGGGCCCTCCCTTCGCCGAAGGAAGTGCGTGCGTTTCTCGCCGACAACGACCCCGACAAGCGAACCAAGCTGATCGACTATCTGCTCGAACGACCCGAGTTTGCCGACTTCTGGACCCTCAAGTGGGCCGACATCCTCAGGCTCAACGAAAAATTCATGGACTCCAAAGGGCTCAAAACATTCCACGGCTGGATCCGTGACTGGGTGGCCGCGGATAAGCCGATGGATGCATTTGTCCGCGAATTGATGCTAGCCCAAGGCGGCAGTCTCGAGGTACCGCCGATCAACTTCTACCGCACCATGGTCACCCCCGAAGAGATGGCCGAAACCGTGTCGCAGCTGTTTATGGGCGTCCGCATGAACTGCGCCAAGTGCCATAACCACCCGTTCGAGAAATGGACCCAGGACGATTACTATGGCCTGGCCGCGGTCTTCGCGGAGGTCGACATCACCAAGCCCAACGACCGCAGTGCCCAACGCGGCAAGGCCATGCTCAAGCTCAACAAGAAGGGGCATGTCATCCACCCACGCACCAACCAACGGATGCAGCCACAACTACCGGGCAACACCCCCTTGGCCGAACCACAGCAGCAGGATTGGCGCGAACCGTTTGTCGACTGGCTCACCGCCCAGGACAACCCGTTTTTCGCCCGCACCATGGCCAACCGTATCTGGTTCCATCTGCTCGGTCGCGGCATCGTCGATCCGGTCGACGACTTCCGTGAGTCCAACCCCGCCTCGAACGATGAGTTGCTGGATGCTCTGACCCACAAGTTGGTCGCCTCGGGCTATCGGCTCAAGCCGATCGTGCGGCTGATTATGAACTCGCGGACCTACCAAGCCAGTGCCATCCCCAACGAACTCAACCGCGACGACGCCATCTACTTTTCGCGGGCCCTACCGCGGCTTCTGACCGCCGAGCAAATGCTGGATGCGGTGTGCAAAGCCACGGAGGTGCCCGAAAAACTCCCCATGGGGGCATCCACCGCGGTGCAAATCCCGGGGGCGAAGATTAATAACCCGTTCTTAAAAACATTTAATCGTCCTGATCGCAATTTGGCCTGTGAATGTGAGCGCGAGCGCAGTGCCAACCTGTCGCAAGCCCTCCAGATGATCTCCAGTGGCTTGATGCAAGAAAAGGTGGCCAGCGATCAAGGGCGGGTGGCGCGGCTACTCCGCGAAGACAAGGATGATGCCAGCATCGTCGAAGAACTGTATCTCGCGACCTTGGCCCGCTACCCGAGCCGTCGCGAACAACAGGCCGTCAAGGCCCTGCTGAAGCAGCCTGGTGTCGATCGCCGGGAAGTCTTCGAAGATGTCGCCTGGACCTTGATGAACTCGAAGGAATTCCAGTACCAGCACTGATCGAGCGAGCCAAGAAGTCGGGTGACCAAGCTGCGAATCCGCATGTTGACCGTGGATCCCGAACCTCGGGAGTCCACGGTTTTTTGTTTTTTGCACGAAAACGACCACGCGGCCTCGATTCGCGACAAGGCGATGCCCAACCAATCCGACACCGACCACCGACGGGTACCGGAACGAACGTACCCACCGATGGCGTCGCCAACCTCGCCTGGTGCGGCGAACAGGTCCCCGAACGCAAGCGTCGGTCTAGCATGGAAATCCCCCAGGTTCGCAAACCTGCTCTGGGTGCTGCCTGCTTCACGGCATTGGTGGCCTCAGTCGCGTGGGGCTTAATGCGACCTAGGATACCCAGATTCGCAAAGAACTGATTTTTTCGGAATTTTGCCCAATCCCCCTGTTCATTTTTTCTAGATTAACTATGGTATGTCGAGGAGAAGTTGTCTCACGCCCGAGGCCAGCAGTATGCTCGCTGACTCCCGATATTGCTCTCTCCTATTCTCACTTCCCCCGATGCATGATGACCCGCTTGGATGGGACCAGATTCATCCAGAATGGATGATGTGGCCGACCTGTTTGCGTGATCCGCACAGGCAACAATCCTGGCGAGAGAATCGAGTCAGTCTTCTGAAGATTGCTACGCACCAGCGATATTCGATGTGGCCTGCCGAATTGGTTGTGCATCAGGAAGGATGGCCCAATGGAATCCGCAAAGGGATTTTTGTCCTCGCAAACATCACTCCAACAGCAAGCCAAAAAGAGTCGTCTTCCCCAGCTGTTTGAAGAGATGGTTTTGGGAATCGACCGGTTTATGCATTGCACCGCCTCCGCAGAGGAGGAAGATCTCTTCTGGGTGACGTTAAACACTGCGGTCCAGTATCTGCACGAACTGGGCCTGATTCGAGATGCCAAACAGTTGGAACAAATCATTGTTCAGTTCCGCGAAGAGGTGCAAGCGTTACGCAGCAACGCGATCCTCAGCAGCCCTTTGTCCTCCGATGCTTCGTTGGAACCGATCTTCGGCTTGTTACGCAAGGTCTGGGATGTGCTCCGCTTACTCAGTGAATTGCGTCGAACCTTGGAGCAACTCGACCAAAGCCAAGGCGGGCAACCGACGGGCAACCCCGAGAAGAACCTGAATCACCAAGTCACCTGCTCGAGTGATTTCCGCTCGGTGAATTGGTATGGCACGCAATACACGTTTACGCCCACCCAGGCCGCCTGTTTCCGCGTCCTCTGGGAAAGCTGGCAACGCGGCACCCCAGGACTTGGCGAGCAGACCATCCTGGAGGAGGCAGAATCGCAAAGCCAACGCCTGATTTACCTGTTTAAGAAGGGCCGGCATCCCGCCTGGGGGACGCTGATTATTCCTGGGGACGGCAAGGGCATGTTTCGCTTGCAGGAGCCCCCAGCGACCTCACCACCGGCCCCCTGCAGTCCCACCGCCGATGTGACCAAGGACTCGCTTTGAGAGTGATCGATCGGCAGCTCGCGGTGAGGTTGGCACACGCGTTGCTTTGGTGCAATGCGCTGAGCCATGTTGAAATTCCAGGCAGCACGAGGATCTCTGGGTCCACTGGATGATGGTCTAGCCTCACTATCTTGGTTCTTTACTTTCCGCTTCCACTGCAACACCTGTATTAAAACCACAGTTAAACCCACTCGAACAGCGTCCAAGCACCACTTTGCTTGTACTTCAACCTACAATCTCAGGTCTTGCATACTTTCCATCAGGAATCTCAAGAAGAAACTTTTGATTCCCCTAGTCCCGCCCACAGTTCCCCCCTGGGGGGCTTTCTAAGTTAATTTTGACTTGCGATCGAGCATCGTATCCGACCAAAACGCGGTGAACGAAGCATCGCTCAGTGGCCATGCCCCTGGCAAAGCCCTGCCCTAGAGCAAGGCCCTACCCCCTCACAAACACAGAGGAATCGGCTTTGCCGCGGACCGCGGTCGGACCACGCTTGTGTAAGCAAACACCCATTTGGAGCCGATGTTTGTGGAGCTCCACGCGGTGCCGCGGAATGATCGCAGCAATCCGCCCTCTGCGCTGGGAGGATTTCGCGATCACCGAACTCGCTTCTTGGGTCAAGCCCTATAAAGAAGCCCGAAGCGATTCGCCTACAAAAGGACTCGTATTCCATGGACTATTATCGCGATCATTCTCATACCAGTTCAAACCCTACAGGTTGGCCGCGCACCCTACGCTTGCCCGAATTGCTGGAAGAGATCGTTCTGGGACTCGACCGCTTTGTCCATGACTCGGCTTCACGATCCGAGGAAGACCTGTACTGGTCCTCCCTCAATGCTACGCTCAATTATCTGGGGCAACTGGGACTCGCTCCCGATGCGCGTTGTTTAGAACATCTCATCGTCAACTTCCAAGAGGAGGTTCGGGTCTTCCGTTCGCGGGCCTATTCTCCCCTCTCACCGCGGGACGAAGGAAAAGCGGTCGATCATATCAATCTCATCATTCACAAAATGTGGGACCTGTTGCGCTTCCTCAGTGAATTACGCATCACCCTAGAAAAAGCCGATCGTCAGCACTTGTTGCCCCCACCGGCCAGCGATCCCGACATCGATCTCAGCCGCCAGGTGACCTGCTCGAGTGATTTCCGCTCGATCAATTGGTATGGCACGCAATACACGTTTACGCCCACCCAGGCCGCCTGTTTCCGCGTTCTCTGGGAAAGCTGGCAACGCGGCACCCCGGTCTTGGGCGAACGCACCATCCTGGAGCAAGCAGAGTCCCAAAGTCAACGGTTAATTTATCTATTTGATAAAGGGAAGCATCCCGCTTGGGGCGATCTGATTGTTCCAGGTCCCGTCAAGGGGACCTTTCAACTCGTTTCTAATCGCGAGCTGAATCAGTAATTCGGTCGATCAGTCGATTGATCAATTCAGCAATCTATTTTTACGATCTTTCTCATCGATCGTTTGATCCTTGTTACCAACTCCCTGCCATCAGCTCGATGATCCGGTGAAATTCCGGGAATCCCGTCCATTCTCCCGGAACCATTGATACCCTGCCAACGTCTAGATTGTTACAGCCTCTGCTTTGGGGGTCCCCAAGTTATCCCAAATCGCCCGTACCAACAGCGATACTCGGATCCATACCTCGCATTTGGCACAGAAGCTTAAGATTCATTTTTAATATCATTTCTCTTCGTCTTAGCCATAAACTACCCTCTAAAATCGATCCAATCTGCTAATTCCACAGTTCTGCCTACACTTTCTCCAAGCTTCCCTTTCTATCGTAACTCTGACCCTGCCGGACATCCTCAGTTATCCCAACCAACCACCTGAGGCGTCCGCAGATTTTTCACGATGTGCTTCGTCCGCACATCAGGGTCTTTTACGTGTTCGTGTGGTTGTTGCTCGAGACGGAGCGTGTCCGTCGCCCGAGACAACCTTGCCTCTTGCTCACTACCGCGGTGAGCAACAAGGAGATTCGCATGTCGAAATCGAAAAACCTCCGTCCGATCATGGAACGACTCGAAGATCGTTGGAACCCTGATGGGACTGGGGTGGAGCTTCATTACACGCCCACCGATGAGGGGCTTGTCGTCAACATCAACGCCACCGACTTTGACGACACCATTATCGCTACATCAACCGGAACCAACCTGTTGATCTCAGTAACTTTTGACGATGGCTTCGGCCCTCGGACGGAAAATTATGAACTGAACTTGCCCTTCCTCAACTTCGTCGCTCAATTTTTCCCGACTGCCGACGGCAGCTTTGGTAAACTGGTTGGGCTCCAGATCGATGGTTGCGGTGGCAATGACTTCATTGATTTCAGCGAAGATACCCTCGGGGCTACCACGACCCTGCCGTTGATCGCCAATGGCGGTGACGGGAACGACACCATCCTGGGCTCGGTCAATCCTGACACCCTGACTGGGGGAGCTGGGAATGACCTGATCGACGGTGGCAACCGCAACGACGTGATTGATGGCGGCGTCGGCAACGACACCATCACCGGCGGTGCTGGCAATGATGTGATCGTGGGCGGTCCGGAGAACGTGACCGGCGACGACACTGACAACGACGTCATCGACGGCGGCACGGGCGATGATTTCATCGATGGTGCCGCTGGCGACGACGACCTGATGGGTGGTGAAGGCCACGATACCATTCTGGGTGGCAACGGAAACGACACGCTCGATGGTGGCCCGGGTGGAGACTTACTCCATGGCGGCGACGGCGACGATCTAGTGATTGCCGATGGCGAAGACAAGGAACTCAGTGGGGGCGAGGGCAACGACACCGTCGACTTCGGCAACTCCACTATTGGTGTCCACTATGAAGGTGACTTCGAAAAGGTCATCGGTTCTGAATTCGACGACAAGCTGCTCAACACCAACCCCAATGGTGTGTCGATCCACGGGCTGGGCGGCGATGACTTCATCCAAGGCAACGCGGGCCCTGACACCCTGAAGGGTGGCGAAGGCAACGATACCGTCTCCTACCACAACGTTCCTGCAGAAGATGATGGATCGAACGGTGTGCAAATCGACCTGACCGACGCCGAGGAAAAGGGTGACGAAATCATCGTTACCGGCGGCTTCGCTCCTGTCGTAGTTATCCCGGGCGATCCGGATGTGATCCTCCAGGAGACCATCAGCTCGTTCGAGAATCTCCTGGGCACCCCGAACGACGATACTCTTACCGGCGACGAGCACCCCAATGAGATCGTTGGCAAGGGCGGCAATGACACCCTTACCGGCAACGAAGGTGATGACACGCTCCTCGGCGGCGAAGGCAACGACATCCTCCGCGGTAATGCCAACAATGACGTCCTCGAGGGTGGCGCTGGCAATGACAACATGGCCGGTGGCGGTGGCGATGATTTAATGAAGGGCATGGAGGGCAACGACATCCTCAATGGCGGCAACGGTAACGACACCCTACGGGGTGGTATGGATGACGACCACCTTGACGGCGGCAATGACAACGACGACCTCCGCGGTGGCTTGGGTATCGACGTTGTCCAAGGCGGTAAAGGGAACGACACCTTAGGCATCTTGTTCGCAGAAGTCGAAGCCCGCGTTGCAGAAGACCAATTTGGTGGTCCGGACGCGGATACATTCTTCGTGATCGGCGTCTATGAAGAGGATGCGTTCTTCGCGTCCGCTCCTGACTTCGGCGACGCGACTCTGCCGATCCAACGTCTCGTCATCGTGGACACCCCGGACACCGATCCGCCTGTCCTGCAAGCGATTAACTTCGTCAACGGTGCCGCACTCAACGCTAACACCAGCTTGGCAAACGATTACCTGACTGAATTCCTGCAAGAGCGTGGCCAGACGGACTTTGAGCCCGGTAGCCCCGACGGTGACCCCGAGCTGGGCGAAGGAATCAAGTTTGAGACCGAAGCAGACCTCGAAATGGCCAACCAGGGTCTTGTGTTTGGTGTCATTTACTCTGACCTGAACAAGAACGGTCTCGATGACGCCACTGAGCCTTCATAAGACTGATAGGCTTGGAACATGACAAAAAATCGATGGAGAGATTCTCCTTACGATCTCTCCATCGCCTTCTAACAAATGTCGTCGTATCCGTGTGACGGCTGTCTCGACCGGTTGAACCAGACCACCGTGGCTTCAACCGATCGAGACATTCTGAACGCAGATTCGACGGCATTCCCATTCTCCTTGCTTATCCCTGCTCTTCGCAACTTTGATTTACACGACCATTCAAGTTCCCAGTCCTTGGGTACAGCAAGCCACCAACATCGAACCATCCTTCCACGCTGGTCCGATGCGCGGCATAGAGCAAGACTCTTCCTAAACTGCTACGCGGAAAGGCGTATCAAAGCGGTGGCATCTTAAAAGTGGTGTGCAGTTTTATGACACGTTGAAGGCGCATCCCAAACACAGAGCTCCATCGCGGAGTTGCATACGCGTCACAGCCGGTCCGCCTTTTCCGCGCGGCGAGTTCCCACCCCATGGTGTTCGGCACGAATGTTGCCTTGAGCAAGGTGGGACGTCCGGAGTCTGCGACGGGTGTGAGCTGTGCCCGGTGCGTGGGGGTCGGGGGAAGGTACGGGTTGCGGAGAATGCCCAGCGTCACCCAAGCGAGGAGTCCGCACGTGAGCTGGAATGCGTTGGACGGTGCTCAGAGAACACCCATGGTAATTGGCATCGAAAAGGGGTTGTCCCGCACTTTTGGTGGTGGCCGGCGTAGAATATAAGCGATCCCCGATCATTTACCGCAATTGACTCTACCACCGATGGACACATCACTCTTCGACGCCCTCCTTCCGCCTGACACTGGGCTGAGTATCCGACATATCTCGATCCACGACCAAGGGATCATGGTCGATTTACTCCTGAGCGCTGCGACCTCGACCTGCCCGAATTGTGGGGGCCAGTCCTCCTCCATTCACGGCCGGTATGCTCGTACTCTCCGGGCGGAACCTTGCCTGGGTCACACCCTGACCTTCGACGTCACGGCACGCAAGTTCGCCTGTCGCACGCCCGGCTGTCCCCGTCGGGTGTTTTGCGAGCGAATCCCTGAACTGGCCAAGTCCAGCGCTCGCACGACCGCCGACTTGGCCGACTCGCACCGGGCCATCGGCATGGCCCTGGGGGGCGAGGCCGGCTCCCGGCTCGCAGCCCGGCTGTCCATCCCGACCAGCCCCGACACCATCCTCCGGCGAGTCAAGAGCATGGCCGAGGAGCCGACGCCGCCCCCACGCTATGTCGGTATCGACGACGGGGCCTTGCGCAAGGGGCACACCTATGGCACCATCCTGATCGACCTGGAGCGCCGACGGGGCATCGACATCTTGCCCGGCCGGGACGGCGAGGCGCTGAAGGCGTGGCTGGCGGCCAACCCGCAGGGGGAGGTCATCACCCGGGACCGCTGGCCGGCCTACATCGAAGCGGCCACCGAGGCGGCACCCCAGGCCAGGCAAGTGGCCGATCGGTTCCACCTGCTGCGAAACGTCCGCAAGGCGGTCGAGAACATCCTCTCTGGTCACGCGCCCCGAATCCGTGCCGCTGCCTCCGACGTGGACGACCGTGCCGTCTTGCCGACCGCGGCCACCGAGTCGCCCCTGCCGGACGTCGCCTCGGAGTCCCCGTCCATCCCAGCCGAGAACTCCCTCGAACCCGACTCCGCCAAGTGCCGGCAGCGCCGAGCTCGCCGACGCGCCCGAGAGGAGCGGTTCGGGCAGGTCAAGGAGTTGTCCGAACAGGGCCTCTCCTGCCGGAACATCGCCCGCCGGTTGGGAATGAGCGTCCAGACGGTCTTGAGCTACCGCCGCTTGGACGTTTGCCCGGACTGGGACCCAGGCCGGCCCCGCCCAAACCAACTCGGGCCCTACTCGGAGCAGATCGCTGGTTGGGTCGGGGCCGGCAACCGGAACGCCGCAGACCTGTACCGGCTGTTGAGGAAGGAGGGTTATCGGGGCGGCTACGACGCAGTCAGCCGTCACCTGAGGAGGCAGATCGGCACCAGCGGCCGGCCCGGCCCGCGGGGCAGGGACCCCGTCGTGCCGCGGCCGCCGTTTCCTTCCGCTCGGGGGCTGTCGTTCCGCCTGCTCACCCCCAAGCCCGAGTCTCGGTCGGCCCGCATCCTCGTCCGGATGCGCGAGAGTGACCCGAGTCTGAACGTCGCGCTGACCCTGGCGGAGGAGTTGGCGGGGATGATCCGCCGGGAGGTCCCGACCATTCTGCAGGAGTGGTCGGCCAAGGTCGAGGGGGCTGGCTTAGCAGGCCTGAAGGGTCTGGCGTCGAGCCTGCTCGGGGACGCCAAGGCGGTGGGGGCGGCCCTGACGCAGGACGGGAGTAACGGTCAGGTTGAGGGTCCAATCAATCGGCTGAAAGCCATGAAACGCCCGATGTACGGGAGAGCAGGCATGCCCTTGCTCCGAGCCAGAGTGAAACACAAGGGATAGGGCCGAGCCGTGGGGAAGGGGAGACTCCCACACGGGCGGGAGCTCTCCACCAAAAGTGCGGGACAACCCCTTTTCGATGCCAATTACCAC
>CAYPIE010000117.1:0-16123 GCA_964410665.1 uncultured Alcaligenaceae bacterium
ATCAGGAAGCTTGGAGTAACCCGACGATTTGCTCACAGAAAGCGTGAACATCCTGATACCGGACACTCGGGCCGCGCAGGCCCAAACCTAGATCGCGCATCCGAGCCTCTGGTGGCAAAATCTCTTCGAGATTAGGGCAAGCCTCAACGACAAGAGATCGGAGCCGGTTGTAATCGTTGATGACGGTTTCGGGGACTCCCTGCTCGCGCTGCTTCGCTGTCATACCGGCGGTGTACGCGATCAGGTGGTGGGGCCGGAGGTCACCGGCCGGCATCGCTGCGTCGGCGAGCCAGCGGTGGAACTTGGACAGGTGCCACTTGTGGCCTTCGTAGGTGCGTTTCGACCGGTGCTTGTGGCACCAATCGAGGAAAGCGTCGAACAATTCGCCGACGGCGAATGGGCCGCTCTCCGCCCGCCTCGGCGGGGGCGGCGCGGCCATGAGTCCGTGATACTTGCGGAACGCGGCGTCTTCGTCGCGCCCGAGGTTGATCTGCCGCCCGTTGATCTGGACGTACCAGAGTCCGCGGGACTTGCGGTAGAACGGCCGGGGATGATGCGCCATGGAAGGCCCTCCGAGCAGGCGTGCCGGAAGGCCGTCTCACCCCTGACGGCGAGCCGTGGGAAGCCCGTCAGGGGTACTTCTCTGACATGTCAGAGAAATTGCTATCTCTGACCGGGGGAACCGCTCCCCCTAAGATGTTGCTGTTTAAGGTGTTACGTCGATCCGCAGCGGAAGGGATGTAGGTTAGTGATCGGCTCCGGAGGCCGACGCTCTATCCAATTGAGCTACGGAGACTTATTTGGTTGCATTTTATCCCGTCTGGAGGAAAACTCAAGAGGTTCCCCGGACGTCTCAACAGCTTAGCGGGTAGGGATAAACTGCACCGCATCGATGATCACATATCCATCAGTTTCCGTATTCTCGACCACCACCTTGCTCATCCTCCCCGCGGCGAACGAGAAAGTACCCAGTGAAACAAACAGGCCGTCGATTGGGGGTTTTCGCTGTTGGTTAATCATGCGGACCGACTTGCCTTCGGCATGGTGAATCTCCACGGGAACGTTGCGCGCCCGATTGGCATGTGCGGAATACGCAAGCCGCACCTCATAGCGACCGGCTGTTGGCAACGTCGGGATGAAGCTTGCACGACAGACTCCTTTGTCTTGGTTGCCATCGTGGCGATAGCTGCTCCCAACCAGCGGGCCGACCGAGGTGCTCTCGCTGTTGAAACCCTTCAACTCTGCCGCCGCATCGTCGATCACGATCCCTTGCAAACTCGCAGGGTCGATCCGGTTCACTGGCTTGCTCGCTTGCGGTGAACCTTTCCATTCGAGAATCTGACCATCTCTCAGTAGCTGCTTGCGTAAGAGTCCGTAATCAACCTGTTGGACCGGCTTGCCGGTAGCAATGGCCAAGCTCGCCGCGGTGGCCGCGGATTGGCCGAGGACCATGAAGACCGGTTCCATGCGGATCGATCCATAAGCAATATGGGAAGCAGACAAGCATATCGGTACCAGCAGGTTTCGGCATTCGGACTGCTTGGGCACGATGGAGCGATAGCTAATCGGATACGGCGGGAAGCCGCCGATCTGGACGTCGCCCTCGTTGCGGACGTGACCATTGGTATCCACGTACCGTTGCGTGTTATGTGAATCCATGGTGTATGCCGCCAAGCCGACGGGGTCGGCTGCTTTGCGGCGACCTTGGCAGTCATGCTGCGTCATCACATAGTCACTCTGCATTCGTCTGGCTTCGCGGACATACAGCTGACTTGGCCATCCGTTGGTTTCGGGGAATTCATCCTTGCACAAGCCCCACCGCCCGACCTCTTGACGAATGCGTTTGGGCACACGGGGGTGGTTCGCTAGTGTCCACAACAGCCCTTGTTGATAACGCTGATGTTGTCGAACAATCCGAGCTCGGGTGGCATCATCTCCTTCGGGATAGGCATAGTTCTGTCCGATGAAGTCGGTCGAGAAGCCGAGCCGATTATTGATGTCCGTTTTCCGATTGGGCATGGCCGAATTGGTCCATGGGGTCCCGGTCGAACCGGCATCGAAATTCCGGAACAACAACTCATACCATAACGCGTTGTAACCTTCGGGCTTGGTAAACGGCACACGGTTCTCGGGGTGATCGGTCAGACACATGCGGAAGTTATACGCCTGAATCCGGTGATCTCCCGAGCCTTCGGAGCCGGGACCGGTGGGGTCGATGAAGGGGAGCAGTCCGCTGACAGGGTTGCCTGGCTCAATATAGGGATCGATGCCCCGTGCCAATTGGTGCTTGGTTGCGTTCTTGGTTTGCACCCCGTTGTAGGTCTCCCCATAGGTGGTGTTCGCCTCGCGGCCGACGTGGTAGGAAACCTCAGCCGCGGCCATCAGGTCGCCTTCGTAGGTGGCATCGATAAACATTTTGCCATGGAAGGTTTTCTCAGATTGCATCGTGATGGCCGTGATGCGGTTTCCTTGCATGTGGACGCCGTTGACCCGGTCGAGTCGTTCCCCATAGACGACCTTCACGCCCGCTTGCTTGACCATGGTCTCGAACACCTGCTTGGCCACGCTGGGTTCAAAGGTCCACATCGCCTTCTCCCCTTCGGCAGTACGGGTCTGTCCACCGTCGCGATAGGCCTCGCGTTTTTGCCACTTCCAAGCCGTCGGATTGGCATAATGTTGAGCGATTCGTTCATAAAACGTGCGTGACAATCCGCCAATCGCGGCCTTGTTGCCGATATCGGTCTGGCCGAGCCCACCACTGGTGAGGCCGCCGAGGCGCGAACCCGGTTCGAGTAACAGTACCGACTTGTCCAGGTTCCCAGCCTGGACCGCAGCGATCACCCCTCCCGACGTCCCCCCATAGATGACGATGTCAAAATGGGTCGCCGGGGCGTTGGTGAAGTTGAACAAGCTGCTGAGCAGTAGCGGAAGCGAAATCAACAGGTTCATGAGGAAGTGCCTTGTTGATCGAGGTTGATACCGAGCCAAGGCTTCTCGGTCGATCAAGAGCTCGGCTTGTCCGTGCCCTTATCGTTGAGCAGGTCCGGCCCTGCCTGGAGTTGATCGACCACAGAGGCATGAAGGTGGCGGTTGGTTGCAACTAAGCCATGGGGTTGCTTGAAGCCTTCTCGAAGATAGATCACTGGCGTGCCGCGAAGTTCGGTGACCGTCCCCCCGGCCTCGGTGACCAATAGGTGTCCGGCAGCAATGTCCCAATCACAAATACCATCCGGGTTGACATAGACATCGGCGTCGCCGCGTGCGACCGCTGCAAGCTTGACCCCTGCCGAGTACGTTTCAAGCAAGCGGGCGGGGTGGAGACGCGCGTGCGATTCCGCTTTCCGATCGTTTCCCTTCGAATGACTTTGAATCAGGGTGGCCTGGGTCAGCTCGCTGAGGCTTGACACCTGACAACGCGATGGAGCGTCATCCTTGATGCGGGTCCAACAGCCGCCTCCCAGGGTCGCGTACGTCCAACGGTCCAGGGCGGGTTCGAGTACCACCCCGACCAGGATCGTTTGTCCCTGCATGAGGGCGATCATCACCGAGAATTCACCATTCTTTCGAGCGAATCCGCGCGTGCCATCGATGGGATCGACCACCCAGCGTCGGACGGCTGACTCGAGCCTTTTCGCTTGGGCAAGGGTCGGGGTTGCCTCCTCCGCACACAAACCATCCTCGGGAAAACTCGCTTGGAGGTCTTGCAGAATCAGTTCCTGAGAACCGCGATCGACCTCCGTAGAGATGGTGGCAGGGGCGTTTGGGATGGGGACAAAGCGCGTGTATTCATCAGCGACGTAGGCACCTGCCCGAGCGGCGGCTGCCAACGCAACTTGTAATTCCTGTTCATATGGCATTTGGGAACCATCCCTCGTGACAGGTCGGCCGCGGAGCGATTCAGGGTTCGCTCCGCTCTCGGGCTATGCCTGGGTCGCGTAGTCGTTGAATTCCAGGTACAGCAAATGCTTGTACAAACCGTGGGTCGTGACCAGATCGCGATGTTCGCCCTCGGCCTCGACCTGGCCTTCATTGATCAGTACGATCCGATCTGATTTGCGGATCGTCGAGACCCGATGGGGCAGGAATATCACCGTCCGACCGGGTAAGATCCGAGCCAGAGTATCGTCGATCAAGTCCTTGGTGTTCTCATCCAATGGCTGCACCGGCTCTTCAAGAATCAGCAATGCGGGGTCGCGCAAGATGGCACGTGCGAGCGCGATGCGAAACTGTTCGCCAAATCGCAACGAATGGCCCAGATCTCCGATGGTGGTCTGGTAGCCTGCGGGAAGCTTCTGGATAAACTGATGGGCATGAGCGGTTTTTGCCGCCTCGATGATCTGCGGCAAGGTGTACGAGGGGTCGCCACAGCTAATGTTGTTGCCGATCGTATCGTTGAAGATCAAATTATGCTGAAGCACAACCGCCATCTGGGAGCGAAGGGAATCTCTGGTGACGTAGCGGATGTTTTTTCCGTCGATGCGGATCTCTCCCGAGGTCGGGTCGAGGAAACGAGGGACTAGATAGACCAAGGCATGCTTCTCTGCTTCCTCGGCACCTACTAAACAGACTTTCTCGCCTGCACGGATGGTGAGATGGACGTCCTTCAACAGCATCCGGCCGGTGCCGGGTTCGCGTAAGCTCACTCCACGAAACTGGATCGCTTGACGCATCGGCTCGAGAAACTCCGCATCGACAACTTGTCCGACTTCTCCGCGGCGATCGAGAAACTCAAATATGACGGTGGCTGCTTCGCGTCCGCGGCGGATCACTCGGCGACTGTCCAGCCAGCCCCGCACCGGGAAATACATGCTGACCAGCACCACGGCGAGTAACACCAGATTAGTGATCCGCGTTCCCTCGGTCAGCACAATCAGTCCGGCAATATACATCATGGCAACCAAGGTCAACGACGCGACAAGAATCATAAATGCCCGAGCGTTGGCCTCACTACGAAAGCGGCGAAGATTCGCATCTGCATATTCGTTGAGCTGACGTTCCACCCGATTCTGATTAAAGAGCTCCATGAGATAACATTTGACCAACCGCATCATCATCATGCTCTCTTGCAGCAGTGCCAGCCGAGTCGACGCTTGTCGCACCGCCGCATAGCTTCCCCGACGCAGTGCCAACGCGAGCTGACCGCCGAGGAACCACACCATCAGAGCGGCCAAAATAATTGTAACGGCTAACCAAAACTGGAGTGCCAGAGCAATCACGACTAACACGGCAAACTGCAGCGGATAGCGATACGCTGAAGTTAACCAGACATTTAACGCATGATGGACCGTCTCGGCATGGCGGGTGAAAATTCCCACCGCCTCACTGGGACCGAGCTTTCGGATCGCCAAGGTTCCTAAGCGATACGTATGGTGATAAATGAGTCGACGTAACCGGGTGATGGCATCGAGCGAGGACTCAGCCGCCGCATAATTGGTCACAATCATTAAGATGCTTCGAAGCATTGTCAACACGAGCGCCAAGATGAGCAGCCCAGTGAGATAACCCCGGTTGGCATCTTTCCCCGTCGGAGGGTTCCAGGCCCAGGAATTCCAGGATGCAATCCAGCCAAGCACTGGACCGGTCCAATCAAAATTGAATCGGACCACCGGGCTCAACATGCCAAAGTACTCCCGTTTGTCGCTGCCGCTCGACCATGGAAGAACTTGGGCCAGCAGTTGTTGCTGCCGCTCGGCGGAGCTCTGTCCGGGCGTCGCGCTCGGCAGGTAAAGCTCCGCGGCTTCGGAACCAACCCGCTGGTCCAGCCGGTCGCGGACAAACGCGTGCCAGCGAAGCTCATGTTCCGGCCCATCGAGGGCGGGCTCGGGCTCTGCCTCGGAAAGCCGTTTCGCAAGGGAGGAGTCGTTCAGTTCCAATGGGGCGATAATGGCGTCACGAGATTCTTGGGAGAAATCCGTCCAAGTCGCTAGGTAAGATGCGCGTTGATCCGGAGATAAGTCACTAAACGCAGGAATCCGACCCTGAGAAATGAGCAGATCGGCGAACAGTGCAAGAATCAAGATTAACAGAATATAGATCACCGTCGTAGCCAGCGAACAGAGTGTTGCTGTCCACTTGGGCGTCGGTGTGTAGTCGAGAAAGCCACGAGCGCGGGCAAATGCTGTTCGGTCCACGGGGGAGACCCTCATGCCAGCACAATGATCAGGGATGTTCAAAGTGTTAGGCTAGCAAAGCTCAAGCATCTTCGCATCCCAGAATCGGCCTGACCGCCGAAGGGAGCTCCCCTAGGACCGTTACCTACGCCAGATCCCGATCTTCGAACAGAATCAACCCTAACAACAGAGCAATGGCCGCATAAATCAGCGAGTAAACAAACACGGTCCCCACATAGGCCGAGAATGCGCCAAGCTCAATCGGGCTGTCCCGAACAATCGCGGGCCCCATATTGAAGAACTCCAGGGCTGGAAGCACGGCATCAAAGAGTTGCGCAAGGAAGCCGACCAGTTGCAACTGCGATGGAGCATCACCCCCACTGGTCAAGTTACTGGTCACTTGCACCAACACCGGGGATAGGTGACCCAAGAAGAACACCATTAAACAAAGGACGAGGTTGACGACAAAGGGCACCCGGGTTGCCAGTGCGGAAGCCAGGGCAACCAGAACAATTACCTGACCAAAGCCCAAAAGAAAGCCCAATGTGTTGGCGAGTGTCTCGCCAAGCCACGTAGCGATCCCGCTGGCCAATGCCGCACCCTCAGGACTCGGAACCATGGCTTGGAGAATGGGTACCAGCGTGGCAACGGCCTCCCGTGGCATCGGATCGATCGGATCTTCCAGCACATCAAAGGTGGGCTTGATATAAAGGGCCCAGTTAAACACGATCCCTAACACCAAGGTCATCGCCAGTGCGGCAAAGGTAATGCCGAGAAACTTGCCGATCAGGAATTGCCGCCGAGTCACTGGCTTACTGATCAAGGTAATCGCTGTACGTCCCTCGATGTCTTCGTTGATCGAAATACTTGCTGCGAGGACGCCAAACACCGCCGAAGAGAGCATGATCATATCGAAGCCAAGCTGCTTCATCATCTTATATTCCTCCCCGAACGTGAAGTACGGGAGGAAGATGGACACACCGATCAGGAAGCTCATCAGCACGATGATCAACCAGAACATCGGTTGCCGCCAGCCCTCGCGGAAGGCGGCCAACGCCACGGCCCCGCCTTTGGGCCAGACCTGGAGCAAAAGCCGAGGTACGAGGATCAAAAAGTCGAAGATCAGCTGGACCGATAGGATAAATCCATAAAGTCGGCCATCCCAGCGCAGAACACTGGTGTCGCCGCGGTAGTCCATCCAAAAACCGATCAGGATCCCAGCACCAATGATGCCGCCCAAGGCGGATACCCAGGTCGAGGGACGGCGGATTTGCTGGCGAAACCCTTCGGGATCGAGGGCCCATAGCCAGGGCAGGGCGGCCAAGAACTGATACAAGGCCAGCAAGGAGCCACCGAGGAACAGGGAAGCGTAAGCCGTCATAATCGTGCACAGCCCAGCAGTTCGAGTGATTTCCTTTACAACACTCGTTTTACGTTAGCCAGGCGGTGGGAGTTCGTTGCGATAATTCGGGAGTGTCCCCCAGCTGAGCTTTTCTCGAAGCGTCTGGAAATACGTACGGCCGGCAACTTTCACCAGCCTAAACGCCACCGGAGCTCGACGTATGCTGACCTGATGCCCCGGGGTTAATTGAACAGTCTCTTGGCCATCCACGATCAACCAGGCAGGTTGCTCCTGCTGGGGACGAATGCGATATTCTTTATTGGCAGAATCTACCAGTGGTCGAAAGGTCAGTGCATGGGCACAAATGGGGGTGATCACGAACACGTCTAACTCCTGAGACAGGATCGGACCCCCAGCCGACATGCTATGCGCGGTTGATCCGATGGGCGTGCTCACCAAGATCCCATCGCCTAGGAAGCGTGCCACCGGCTCATCGCCCACTAATAACTCCAAATCCAGCATGTGAAAGGGTGGGCCGGTCTTGATCACGACATCATTCAGGCCCAGGTAGGTCTGGTTGACACGAGGACCGACAATCTGGCATTCAAACATTAAATGTGATGTGAGTGAATAGTTCCCAGCGATTAAGTGCGGAAGCACTTCTGGGAGATCTTCCACCTTGAGATCTGCAAGAAATCCCAATCGACCGAGATTGATACCAAGCGCAGGCGTCTGGCAGTAGCCCATTTGCCGAGCAGCACGCAAGATCGCGCCATCACCGCCCAACACCAATGCGATATCGGCCGTTTCACACGAGAGATCTTCACGCTGAAGGAAGTCCTCAATGACAATGTCCCCGAATTCCAGCAAGCGGTCGCGGAGTCGCGTTGCTTCCTCAAGAACTTGGGGTTTGTTGGCATTTCCCAACAAGAAAAATCGCATGTCTCGCTCCCGAGCGAGAAGGGCGTGGCGAGTGATTGCCGTGCGGGTAACCGCTCAAGCTCTTCATTTGATGGCTGGAAACGCGACCATCTCGAAGCTTGTCGGAACAGATGGTTGTGCCAGCAGCACTCACGGTTTTCGACGCCCGTTTGACTCTAAGGCATTAGCCATCAGAGTCATATGAGCTCGTTGCACCCAAGAGGCTTAGGACGCATGACTGGTCTCAAGTGAAGCCACCGCGTTCGTGGTTCGGCCTAAAGCCGTGCGAACCGCTTGACACATCCCCTCGAGGTCCAGACCAAATTCGGAAAGGAGTTCATTGCGCTCGCCATGCTCCACAAACCGATCTGGCAAGCCAAGTCGAAGTAAGTGTCGTGTATCCAGGCCCGCGACATTTGCGGCTTCCAGGACCGCACTACCAAATCCTCCCTCGAGCGTTCCCTCTTCCAAGGTAACCACCACGGATGCCTCACGGATGCTCCGCAAGATCGTTTCGCGATCCAGTGGTTTGACAAACCGAACGTTGATCACGCCAACGCGAAGTCCTTCCATCTGAAGCTGTTTGGCCGCACGTACCGCAGTCGGCATCACCGTGCCAAACGCCAGAAACATGGCATCGGTCCCCCATTCAATGACCTCCGCTTTGCCAAGCTCGATGGGAGAGGGAGTCCGTTCAACGCGCTCGACATTAGCTTTGGGATAGCGCATCGAAGTGGGGCTCGACTGGCGCAAACCGAATTTCAGCATGGGTGCAACATCGGCTTCGTCGCCTGGCGCCATGACCACCAGATTGGGGAAGAGTCGCATGTAAGGGATGTCAAACACCCCATGATGCGTCGGGCCATCGGGACCGGTCAGCCCTGCGCGGTCCATGGTGAACAACACCGGTAGGTCTTGCAGGGCCACTTCCTGGAAAATCTGGTCAAACGAACGTTGTAAAAATGTTGAGTAAATATCCACAATCGGTCGCATCCCGGTCTTGGCCATCCCCGCGGCAAAGGCGACTGCATGCGACTCACAAATGCCGACATCAAAGAATCGCTCCGGGAAATCCTCGCGAACTTTTTCAAGCTTGTTGCCCTGGCACATGGCTGCGGTCAACACGCTTACTTTTGGGTCGTCCTGCATCACCTGGTGGATGGTCGCGCTCACCAAATCCGTGTAGGCCTTAGAACTGCCTCGCTTAAGGGCCAGGATCTGTCGCGACGGACCGATCTTCTCAAATACGGGGGGAGTATGATACTTGACAGGGTCCGCCGAAGCTTCAGCGACGCCGTGCCCCTTCTCGGTCAGTACATGGAGGATCACCGGCCCTTCCTGGGACTTCAGATCCCGAAGCATTCGCTGCAGGCCCGGGAGATCATGGCCATCAATGGGGCCAAAATAGCGGAAACCCATCTCTTCAAACAGCATCCCGTCCTTGAAAAAGGCCTTCATGCCATCTCGGAGCTGGACGAGCGCATTGTGTGCCAACGAACCCACCACGGGGACTCGGGCCAGCAGATCGTTCAATTTCCGTTTGGAGCCTTGATACAGACCGGACATGCGACAATTGTCCAGATACTGCGCAACCGAACCCGTACGTGGGCAAATCGACATTTTATTGTCATTCAGGATAACCAGGAAATTCTTGTTCAGCTCCCCGGCATTGTTCAATGCTTCAAAGAAAATTCCAGAAACCATCGCCCCATCGCCGATCACGGCAACGGCGTGGCGATCGGTCCTCCCCTGGAGGTGATCGCCCATTTTCAGGCCCAGGGCGGTCGAAACGCTTGAACCAGCGTGACCCGTCATGAACAGGTCATAGACCGACTCGTTTGGGTTGGGGTAGCCCATCAGGCCACCGCGCGTTCGGATTGAGCCAAAATCCTTGAAGCGGCCAGTGATCAGCTTGTGTGGATAGATCTGATGACCCGTATCCCAGATCAGTCGATCTTGCGAAAAGTCAAAGTTCAGGTGGAGAGCCAGGCAGAGTTCGACCACACCCAGGTTGCTGGCGAAGTGGGCCGGTCGGATAGACAGCACCCGAACCAGTTCATCGCGAATCTCCTGCGCCAACTGCGTCAACTGCGACTCATCCAAATGGACCAGATCGGCGGGTGATTCGATTCGGGAAAGTAGTTCGCTCATAGCGATCCCTCGTGCTTAGCTTCACCTGATGGCTCATTCCTGAGCCGGGAAGTTTGCAACATCCATGCGAGACACGACGAAGATAACAGTTAGTGATCGCGATGCAGCAGCCGTTTGGCCAACAGCTGCAGTGGTAATGCGCGATCACCCAATGGCTCGATAGCAGCAATAGCCTCGTTGGCCAGGGCAGCGGCTCGTTTCAGACTGGCTTCGATGCCAAGCAGCCCGGGGAAGGTCAGCTTCCCTCGAGCGGCGTCCTTACCGACTTTTTTCCCCGTGCGTTGGCTGTCGCTTTGGACATCCAGAAGGTCATCCGTAATTTGAAAAGCCAGTCCAAACGCACGTCCGAAACGGTCGAGCATGCCCAGACAAGGAGATACTTGTCCGGCCGGATCCGCCGTTCGGGCGGCATAGAATCCCATGCGTAGGCATGCCCGGTACAGTGCTCCGGTTTTACGACTGTGAATCGTTTCCAACAATTCTAAGGTAATTTGCTCGGGGTCACGAATGCGGTTCGGGGTATCGAGCCGATTCTCCGCCGCGAGATCGTAGACTTGACCACCAACCATGCCGCGACCACCCGCCCCCTGAGCGAGCTCTAAGCAAAGAACCGCCGCGGTGGCCGCAGGATAACCTTCACAAATAACTTGGAATGCATACGTCAACAGTGCATCCCCGGCCAGGATCGCCAACGCTTCGCCATACCGGACGTGACAGGTCGGTTGACCCCGCCGAAGTTCGTCATCATCCATCGCTGGCAAATCATCATGGATCAGCGAATAGGTGTGCACCATCTCGACCGCACAAGCAGCCGCAAGAGCGGCTTCTATCGATCCACCTACTGCCTCACAAGCCAGGACTACTAAATGCGGTCGCAGGCGTTTCCCGCCGGCCATGAGGCTATGACGCATGGCCTCCACCAGAATGGGCGGAACATCCTCGAGAGTTTCGAGATAGGTAGCTAACCTTGACTCGATGACCGTTTTGCGGTCACGCAATAATTCGTCCAACACATCCAGGGTCCAAGCTGCCATGCGGGTCAAGGGGCTTCGGATCCATTGCGGGGAATACGGCCCGTGTCCCGTCGCTTGACGGTCTCCAGGGAGGCAACATGCTCAAACGGTTCCAGAGTGGGCTCGCTGGCAGCATCGACGCCAGTCAATCGCCAGATGCGCTGTTCGGCATCGCGTAACTGTGTGTAACAGTTGCGTAAGAGTGCCACACCCCGTTCATATTGCCGGAGGCTTTCCTCCAGACTGGTGGTCCCATCTTCTAGACCGTCCAGGATTTGTTCGAGTTCCGCCAAGGCGGATTCAAAATCGGGGGAGTCAGGAGTCTCCGACTTCATGATCGCTTCCGGTCTCTAGGGCCGTGTCTTCCTTGACCTCGGTCGGGGGGATGGCGAGATACTGGGCATCGATGCGGACCACCGCACTCACGATTTCTCCATTGGAAACGGTCGTGCGAATGATCTGGCCAGGCTGGACCTGTTGGATTGAGTGGATCAATCCGTCTCGATTTTCAGTGTGGGTCAGCGTATAGCCTCGGCTCAGAACATTCAAGGGGCTTAGGGTTTCCAAACGTTGGGTTAGAGACGCCAAACGTTGTTTCTCGCGTGCGTGCCGCTGGTCCATGGCTCGGTGAAGCCGTTCACTAAGCTCATCCAATCGCCGGGACCACTCTTGGATCCGTTCGAAGGGCAGGCGGATGGATCGTCTCTGCGACAAGAAATCCAAACGCTCTCGAGCATGCTTAAGGCGGCGTCGTAACGCCTCGCGAAGGCGCTGCTGATAACGCTCCAATTCGGCCAGCTGTTCTTGGCGGTCCGGGGTGGATGCCTCAATGGCATGACTAGGGGTGGCTGCACGCACATCCGCAACCAGATCGGCAATACTGACATCGATCTCGTGACCAATCGCAGAGACCACTGGCATATTCGATTTATAGATGGCTGTCGCGGTTAATTCCTCATTGAATGCCCACAAATCTTCCAGGCTACCCCCGCCGCGTCCCAGAATGACAAAATCGATCGACAGCGTTCCCGCCGCATGCACCTGATTTAGCTGCTCCAGGGCCGCGGCAATCTCTTCGGCCGCACCCACCCCCTGAACGCGTACGCCGCAAATAATCACTTCTGCGCTAGGCCAGCGCTCGCGCAAGATCTGTAGCATATCGCGAATTGCGGCTCCGGTCGGACTGGCCACCAGGGCGATCCGCTGCGGATAGCGCGGGAGCGGGCGCTTCCGATGTGGGTCGAAGTAGCCTCGGGTGAGCAGCTGTTCTTTCAGCCGCTGCAACGCCTGTTCTAGGGCGCCGATGCCCTTGGGGATCAGCTTCTCGATCAGCAGCTGATATTCGCCGCGCGGCTTATAGACGCTAATCCGACCGAAGGCGATCACCTCCATGCCGTCCTTCGGGTCAAAGGCGAAGCGCATGCGGACGCCGCGATAGGCCACCGCCTTGAGGGTGGCCCCAGCATCCTTCAGCGTCAGATACAGATGACCCGAAGAGGGTTGCGCGAGGTTGGAGATCTCCCCTTCGACCCAGACCATGTCCAGAGTATCCTCGAGCAGCGTCTTGACCACGTCGGTCAAGACGCTGACAGGAAAGACGGTGACTCCCTCGGGGACTTCAACGCTTGGCATCACCTTGCCTCCAGACGAACCAGGAAAAATGGGTCGCCCTGCTGATCCGTCATCGGTTGCAGAATGTCCACGTGATGCCGCGCCTCTTGTTCTGCCACTTCTCTTGGCAACAGGACCGCGTAGTGTGGCGAACTCGCCGTAGTGGGAATTGGGCCATGCTGTACAGGGCGGCCATAATAAAAGAGTGTACCTTCGTCCTTTAGTTGCCACAAGTATAGTATTTCCCCGGCCGGCACGCGCTTGGCAAGTTCCGCTCCGGTCGCCGCATGGTCGCGGGTTGCGGTCCGCAACGGCCAGACAATTTGAACGAAGGCGATTTTGACCGCCAACCACAACCCGACCGTGGCAAAGACAGCTTTACGAGGCGTCATCCAGTTCCAAGGCAGACGGTAGCGGCCATGTTGCCAGTCCAGTCCGAACAGGACCCCTAGTGCGATGACCGCGGGGCACATGGGCATCGCATACCGCACGGCATGCTCGGCCATCAGGGTCCATAACAGCAAGTTGGGCCAGGCCCAGCAATGCAACAGCTGAGCCAGCCGCCGCTCTTCCGGACGACGTTCACGCCAAAACCGGGGGAAAAGTGTCGGAATCAGCAACACCGACCACAGCAAGTTGGCTCCGAGCACTTCCCAGGGATACGCCAGCATCTCCCCCCACGGATAGGCTCGACCTCCATGATGCGGATCGAGGCGTTGCAACGCCTCGGCCGAGACCGTATCCAGCAGCGGCTGCCAGCCGACTTGCCTCGCGACTGCCACCACCCAGGCTATGCAAAGCAGTCCGGCACACAGAACGCCAAGTAGATGCCCAGGCTGCCATAGCAACCTCAATTGTCCCCGCCAGCATAACAGCGGCACCAGCGTCAGATAGAAAAAGGCGGGGGCGGTCCACTTGGTCAGGAATCCGCCGGCGACGCACCCCATCGCCAGCAGCCACCAGGGCAGGGCACCGGCCGACCGCACTTCCTCCCGCTCCAACGCACGCAATAGACAGGCCATGGCCGCGGTGACCCAGAACACCTGCAGCATGTCGATCTCTGCGCTGGGGGCCTTGTCCAGGAACAGAAAGGACATGGGCAGCAATAGGCCGGCGAACAGCCAGGGGGAGATCGGTCGGTCTGGAACCTTGGCCGAAGACCATCCGGGCCGAAATCGGCTACACATCCAGGTTAGCAGGAACACCGTCACCACGCCGGCAACGGCGGAAGGTAGACGCGCCGTCACCGGCGTCACTTCGCCCGCGGGCAAGCTGGCCAACATGATGGCCCAATACATCCCGGGTGGCTTGGTGAGGTACGGCTCGCTATAGAGCGTCGGCACGCACCAGTCACCGGCGAACATCTCCTGCGCGATGCGGGCACGCAGACCTTCGGTGCGATACAGCGGACCCGCGTCGAGCCCGTAGAAGAACACGAACCCCCACCAGCACAGAAGCAAGCAAGGTAGCCCGAACGGGGACACTCGGCCAAGCAATTGACGCCGCTCTACGCGATAACGAAGTCCGAGCACAGACGCGGCCTCCTTGCCGCTGATGAAAAGGTGTTCTGCTGTGATCCGCCGCCTGGCTCGACAGCCGCAATGGGGAGCCACTTCTTATCCGGGCAGGACGCATTCCAGCCCGAAGGTCGCCGCCACGGCCGGGTTATAGACCTTGCCGCCCCGGATGTTGATGCCTTGACCCAGTCCGGGATTATCCTTGGTGGCCCGGTCGACGCCCTTGTTGGCCAGCTGCAGCACATACGGGAGGGTGACGTTGGTCAGGGCATAAGTGCTGGTGCGTCCAACCGCTCCGGGCATGTTGGTGACACAGTAATGGACCACATCGTCAATGATGTAGATCGGGTTGCTGTGCGTCGTTGGCCGGGAGGTCTCGATACAGCCGCCCTGGTCGATGGCCACATCGATCAGCACTGCCCGCGGCGGCATCAGGGCCAAGTCATCCTTACGAATCAGTTTGGGCGCCCGAGCCCCGGGGATCAACACTGCGCCAACCACCAGGTCGGCATGCTTGATGGCGCGCAGAATGTTATGCCGGTCGCTAAACACGGTGGTCACATTCATGGGCATGACATCATCGAGATAGCGTAGCCGATCCAGATTAATGTCCAGCAACGTCACGTGCGCCCCCAACCCGGCAGCGACCTTCGCCGCATTGGCCCCGACCACACCGCCACCGAGCACGACGACGTTGGCGGGGGCGACGCCCGGGACACCTCCGAGCAGGATGCCGCGGCCTTGGAACGGCTTTTCCAAGTACTTGGCCCCTTCTTGGATGCTCATGCGACCGGCGACCTCGCTCATGGGCGTCAGCAGCGGCAGTTGCCCGCGGGGGTCGCGAATGGTCTCATACGCCACGGCGGTGATGCCAGAACGGATGACCGACTGGGTCAGCGGCTCATCGGCAGCGAAGTGGAAATAGGTGAAAACCGTCTGGCCATCCTGCATCAGCGGCCATTCATCGGACTGCGGTTCTTTAACTTTAATAATCAAATCGGACCGCTGCCAGACTTCGGCGGAGCTCTCGACGATCTCCGCTCCCGATGCGGCATACTCCTCGTCGCTGATGCCCGAGCCTTGCCCGGCCCCGGTTTGTACGAGGACGCGGTGACCTGCCCTGGTCAGTTCTTCCGCGCCGACGGGGATCAAGGCAACGCGGGTTTCATCGGTTTTAACCTCGGTTGGAATGCCCACAATCATGGTTGTATTCTTTCACTGCAATGAATCGGTGCGAAGAATCAGACGGTGGATCGCGCGGGTCGTGCGAAGATGCAGACGCGAAGAGTGATTCATTATTGTTGGACAACTCACGCCATCGAATCAAGCCCAACTGAGGCTTTTGCCCGTTCACTTGCGTCATTCTGCTGTCGGACCATCGCGACTAGTTGACCAGCTCCATCGAAGTGGCGGCCAAGTGTGCCACCCGCACCTGGCCGGACAAACCGGGGCGATTCC
>CAYPIE010000118.1:0-15956 GCA_964410665.1 uncultured Alcaligenaceae bacterium
GCCTCTTCGCACCGCTAACGCCTCTGCCTCTTCCAGACTTCCCGCAAGTGCTGCTGCCACTGCCCTCGCTCATGTGGAATCGCCCCGGTAAGCGGCCAGCTCCGCGCGTGCCTGTTCAACTTCTTGCTTGCGCATCTCCCGGAAGCGGTGCATTGTCTCGGCGACTTGGGGGGACATTTCCCAACGCTGATAGCGGTTCCAAGTCGCCTCTGCCCGGGCACGCTGATCATCAAACGACTCCTGGTAAACAATGCGACCTTGCTCGACCAGCTTGACGTACAGCGGCTCCCCATCCATCGCCTCGGCGGCGTCCGCCACGACCAGGGTGTCGCCGCGGCCATAAACGCGCAGGTAGCCGCCCAGGGTTTCCTTGCCGGGGGAGTTGGAGAACTTCACGTTAGGGTGCTCCCCGGTGGCGCTGCGCTTGAACGCGGCCGAGACGGTGTCGCGGTGGACCAGCCGCCACCAGTAACCGCCCGCGCCGGGAAACAGCATGGTCGGCTCGGTGCCCGTTTCGCGGCGAAACTGGTCATACACCACGCGCACCGCATCGGGCGTGACTTCATTTTCAAAGACAATCGTCCGGGGCGGAATCCCCCGTTCGCGCATCGTCTGAAAGTACAAGACGCACTGCCCGGCGATGTCGCCGCTGTCGACGCGAATGCCGACCTTTTCGGTTTCGGGGTGGGCCTGGATCACGCGTAAGGCGTTGCTCAGACCCACGGTCTCGGCATCGACCAAGTCGCACAACAGCGAAGCGGTGCCCAGCTTGCTGACAAAGCGATCCATCATCTCATGCTCGGCCTCAGCCAGGCTACGGTCAAAGGTTTGGGCAGCACACATCATCTCATGGCCAATCGTACCGATGGATTGGAATAATTCCGGATACATAAATTCGGCGGAATCATTCGATGTTAAGCGACCCCCACCGCCGACATAGCGGGCCAGGAGGAGGATCAAATTGCACACTTCCACCGGGGCCGAGCGCAGGCCGAATTCGGCATCGTGAGGTGTGGCTTCCTGCATCAGCCTTGCCTTGGTTGCCTGGATAATCGGGGCAAAGTAGCGACACATGGCAGGTTCCAGGTAAGAGATGATGCCGCCAAGACCTTCAAAGAACAGACAGGGTACTTGGGCGAGAAAGGTTTGCCCGCCGGGAAAGCCCCAGATGTCGACCGGAAGGTGGATGTCGTCGCCGGTCTGGCTGATCAGCACTTGTTCCCAGAGTTCTTCAGGAAAGACACGCACGGCGGAGTGCTCGCAGTAGAAGGTTCGCATCAGTTTGATGTCGGCGCGTTGGAGCGGCTGATGAAACCATTGCGCCAACATCGCCTCATGGCCGGCCATGATCAGCCGATTCCCCGCACGATTCTCAGGCAGTGGTTTGCGCATCGCCAACGAGTAGCCCGCCCGTGCCAGGGCAATGTCGGGGACCGCCGCCCACATGGTCCGCTTGTAAGTATCCGTGGCCCCGGGCCAGCCGCCGAGTAGGAACATGCGAGCGAAGAATTCGGCTCGCATCTGAACACGTTTGCGGTCCAGGGCAGATGGTTCAGAGTGCATCTTTGGGGTATCTGCTCAAGTAAGGGGGGCGGCGGAATCGATGGAATTATTGTGTGGTATTGGCGGAGTGACTTCCAGTCCTGGCAACCATCGGTACACTGTCATGCGTCTCGGACTAAGCATGTTCAGGCCGGTTCCCCTGGTGGCACGACCTTGGTTCACCCCCGGCCATTGGGTTGGGTTGACGACGGTTGTGCTCTTCGTCTTGGTCGTTGGGTATCTTTGCCGCTTTGCCCTCACCACACCGATGCTGGATGAGTGGGACATGGTTCCGGCGTTGACCGGAGAGATGCCACTCGAGGTCTGGTTGTGGGCACCGCACAACGATCATCGCTACCCGTTGCCGAAGTTGATCTTCTGGTCAGCGACTCGACTGCTGCATTTCGAGCTGCGGGTCAATCATGTCGTCAACGCCTTCCTGCTGGCCGGGACCGTGGCCATGCTCTTGACGACGCTGCGTCGACTACGCGGCCGCTGGCATCCGCTCGATGCCCTAGTGCCTGCCCTGTTGTTGCATTGGGGGCATTATGAGAATTTGTTGCTTGGTTATCAAGTCGCTTTCTTGTTGCCGGTGTTCCTAGCTTCGTGCTGGTTGGTACTGTCCATTCGGCGGAGCCAACCAACGGTCACGGACGCCCTGTGGGGCGGTGGGGTGCTGCTGCTCATCATGCTCTGTGGTGGCATCGGGCTGGCGTTTGTGCCATGGCTGAGCTTATGGCTAGGGTCGGTAGCCTGGCGAGAACGGAGTAACTGGGGGCGGGTTGGGTTGGTCGTGCTGGCGGTGGGGCTGAGCTGGGCCTATCTTGGGGTTTGTCTGCACGGGCTGGTGGGCGCGGTGAACCCGGGGGAGCCCAAGTCCCAGGGCGTCAAGCTTCTGGCCGCCTGGCACATGCTATCGATGAGTGGTGGCTTTCTCGGGGTCCGGATGCCGTGGCTGTTGGGTGGGGTGGTGTTCGCCTTGATGGCGGGGGCGAGCTTTGTGGCCGGGCGTGTGACCCGGAAGTGCCCCCAGGAGCGGCTGCGGGCGGTCGGGCTCTTGCTGTTTCTGGGGGCGATCCTCAGTCTGGCTCTGGGGATCGGAGCAGCGCGGACCTACGGGTTGGTCAGTCGCTATGCCCACCTGGCGGCGATGGGAGTCATCGGCGGCTACTTTGCCTTGGTGCTGTATGGGCCCGTCTTGCCACGCCGTCTGGGTTGGCTGTTGGGGGTGTCGGTGCCAACTCTGCTGGTGCTGGGCAACCTGGAGGCGGGCCTGATTCACGGCACGTTCCGGCAGCTCAACGCCCGGCTGCTGGAAGCCGATGTCCGCGCGGGCATGCCGGCTGCGTTTCTAGCGGAGAAGCATGCCATTCAATGTGGCTACTATGCCTTGGATCCTGGCTGCCCGGAGGTAACAACCGGGACACAATCGCGATTCGAAGAATGGCAGAAGCGCTTTGCCGTGCAGATCCAACGATTGGGTCGGGCCGAGATCGGCTATTTTCGTCATCTCCAAACGATCCCCCGGATGACTGAGGTGGAACTGCCTCGTAGTCAGTGGGAGAGCGATCGCATCGTCGCCTTGCCCGTGGAGGCCTTTGTTTGCGGAAAGGGGCCCAACGGGATAGGCTTCCACCTAGGCAGGCCGAGCCTGGTCAAAGGCATCCGACTCGAGCTCTGGATCCCCGTGAAGATTCCGTGGTTCCCGTTGGCGGTCTGCTGGCAGGATGAACAGGGCCGGCAGCAGCAGGCGCATGTGTTTTTGAAAGCTCTAGCCGGGAAATACACGACGCAGTTCTGGGTGGATGCGCGCCTGGACACCTTCCAGATCGTCTCCTGTGCCCCCGGTCCTGACCTGCGGTTGCAGCGGATCACCTTGCTCAAGCCAACGCGCTGAAGCTGCGACGAAGCGAGGAACCCCTCTTCTTGTAGGCGAATGTGTGCAAGATCGCGGCGTAAAGCGTAACGCGATCGTGGCGACATGGCCACGCATTCTGTACAAACGCCATATTTTATCAGCGTATGTGATTGTCGAACGAATAGAATTTCTGCTAGATTGAAGAAACGCTACTCCCCATCCCCCACCAAGAACCATGCCGGAGTCTACCTGATGGGTGCCTTCCAACCCGTGCACGTGCTGATCGGCCTGCTTGCTGCTGGTGTCTTTGTCACTATCGTGGTAGGTATCATCTGTTGGTGCTGGGTCCGGTTGCGACAAAGCGCCACCGAGCAAGTGCGAACCGCAACCGCATTCAAACAAACCCTTCTGGATCGCGGCTACTCGCTTGACGAGATCACCCAAGTGGTCCGGTTGCGCCCTGCTGAGGATAATTTGGGGCCTTCTGATCCGCCGAATGCGATTGCTGACCCAACCATCCCGGCGAACCTGGTGCAGATCCTCTCCGCTGTTCCCTCAGAGGAGGTTGACGAGGCGGTGGCTGTTTATCAAGAGGCCGATGATCGCACCCGTATGGCTATTCTGGGCGCGCTGGAAAATCAGTTTGATGCACTTGAATATGATGAAGCCAATGAGGAGTTGGCACTTACGACTGCGCGGACGATCCTGATCGTTGCTCGACTGGCCCGCAAGCATGCACCGGCCGGGCCGGCCAAGGTCCCTTTCGATGCCGTGAGGGAGTTCTAGGAAGCCGGCGGTGGGACTGCCCATGGAGCCGGGGTTGCTTAGCTGCCCAGTGTCAACCCTTTAAACTCCTGGACACACTGGGTAATGGCGGTCTCGGTGGGCAGCCGTTCGATGCTGGAAGCGCCAAAGAACCCGACGACCCCTTCGGTGTGGTTGAGAATGTAGCGCACATCCTCGGGCTCGGACAGCGGGCCGCCGTGGCAAAGGACGATGATATGCGACTTGACCCGTTTGGCGGCATCATGCATCGCCTGGATGCGTTGGGCGGCTTCATCCAAACTGAGGGCGGTATGGGCGCCAATCAATCCCTTGGTGGTCAAGCCCATATGGGGAATGAGGACATCGGCCCCAGCGCGAGCCATGGCGGTCGCCTCCTCTTCGTTAAACACATATGGGCATGTTAGCATATTCAGCTCTGTGGCTTCACGAATCATCTCAACTTCGCGATCAAAGCCCATGCCAGTCTCTTCGAGATTGATGCGGAAGTTCCCATCAATCAGTCCGACGCTGGGGAAGTTCTGCACCCCACTAAAGCCGACGGCCTGGATTTGCCGCAGAAAGACCTTGATGATGCGGAACGGGTCGGTGCCGCATATCCCGGCCAGCACGGGGGTTCGGGTCACCAAGGGGAGGACTTCGGCGGCCATGTCCATCACGATCTGGTTGGCATCGCCGTAGGGCATCATGCCACTGAGGCTGCCGCGCCCGGCCATGCGAAAGCGGCCGGAGTTGTAGATAATGATCAGGTCGATGCCACCGGCCTCGGCACATTTCGCACTTAGGCCGGTGCCAGCCCCGCCGCCAATGATCGGTTTTCCATTGGCGATCTGGGCATGCAAGCGTTCCAGGCAGCGGTCGCGGGTAAACATACGCTCTCGCTCTCTAGCCCCACTTGTTGAGGGTGCATTCTTCACTGGTGAAAGTCATATCGCCGTGCAGCACACCACGGGTGGCCAGCAAATCGTTGCCCAGCTCACGGATCGCCGTGGTTGGCCCACGCAGCACCGAGACCTCCAGGCAGTGTCGCTGGCCTAGATGGACATGCAGACTCGAGACCACCAGATCATGGTGATGGTGCTGCTTGTCGATCAGCTTGGTGGCCAGTTCGCGGGCATGGTGGTCATAGACCAGTGTAACCACGGCGACCTGTTCGCCCACGGCTTCCTCGGCCTCGCTGCGGACCATGCGATCGCGGATCAGATCCCGAATTGCTTCACTGCGATTGGCATAGCCATGGCCTGTGATGAAAGTATCAAAGGCCGCAAGTAGGGCTGCCTCGAGTGAAATACTGACCCGGGTGAGTTCCGCCATCAATAGGTCGACCTTGTTGCAGGTTTCGTAAAGCAAAAGCACGCATTATCTTATCGCCTAAGCGCAGAAACGACAGGCGGAATCGGTGGGCCTCTTGGTGTTCCAAGCTCGCGGAGGGTTTGGCCAGTCCGTTGGCGCAGCCCATTCCGCTGAATCCAACCCGTACCGGACAGCGAACTTCTTGGTACGCGACCCATGAATCGCGAACAAAGGAGTTTCTGATGTTTTTGCGCAAGTATTCTTGGATTTTAACGGTGCCGGCGCTTCTGGGCCTGGCGGGACTGGCTCAGGCCGAGAGTGATATCGTCACCACGGCTGCCCGCGCAGGCCAGTTTCAGACCCTGGTCAACGCACTGGCCGCGACCGGACTGGATGATGCCCTCAAAGCCTCGGGGCACTTCACCGTGTTTGCCCCGACCGATAAAGCCTTTGCCAAGCTGCCCCCTGGCACGCTCGACAAGTTGCTGAAGCCCGAGAATCGCGAGCAGCTGGCAGCGATCCTGAAATATCACGTGGTGCCTTCCACCATCCGGGTCCCAAAGATGCCACCGCGCCATCGCCTCAAAGAGGCGACCACCCTGAACGGCAAGAAGATCCGCTTTACTCGAGACGGGCAAACCGTTCGGGTCAACGATGCGAAGATCCTCACTCGCAATATTGCTTGCTCGAATGGCACGATTCAGGTGATCGATGGTGTGCTGATCCCGCCAAGCAATGATCTGACCGCCGTTGCCGAGCAGGCCGGTAGCTTCAAGGTGCTCCGCAAAGCGCTCGATGCAGCGGGCTTGACCGAAACGGTGCAAACTCAAGGGCCGTTCACCGTCTTGGCACCGACCGATGCGGCTTTCGCCAAACTGCCTAAGAAGGTGCTGCAGGATTTGCTCAAACCGGCGAACAAAAAGGCTCTGGCCAATATCCTGCTCTATCATGTGATTCCGGGTCGGGTTACCGCCCGCGAGGCGTTTGCTGCCGGATCCGCGGAAACCCTGCTCAAGCAGGATGTACGTTTCAATGTGAATGCAGGCCGTCTGCGCGTCAACCAGGCGAACGTTGAACAGACCGATGTGGAAGCGAGTAACGGTCTAATCCATGTCATCGATCAGGTATTATTGCCCTCCGACATGGGCAAATTGAGCCGTCGTGACGACCATTAATCCTGGTGTCTCTGTCCGCAACTGGGCCTCAGCCACCGCTGCGTGAGGCCCGCTTGCGGTCCGATTCCTTGAGCAAGATTTTACGCAGGCGAATTGACTTGGGCGTAATCTCGACCAACTCATCATCTTCAATATACTCGAGTGCTTCTTCGAGCTTGTAGATACGAGGCTGCTTGAGCGGGATGTTCTTGTCGGCCCCAGAAGCACGCATGTTGGTCAGCTTCTTTTCCTTGCAGACATTGACCGGCAGGTCATTGTCGCGGCAGTGCTCGCCGACAATTTGCCCCTCATAGACCGCTTCCATGGGCTTGACAAACATAACACCCCGTTCTTGCAGGCCCTCGATGGCATACCCGGTGGCCTTGCCTGGCTCAGTGGAGATCATGACGCCGCTTTGGCGTGAAGGGATATCTCCCTTCATCGGCTGATAGGCGTGAAAGTTATGGTGCATGATGGCTTGGCCGGCGGTTGCGGTCAGGACCCGCGTACGCAGCCCAATCAAGCCGCGTGAGGGAATGAGGAACTCCATGTGCATCAGTTCCTCGCCGGGATCCATCTTTTGCACTTCGCCCTTGCGGTTTTGCACCAGTTCCATCACCGAACCGATTTGGGTCCCAGGCGCCTCGATCACCAACAGCTCCACCGGCTCCATGGTGACACCATCAATCTCCTTGGTGATGACCTGGGGTTTGCCGACCGAGAGTTCAGCGCCTTCACGGCGCATAGTCTCGAGGAGTACGGACAGGTGCAACAGGCCGCGGCCGGAGACAAAGAATTCATCGCCCCGTTCTGGGTTAGGTCGTACGCGTAGGGCGACATTCGATTCCAGTTCTTTGGTCAAGCGATCACGTAACTGCCGGCTGGTCAGCGGCGAGCCATCCTGCCCGGAGAAGGGAGAATCGTTGATGCGAAACACCATATCCAGGGTGGGCTCATCGATGGTGATCGGTGGCAGTGCAACCGGATTGTCGACATCGGCAATGGTGTCGCCGATCTCCACCTCATCGAGGCCGACCACAGCACAGATGTCGCCGGCGGTGACCTCAGAGACTTCCACGCGGCCCAGGCGATCGAAGACAAACAACTGATTGACGGTGTCGTCGACCTGTCGGCCATTGAGTTTGAGCATGGCGATCCGCTGTCCCTTGCGGATGGTGCCAGCAACCACGCGGCCAACACCGATCCGCCCGACAAAATCACTAAAGGCCAGGCTCACGACTTGCATCTGCAGCGGAGCGTCTAGCTCAACTTCCGGTGGTGGCACCTTGTCCAGGATGGTCTGATACAGTGGCCGCAGATCCTTCGGCTCCTCCTTGAGATCATAGGTGGCGATGCCTGAGCGTCCCGAGGCATAAATCACCGGGTATTCCAGCGTGTCATCATCGGCCCCCAGGTCGACGAATAGATCAAACACGCCATTGAGCACTTCGGTAATGCGGGCATCGGGACGATCGATCTTGTTGACGACCACGATCGGTTGGAGTCCTGCCTCAAACGCCTTGCGTAGCACAAAGCGGGTCTGCGGCATTGGTCCTTCTGCGGCATCGACCAGCAGAAAACAGCCATCGGCCATTTTGAGCACGCGCTCGACCTCGCCACCAAAGTCGGCGTGGCCGGGGGTATCGAGCAGGTTGATCTTGGTATCGCCGATGGTAAAGGCGATATTCTTGGCCAGAATCGTGATCCCGCGTTCTCGCTCCTGGTCGTTGGAGTCCAGGATTCGCTCGCCCTGCAGCTCGGCGTCCCGAAACAGGCCGGATTGTCGCAACATTTGATCGACCAGGGTGGTCTTGCCGTGGTCGACGTGGGCGATGATCGCCACATTCCGAAGATCGTTACGTCGCATCACTGGTGTGAGGTCCCCAACGGAACAGGTGGGCCACTGGGCGTGGCTTCATATGCACAGATGGCTATTATAGCGACCTGCTCCAGAAAACAAGCGAACTTGGTCGGTCTTGACCGCTTTGCCTCCGGCTTCTATGGGGGGTGCGGTGTTAAATGGCCTATGCCCTTGGGAGGATGGACCCCTGCGTAAGTGGCGGAAATGGCTCATTCGCAGTGGCATTCTGGTCCTGCTTGGTGCGGTGATCTCGGCGAGTTGGCTGTACCAAACCTGGACTCGCCCGGCGGTGGTTCGGCAGTTGTTGATTGATGCGCTCGAGCGGGACTTGCCCGGAGTGCGTGTGGAGCTCGACCACGCCTACCTGCGACTTTTCGGTGACATTTCGATCTCCGGATTGCGTTTGATCCGTTCCCCAGACAGCGAGCCGTTTTTGCGCATTCCGAAGGGCCGCTTATTGCACGACAAGGAACAACTTAGCAATGGCGAGCTCGTGTTACGCAAGGTGGTGCTCGAAGGGCCGATTCTGCGGCTGGAACGTCGTCCGGATGGCTCTTGGGATCTGGCCGACCTGCTGCCAAGCCACACTTCGGACGCTCCCTGGCCGACCGTGGTCGTGCGCCAGGCCTCCGTCCATCTTCATGACCGTGGAGTGTTGCCCACGGCGGTTCGGTCTGGCTCCCAGGTCGAGTGGCAGCTCCATGGCATTGAACTCACCTTGATCAATGATCCTGCCCCCCGGGTCAGCGTGGCGGCCACGGCCCACCATGAACTGCTAGGCCGGCTCGAGCTGGACGGGAGTCTGCATCGCCCGACCCAGGCGATGCAAGCCCGTCTGCAACTTCCCCAGTTTCCCGTGGCGGGCGAACTGGTCCACAAGCTCGCTGCTTATGTCCCGGAGCTGGGCGACTACCGCGAGAGTCCACGGGGGATTGTCGGGCTGACCGCCCAGCTCGCCCATCATCCCAACGCGGACATCCCTTGGCAAACCCAGGTGGAGATACGTTTACGCAAAGGTATGTTTGTGCATCCTGGTTTGCCGCTTCCCCTGGAGGAGATCCAAGGCACGTTGCACTACCACAATGGGCACTGCACGATCAAACAGCTCCACGGACAGGCCGGCGACTCGGCGTTTACTGTGGAACTAGAATTGCTGCCAACGCCGCTGGCCCGAGCTGCCCCCGCTCCCACAAGCTTCCCTCTCCCAGAGTCACTGGAACACCGACTACAACGCCTGCGCGTCCAAGTCCGGGGGCTCACCGTGGGTCCGCGGCTTACCGAGGCGCTGCCCCAGGCGCTGCGATCGTTCCCCGAGATGTTTCGACCCACCGGCCCGCTGGGGATTACCTTTGAACTCAAACGTCAGGGCGACCAGGCCAGCAAGGAATGTATTCTGGAGCCCGCTGGCATGCGCATTGTCTATGAGGCCTTCCCCTATCCCGTCGAGGACATTCATGGCAGCTTGACCCTCAAGATCGATCCTACCCAGCAGGATCGGCTCAAGGTCGATCTCTCCGGTCGCGCCTCGGGCCAGCCGATCACCCTCCAGGGCACCATGATCGGTAATAACCCCGGGGCGAAACTCGACTTGGTCATTCAGGGCCAGGCCATTCCCTTTAACGACACCTTGATCAACGCTTTAAAGCCACCGTTTCCGCAATTTTTGCGCTCGCTCAACGCCACCGGGCAGGGCGACTTCCGTGCCACACTCACCCAGAATCCCAACAGTAACCTGTTACATACCCGCTTTGACATCGACGTCTACGATAGCCGCATGCGCTACGACATCTTCCCATACACCATGGAACATGTGCGTGGCAAAGTGGTGATCATGCCAACACCTGCTCCGGTCGATGCCCCGAGCGAGGAGGTCGCCAGCGCGGGGTTACCGACCGACCGTGTCGAGATTAAGGACTTTACCGCCCGCCATGGCGCGACCCACTTACGCCTTTGGGGGGCCAAGGGACCGACCGACAGCGGCAGCCAACTGCAGCTGAACATCGAAGCACGTGGCCTCGCCTTAGATCGTGAGCTACGCCAGGCGATTGAGGCGATTGGCGGCCGAGAAGGTTGGGATACGATGCAGCCGCGTGGTTGGGCCAATTGCACGGTGGGAGTCACGATTCATGAGAGCCATGATGCTCCGGGTCCGGATCCGCGCGGCGAATATGCCTTGCCCTTTGACCCGCTGACCGATCTGGAACTGCAGTGTCAATGGAGCGGTGGCAGTATCCACCCGATCTTCTTTCCCTACACGTTGACCGATCTCAATGGCGGGTTTTCTTATCGGGCCGGGCGGATTGTGCTCCGGGGTTGTCGGGCGCGGCATGGAAAAAGTTTGTTGACATTAGAACAAGCCGATATCCGGAAACGGACCGATGGTGGTCTATGGGCGTCCCTAAGCAACATCCAGGCCGACCCGTTGGTCTGCGATACCGAGCTATTTGCCGCCTTGCCCGGGGAGCTCGGCACCGCATGGGAAGCGCTCAAGTTACAAGGCCCAGCCACATTGCACTTGCAGCGCTTGGTGATCGATGACCCGGCCCAAGCGGCAGAAGGACCCCGTCTAGCCCAACCGATCCAGCCGGTGGGCAGTACCAGCCCGCAGGATTCGCTCGCCGACCCACGATCCCAGGCTCTGCCTTCGCCGAAGTCCCTACCCGACCCGCAACCTATTCTGTATTGGAAGGGTGCGTTAACGCTGCAAAAGGCCCAGTTGCAGTTGGGCGTTCCCTTCACCGAGGTAATCGGCCAGGTAGCCATCACCGGACGCTATGAGGGGGATCGTTTGGGGCGGGTGTATGGCAACGTCGCCCTCGCCCGAGCGCTGGTGGCCCAGCAGCCAGTCCACGACCTGCAAGCTCACTTCCGGGTGGACCCCTTGAAGCCCAGTATTTTGCAGGTGCCCACCATCCGTGGCCAGCTCTACGGTGGAACGGTCCATGGAGAAGCACGGGTGCAGTTGAATGACCCGTTGGCGTTTTCCCTGGATTTGACCGCCATTGGTGTCCAGCTGGAGCAACTGGCCCAGTACTACCGCATGGGGGATGATGCCCAACTGCAGGGCATGGCCACCGCACGCCTGTATCTCACCCAGCAGCCTGGCGATTCCAACCACCCACCGGATCTACGCGGCGGTGGCACGATTGATGTTCCGCAGGGCAAGATGCTCAACCTACCGTTTTTATTAGACTTGTTAAAGGTATTGAATCTGCGTGCCCCTGATCGGACCGCCTTTGAAGAGGCCCACGCCGTCTTTTCGATTCACGGTGAGCAGATCCAAGTTCAGCAACTGGATCTGCTAGGCAATGCCATCTCCTTGGGGGGCGGTGGGCAGCTTCGCACCGACGGCAGCGATGTGCAGTTTGAGTTCTACACCATCTGGTCGCGGCTGTTGAAGGATTGGTTGGCGGCTCCATTGGGTCACCTGTCCTCGGCGATCAGCAAAGAACTGTTCAAAATCCAGGTGCGTGGAGCCGTTGGTGGCACCATTGAGTACCGCAAGATGGCCGTGCCCTTGGTCGCTGAACCTGTGCGTCACGTGCTTGAGCGGATGTGGTATACACCATCGTATCAACGCTGGTGGAATTGGGCGACCTATTAGAGGGACGTCCTTGAGGGAAACCAACGCGTTTTGCGGAGAGACTCGATTGTCGACCGATTCGTTGACGGGGAGCCTGCGATGAACATACTGCACCGGATGCTCTTGAAGGAACTGCTCAAGGTCTTTGTGCTCGCCTTGGTGAGCTTGACGGGGCTGTTTCTAGTCGCCGGGCTGGTGCAAGAGGCCTCGCAGCGGGGGCTTTCGCCCGGGCAGATCCTGGCCGCGATCCCGCTGCTGATTCCCAACGCGCTGCCCTTCACCATCCCGACCACCACGCTGTTTGCAACTTGCGTGGTTTATGGCCGGCTGGCCCACGACAACGAATATCTCGCCATCAAAAGTGCCGGGGTTTATCCCCTGAAGATCCTTCGCCCGGCCATGTTGCTGGGACTGGTTGCGGGGGGGACCACGATCGGTCTGTATTACTATACCATCCCGCGTACGCATCAAATTATGAAAGAACGTATTTTACGGGATGGGGAAGCCGTCCTGTACAATATCCTGAAGCGTGAACGTCGGCTGCACTTTCGTGATTCTCCGTACGTCATGTATGTCCGAGAGGTGAAAGGTCGCCGCTTGATCGACATGATCTTCAAGCGAAAACATATTCTGCCAAACGGCTACCATTTTGGTTATGACCTGGTGGCGCGTGCCCGCGAGGCGCGGCTCCGCATCGATCGTGACGCCAAGCTTGGCTATGTAGACATGGACCGCTGTGTGGTCACGGGTGACCAAAAGCAAAACGGTCGGCTACTCAACCAGACCATCGATTTTCCGCTCCCTGCCGAACTCAGTGGCCGTGAAGAGACTCCACGACCCATGACCATGACCTGGCAGGAGCTCCTCCGTGAGCGCAAGGATCTGATCGGCCAGACCGAAGCTCTCCAGCAGAAGCATCAGGATGCCTCGGCCGATTTGACCCGGTCATCGCCGGGGCCAGGTCAGGAGATGCTCAAGCTGCACGTACAGAACCTCGACAACAAGCTCCATGCCGTGGAGCGACGCGATCTGAATCTGGCCAATGAGCTGCAGATGAGGCCCGCCTTGGCCTTCGGTTGTCTGTGTTTTGTGTTGGTCGGCTGTCCGATTGGGATCTGGTTTTCGCGATCTGACTACCTGAGTGCGTTTGTGTCGTGCTTTTTGCCGATTATATTCTTCTATTACCCGCTGTTACTGTGTGGCAGCAATCTTGGTCGCGAAGGAAAATTGCCGGTGGTTCCCGCGGTTTGGACCGCGAATGGGTTGATGGTTCTCATCGCGGTCTATTTGTTACGTCGTCTGGTCCGTCGCTAAGTGCTTGCACCAGTGCAAACGCTAGGCTTATAACAGCAAAATCGCCTGGGCCGGGAACGAGAAGTGCACCTCGTCATGGTCTTTTATCTCCTAAGGTGCACGTGGCGACGCATTGTCGAGAGGTCTACCGTGGTCCCGACCCCCCTGGCGCTCATCACCGACCTATCGACCCTTGAGTGGTGGGATTTCCTGATCCCGGTCGGTTTGTTTCTGGCCTACTTTGGGCTGTGCTGGCTGTTTCCCAACACCCTGCTTCGACCCTTGTTCTGGCTGATCACGCATTCGATCTATCGGTTACGGGTGCACGGCCGCGAGCACATCCCGCCCACGGGGCCGGTGCTATTGGTCTGTAATCATGTGAGCTTTATCGACTGGATGTTGGTCTGGGTTGCCTGTCCTCGGCCAGTACGTTTCCTGGCCTCCGCGAGCCATAACCGCAACCCAATCCTGGCCGTGGTTCTGCGCATGGTCCGGGTCATCTCCATCGATGATCTCGGCGGCGGCCCACGCGCCCTGGCTGCATCGCTCCGTCAATCGGCCAAGGTGCTTGATGCGGGTGAAGTGCTTTGTGTCTTTGCCGAGGGGCAACTCACACGCAACGGCAACATGCTGCCGTTCCATCGCGGCTTTGAGCGGATCGCCAAGCTGACCAAGGCCGAGTCGGTAGTGATTATTCCCAGCTATCTCGCCCGGATCTGGGGCAGTATCTTCAGCTACCATGGTGGCCGCGCGTTCTGGAAGTGGCCGCGTCAGCTACCGTTCCCAGTGGGCGTGGGCTTTGGCAAACCGTTGCCCGCCACCACCTCGGCGGCCCAGACGCGGCAAGCCGTCCAGGAAGTAAGTGCCGATATGGCCATCGCCGAGAGTTACCAGCTACGTCCACCCCACCGCCAGTTTGTCCGCATGGCCGCCCGCTATCCACTGGCCCAAGCGGTCATCGACAATAGTACTGGCGAGGAACGCATCCTGAACTACGGCAAGCTCTACGCCGGCTCGGTTTGCCTGCGTGGCTGGTTACAGGACAAGCTCGGCGATTCCCCTTATGTGGGTGTCTGGCTACCAACCAGCCTAGGCGGTGCTCTCACCAACATCGCCCTAGGCATGCTCGGCAAAATCTCTGTGAACCTGAACTACACTGCGGGTGAGAGTGCCATTGCATCCTCGGTCCGCCAAACCGGGCTCAAGGTCGTCATCACGTCCAAGAAGTTTGTCCATCGGATGCGTTTCCCGATCGGTGAGCAGGTGCAGTGCATCTACTTAGAAGACAGTCTACGCGTCATTACCCGCTGGCAACGGCTGCGCTCTTATCTGGCAGCCATCCTGCTGCCCGGCTGGATGTTGGACCGTTGGGTGCTGGGGCTGCATCGCCACCAGATCACCGATCTAGCCACCGTGATCTTCTCCAGCGGTTCGACCGCCGAGCCCAAGGGGATCTTGCTCAGCCACCGCAACCTGGCCGCCAACCTGGAGTCCCTGGTCTCGGCGATTGACTTGCAGAAAAGCGACCGCCTGTTCGGGACGCTGCCGTTTTTCCACTGCTTTGGCTACACATTGACGGTGTGGGGTCATCTCCAGGTCGGAGCCTCGGTGGTATACTGGCCCGATCCGCGGCAAGCCCGTGAAGTCGGCGAGAACGCCAGCAAGTACCAGCCGACCATTATGATCTCAACTGCAACGTTCTTGCGATTTTATATCAAGCGATGTGAGGCGGATGCATTCCGCTCCTTGCGGATCTTGGCCTGCGGTGCCGAAAAGTTACCTCCAGCGGTAGCCGAGGAATTCGCCAACAAGTTTGGCTTGTGGCCAGTCGAGGGCTATGGCACCACCGAGCTGACCCCGGTGGTCGCAGTGAATGTACCCGACCGCGAGGTCAATGGTTTGAAGCAAGTTGGCAACAAGATTGGCACGATTGGCCAACCGATTCCAGGTGTTGCCGCGCAAATCCGTGATCCTGAGACCGAGGAGCCGTTGCCGATCGGTTCGGAGGGGCTGCTCTGGATCAAGGGCCCCAATGTCATGGAAGGCTATCTGCACCAACCGGAGAAGACGGCCGAGGTGGTCCGTGATGGTTGGTATAACACGGGGGATATGGGTTTTATCGATGCAGATGGCTTTATCACACTGACCGGGCGGCTCAGCCGCTTTGCCAAGGTTGGCGGTGAGATGGTGCCTTTAGAAAAGGTGGAGGAGGAGTTTCACGCGGCCCTGGAGACCACCGACCGCGTGTTGGCTCTGGCTTCAGTACCGGATGAGAAGCGTGGCGAGCGGATTGTGGTTTTACACCTGGCGTTGAGTAAGTCGCCGCGCGAATTGGCCCAGCAACTCAGCGAGCGGGGCCTGCCAAACCTATGGATTCCCAGCGAACGCGATTACTTCCCGATCGACGAGATGCCGGTCTTGGGCAGCGGCAAGCTGGATATCAAAGAAGTTCAGCGTCAGGCCAAGGAGATTGGTCAAGCCCCTGCGTCATCGCAAGTGTGAGAAGCGACGAAGTGGAGCAAGCTAGCGGAAGTGGCAGAGGCGATTGCGGTGCGGGGAAAGAGGCAGAGGCGATTGCGGTGCGGGGAA
>CAYPIE010000119.1:0-15933 GCA_964410665.1 uncultured Alcaligenaceae bacterium
GGACCAACGCAGCGTGGGAGCACGACCTGGCGGACGCGGGATCTACAACCGACGGCGGTCCAACCCTCGGCCGGTTCACACCCGCCGCTCTGAAGGAATCGCCCCGGTTTGTCCGGCCAGGTTCGGATGGCACACTTGGCCGCCACTTCGATGGAGGTGGTCAACGAGCACCCTCGATTCGCGCTGTGCCGCTAGCCTACGCATCAGGCGAGGCTTAGGGGATGTGCCACGAAGGTAGCATGGCTTGCACTGGCTCGAGTGGGATTTGAACCCACAGCATCCCTGGTTCTAAGCCAAGGTGGTCTACCGGTTGCCTACCGAGCCGTTGCCGTTTCGCGTCAGTACCCAGAGCAGGGATCGAACCTGCAATCACTCGGGTTTAAGCCGAGTCGCTCTACCCGTTGGCGCATCTGGGCACGCGGATGGAGAGTAATCCCGGATGGAATTGAACCATCATTTCCTGGGTGTAAGCCAGGCGTCGTCGCCGTTGGACCACGGGACTGTGGCATGAGTGGACCCACCGGGAATTGCACCCGGATCTCCGGTTTGCGACGCCGGCATCTTCCTATTGGACGATGAGCCCATCTCGCGAGCGAAGCTTCGCTCGAGGCATGCCCCCAAGGACTCGAACCTTGACCAACTGGGTTGGAACCAGCCATGCTGCCAACTACACCAGGTGCATACAAGGTAGTGCAGCGGAAGTCGTGGGACTCGAACCCACAAACGCGTTCAAGCGCCAACGGTTTTCAATACCGTGTCCTCATCCAGCCGGATGACTTCCGTTGTTGCAGCTGCGGGGGCAGGAATCGAACCTGCGAACTCCTGATTCAAAGTCAGGCATCACTACCAACAGCGACGACCCCGCATTGTTGAGAGTGCCCTGCGGGAGTCGAACCCGCCTTACCGGTTTGGAAGACCGGAGCCTCTGCCGCTCGGCCAAGAGCACGTGTGGTTAGCGGAAAGGGAGGGAGTCGAACCCTCAAGGCTCATCGCTCGACCGCTTTCGAGGCGGCTGCCATCGCCCATTGGCTTGCCCTTCCGGAATGCAAAGCTGCAAAGGTAGGAATCGAACCTGCGTGACGACGGTGAACAGCCGCCTTCCCGTACTAGCACAGGACCCTCCGCATCCATATGGCCGGGCTAGAGCTATCGGTCCGACTGCCGAGCCTCTTTTCAAGCGGCGGGCTCACACCTATCTCTCGGAGAGGATGGCCGATGACGAATTCTCCACGCACATGTTTGGGGACCTACGGGCAAGCTGTCTTCTCCCCACGCCCGTCGCAGACTCCGGCGTACCTCCTAGTTGCCATTCAGATGGAACTGATCCACTCGACAAAAAAACCCGGTGTCGTTGTGACACCGGGTTGTGGCTTCCCGAAGACCGTAAGGCCAAGTGTCACAACAGCAACCATCGTGCCTGCTGACAGTTCGCCGGTTGATTGGCGTGACTGCCAATGCTTGGTCGTCCGACGAGGAAATTCAACCTAAATAAGCTCATCCGAAAATCCTCGTTTCTAGCTAGCCCAGGGCAACCACAAGCATCTGGAGAAGAGAGTGAAAAAGCCTCAGACAGGTTCACACAACTCCTTCGATTTTCTCCACCGATCATGAGACGCGCAGAGCACGACGATTATTCCTCGTGCTCGAAGAAATTCTGAACAAAAGCGGAAAAACATGCCATGGTCCTCGGTCAGGACGATCGTGGACATCGGCTAGGCTCCACCGGTCTGTGAGAAGGCTTGGGTATCCACCACAACCTAGTAGCCACCTCTCACGGCAACCACCAGCACAATCGCTGTTCGCAGGAGCGATCTCGTGCCGACATGCGTTGACCTTGGATGCTGGGGTACTCGCTGGGCGCCTCTACGAAGCACGCCCAGCTCGACGGGATGCACTAGAAAACCGCTCTGCCAATCGTTGCGTTCCATCAGAGCGGAGCAACCGGCACACAAAGCTCTATCAGCCATTTGCCATCGGGATCCGCCATCCCATCGTTGAGATAATGTTCATAGCTGGGCAATTCGCGGGGACGGTAACCACTCGTGGACAGCCACTGGTACATCCGATCCCATGCTCCGCCAAAGTCATTGTTCATGATTTCCGTATGGTACACCGCATAATCTCCTCCTTCGATCGTCTGCACACTCATGCCATCCACAGGGGCCTCATCTGGTAATACCACACAAGCGTCATAGCGACACTTGTCTGCCGGCGTATGCGTTGGATCGTCCCAGCACACCCCAAGCATGGCCCCAGCAGCAAGCCCGCGGGGCCCAGCCCAGCGCATCAGTTCGCCAAAAGCCTGACCAGCTCCTTGCGGACCATAGGGGCCGACATAGCGAACGTAGCCAACGCGCCGGGACGGCAGTTGCTTTACTTCCACGTTCATCGCTCGTCTCCTTTCCATTGAGAGTGGCGGCTCAAATGAGCCGAACTCATGGTACGATTCCGAGGCTCCGGAAGCGTTTTCATTCGTGCGGACCATGTTTGGATTTGTGCGAAATTGACTGGGGCTAACGCCGAAGTGTTTTCGGAAAGCAGTGGCAAAGTTTTGCGAACTGGAAAAACCCGATTCGTGGGCGATCGCCGTGATGTCCAGCGTTGGGTGATACCGTAGGCGATGGGCAGCCCGTTGCAGGCGGAGCCGACGGGCAAACTCTGCGACCGTCTCACCGACAACCGCCTTGAAGATGCGCGAGAAATGGTATTTTGAGAAGTGCGCGGACCGGGCTATCTCCTCAACTCCAGGGTTATCATCGAGATGCTGGGACAGATAGTCCATCGCCAAACAGACCCTGCGACGATACTCGGCGAAGCCGTCTGCGGCGTCATGCATGATGAACTCACTCCATCGGATTCCAACCGGGATTGGGCAACGACGATCGGATCAGTGTACCTTGACCGTGCGGGTTCTGCACAGCCACACAAGCGTGAGGTTCAGGTTTGCTCACCCGCAACCGTTTGTGAACGTGACTCCAAGACCTTGCTCACGCGGTCCATGTCTCGAATCGATCACAAGATGTCGATTGTTCAAGATCTTCGTAGCTTCGTAGTCCCGACGGATCTGGCAAAAACCCCAGTGCACTAGGCCGATGGCACCTTGTCGAGCGAATCATGATCGCAGAGACAGACCACCCCCCTCCTGAGCTAAGGTTTGCACAATGAACAACAGATTTGGTCGTACCGCACTCCTGATCTTGGCCACACTGCTGACAAGCTTGCCGCCTCACCAGTACGCCCGTGCAGACGAGTTTCAGGATTCCGTGCAAGCACGCGCGTGGCGCAACATTGGTCCATTCTTGGGCGGACGGGGCACCTCGGTGGTTGGCCATCCGACGAATCCGAACATCTTCTATTTTGGCCACGCCAGCGGAGGCCTCTGGAAAACCGAGGACGCGGGAGCGTACTGGACTCCGGTTGGTGACGGCCAGTTCAACACCGGTTCAGTCGGTGCGATCGCCCTCTATGCGAAGAATCCGGACATCATGTATGTCGGGACCGGCGAGCCCCAGATGCGGCAAAGCGTGTCCTGGGGGGATGGGGTCTATAAAACCGTGGATGGTGGCCAAACCTGGGTACACCTCGGGCTCACCGAAGCTCGGCACATCGCAAAAATCCGAATCCATCCGGATAACCCGGATCTCGTCTATGTCGCCTCCATGGGTCACGCGTTTGGCCCGAACAAGGAGCGGGGCGTATTCCGTACCCAGGATGGTGGAAAGACATGGAAGAAGATCCTATTCAAGAGTGAGAACACTGGGGCAATCGATCTCGAGATGAGCCCCTCGGACCCCAAAGTGCTTTTTGCCGCCATGTGGGAATTCGACCGCAAATCCTGGGGGGCGAAGACCGGTGGACCGGAGAGTGGAATCTGGCGGTCGCTTGATGGCGGGGACAGTTGGACAGAGATCACCCGCACCAAAGGGATGCCCGAGGGCCACATGGGACGTGTCGGGCTGGCCATGTCGAAGGCAAACTCGAAACGAGTTTGGGCATTGATCGATTCACAAACCAAGCAAGGGCTCTATCAATCCGACGACTTGGGCAAGACTTGGTCCTTCGTTTCCGACTACGGGCAGATCATCGCCCGGCCGTTTTACTTCTATCACCTGTACGCGAACCCACACGATGCCGATGACTTGTGGGCCCCGGCGAACAAACTCTACCACTCCCCTGACGGGGGCAAAACCTGGGTGCTCGAGCCGGGCGGAAAAGACGACTACCACGACATTTGGATCGACCCCAACGATCCGATGCGAATGATCGGAGTTCATGACGGTGGTGCCCAAGTGACCCTGACCGGTGGCAAAACCTGGTCCTCGTTCGCCAACCAACCGACCACCCAGTTCTATCGGCTCAATATCGATGACCAATTCCCGTACAACCTATACGGCAACGCTCAGGATACGCTCACCTTCAAGGTCCCCAGTGCATCCCGTTGGGGTGGGATCTCGGGCTATGAGACCACCGTCGTTAGCAACGGCGAAACCGGACCGGCGATCCCCCACCCCACCAAACCCGAGATCGTATACAGCATCTCGACCGGTTTCCCGTCCGGAGGCGGACTGGCTTTCACGGTCAACAATCTGCGGACCGGGCAAAATGAGGTCCGCCCGATCTGGCCCGAATCCCCATTCGGCTCTCCGGCCACGGAGTTTAAGTACCGCTTCAACTGGCAGTGTCCGTTTTTTCTGTCACCGCACGACCCGAGGACTATTTATGCTGCGGGCAATGTGGTGTTCCGCAGCCGCGACGAGGGGGTAACTTGGGAGGTGCTTAGCAAAGACTTGACTCGGGACCTTCAGGACAAGCAGCAGATCGCCGGTTCCCCGTGGATTGCCGAGTACTTCGGCCAGGAGATCTTCTCGACCATCCAACGCCTGGCGGAATCGCCGGTCAAATCTGGCGTGTTATGGGCCGGTAGTGACGATGGGTTGATTCATCTCTCCAAAAATGGAGGGAAGAACTGGGACAATGTCACCCCACCGAACCTACCCGACCTCGCCAGTATTTACGAGATCGAACCCTCCCCCCACGATCCAGCCACCACCTATGTGGCCATCACCCGCTACCGCACAGCCGATGATTACGCTCCCTACCTCCTACGTACGAACGATCACGGCAACTCTTGGACGCGGATCGACACGACCTTCCCGGAAGGAGAGATCACGCGCACCATCCGTGAGGACACCGTCTGTAAAGGCTTGCTGTTTGTCGGGACAGAAACCGGAGTGTTCGTGTCGATCGACGATGGAGAAGAGTGGCGACGACTGAACCTCAACCTGCCACGTGTTCGGGTGGATGACATCAAAGTCAAAGACGCCGACCTGGTCATCGCCACCCACGGTCGCGGCTTCTGGATCCTCGACGACATCAGCCCCTTGCGGCAATACTCGCCCGACCTCGCCAACAAGCCCAGCCACTTGTTTAAGCCCACCACCCACACCCGCTTCGGCTACAACTGGTGGATGGACTACGGTGGCGGACCAAACTCCAAGAAGAAGTACTACTTCGTCCAGAACACCCGACCCGGGCATACCTTCTATGAGCGGGGGGTTGTCAACGGGAGCCGGAAGCGCGACTTCATTGACGCCGGTGACCCCCGACCAATGGGTGTGATCATCTACTACCTATTGAGCGATCAAGCCAAGGAAGTCAGCCTCACGATCTTAGATGCCAATGGGAAGAAGATCCGCACCTTCACCAAGGATGAAATACCCACCCAGCGATTCAGCGGGTTTGACACGCGCGGCTACGGCTTCGAGTGGACCACCGGAAAGCCGCGGGCGACGATCAGCAAGGGGCTCAACCGGTTCATTTGGGACATGCGCTACCCGCAGGTTACTTCGGTACCCGGTCGACCACCCACGGTCATCAAACCACTCGCCAAGCCAGGTAAGTATCTGGTGCGACTCACCGTGGATGGAGCTTCACAGACCCAACCGTTTACCTTGCGGATTAACCCGAACGAGAAGTACACCTCCGAGGACACAGATGCTCGTTTCGAGTTCTGGATGAGGCTACACACCAAGGCAGAGGCCGGGACCTACACCGTGCTACGGGCGCGTGACGCCAAGGAGCAGGCCGCGATAATCGTCAACAAAGCCAAAGCAAATGGTGTCGACGCTGCCAAACTGAAGGCTCTGAGCGATCAAGCAGTCGCCATCAACCAATTGTGCGATGAGATCGAAGGGGAAATGCTGCCCGTTGGCACCACGTTAGTCCAGATCATTAATGAGCGCGCGAAATTGATCCCAAAACTGGTTTGGCTAAGTGATTTGGTGCAGACCTCCGAAGGACCACCCACGCGCAGCATGATCGAGGTCTTCGAAAAAATCGCCAGTGCAATGGATGCCAAGACGACAGCGTTCGACCGAGCGATCCAAGACCGCCTGACGAAACTTCGACAACACCAATAGCTGGGTAATCCCTTGCCTGAGCGACTACTAGAACGCGGTTACCCACCGAGTGATCCTCGAGTTGCCGCGATCGCCAGTCCATCGCCAACCACACCCTACGGCAATACTCGGCAAAGCCATCTGCCACGGCACTTTGCGTGATGGATACACTCCATCGAATCCCGACAGAACTGGCTTTACCGAAGAATAGATCAATGCTCTATATTCACATTTATGAATATGTAATTATTACGACTGATTCTCCGTACGGGTCAGCATTTCTGCCATCGCCGAGAAAAGAACAGAAACCCCGATCACACACCGCACACCTCTCGGAGCAACGATTCAACTGACCAAAGCGTTACCGCTCTGACACCGCAGGACGGTACGCTCTCGTCTCTTCCCGTGCAGAGCGGACTCACACCAGCAAATAGGTTCCGAAGATGTCATCCTCATCATCGGAGGCTTCGTTGAAGACGGTGCTTTGGATGGTCCACCGGTCGAGCCTCAAGTTGCCTCCGGCCTCGCTGTAGATCCCTCCCCCTTCGCCGAGCCCGTCGGCCCCGTCGCCCCCATGAGTACGGTTAGACACCACCGTGCTGCGGGTAACGATGGCGTCCCCGGAGGAGCCATTGAAGAGGCCACCTCCACGGCCGTGGCCGCTGACAGCACCGTCGCCGCCGTGAGCTCGATTCCCTGCCGCCAGGAGGCGGTCCATGTTGGCGGCGCCGTTGTTGAAGATGCCCCCGCCGAGGCCGTCACCGCCGGTCGAACCGTGGCCGCCGGCAGCGGTGTTGTTGAAGAAAAGATCGCTGGACACCGAGGCTGTGGGTGGTCCCGAAGTAAAAGCTCCAAAGAAGACATAGGAATCTAAGAAAAGTCCGCCGCCACGGCCGTCGCCCCCTCGGGCATCCCTCCCCCCCTCGCCACCCTGGGCGAGGTTCCCGACGTACGTGTTGTGCATCAGAGCCAGGTCTACCGTACCGAAGCCGCCCACGCCGCCGGCCCTGGCTAGACCTCCGGCGGCTCCGGCACCCCCTCTCCCTCCGATCGCAGCATTGTCAAGAAACATGTTCCCGGCGAGGGTGGCGTTCAACGCGGCGTTCAGGTCGTAAATCCCCACGGCACCCGCCTGAGCGTTCCCCCCGGGGATCCCGTCGAGCACACCGTCACCACCCCGGGAGATGTTGCCGACGAAGGTGCTGTTCCGAAGGCTGAAGTCGGCATCGGCCTCGCCGACGATGCCGAGTGTCGTGAAGAAGACGGCTCCGGCGTAGGCCTCACCACCGATGGTCACACCTTCCGCACCCGGCCCGCTCTCGGCGCTGTTCCCGATGAACTCCGTGCGGCTGATGGTCAGCGGACCCGATGAGTAGATGGCCCCGCCAAATGTGCCGAAATTGCCGGTATCGGGGATGATGCCGACCAAGGACCGAGCCGTGTTCCCGACGAACGAACTGCGGTCGATGAAGGTGGTGGGTAGGCGATCCTCCAGAGCTGAATCATCGGAGACAAACGCGGCGTCAGAATTGAGCGCACCGGCGAGCGCGTTGAGGTCACCCTCGGCCGTGTTGTCGGCGAAGGAGCTTCGGGTCACGGTCAGGTTCCCCGAGATGTTTGACACGGCCCCGCCGATTCCGGCAAAAGCGCCTTCGGCCCGGTTGTTGACCATGTCCACCCGATCCAAGAAGACGCTGCCGCCCAAGTTGTACAGACCACCGCCGTTCCCGGCGAGGTAACCGGGAGCATCGGTACCCTTCCCTTGGGTGATGGTCAGCCCGCGGATGAATACTGCCGGGGCTGAGTCCAGTTCAGGCTTGGTAGGGGGTTCGGAAAACTCGGCGGGCAGTACCGAAAACACCCGCGTGTCACCCCCGCCACTGACCGTCAACCGATTCGCCCCAGGACCATCGATGAATAGGCCGTCGGTGATCTGGAGCTCTCCGAGTGCCGGGTTCAACTCAATCGTCCCGAAAGCCCTCGGGGCAAAGCGGATAAGGGCTGTGCCAGGGGAGTCGTTTGCTTCCCCAATCGCCCAACGCAGCGAGCCCGGCTCAAGAGTATCGGCGGTATGCAAGACGGTGAAAACGGCGGGGACATCTCGCTCCTCGAGGCATTCCAGCCGAGGCGAGGGTGGTTGAAACGTCGGACGGCGTGTCGGCCGAGGCATTTTTGGCGCCGAGTTCGCCTTGGCCCGGTTGGCATCCGCCCCGCGGTGATGGGTCAAAAAGCTGAAGCACATCATGACATCTTCCCTTAAGTGGTCCGCCTGGTTCATGGCGTCTTTGTGGTTCGGTGGTGCGGACAATTCACGACGAACCGAGACGGGCGAGACGGCGTTGTCCCATCCTGCGACGGGTCAAGTCCCTCGACTTGAAAGTGTCTCTCAGCCCTTTACCCGGGAATGGAGTTGTTTCTGGACAAGGAAAAAGCTGCCGTTTGATCCGTCGTGGAATGCTCGGATTGGGGCCGGGGGACGTGCCGACTCACACCAGAACATCAGGTCGGAAGATGGCATTCTGATGATCAGATGTGTCTTGAAATACGGTGCCGAAGACCGTCCACGGGGTAAGACCCAGGCTGTTACTGACCTCGGTATCGATTCCCACGTCCTTTTGCCTGCAGTTGGACGTCAAGGTGGTCGGTGAACTCATCAATCAACCGTCTCAACAGCGAGTCGTCCTCGTCCCCGATCGATGACGTGGTTACAGGTCCGGCAGGTCGCCGGAAGTCGCGCCAAGAATCTTCTTCAGCCGGCGCAGGGCACGGATGTACCGCTTCGCGGCCGTGCCCTCTTCCAGGTCCAGCAGTTGTGCGGTCTCGGCGTGTGAGAGCTGTTCGAAGTGTCGCAACGCCAGGATCTCACGGTCGGTCGGCTCCAACTCGTTCAATGCTTCCTCCAGGCGGTTAAGACGTTCGGCACGGACGGCCGCGCGGCTCGGGGACGTGTCATTGGCAAGCAGGTGTACCGCGAGGGAGCAAGAACTCGCTGCGGGCACCGATTTCCGGTAAAGCGACCGCTCCCGACCGGCGTCGCGCATTTGCGTCCCTAAATGATACCGGTGCAGATTGATCAACTCCTCCCCGACGATCATCCGAAGCCACAATCGAAGTGGGATTTTCTGCTCCACAAGATAGCGCTTCATGCGTTTGGCTGCGTGAAGATATGCGTTCTGAAGCACGTCAGAAGCATCGACCCGCGATCGCAGGCGACGGTCCATCCGGATCTGGACCATGCGGAGTAGAGGCCGCCGGTACTGGTCAAAGAGTGTGTCGAGAGCCACGGAGTCCCCGTCCTTGGCGCGACGGATCAGATCGCTCTCATCGAATCCATAGTTCCCCATTTGCGTGTCTCTCTTCGCCTCGAAGCCAAGCGATCCTTCGCGATACGATTGCGCCGAACGTCGGCTCGGGCAGTACTCACTGCCACTCAAGGCCAATCTCGGTTAACTGCTGTTGGACCGAGGCCAGCTCCCAGATCACCAAGTCCCCGTTGGCCAGGCCCAGAGCCAAGCGCTGGCCGTCGGGGCTCCAGGCGATGCTCTTGATCGGGTAGCGTTCGCCGTCGAGCGTGAACAACTCTCGACGCGACATCAGGTCAATAATGGTCAGCGACTCAGCAGTGGCATCCCCGGCGAACCAACGACCATCTCGGGATACAGCGTTGTGAAAGGATTGGAACGGGCGGGTGTAGGCGATTTCGTACGCGCACGTCCCAGTCTGGATGTTCCAGACCTGGGGTTTGCCGTTTTTGCCCACAAATATCAGATGCTTGCTGTCGGGTAAGAAAGCAAGGTTATGCGTTCCGTGCAACAACAGGGGACGTTGTGGCATCGTGTTCACCGGGCGTCGATTCTTGAGATCCCAGAGTCGTACAGAGTCTTCATGGAACACGAACGCGGCCCAGCGGTTGTCGGGACTGACGGCGACTGCCAGCGTGCGAATGTCGCGAACGTAGTCGATGCGTTGGAATTGGACTGCAAGCTCACGCCCATCCTCTTCCGACGTCCGGTTGAGCTCGAACACTCCGAGCCCACCTTGACAACCCGTCAGAAGCTTTCTGCCGTCTGCGGTGAACGCCATTCCAAAGACGCCCGAGTAGTCCAATCCGGTTTTTCTCGTTGACGCGAGCAGGCGTTGGTCCTTCAGGTCCCAGACGGTGAGCCTTCCTTTAGGAGGATATTCCCCGATCGCTAACAGCCGATCATCAGGGCTGAAAGCAACACCTTGGGCCTCCCCCTCCAATGCAAACACGTGGAGCAACTTTCCACTCCACGCATCCCACAGTCGAACCGTCTCGTCCTTGCTAGCAGTGGCGAGGAGACTCCCGTCGTGGCTAAACGCACACCCCTCGACCATCTCGTGATGGCCCCGGAGCACGGTCTTCTCAGCCAACCCGTCCAGCGACCAAAAGCGGGCCTTGGTCTGGCCCGCCGAGACCAGTCGAGAGCTGTCCGGCGTAAACGTGATGACACAAAAGCCCTCGGGGTGGTCAAAGACGGCCAACGGGCGCTGCGAGTTCAGGTCCCAGAGGTGAACTTTCCTGGACCGCGTACTGAAGGCGAACAAACGCGAGTCGGGTGAGATTTCCAGCGACAGGACGGCATTTGTTTGGATAAAGGACCGCTGGGAAAACGTCTCCGCGTCGTAGATGCCGAACCCGTCAACGGTTCCCATCACCAGGAACCGACCGTCGGGGCTAAATGCCGCGGCGTGAACGTCCCCTCCCGGTGCCTTCAAGCGTTTCTTCAACTTTCCGGTCCGAACATCCCAGATGCCGAGCTCAGAGGACGGAACCAGACTCGAGGTGACCGCGAGTCCATCCGGACTGAACGAAGCTTTGGCGTGAAACCGAGTATCCGGAGGAGCGAGGATCGACCGATCCAGGTTGTGGTCGGTGAGCCCTCGGATGCGAAGAGGGTCTCCATAACGATAGGGAGCGGACCATGTGAATCGCTTGCTGTCCGGGGAGATTGCGATGTGAACCCGGCATTCGGGAGCATCTACCGAACTAATCGGGGGATCGCGGTCCACACAGTTCCAGGTACCGTTCTCCAGCTTCCAGATTTCGGTTGCCCCGCGTAGGTCCGCGACCACGATGTGCCGGCCGTCGGGGGCTACTCTCACGTCACCTATGCTCATCGGTGCATCGTCCTCGCCGGTTCGAAGGCGGGCGAGTTCCCGTTTCGTTTCGATCTCCCGGATGCTGACGACCCCGTCGTGCAAGCCCAACGCCACCCGCCGGCCATCGGGGAAGACCGATACCGCGTCATTCATCTTGCCGAGATCGTCCCACACGAAGGGCTCGTTGCCGACAAAATCCCCCAGGCAACTGACAGCTTCTTGTCGCAAGTGCTGGAGATCTTTCTCCGGCGTGTCGATGGCACGTGCCTGTAAGATCCTCGCCCACACCTGATTCCGGTACCCCGGCTGTCGTGCCACCCGCACGGCACGAGCTTCGCGGACCAGCGATCGATAGGCGATTGCTTCGGCCTGTTTCCGGCCCTGTTCCTCGCGCAACAACGCCGCTTGGCGTTGACCGACCAGGATCAGCGAAACCACGATACCGCTCACGAGGAGCACTACGATCGAGGCGAACGAAGCTGCCAAGCTGGGATTGTGACGGGTCCAGCGTACGCAACGTTCGGCCAGGCTGATTCGTCGAGCCCGAATCGGCTCATCGTCGATGAATCGTTGTAAGTCCTCGGCCAGCCCTTGGCCGGATTGGTAGCGATGGTTCGGGTCGCGCTCGATCGCCTTGTGGACAATCGTCACCAAGTCGCGTGGGATCTGAGGATAATGTTTGTCCAGGCGGGGAGGAGATGCTTGGGTGACTTGTTTGATGAGCCGATTCCGATCCCGCTCCGGGAACGCCGACTGCTTCGCCAACATCTCATAAAGTGTGAGTCCCAAGGAGTAGATGTCACTTCGATGGTCGGTCTTGGCTTCGAACGCCTCCGGTGGCATGTAACGAAGGGTGCCGAGGATGTCGCCGCTGCTGGTGAGGTTCTCTTGGTCATTGGTCTTAGCTAGTCCGAAGTCGGTGACCCAGACTGTTCCACGGGTGTCGAGGAGCAGGTTACTCGGCTTGATGTCGCGGTGCTGGATTCCCTGGTCGTGGGCGTGCTGCAGGGCAGACGCGACTTGGACCCCGATGGAAGCGATACTCTGCCAGTACGTGAGCTTGCGGGACTGCGACTTCGGAGAAGTATCCGAGGGATCCTGGCCGGGCAGGGTGACGGAACCGGATTGGTTGAGCACCGCCGAGGAGTTCGCCGACCGTTGCATGTTTCGTTCGGATTGGCGGGAGGCCATCCGGCTTCGTGCTTCGGAGGCAGAACCGATGTTCCGCGCGGGCTGTCCCGTCACGAGTGAGCGGGCAATGGCGGCGGCAGAGACATCGTCTGACGGTGGCGTGTCGGACTTCACGGTTGGGTAAGGAGATTGCATACGTTTCAACTCAGAGAGGACGTCATTGAGTCCCAGCCCCTGGATGAACTGCATGACGTAGTAATGTATGCCCTGGTGTTCGCCGACACCGAAGACCGGCACGATGTTGGTGTGGTGGAGTTTGGCCGCAGCCTTCGCCTCACGCTTGAACCGAAGGCGCTGGTGCTCGTCAGTGAGCCGGTGTGGCGGCAAGACCTTCAGGGCCACATGCCGACCCAGCGAGACCTGCTCGGCCTCGTAAACGATGCCCATGCCGCCGCGGCCGATCTCGCGGAGGATGCGATAGTCGCCAAGTTGCTCGATGACCGGCTCGGGCGAGGAATCGTTGCGCGGTACTCGGCCAAGGATCGAGGCATCGTGTTCGGGGGCAAGGCCCTCGACTATCAGCACCGCCGAGAACACCTCCCGAATCTCCTCAGCCAGCTCGGGGTGTCGATTCACGTATTCGGAGATCGGTGGCCGTTCGCCGTTCCGGTAGCGGCCGACGAACTCCTCCGCGAGTTCGGCAACGATCTCGCAACGGGATGTCTGCTCAGACATTGCTCTCTCCATGAGTGGGTGCCGATGTTCCAGTCATACTCCAGTTCCGGATCACAATTCGTTAAATTCAGGGCATTCTCGCAGGGTCTGCTTTAGACGCTTTAGGGCACGGATGTAGCGGCTGCCCGCACCCGATTTCGACAAACCAAGCACCACCGCGGCTTCTTCGGTGGTGAGTTGCTCGAAATGACGCAGGGCGATGATCTCGCGATCAACCAGGTCCATGGCGTCGAGCACTTCTTGCAACTTTAGCCGCCGCTCGGCCTTGACCGCGGCTTCCGAAGGGGTCGTCAGCTGTCCCAACAGTTGTGCCGCTAAGGACACCGAATTCGCCGCCGGCAACGCGCCGCGGTAGATGGATACGTCTCGCCCGGCGTCCCGCTTCTGGGCGTCAAGGTGACGCCGGTGGACCTCTGCTAGTTTCATACCCGTCAGTTGCCGCAGCCACAGGAAAAAAGGGACCTCGGGGTTGTGCAGATACGCCTCGAGTTTGCGGGCCACCTCCAGGTACGTCTCCTGGAGGATGTCCGAGGAGTCGATCCGCCCCTGGAGGTGCCGGTTCAATCGCAGTCGGAGCATCCGCTTCAGGCGGTCCGAATGTGCGGAAAAGAGCGTCCACAGCGCGTCGGTGTCGCCCCCAGCAGCCTGGCGGATGAGGTCCCGTTCCGGATCCGCATCGCTTACGTTCATGGTGCCCATACGTTCCTAGATGCATTTCCCGTCGATCCGTCCTCACGTGCAGGAAGATTTTCCGTGATTTACCCGCCGGGCCCAATCGAAAACCAAAAAAGCGGTGGGATATGGAAAAGAAAATACGGAAGACCGCAGGAACGACGCGCTGTTCGCGGTAAGGGCCTCTCAAACCAGAAGATCGTCTCCCGCTCCGCAGGGGACGAAGCCAAATGACGGTCGGTGAGTACTTACGACGCGACCAGCAATGAGGGTTGCCCTACCGCTTGTGCAGCGGCTCGCTCTCACGCATCCACTTTGGACCCTACTCCGATGAAACGCGCACTCTTGATCGCCAGTGCCATGCTTACGCGTAGTACCTGGACCTCGGCCCTCATCCCCAGATCCGCACCACACGCCGCGTCCAGGAACGCGGCCCGGTCGACCTTGGCGGGGATCTCGAAGGCTTCGCCGCACAGGGATTTCAGGTCGAGGATCGACGGGCTCAGGACTGCTGCGGTGAACCCCGCGAAATATCAAAGTTTCACCAACTTGGACTTCACGGGATGTCCCGCCGCGAGGTGGTCCAGCTCCAAGGGCCGGTGGCGGCGAAAAAGTGGCCGCGGCCCTCGAACTGCTGATCCCCGACCAGGCGGAGGTACGCCTCGTGCACCAGGGTAGTGGCCTCGAGGGTTTGGCCCGCGAGAAGCCGGGCCATCTTCGCGGCGGCGAGCTTGCGTAACTTATCGTAGACCAACGGCAGCAGCTCCGCAGCGGACTATCGGACGCCGCGGCGGGCCGCTTCCAACGATCGGGTCACATCGGTCATGATGATCGGGTATCAATGTCAATAGACTTTCGTTGGGCAGGCAGATACGATCATCATTGAGGATTATCGATGCCACTTCGCGATCACTTCCATGCACCGGTCACCGATAGACACTCGTGGGACTCCTTCCACGGCGGTTGGCCAATGATGATCGTCCGACAATTGTTTGATATTCTCCCAGAAGGCTACATCTCCGCACCCACGGTCCATTTCGGCAAGGACTTCGAGATCGATGTGACCGCCTTCGAGGAGAACGGGCGATCCGTTGGTTCTCCTCCCACGCCCGTCACGAACGGACCGATTACCACTGAGATTTCGCCGGAGCCGACCCTCACACTGAAAAGCGAACTCGCCGATCAGGACGAGTTCGACGTGCGCGTCTACGACACCAAACAGGGACGCCGCCTGGTCGCGGCCATTGAGATCGTCAGCCCGTCGAACAAAGATTGGACCGAGAACCGGTGGGCGTTCGTGGCCAAGGTGTCGGCCTTGCTGCAGAAGGGTGTTTGCGTCTCGATCGTCGATCTGGTGACTGTCCGTCACTCCAACATGTACGCCGACCTGCTAGAACGGATCAACGGTACTGACCCGGGACTCGGTTCAACGCCGCCGCACTTGTACGCGGTCACGATCCGCGACCGCAAGCGACCACCTCACCCGTCGGTTCTCGACATTTGGTTTTATCCAATGGCTGTCGGGCAACCCCTCCCGACCTTGCCGCTCTGGTTGGCTGCGGAGACTCGTGTCTTGTTGCCCCTGGAAGAAGGTTACGAGGAGACATGCCGGCTCTTGCACATCCCTTGAGCGGGATAACCCCAACGTAAGCGTCTCGCGAAGCCCATCTTGCAGAGCCTGGGTACTTCTCGGGCAGACCGACGGTCAGTCCGAGGAACCAAGCCGTGTACCGATACATCGTCCATCGCACATCCGATCAGACAACGCATTCTTGTTTTTTGATCAATCTATTCAATCAGGCTTTTTGTCTTAACCCCGGTTTGGCGGTCACTTGACTTGAGGCTCTCGTCGTGGACCGAGAGTAGCAACTCC
>CAYPIE010000120.1:0-15615 GCA_964410665.1 uncultured Alcaligenaceae bacterium
GTCAGTCCGGAGCTCTGCCGACGCGAGCGATTCGCTGCAACCATTTCACTGTCAAGCACTTCTGTCGTCGCAACCGCCTCCGAAAGGCGAGCCCCGGACGTCAGTCCGGGGGTTCCCCGCACCGCAACCGCCTCTGCCTCTTCCGCACCGCAATCGCCTCTGCCGCTTTCCCTGCACCGCAACCGCCTCTGCCTCTTTCCCGCATCGCAAGCGCTTCTCTGCCTCTCTCGTCTATCCTTAAGAGCTCTGGCGACCGAACTCGCTCACGCGATCAGCTTCCACACCGGTTCGGTGTCTTCGACGCCCACCAGCTTCTGGTCCAGGCCGCCGTAGAAGTAGGTCAGATGGTTTGGTTCCAAGCCGAGTTGTTGCAGGATGGTGGCGTGCAAACGCTTGACGTGAAGGCGTTCGCTGACCGCAGCGCTCCCTAGCTCATCGGTGTCACCCAGGCTAATGCCCCCTTTGATGCCACCGCCGGCCATCCACATGGTAAAGCCGTAGCTGTTGTGATCGCGGCCGGTGCCCTTGGCGTACTCGGCGGTTGGTTGGCGGCCAAACTCACCGCCCCAGACCACCAGGGTTGATTCCAGTAAGCCGCGCTGCTTGAGGTCCTTGAGCAGGCCGGCGATCGGCTTGTCGGTTGCCCCGGCGTGCTTGGTGTGGTTGCGGATGATGTCGCTGTGGGCGTCCCAGTTGTTGTCGTTGTGCGAGCCGCCCGAGTAGATCTGCACGAAGCGGACGCCCCGCTCGACCAGCCGCCGAGCCAGCAGGCACTTGCGGCCAAAGTCCTCGGTCTGCTTGTTATCCATCCCGTAGAGCGACTTGGTTCGCCGGTTTTCCTGGTTGAAGTCGACTGCCTCGGGTGCGTACTGCTGCATCTTGTACGCCAACTCATAGCTGGCGATGCGGGCGGCCAATTCCGAGTTGTCAATTCGCGGCGACTGGTGTGCTTCATTCTTCTCGCGTAGACGGTCGAGCAGTCTGCGTTGGGTTCGCTTGGTCATCCCCGGCGGCAGGTCCAAGTTGTAGATCGGCGGGTCATCGGTTCGTAGCACCACACCCTGGTAAGCCGCGGGCATGAAGCCGCTGGACCAGTTTTTGGGGCCGCTGATCGGGCCTCCGGTGGGGTCGAGCATAACCACGAAGCCAGGGAGGTTTTCGTTCATCGTACCCAGGCCGTAGTTGACCCAGGAGCCGAGGGCTGGGTAGCCGCTGAGGATGCGGCCGGAGTTCATCATCAGCATGGCCGAGCCGTGGATCGGCGACTCGGCATACATTGAGTGCACAAAAGCGATGTCATCGACACAGGTCCCGACGTTGGGGAACAGGTCAGAGACATACTTGCCACACTGACCGTATTGGCGGAACTTCCACTTGGGGCCTACAACTCGTCCCTGGTTACGGTGTCCGCCGCGGCCAAAGGTTTTCACCTCAATGGTTTTGCCGTCGAGCGGGTAGAGTTCGGGCTTATAGTCGAAGGTGTCGACGTGGCTGGGCCCGCCGTACATGAACAGGAAGATCACGCTCTTGGCCTTTGGGGCAAAGTGCGGCTGCTTGGGTGCCAGCGGGCTGACAAACTTGCCGCCGGTGGCCGCCTCGGTCTTGCCGGCGAAGAAGCCATCGCCGGCAAGCAGGCCGGTCAGGGCCAGGCCGGTGAACCCGCCCCCGGTCTGCCACAAGAACTCGCGTCGAGTGCGGCCACAGAACTGAGAATTGCTCGGCTGGGAATGCATCGGGATGACTCCATTACCCCCGAGCCATGGGCCCGGGACTCGTCTGGGAAGGCACTATCAGTCAAGATAGACAAACTCGTTCGTGTTCAGCTGTAACAGGCAGTAGACCCGCAGGGCCTCATCGGCACCAAGCTTCTCCGTGGTTTGCAGAGCCTTGATGAAGGCCAAGTCGGCCTGGACTTCTTGGTCGGTCGCCGCGCGGCCGGTGGTGAGGCGGATGGCTCGGCGGACCTGGGCTGTCAGGTTGTCGTGGGCCTCGCGTTTTAGTCGCTCGGCGAAGAAGCGGGCCTGCTCGTTGGTGAAGTCGCCGTTGAGCATGCCCAACGACTGGGTTGGTACCGTGGTGGTATAGCGGACCGGGCAACTCGAATCGGTGTCGGCGACATCGTGTTGCGACAGAATCGGCACCAACAGCGACCGTTTCACATGGATGTAAACACTACGCCGCGATGACTCCTCGGGGTCGGAGGTATGCCAGCCGCTGCCTGGACGAGATTGCCCAGCCAGGACGGCCTTGGGGATCGGCGGGTAGATGCTTGGGCCGCCGGCTTTGAGGTTGAGCCGGCCGGACACGGCCAGGATGGAGTCACGGATCTCCTCGGCGGTGAGTCGCCGCATGTTGTAGCGCCAGAACAGGCTATTCGCCGCATCCTCCTCCAAAGCCTCCTCATAGGCCTTTGACGACATGCGGTAGGTGTTGGACATCATGATCAGTTTGTGCATCCGCTTGAGCTTCCAGCCACCGCGGACCAGTTCGCTGGCCAGCCAGTCGAGCAGTTTGGGGTGGGTCGGCTTTTCGCCCAGCTTGCCAAAGTCGCTTGGGGTTGGCACGATGCCGCGACCGAAGTGGTACTGCCACAGGCGGTTGGCCATGACCCGGGAGGTCAGCGGATGTTTCGGGTGCGTTAGCCAGTTGGCCAGGGCAAGCCGCTTGCCAGAGGGTGCCGCTTCGGCCGGGCGTTGTTCCATCGCTAGCGGAGCCTCGGGTAGCACCTCGGGCACACCGGGGGTCACCTGGTCGCCTCGGGCTTGTGGACTACCCCGCAACAGGACAAAGGTGTCACTCCGGCCACGTTCCTCAACACACATCACCTCGATCCCAGGCACCGGTACCTCACGTTTGCGGCTTTCCTTCAGCTCATTGCCCAGGCGGGTGTAACGCTCTATTTCTTCTTGGCCGACCATGCCCGGCCCGTGCTCGCGGATCAATTCTGGCAGGCTTGGTGGCAACTGGCCATCGTTGAGGCCAACGTCGACGAAGTGTTCGCCCCGCTGGGTAGAACAATGCACCGCCAGGACATTCGGCCCTGGCTGGAGTCGTTGCACGACCATCGCCGGCAAGAACACCTGTCGGTAGTTCGGCTGTGGCTTCTTGTCGGTGTAGACCGACTGCCCGTTCAGGTAGATGTCAATGGGTCCGCTGTGCCGCAGGGTAATGGCCAGCTCGTTGGGTAGTTCACCGAGCTCAATGGACTTGCGTAGCCAGATGTCACGGGACCGCCAGCGGGTGTGGTTGGGAGCCGCCTTGTCATCGCTGCCGAAGCCGGCCTTGCCTTGCCGCCAGTTCGTGGCGTTGAAGTCCGGTCGCATCCAGTTCTTGGGCGGATTGCGGAGCAGGAATCGCCATGACTGGGCTTGCTGGCGGGCATCGGGAATCAGTGCATGGCCCATCTGCCAGGTCGGATCCTCGGTCAGGAACCGCTTCTCGCCCCCCGGACTGCTCCAAGTCAGCTTCAGCTGCGGCTTCTGATTGCCGTTGAAATACTCCAGGCGGAACGGCAACAGCCCCGCCGGTAATTCTACCGTCACTGCGACCTGATGCCGGCCGGGCTTGGGACGGTCAAGAATCACCTTGTCGTCGATGGTCAGTCGGGCACCTTCGGTACTGTTCAGGTCAAAGGTATACGCTCCGGCGTGGGGGACCTTGAGCTTGGCCTGGTAAACCAGGCCGATCGCCTGCTCGCGAGAGGCCGGCCGCAGGGTGAGGAAGTTACCGGCGATGGTCCCTTCAGTCTCGGGCTTGAACAGGGCGAAGTCGGGAAGTTGCTCGAAGGTGTTGCGATAGAACTTGAACGACAAATCGGTGAGGTCGGGCTTGGGCAGATTGCTGCCGCGGATCTTCTTGCTTTGTTGCAGTTTGCGGGTAAATTCTTGCTCAAACGTATAGATTTGTTGATAAATTTTTGCTTCGCGATCTTGTTTGGCCTGGAGCAGACGAGCGTGTTCCTTGCGATCGGCTGCGGTGCTGACCATGCGGGTGTTCTTCTGGTTCATCGGCGTGATGTCGTGGAAGAACGCCAGCATGCGGTAATAGTCGCGTTGTGGGATCGGGTCCTTCTTGTGGTCATGACAACGGGCACAGTTGATAGTCATGCCCATGAACACCTGACTGGTGGTGGAGAGAATGCCGTCGAGCACATCGTATTTGGCCAGCAATCGATCCGCGGGCTCATCGTCCCAGATGTTGAGCCGGTAGTAGCCGGTGGCGATCATCGTCTCGGGCGTGACCTTATCCAGCTCATCGCCGGCTAGCTGTTCACGGAGGAACTGGTCGTACGGTTTGTCTTGGTTGAAGGCGTTGATTACATAGTCGCGGTAGCGCCAGGCAAATGGTTTAGGATTGTCGCGTTCGTAGCCGTGGCTCTCGGCATAGCGAACCAGATCGAGCCAGTGGCGTCCCCATTTCTCGCCATAGTGAGGCGAATCGAGCAGTCGATCGATCAGCCGTTCGTACGCATCGGGGCTATCATCTTTGACAAAGGCATCCACCTCGGCGGGCGTCGGTGGCAGGCCGGTCAGATCAAAGTGAGCTCGGCGAACCAAGGTTGCCCGGTCGGCAGGGGTCGTTGGCTTGAGGCCGTTGGCTTCTAAGCGAGCGAGAACCAGCGCATCGATCGGAGTGCGGACCCAGTCGGGGTGGTCGACCTTGGGCGGATCGGGTCGGCGAACGGGTTGATAGGCCCAGTAGGCACGATCCTTGGCGGTGATGCCACTGGCACGCTCACGAGGCTTCGCATTGCCCTGGGCATCGGCGGGGAAGGGGATGCCCAGCTTGACCCAGCGCGACAAGATTGCAATCTTCTCATCGGACAACTTGCCGCTGGGTGGCATTTTCAGGCGGTCCTGTTCGTAATGGACGGCTTTGAGCAGTAGGCTTTGTTCGGGTTGGTCAATGTTGAAGCCTGGGCCGAAATCGCCGCCGGCCAACACATCCGCCCGCGTTTGCAGCGAAAAGCCGCCGCGTTGCTTGCCATCGCCATGACAGCGATAACACTCCTGCTTGAGCAGTGGCAGGACTTGTTGCTCATAGAAAGCAATGGCTTTGGCATCTGCGCCAGGCTGCTGAGCCGCAGCCCAGTTCGGAGCAAGCAGCAACAGTCCAAGGCAATAAAAACGCTGAATGGAGATCATCCGACAAACTCCGCGGTCCAAAGCAAACGCTGGATGATAGCCGCACGGACGAGCGGCTACTGCTGGGGCAGGGTATTGGTTGGTGCGAGTTCGCAAGCAGCAAATACGGTTGGGTTCAGGCGGTGGGCAAACAGGTAGGGGAGGTAGCTTGGCAATGACCCATTCTACCCTACCATCCCGAGCAAGATTCTGACAAGCGTGCCATCCGGAGAAGCCAATCCACCGGATGCATGATTGCAACTAAGGTATTGTACCGCACCTGATTCTTCGCTCGCTAGAATTTTCTGGATTCGTGGCGGCCGTCGTTCTCCTGATCAACGGAGCAAACATGCGACCAGATCGTTGGAATCCGGGGAATGATCGGCTATACCAAACCTGCACAATGATCTTCTTGGTACGATCGACGAGGGCCTTCCAATGAGTGTGACCTGGCAAGGAGTCTATCCCGCGGCGACCACGCAATTCCACGCTGATGAGTCGCTCGATCTGGCCGGTACCAACCAGCACATCGAGCAAATGCTCGTGGCGGGAGTCCACGGCATGATTATGCTCGGCACGGTCGGCGAGAATTGCTCGTTGGAGTTCGCCGAGAAGATCGATGTGCTCAAGGCAACGGTCCGCCAGGTCGCCGGCCGTGTGCCAGTTCTGTCCGGGGTGGCCGAGTGCACGACGCGCCTGGCTTGTCGCTTTGCCGAAGCTGCCAAAGAAGCCGGGGTCGATGGGTTGATGGTGCTGCCGGGGATGGTGTACAAGTCGGATACCCGCGAAACCGTGGCCCATTTCCGTGCGGTGGCCGCGGCTACGGATCTGCCGATCATGATTTATAACAATCCGGTCAGCTATGGGGTGGATATCACTCCGGAGACCTTTGTCGAACTCGCCGATGAGCCTCGCTTTGTGGCCATCAAGGAATCCTCCGAAAACGTTCGCCGCATCACAGACTTGAAGAACCTTTGTGGCGACCGCTATCGCCTGTTTTGTGGCGTCGATGATCTGGTACTCGAGAGCATCCTGTTGGGCGCTGAGGGCTGGGTCTCGGGGCTGGTCAACGCCTTCCCCGAGGAGAATCGCCTGCTTTGGGACCTGGCCATGGCTGGGAAATACCCACAGGCCCTTGAGGTCTATCGCTGGTACACCCCTGTTCTGCACCTGGACACCCATGTCAAACTAGTGCAATACATCAAGCTGGCGGCGGCCATGTGTGGCTTTGGCAGCGAGCAAACACGCGCTCCCCGGTTGCCCCTGGTCGGTGAAGAACGCCAGCAGGTGATGGCGGTGATTCAGAAGGCGATCGAGACCCGACCAACACGCACGGTACTGGTGTAGTGCATGAGTTCTCCCGTCACACGCATCCAGGTGATTGACACGCACACCGGTGGGGAACCCACCCGGGTGATCATCGCCGGTGGGCCCGACCTCGGCGATGGGCCGATGCCAAGCCGTCGGGAAATCTTCCAGCGCGACTTCGACCATGTTCGCCGGGCGATCATCCTGGAACCACGGGGTTCGGATTGCTTGGTCGGGGCGTTGTTGTGTGCGCCTACCGATCCGGCATGTGCTGCTGGGGTGATCTTCTTTAACAATGTCGGCTTTTTGGGCATGTGCGGGCATGGCACGATTGGGGTTGCCGTAACCCTCGCCGACCTGGGGCAGATTCAACCTGGGACGCATCAGCTGGAAACCCCCGTTGGTGTGATCCGCTTCGAGCTGCACGAGGGCGGCTGGGTCACCCTGGAAAACGTGCCCAGCTATCCGGTCGACCTAGACCGAGTCATCACCCTGCCCAGTGGCCAATCCATTACCGGCGATGTGGCCTACGCAGGCAACTGGTTCTTCTTGACCGAGGATCATGGGCAGGTTCTGGATCTGAGCCGGGTCGAGGAGTTAACTGCATTCGCCTGGGAAGTTCGTCAGGCATTGGCCGCCCAAGGCATCACCGGCCCGCAGGGGGAGGAGATTGACCATATCGAGCTATTCGGTCCGCCGGTGCACCCCGAGGCTCATAGCCGCAACTTCGTCCTATGCCCGGGTAAGGCCTACGACCGTTCACCCTGTGGTACTGGGACCTGCGCCAAGTTGGCCTGTCTGGTGGCCCGCGGCCAGCTCCGTGAGGGTGAGCTCTGGCGACAAGAGAGCATTGTCGGTAGCATCTTCGAGGGCAGTGTGCGACTCCAGGAAGGGGCGATCATCCCGCGCCTCACCGGGTTGGCCCATGTCTACGCTGAGACCACGCTCTTGTACCATCCCAATGATCCCTTTCGTATGGGTATTCATCGATGAGTTCGGATGTGATCATTGTCGGCGGTGGTATCATTGGCGCCTGTAGTGCCTACTACCTGAGCCGGGCTGGGGCGCGTGTGCGGATCGTGGAACGCTCGACGTTTGGCAGTGCCTGTTCCTCGGCCAACTGTGGTCTGGTCTGCCCAAGTCATGTCCTGCCGCTGACCACGCCCGGGGCGATCGGCAGGGCGGTACGCTCGCTGTTTCAGAAAGACGCCGCGTTTGCGGTGAAGTTCCGTCTCGATCCGAGCCTTTGGGGCTGGTTGTTGTCGTTCGCACGCCGCTGTAACCCGACCGATATGTTGGCGGCAGGGCGGGGGATCCAAGCGTTATTGAACTCCTCACGCCAGCTGTATGAGCAGCTGATTACGGCCGAGAGACTTGATTGCGACTGGGAAACGCAGGGGCTATTGTTCGTCTTCGCGAGTGAAGCTGGGCTGGAGCATTACGCAGAAACCAATCGCCTGATAAGCGACAATTTTGGCATGCCGGCCAAGGCGTTTATAGGCCAGGAGCTGCAGGACCTGGAACCCGCGCTCAAGCCTGGTCTGGCCGGGGGCTTCTTATACGAAAGGGATGCCCATCTGCGGCCGGAACGTTTGTTGGCCGAACTCCGCCGGATCCTTGAGGCTCGGGGTGTCCAGATCGTTGAGCACTGTGCCGTGGAGCAAGTGAAGCAGTCCGCTGGGCGTGCGACGGCTCTGGTCACCCACCAAGGGGAGCTCACGGCCGACACCTATCTATTCGCCACCGGAGCCTGGACACCGCTTTTCAACCGTGAGCTGGGTTGTCGGGTGCCCATTCAGCCGGGGAAGGGTTACTCGTTGACGATGCCGCGGCCTGAGTGTTGCCCGCAGTTGCCGCTGATCTTTGAGGAACACCATGTGGCGGTGACGCCCTGGGCTTCAGGCTATCGTCTGGGTTCGACCATGGAGTTCTCCGGGTATGACACCCACTTGAATCCACGGCGGCTTGAACTGCTCAAGCAGGGGGCATCCCACTACCTGCACGAACCGCATTGCGAGCCGGTGCTCGAGACCTGGTATGGCTGGCGACCGATGACGCCCGATAGCAAGCCGGTCATCGACCGCAGTCCCCGGCACGACAATGTTTGGCTCGCGGCAGGGCACAACATGCTCGGTCTGTCCATGGCACCCGCTACCGGGAAGCTTCTCACCGAACTGCTCAGCGGTCAGTCGCCCCATGTCGACCCGGGGGCTTACCGTCTGGCGCGGTTTGAGTCCTGAGCCGTAGCGCCGTCGGCTGGTACATCATCGTGTGTGGGTACCACAAAATCAAACTGATTTGATCCTGTGTCCACCACTTCGAGGCGTAGCCCTGAGCGACTTGGGTCACGAAAGTGCTTGGGAAATCCCAGCAACTTGGGGGCATACCCCGGGGTCTGCCGGGCCGAGCGTGGCGGGGGAGCGATCGACACCTGATGCCAACCGGGGACTACCCCGTCGATTCCGTCGCTTTGCAGCTGGTAGGTCCCATCGGCCGCTATCCGAGCGAGGGCGATCGGACCAGTGCTGCCATATGCTTCATCAGGTGTGAACACGATCATGCCGCCAGCCACCGGTTGTCCCTGGAAGACGACTCGGCCGGTGACCGGAACCAGCGTCTGCTCACCCTCGCCACAGCCGATCAGGGCCAGGCAGGCGAGCAAGACACTCATGACTTGGCTACATCGCTCGGGTTGCATCGGGCTCACCATACGTAACGTAACCCGAAACTGATCCCTTGGGCCCAGAAGTCCGTACTCCGCAATTGGGCCCCCGGAATTGGGACCGGCAACGGGGTCGCTCCCACAGGAGCAAACGTAGGCACGCGAGCTGCATCGACCACGACGGGGATTTGATCCGCCGCCCGGAGGACATTGCTCCAGTACAGGAAGTTGTAGCCCACGAAGAAACGCAACCTCGGGGTCAGCTGATAGCCCAGATTGAGTCCCACTTCTGGGACCACCGTGAACTCGTCCTGGCTGATGGTGCCGATATTTCCCGGAGACACCGCGAGCAGTCCTCCGGTGGTGATCACTTGCGGCATCCCTGCCCTCGGGACCAACACTTGGCTGCCCAGAATCGTTGAGGTTTGCCGGGTACTCCCTAGCGCGATCTTGGTCTGGAGCCCTAATGACCAGCGACCCGACCGATATTCCGTGCGGAAACCCACCTGACCACCGTAGAAGTCGTTGGTGGTGTTGAACTGGTCTTCGACCCGGACCATATTAAAGGCCTGAAATTCCGGAATGTTGGTGCCCGAATCCACCAAGATCTGCTCCACGGCTCGGATGTCATCCTCAAGTCGCAGATAGCGGAAACCAGTCAACACATCAAAGGACCAGCAACAGCCATTCCACAATGATCGTCGCAGATTCGTGTCAATTCCCCAAAGCTCGGTGTTCGCGGCGATGCCGATGGATCCGAACAGATCACCTGGGGTCGATACCAACTCCGCCAATGGCCCCGGCGAAGCAATCCCGGGGAACGCGACCAATGGGTTGGGATTGAAGAATGGGCGAGCCAACACCGGGTTGCTGAACGAGTTAAAGGTGGTGGTTGAGCTCTCATCACCGAGGAAGAAGAAGCTGGTATCCACCCCCCAACAATGACAACGGTCGAACCACCAACCGAGTGTAAAGCGGCCGCCGTCCCGCTGATTGTCGAACAAGCTCTGATCACCAAGCAGCACGGTGGTCCCGGGCATGCCTGGGATCCCTTGCGATGCCACCGGTGAGGTGGTCACCAGAGGTGGAACCCGACTCGACTTGGTCCACCATAACAAGTACTCGGCAGAGCCATATAAACGAGAGTCGTGGACACCACAGCTCGAGCAGCAGCCGTGCCCGAGGAAGGGGATGCAACCGAAACAGCCTTCCTCCGCGACACAATCTCCGTCCAGACATTCTCCCATCACCGGGCCCGGGGTTATCGGGACGCCAGGATCCCCAGGCGACAACGGATCGGGAACGGAGCCATCGGCCGGCGGCAGCAACTTGGGAGCCGAGGGGATCGGAACGCCATCGCGGGATTCTTCAATGGCCGGCGGCTCCAGTGGACGAGGCGCGGGGATCGGCACACTCTCCTGGAATGCCGTGGGCATCCGTAGGGGCATTTCGTTGTCTTGCCCGCGGTGAAGTGCTTCGACGTTGGGTTCGGGCGTCAGCAATGCCGTCGGTCGAATGGCTGCATTGACGGGAGTTGGCCGGCCAAGCAATACCCGTGGTTTGCCGAGGCGTACCACCGGCTTGCTCGCCGGTGGGTCCGCGGCGGCCGGAACCGGAGTTGCCAGCGAGACCTTGCGCCATTGGACTTCATCTGCCTGGAGGTTCGCGCTGAGAAATCCCAGCGTGACGAGAAGTGCTCCCCACCGATAACCACGCATCACTCCGCCCTCCCGGCGTTGGATACGAAGGATCGCTATGGACTCCTCCGTATCATGCAATCCTTGCTCGTTTCCGGGGCGTTGCATCCATCCACACGCGCCCAGTCTGCTCTTCCTCCTCTTTCGGCTTCCATCCTTGTGGTACCCAACGGCGAAACCCGCGTTCCAGGATCATCGAGCACAACTTGGTCATCATAGTATGCAGCTTGGGTAGATCCCCTACACTTTGCCTTTTCTCGGGAAACAGGCCGAGGAAGCTCTTGAGCCATTTCGTGGTCGGAGGGTGTTTTTATGCAAGTGACTTGGAAGAGGATGCCGATGATAGCGATTAGTCTGTGTGGCCCAAGACGAAGAACCTAGTGACCCGTCTGGGTGGATTTCCCGAGCGATGCAAGGAGGGAACGTCTCATGGCACCACGAACCTGGTATGCAAGCTATGTGTTGACTGGGTTGCTGACCTGGCTATGTCTTCCTGGTGTCGTGACCGCGTTTTTCCCACCGATCCTCAATGACCCGCCCGCGCCGCCGAGTTTTACGCCACCCCCGACCGTCGATCCCCCCATGACACCACCGCCGGAGGTGGCACCTCCGGAAGTGCCCCCCTCGGTGACAGCGCCAACACCTCCGGAGGCACCACCAATCATTCCTGAGCCACTACCCGATCTGCCGGAAATGCCGGTCCCACCGATGATTCAGACACCCCCGGTGGTTCCCGAACCGGCCTCTGCGGTCTCTGCTCTGGTCGGTTTGCTGGCGGTTGGGGGCACTTGGTGGCGAGCGAAACGCCACCGACCTAAGGCGTAGGGATGCCCAAGCGGCGAGCGCTATTGGGGTCAATCGCCTGCAACGCTTCCGCGGCACGGACACGGACCGGTATTGCTGGCTCGGCCAGATAGCGTGCAAGCAAGCGTACGATTTCTCGTTTGCCTGAGCGCTTTGGATCCACCCGGTAAAGCGCTCGGGCCGCAGCAATACGCGTCTCCGGACGCTCATTGACATCCTTGAGGGTAGCGACCAAGGTGTCGCGATAATCACGGGCGGTCTCCGGGTTGATCTGGATTAATGCATCGATAATCTCCATGCGACGGACTGGCTCAACCCGATTTTGATTTACCCGCAGGACCACCGCGAGGGTGCGGGCCCGTTTGGGATCTAGTTCGGTCAGGGTCAGGGCTGCTTCCAGGCGAACCTCATCGGGCTGAGTATCATCCTGGCCTAGGTCGACGAGATGGGCTTTGGCGAGCTCAGCTTCTTGATCCGGGGCAACGCACGCCAACGCCTCCGCAGCGCGGATCTGTATCAGAGCCGAGGAATCCTGCAACGCCTGCTTAAGGTCTGCGATCGCTCCTTCGGCAGCCGGACCCATCAAGCCCAATGCCTTGGCCGCGGAATAGCGCATGGCTATCTCGGACTCCTGCAACGCTGCTTGGAACACTGGGGTGGCCACTTTCGCCTGTGTTTTGCCCAGTGCTAACGCCGCATCCCGACGAAGGGTCAGATCCTCGGTGAGATCGCGGACCACCGCCATCAAGGCTGGAACGGCTCCCTTGGCCCACGGTCCGATCATGCGCAGCGTCCCCGCGGCATCCCGCTTGCGGCCCGGATCGACCTCCTGGAGCATGGCGGTCCAAGCGGTCAAAGGCTTTCCTCGTAAGCGGTCAGGGGGCTCTTGGGTAAGTGTCTGCCCGGGGAGCCCAAGCGTGAAGAGAAAGAACAAAAATATCCAATAGTACGAATGTGTAGCCATATCAAGGCCCTCGTCATGACAATAACCCACGCTGCCATCGCTCAACGCGACCTCTGATGGTTGTACGTCGAGGCTATGCGTTGGGGCAAGCAGTGCGGGGAGGCTTGGGGGGGAAAGCCCGTTCGCCCAGTCAGATCACCCCATCTACGATGCTTATCTAGTGTACGCGCGTTTGCTGAAAATCTGTGAACTTCTGGCAGGGGAACGCCGATACCTTCCATGTCCGAGATGCATTGCCGGTTTTGCGGCTTGTCGTATCCGGACGGTCGGTTGGTGTTGTGTCAGATCCCTGGATGACACAGGAGGTGGGTGTGTTTGACCTATTCCCCCTGGTTTGCAGGACTGGTACACCCATGTGCTTATGCGAGCATTTGGAGCATGGGTCCCGATGGCTCGGGTTGATTTCACGGTGGAATCTCATAAACTGTCGCCTGTTGCGCTTAGAAGTATTGTCTTCTGGGCAGCAACTGGGGAGAGATGAATATGTCGCAGACGTTGACGAAGAAGGCGAAACGTACCGTGGGTACGAAAACATATTGCCGCCATGATGTTGCCCACCGCTCTCGGCCGGTTCGCGCTGAGGGCCCGATCCGCACCGAGCTGGTCCAGCGGATCAAACGCCAGCTCGAAGAGGGCAGCTATATGAGCGACGAAAAATGGGAGATCGCTCTGGACCGATTGTTCGTCGAGCTTACGTCGAACTGAATACCGGGTTTGCTCCTACCTCTGCAACCGCCAAGGATTCTCCTTGGCGGTTGGTTTCGTTTCTAGACCATCCTATAATGGTGAATGGTTTAGCATGGTCGCGGCGTCGAGTCTGCTGGACCGCCCAAAACGCCAGCCACAGGAGCCTCCCGTGTCTTTACCTGCCGTTCGTGTTTCCCAGACCCCCGAAGATAAGTTCCGGGAATATCTGGCGACACGCAACCCGCCGCAACGGCTAACCACGCAGCAGCTGGAACTGGTTCGGCACATCTTCAAACAACATCGCCACTTTGACACCGAAGCTCTGATCGATGACCTCAAAGCCAATCAGCTGAAAATCAGCCGGGCCACCGTGTATCGTACCCTGACCAAGCTGGTCGATGCCGGTCTGCTCCTGCGTGTCGAGGTCAATAATCGCACCTTCTATGACCATGATTACGGCTATCCGCAACATGAGCATCTGTTTTGTGAACAGTGTGAGAAGATGATCGAGTTTCAACACCCCGCGATTGATGCCATCATTCGCGAGGTGGCAAGCCGTCATGGCTTTCAGGTCAAGGAGCATCGCCTGGTCATTCAAGGCGTCTGCCAGGAATGCAAGCAAGCCCGCATGTCACGCCGTCGTTTGGACCTGATTTGACCTAGTCTCCGGTCAGAGGGAAGATCAACGCCAGCCCGAGCGTTACCGCGAAGGCGACCAAGCCCATAATCGCCAGACACGGCGTCCAACTTTTCAAGGTCTCCACTTCCGTAAGACCACCCATCTTGGCGAAAATCCAAAAGCCGCTGTCGTTCATCCAAGACACCACCTTGGAACCCGCACCAATTGCCAAGGCCAGATAAACCGGGTGGAAGCCGAGCTGGGCTATGGCCTGGTCCACGGTCGCTTGCTTATCGTCGAGTGATAAGAAGGCAGCCAGCATCCCTGAAGCGGTAATCATGGCCACCGTACTCGAGCCCTGAGCAATTTTTAACAGCGAGGCAATGCCAAAGCCGAGCAAAAGATAGATCAACCCGGATGCAGCACCCGCTTGCGTGGCTTGCGGATCTTGAAACAGCTCTTGGATTGCCGTGCCAATCTGGGCTTGCTTGAGCATGGCTCCAAAGGCCCCGCCTGCAGCAGTGATCAGGATGATCACGCCACCAGACATCAGCGACTTGTCCATCAGGCTGGTAATCTCGCGCAGGCTGGCGTGACGCTGCCGCCAAAACAGCCACACCGCTACCACCATCGATAGCAGCAGGGCCAGGTTGGGATCGCCCAACACCGCGGTGTAGGGGGTGATGGCTTCCCAAGCGAGGGTTTTATCTCCTGCATTGGCCAGCGTGGTTGCCACGGTATTCAACGAGATCAGCAATACTGGCAGCAATACTGGCAGAATCGCTAGCCACAAAGGGGGCAAGCGATTTGTGTCGAGTGGTTGGGCCTCTCCGCCCGGAAGTTCCCGGTAGGGGACAGAAAAGGTGCGATCAGCCCAGGCGGCATAGGCCAGCCCACTCAAGGTGGCTGGGAGAGCCACCGCCATCCCGACCAAGATCATTAGCCCCAAATCCACCTTGAGCTGGCTGGCAATTAGCAGTGGCCCCGGTGTGGGCGGAACCAACGTATGGGTCACCGCACCCCCGGCTGCAATCGCAGTGAGATACAATAAGTAGTTGCGTTTGGTTTGACGATACAGCGACCTTGCCAGAGGCACTAGCAGATAAAACACTGTATCAAAGAAGACCGGAATTCCCAGCGTATAACCACTTGCAGCCAAGGCAAATGAAGAGCGTTTCTGCCCGAGTAAGGCTAAAAAGCCTTGCACAATGCGGTCCGCCGCACCACTGGCCATCATGCATTCGCCAATAATCGCGGCCAAGGCAATGACAATGCCGATCTTGCCTGCAGAGGTCCCGAATGCCTCGGCCACCCTGCTCACCTTGATGGCCAATTCGCCCGGGGCCAACAGACTTACCAGCAATGCGGAAATGAGTAATGCCACGAACGCATGCAAACGTACGAAGACAATGAGGCCAATGACCGTTAGAACACCAATCGCCAAAATCAACAGGGGCGGAGCGGTCCCGTTGAACAAGGAGAGGAACGAAGACACGGGGATCTCCTGGATCGATCCGGGGCGAGGTGGCGAATTCGGTCGAGGATGCCACAATCCTCCGCGTAGAGCAAGAGTTTGCAGGCCGAAGTACAGCTCACCTCCGAACGGACGTCCGGGGCTCGCCTAAGAGGCAGAAGCGGTTGCGGTGTGGGGAAAGAGGCAGAGGCGCTTGCGGTGCGGGGAAAGAGGCAGAGGCGGTTGCGGTGCGGGGAACCCCCGGACTGACGTCCGGGGCTCGCCTTTCGGAGGCGGT
>CAYPIE010000121.1:0-234 GCA_964410665.1 uncultured Alcaligenaceae bacterium
CGGTGACCTGCACGGCGAACCCGTCGGCGACGGCGGTGCCGGTGACCGCGACGGCGGCGGCGTCGAAGCCGACGACCGGTTCGCTGAAGATCGCGATGAACCGGGCTTCGGCGACCTCTGTCGGGTCGTTCTGACCGTCGGCCTGCTCGACGGTCACGGTGATCACTGGGTTCACGTTGGTGACAGCAATCTGGAACGTCGCAGTCGATGATTCTGTTCCATCGATGGCTTCGA
>CAYPIE010000121.1:334-15467 GCA_964410665.1 uncultured Alcaligenaceae bacterium
GGGCCCCGTCGGGAGTAATCGAGAACTTGGAGTCATCGGCTCCGGTTCCGGCAATCCTGAAGGCCAGAGTGTCCGGACCCGCATCGCTGGCGTTAACAGTGCCAACGGATAACTGGTTCTCATCCGCCGAGAAGCTTTGATTGGTGATCGTTGGAGCGACATTCGTGACAGCAATCTGGAACGTCGCAGTCGATGATTCTGTTCCATCGATGGCTTCGACAACAATCGAGTGATTAGCCGGCCCGTCGAAGAGAGTACTGTTGGCGACACTCACCACACCCGTGGTGCTATCGATGGCGAACCGTCCACCTGCGTTGTCGGACAGTTGGTAGGTCACCGTGCCCCCCACTCCCGTCGCCGAAGTAGTCAGGCCAACTGAGGTGCCGTTGGCAGCGTCCTCCGCGACGGTGTTGCTGGCAGGATCCGCATCGACGGGGGTGGTGGGTGAGAGATCCTGTACGGTTACGGTCATGGTCGCCGTGGAACTTAGGCCGTCGTCATCCGTAACGGTCACCGCAACTTCGTAGAGGTTGTCGTTTGCGGTGCCACCGAGGTCGTTGGGGTTTTCAAAGTCGGGAGCGAGGTTGAAGCTGAGGGCCCCGTCGGGAGTAATCGAGAACTTGGAGTCATCGGCTCCGGTTCCGGCAATACTGAAGGACAGAGAGTCATTCGGCAAGTCGGCATCTGCAGCGATTACAGTGTCGACTGCCGTTTGGTTCTCATTGAGACTAAACGATTGAGTCGCGATTGTGGGAGCGACATTGGTGAATTCAAAGGCACCCGTGTCGGCGACGACGGTGTCATCATTGTTGCCGTCAACCCGTGTTTGTCCACGCTGATCGAGAGCAGGTGAGAAAGCACCGTTTGCAGCGTCAATCGCAGCACTTCCTGGCAATAAGCGATGGACGAAGGTTGCATTCACTTGCTCCAAAGCGCCCAGGTTTGGATCGGTGTTAAGTTGGTCGCTGTCCTCAGGAGTGGGATCGCCGGTGGCATCACTGAGGATGTTGCTTCCCTGTGAGACCAAGTTGATGGTTCCTGAAGTTCCACCCACCGCGAAGTTCGGTCCGGTGTTGCCTGAGAAGATCGAGTTGCGATAGTTGAGGTCGGTGACTCCGGTGTCACGCTCGGAGGAGTAGAAGACCCCTGGTCCATTGTTGCTGGCAATGGTGACGTGATTGAGGTTGGCAGTCGTGGTGGCATTGCCACTGCGAGCCCAGATCGAGCCGAAGGAAGATTGGTTCCCACTGAACGTGGTGCTGGTAATGTTTCCAGTGGCATCGAGCAGATAGACGGTGCCCTGACTGTTGAGGTTGTTGATGACCGAACTGTCGGTGAGGTTGAGCGTGCCCGAGAGAATGGAGATAGCACCGCCAACACCGTTGTTCGTTGTGCTGTCTCGGACCACACTTCGATTGATGTTCAACGTATCATCGCGGTCCAGATTCAGGAGAATGGCTCCACCACCCACCCGAGGAGCGTCCACGACGCTTCCATCAGCGACCGTAACGTCGTTGACGTTGTACGTGTTGGCTCCTGCACCAGAGAAGACGAACACCCGGCTGGCGTTGCCACCACTGATCTTCAGCCTGTCCGCCCCCGGGCCCTGGAGGGTCACCGACTCGGTGACGAGGATCTCGCCCTGAGTCAGGGTGATCGTTTGACCGGACAGATTACTGGCGAATTGGATGGTGTCTTCATCTGCAGTTGTGTTGGCCAGTGTGACAGCCTCCCGGAGCGAGAGCAGGTTGTCCGTCGAGCTGACGACGTCTTGATTGGTATTGACCAGGAACGTTCGGAATTCTGTAGCTCCGATGTCAGCAGCGACAGTACCGTCAAAAGTACCATCGATGCGTGCCTGTCCACGTTGATCAGTGGCTGGAGACATTCCTGTTGCTGCATCAATGGCCGAGCTCCCCACCTGAAGTTGGTGCATGAAAGTGCCACCGATCTGAGTCAGAACGCCCAGGTTTGGATCGGTGTTAAGTTGGTCGCTGTCCTCAGGAGTGGGATCGCCGGTGGCATCACTGAGGATGTTGCTTCCCTGTGAGACCAAGTTGATGGTTCCTGAAGTTCCACCCACCGCGAAGTTCGGTCCGGTGTTGCCTGAGAAGATCGAGTTGCGATAGTTGAGGTCGGTGACTCCGGTGTCACGCTCGGAGGAGTAGAAGACCCCTGGTCCATTGTTGCTGGCAATGGTGACGTGATTGAGGTTGGCAGTCGTGGTGGCATTGCCACTGCGAGCCCAGATCGAGCCGAAGGAAGATTGGTTCCCACTGAACGTGGTGCTGGTAATGTTTCCAGTGGCATCGAGCAGATAGACGGTGCCCTGACTGTTGAGGTTGTTGATGACCGAACTGTCGGTGAGGTTGAGCGTGCCCGAGAGAATGGAGATAGCACCGCCAACACCGTTGTTCGTTGTGCTGTCTCGGACCACACTTCGATTGATGTTCAACGTATCATCGCGGTCCAGATTCAGGAGAATGGCTCCACCACCCACCCGAGGAGCGTCCACGACGCTTCCATCAGCGACCGTAACGTCGTTGACGTTGTACGTGTTGGCTCCTGCACCAGAGAAGACGAACACCCGGCTGGCGTTGCCACCACTGATCTTCAGCCTGTCCGCCCCCGGGCCCTGGAGGGTCACCGACTCGGTGACGGGGATCTCGCCCTGGGTCAGGGTGATCGTTTGACCGGACAAATCGCCGGCGAACTGGATCGTGTCCGAGCCACTACCAGTTTCAGCACCCGGAGCCACCTGAACGTTGTTGTTCGCGGCGTGCACAGCATCCCGCAGGGTGATGACGTTATCGGTCAGGTCCACCGGAGCATCCATCTCGCTGTTGACGACGAACGTCGCAGGCACGGCCCGATCTTCCAGTGACTCCAGGCCCATCTTGGGTTGTAGCCGCTTGTGTGAATACCTTCGCGTGGCTGGGGAGGAAGGTTTCTTGTCGAACAGTCGGGCGATCGCATCTTTCCGCGTCATGATTCACTCTATCTCTGGTTGGGAGTCGGGGAGTGAGGTGGACCCCTTAGTTCAGACCAAAAAGTGCCAATCCTAAGCAAAACTGATCGGCCGTTCTTGATCCGATCTCCATGGTACACCGACGCCGGTGAGTCGTAACCCAGGGCGTAGTGAACCCGCCGGTGGTTGTAGAAGTCGAAGTACCTCCAAAACCCATCGGCCAACTCCGGGACGGTCTCGTAACGGCGAGGAAAGATGTACTCGTGCTTGACGCTTCTTCAGAGCCGCTCGACGAACACGTTGTCCAGGCACCTGCCCTTGCCGTCCATGCTCACCGCCACGCTGGCCTCCTCCAAAGCCCCGGTGAACGCCCTCGTGGTGAACTGCACCCCCTGGTCGGTGTTGAACACCTCCGGCCGCCCCCCTCCAAAGCCTCTGCGAGCACTCTCAGGTAGAACGATCTGTCGAGCGTGTTCGACAGTCGCCAGCACAGCACATAGCGGCTGTGCCACTCGATCACCGCCGCCAGGTACATGAACCCGCACCCCATCGGCACGTAGGTGATGTCGATGCTCTACACCTGATCAACCCACCCGACAGCCACGCCCAACAGGTACGGGTAGACCCGGTGTCCGGGGCACGGCTTACTCAGGTTCGGCTTGGGGTAGACCGCCTCGATGCCCATCCACCGCATCAGACGTCGGACCTGCCTTCGGTTGACTACCCGTCCCAGAATCCGGCTCACCTCCAAGACCATCTTGTGTGACCCGTTGAACGGAACGTTGGTGTAGACCCGGTCGATCAACCCCATCAACTCCACGTTCTTCGCACTCTCCCCGGCCGGCCGGTGCTAGTAGCCCGAGCGGTCCAGGCCGAGCAACTCGCACTGCCTCCTGACGCTCAGCCCTTCGTGGCCCGACTCGACCAACGCCCACAGTCACTCAGGCGAGCGGGTCAGCTTTTTATTCACCCACTCCAGCTCCATCTTCAGCCGCACGATCAGCTCGAACAGCTCGGCGGTGTCCGGTCCGGATCGCTCGTGCGAGCGCGTATCCGCCAAGACCAAAATCTCCCAGAGTTCCATGCGAGATCTGTGGGAGAAGCAGGAACCGAAATCTCGAAAAAATTCTCGGATTATGATCGACAATCGCTCGCAACAAGCGTCTGAATAGAAACTTGAGATGAGTTCAAAAACATCCGAAAAAACCAGTGATCAGTAAGCGTCTCGCAAAACCGATCTAGCAGGGCGTGGGTACCTCTCGGGCTGACCCACGGTCGGTGCGAGGACCCATCCGGATGACCGCATTGGGGCGTTGCTCCTCGACCCATTGTCGATGGCCCATCCGATCACGCGACGCATGCGTTCGTAGCGGGCATGGCATTCGCGCATCAGGCAACACGCTCACAGGGGGATCCATTGCTCTGGTGGGTTGAGATTATTTGCGCACGACCATAGACCACTTCGAAGGGAACCCAAGTGCTCGTACCCTGTTCGCACAAGGAGGTGAGTACTTTAGTGGAAACGTCTTCGGGTGTGCTCCTGCATCGACCAGGTGGTGGGGGCAAGCAGCGGATCCACACTTGAAGCACATGCCGGCCAGGATCGGCCGGATGTCCCGACTGAGGTCGGTGCCTTCCGCGCCGCTGGAGACTACGTATGGGATTCCCGCGAGAACGACTATCAAAAGAAAATGGTAGATTGTCATTTCCGGATATCGTCCTCTTTCGGCACCCTTTCATCACGATACTGATTCACTTCCTTGACCGCTTTGTGCAGACCGGGACGTTCGGTAAGGTCCTCGCCAAAGAACCCCTGTTTGACGCCGGGTTTGTCGAACCCGCGCGGAGTATCGACCGGGTTGCACCAGAAGACGCCGATGACGTAGTCGGTGTCGAGGGCCGCTCTCACATACTTGGCATAGGCCTTTCCGGCCGCGACGGAATCTATCTCCGGTTTCCAACTGCGGATATCCTTGTCGCCGTCCCTGAACCGGATGGCGAAGTCGCAGAGCAGGATGGGCTTCCCGATCAGTTTGTGAATCTCGTCAAGCTTGCCTTTCGGGAAAGGCCCCCGGAATGGCGGCTGGATGGCGATCCCGTCAACGTAGGGGAGCATCTCCTTCACCACATCGGTGTCGAACGTATTGAAGTCGAAGCGGTCGCCAAAGATGAGGTGGTGGGGTTGTATTTCCGCTGGGCACTGCCAACGACGCAGAAGTACTCACGGGCGATAAGGCGGAGAAAGGATTGGTCACGGATCTTGTCGCCCTCGCCCTCCCAGGTGTCGAGCAACGTTTTGTACGCCCGCAGGCCAGGGGCATCCTCGGGCAGGGCTCGGATGAACTCGCCCCAGTTCTTCCCGGAAGGGTTTTTGAGCAGCCATGAGCCGAGGTCGGTCCAGCAGTAGCCGATGACGTTCGTAGGTTTCCTGCGGTTCCGAAAACAGCTCGCCTTCACGCCGGCCTCAAGCCGGGCCTGTTCCTTGGGATCAAACACATCGATAAACTTCACGGCGTTTTTGCCTCGGTAGTACGAAATGGGCACGAGGTGATTCCAACTGTCGACATAGGGCATGTCGGACCGGAGCTGAGGAGGGCAACCATAGCCATAGGCGTTGTAGCCGAGCTTCCTGCACGCCTTGGAGAATATGGCAAAGTCGATCTTCGCGTGGCTGTTGTTAACGTGGGTGATGCCGTGGGCGAAGAACGGCTTGCCATCCGGCCCGAGGAGCCAGTGCCGGCCTTCGATCCTGGTCAGGGTAGTATTCCGTGGCTTCTGCTCTTCGCCGGTCATGGAGCAAGGCAAAGCGAGCAGGACACAGAAGGGCAGACTCGGAAGAATGTGGTTCATTGTTATTGAACTCTCAGTGTAACCGTGTGAGAACGCCGATCGCACTGGTGTACGACGGCAGCCACCATTCCAGGTGACCGTTGAGTCGGGGTCCCGTGAAAAGTGCCTTGCCGAACGTGTTGGTCCGCAAGCTATCATGCGTCGCGTGATTGGATGGGCCATCGATCATGCGTCGGGCACCAGCTTCCCAAGGCGGTCCGTTGGGTGGGATCGCGGGGTTTGTCCATTTGTCGGTGGTAATTGCATCGAATCGAGGCCTCCGCCCCGGATCTGCCCGAGAGGCATGCCGCGACGGTGATGGTGATCCTTGCCGAGGATGGGGCACCGAAACGTCCCCTCAGCGAAGTCCTGGCTGGCTATCCGGGCGGCCAGTGGTTTCGCACCGGCGAGGAAGCCGATGCCTATCTCCGCCCAGAACGCGAGTCATGGGACAGCTGGTGTCGCTGAGTTCCACCTGGGGTGGGCCTGCCTTGACTGACTCAGTCAGATACCATCCAACTTCACGAGTCCGAACCTTGCCACGGTGATTGCTCCACGCCCTTTCGGTGACGGTCCCCCAGGCCAGCATGCAGTTGGAACTCTTTCCACCCGCAGAACACCACCGGCACCATGAACAACGTGATCAGCTCTACGGCCATGCCGCCGACGATCGGCAGTGCCATGGCCCTGGCCACGTCGGCACCGCGGCCGGTTGCAAGCAACACTGGCATCAGAGCGATTAGCGTCGTCGCGGTGGTCATTAAGCACGGCCGGATTCGCCGCAGGCCAGCCTCCAGCGTGGCCTCCCGCATCGCTGACACGGACCCGGGTTGTTTGCGGGTGAAGACCTGGTCCAGGTACGTGGCCATGACCACCCCGTCGTCGATGGCGATCCCGAACAGGGCGATGAAGCCGACCCACACTGCCGTGTTCAGCTCGACCCGTTCGATCCCCAGCAGGATCATGCCGCCGGCGAAGGCCACCGGAACCCCGGCGAAAACCGCCAAGGAAATGGGTATGTGGCGGAATTGAAGGTAGACCAACAAGAACACGCTAAGCACGACCACCGGGATGATCCAAGTCAGTCGCTCGTTGGCTTCGATCTGGTTCTGGAAGGAGCCGACGGCCTCGAGTTCGTACCCGGCTGGCAGACTGAGGGAGCCGTCCGCCTGGGCTGCCCGGAGCGACGCCATCGCCGCCCGGACGGTGGCCAGGTCACCGGTACCTGGCGAGGGGGCGAACATCACGTGGGCCACCAGCCGGGCGTCCTCGCTGCTGATCTCACCAGGCCCCCAGCGAGTGCTCATCCGCGCCAGCCGCTTCAGCGGCACCGTCTGTCCCTCCGGAGTGATCACCGGCAGGGCTTCTAGCTCGCCGATGCCGCCAAGCCAAGACCGCTGGTAACGAACGCGCACCGGGTAGCGCTCGCGTCCCTCGACCGTCGTCTCTAGGTTGGCCCCACCGAGGGCTGTCTCGATCACCCGATTGACCTGACGTACGGACATCCCGTACCGGGCCGCCTCTTCCCGATTCACGTCGAACTCGACATAGGGCTTGCCCAGCACCACATCCGGGTTGATCGTTTCTGCATCGACCTCAGGCACCGCCGTGCGAAGGTGGCGGGCGACCTCCCGGGCCGCCGCACTCAGCCCCCGGAGGTCATCCCCGTAAATCCGGATGGCCATTGGGGCCTTGATGCCGCTCTGAAGCATGACCACCCGCCCCTCGATCGGCTGGAGCGGCGATGCCGGGGTGACTCCCGGCAGCGTGGCCACGGCGTTGATCTCGTCCCAAATATCCGCCGCGGTCACTCCCTCACGCCACGCCGCTTGCGGCTTCAACATCACGTAGGTCTCGACCATCGCGACCGGGGCTGGATCCAAGGCCGAGTCAATCCGGCCGATTTTACCCAGGACCTGCTTCACCTCGGGGATCTGCTTGATCAGTGCGTCCTGCGTCTGCAGGACTTGCATCGCCTGGGTCAGGCTCGCTGCGGGGTACAGGGTCGGCATGTAGAACCAGCTACCCTCGTCCAGGGCGATCCAGTCATCGGACTCCAACCCGGTGAAGGTGTGCTTGGCGTGCACGTAGCCGGGAAGGTCATTGAGCTCCGTGCCGAGTACCCGGGCCAGCCGCTCGGCCGGTGCTAGCACCTTCGGTAGCCCGACCCACGCCCCAGCCCCCAGCAGGATGATGCACCCCGGCAACAACAGGAAGACGAGTTTGTGCCGGAGGAACCATTGGAGCAGCGGGGCATAGACGAAGTGGACCAGCCGGGAGACGAGGTTCTCCTCGGGCGGACGAAGCCGCTCACGGACTACCAGGTATCCCAACACCAGCCCGCTCAGCCCGGTCGTCGCGGTGGCCTGGGCTAGGGTCACCCCGAGCGGACCGGTGATCCGGTGTCCCCAAACAAACCAGCAGGTACAGGCCAGTAGGCCGCCCAAGGTGAGACCTGCTGCCAGTCCCTGCCACCTCCGGCGGCCGGAGGAGACCAGCAGCAGCCGTGCCAACAAAGGCACCAGCAACACGGCCACAATCAAGCTTGCCACCAGGGCGAAGGTCTTCGTCCAAGCTAACGGCGCGAACAGCTTATAGTCTCGCCCGGTCAGGAAGAACACCGGCAGAAAACTGAGCACCGTGGAGGCGACAGCCGTAAACACCGCCGGCGCCACTTCCGCGGTCGCATCGACGATCACCCGCAGACGTTGCTCCCGGCCGCCGGGGGAGCCTTCTTTTTGCCAATCTGCCAAGTGCTGGTAGACGTTCTCGGCGACGACGATGCCCATGTCCACCATGGTGCCGATCGCGATGGCGATCCCGGCCAGCGACATGATGTTCGCGTCCACGCCGAAGTGCCGCATGGCGATAAACGCCATCAACACCGCGACCGGGAGGGTGCTTGCCACCACCAGGCTGGACCGGATGTGCAGAAGGAACAGCAGGACGACTGCGACGGTGATGAGGATCTCCTGCCACAGGGCCGTGGTCAGTGTGTCGATCGTCTCCCCGATCAGTTCGGTGCGGTCGTAGACGATGTTGAAGCGGACGCCGCCCAGCGACGGCTCGAGCTGTGCCATCTTCGCCTTGACCCGGTCGATGACGTTCTGCGGGTTCGCGCCGAAGCGCATCACTACCACGCCACCGACCGCCTCGGTCCCGTTTAGGTCGAGCGCTCCGCGGCGAAAGTCCGGGCCGAGCTGCACGTACGCCAGGTCCTTGACTCGCACCGGTACACCGTCGCGGTTGACCACGACCGTCTGCTCGATGTCGCTCAGGGCGACGGACGAGTCGCCCGCTTGTCCGAGGAAGCCCTTGCCCCGGACGATGTACTCCATGCCGGAGGACTCAATCGTCTTGGCCCCGACGTCGAGGTTGGCCTCTTCGATCGCGGTGACCAACGCTTCCAGAGAGACTTGGTGGAAACGCAGCCGGTCGGGATCGACTTCGACCTGGTATTGGCGGACGTATCCCCCCACCGACGCTACCTCACTCACCCCGTCGACCGACTGCAGTGCATACTTGACGACGTAGTCCTGGGCCGAACGCAGCCCCGCAAGCCCCATCCCTTCGGGCGGCTCCAGGGTGTAGTAGAGCACCTGGCCGAGGGCGGTTGCGTCTGGTCCGAGTGTAGGGTTGACGCCCTCCGGGAGACGCCCCCCGACGGTGCTGAGCTGCTCCGCCACCCGCGAACGTGCCCAGTACAGGTCGACCTCTTGGTCGAAGGTGACCTGCACGAAGCTGAAGCCGAACATGCTCTTGCCACGGACGCTATCCGCTCCCGGCACTGCCAGCAGCGATACCGAAATCGGATACGTGATCTGGTCCTCGACATCCCGGGGCGACCGCCCGGGCCAGTCGGTGAACACGATCACCTGGTTCTCACCGACGTTCGGGATCGCATCGATCGGCACCGCGCGGAGTGAGGTCACCCCGTAGGCGATTAACAGCCCGAACAGGACCAGGACGATGAGCCACTCGCGGACGAAGAAGTTCAGCAAGGATCGGACCATTGCTCACTCCTGTCGTCCATGGCCGGCGGCGGGCAGGGTGCGGACCAGCTCCCCACAGCGGAGCATCTGACTACCGTAGTACGGGTTGGCCAGCGGCTCGGATGACTGCAACCAGTCACCGCCACCCCCTTGAACCATCGGACAGTACATTTGCAGCAGCGGCTTGTGGGCTCCACCGCCCCGGATCCGAGCCGCGAGTTTGATCATCGCGTGGCTGATCGTTTTGAATCGTTGGCGGGCCTGGTCGAACGTCGGGTGGTGCAAGTGTGCGGCCTGGTCCCGGACGATCTCGACCATGGGCCTCAAGTCCTCGGGCATCCCGCCTTGGGCGAGTACACCTCGGGCCGCCGCGCTGAGGGCCTCGGTTTGCCCTGCGCTCGCTGGCCTGTCAGCGGCGAAGCCGCCTTGCAGGTCGAGATAGGCGGTGTAGAGCTGTTCCACCGCCTCCCCAGCGTCCCCGGGAAGCGTCTGGACTTGAACCGGACCGGGGTCGAGCGGGCCCTCCTTCTTCGGGGCCACCGCCCGGGTTGGGTCGAGTAACGACGGCTTGCTTTGGAGCTGGGCCTGGGAGTCGAGCAGGAAGTTCCCAGCGGTCGCCACGTCGTCGCCGGGCTCCAGGCCGTCAAGAATCGCTGCATGTGTGTCGGTCACCGGGCCAAGCTTCACCGTGCGGGCCGCGAACCGGCCCGGTTCGGTCTCGACATAGACCACACTCGCACCGCCGACCTTCAGCACCGCCGAGCGGGGCACTGCCAGGACTTCCGGCTGGGGACGCGGCGTGTCGGCATAGCCGTAGCGGCTAGTCGGCACCAAGTCCATGTCACAGATGGGGCATTTGCCCGGCCCGTCGCGGATGATCTGCGGATGCATCGGGCTGACCCACTTACCGGCCAGGGCGGCGTCGAACACCTCCCCGCTCGCGCCCAGAGGGATGTCGATCTCGGCGGTAGCGTAGTCGCCGGGACGCAACTTGCCATCAAGGTTGAGCAGTTCCACCCGGACACCCACGGTGCGCGTCTTTGGGTCCACCGTTGGGTCGATGAAGGCCACCCGGCCGATCACCTCCTGGCCGGGCAGGCTCGGCAGATGCGCCTCGACTCGCTGGCCGAACCGAACTCGCGCGGCGTCCTCCGGGAATAGCTCGAGCATGAGCCAAACCGTCTCCAGGTTGGCGATCTCGTAGAGGACGTCCCCGGTGTTAATGTATTCGCCCCGAATGCCTTGCTTACGTAGGACGGTGCCGGGGATCGGAGCATATATGGTCAGCCGGGCCTGGGGCGTATTGGTCTGTTCCAGTTGCTTGACCTGCTCCTCGGTCATACCCAGCTCGATCAGGCGGCGGCGCGTGCCATCCACCAGTCGCCGCTGTGACCGGACCACCGCGGGCAGGCCGCCCGAGGAGACCTCGGCCAGGGTCCGGCGGGTCTCGACGAACTCCGCCTGGGCGCTGTACAGCTCCGGGCTGTACAGCACCACCAAGTGGTCGCCTTCGTTTACCGCGACCCCGGTATAGTCGGCGAACATCCGCTCGATCCGGCCCGCGGCGTAGGCGGCGATGGTGGCCTGGCGGCTCTCATCCACCCGGATCATGCCAACGGTGTTGATGCTGCGGGTCAAGGGTAGCCGCTGCGCTGGGGCGGTTTGGATGTCGGCCAGCCGGCGGGCGGCGGTCTCGACATGAACGGCATAGTCCTCCTGGCCGCTTCCGGTCGCACCCGCGGGGACCAACTCCATTGCGCAGATCGGGCACCGCCCTGGGGTCGGCTGGCGGATCTGGGGGTGCATCGGACAGGTGTACTCAACGTCTCCGCCGTCGTCAGTCGATACGGCCCCGGAACTGCCAGCTACCATGATCCAACCTTGGCGCTGGGCCAGGCCCACCAGGGCGATCAGTACCGCCCCGACGCTCAGACACACCGCGGCTTGGAGCAACGTCTTGACCCACCAGGACCGGTCGAGGCACACCTCATTCGTCTGACTTTCCATCCTCGCCCTTCTTTCCTCTCTCAGCTTGCTCGTCTAGATGGTCTTTCTTTTGCGTGGGCTCCTTCGGAGGCACCAGGACGCGGTTCAGCGGGACGGCAACGGCTTGTTCGATCCGTGCCTCCGCAACCGCGAGATCGGTCAACGCCCGGTGGTAGCGAACCTCTGCCTGGAGCAGGTTCTGGTAGTCCTCGATTACCCGCTCGAAATCGGTACGCGAGTTCGGTTGGGAGTACGCGTCCAGGTCACTGCGGTAGGTCTGGCGGGCCAACGGCAGGATCGTGTCTGCGTACAGGGTGACGGTCCGGCGGGCGGTACGAGCCCGAGTGAGCAGATCGGCGAGTGTCGACGCATAACGACGGTTCACCTTGTCGATCCGCGCCGCAGCCGCGTAGGTTCGGGCGGCCGCCTCCGCGCGGGCCGCGGTGTACTTCTCCTGGTAGATCGGGATGTTCAGCGACAACCCCAGTGACCAGGCGTCCCGGCCCACTTCTACCACCTGCGAAGCCGGGCGGTCATCATCGATGAACACCCAGTAGGTGCCGAAGGTCAGATCCGGCACGTCGAGCAACCGGGCCACCGTGACGCCGACCTGGGCCGCCTCGTAGCGGAGCCTGGCCGCGCGGATCTCGGGCTGGTATTGCAGGGCCGTGTTTACAAGCGTCTCAAGCTGCCATTCCGGCTCCCAGAGGACCAGGGTTTTCACCGTCGGCCTCGGCAGCGAGGCGCGGGGCGGTCGGTTCAGTAAGCGGTTCAACGAAGCGCGAGTGCTGACCAGCTGGCGGCCCAGTTCGATCCACTCTTCCTCGAGCTTGCTTCGTTCCAGGTTTGCTAGGAGTACGTCACCGGCCCCGGTACCACCGGACCGCACCCGGGCATTGGCAACCTTGGCCAGCGACTCCAGCAGGGCCTGGTTCGCCCGGTTGATCCGGAACAACTGGTCGATCAGGTAGAGCCGGTAATACTGCACCTTGACGTCGGCGATGACTTGTATGGCTGCGGCGCTGAGCACCTGTTGGACCGCCGAAGCTTCCGCAGCCGCTTGCCTGCCCAGGGCAGCGAGCCGCTTCAGCGACGGGATCCGCTGAGAGAACGAGATGCTCGCCCGTTGCCCGCCCGCCGCTGTCTCGATCGGCAGGGCGAACACGTTGGCGGAGAACAGTGGGTCCGGCAGGGCCATCTCCTGTGGGACGCGTGCCCAGGCAACGTCCGCGTTCGCGCGTAATTCGGCCAGCTGTGGATTCGACGTGAGCGCGTGGCGGACCAACTCCTCGAGCGAGGACTGCGCGGTGATCGCGTTGCCCGTCCATCCCGGTTGCGCTTTGCCCTCGCCCTCCAACCGCGGAATGGCGGGATTGCTGTCCGCGGCTGATGGCCCCTCAGGCTGAGCCCGCAGTAGAGCAGGAGCGGACGTGACCAAAAGGGTAAGGATCGCCACAGCCCAGTGTGACCGGATTACCATGATTTCCCCTTCCCGGCAGACGGCCGATGAGACGAACCGGTCTGACCTCCCAGATCGTCTCATCGGCAAAAAATTCATGGTTGGAATAACCTTTCCGGGCTTCACTTCCCGATCTTGGCCAGGTACTTCTCCGGTTCCTCGTTCAGCTTTTCCTCGCATCCCGCGCAGCAGATAAAGACTTCTTTGCCTATGACGGTGATCTTTTGAGGTTTGCCCATCGAGCCGAGCGGTTCTCCGGTTACCGGGCAAACCTTCTGTTCCTCAGCACGGGTGCGGTCCTCGGGCGACAGCTTGGCTAGCTCAGCGACAATCGCCCCTTCCTCTTCGGTCATCTGGACGTCGCTTTTCTGCTTCTTGTCCGATGGTGGCCCGGTCGGGGCGGTCGGAGTGTCGCAGCCGGGAGCCACCAACAGCAGCCCGAATGTGCATACCACCATCGCCACTAACAGTAATTTATGTTTCATCGTTAGATCCTTAGTTTTGTAGAACGATCTCGGTCCTCCGTCGTGGTCGACGGTCGGGGCCGACTTGGGGCAGCGCTTCGAAGCAACCGTTCCCCGTAAACGCAGGGAAGACACCATGGTCCAAGTCCGTCATTCGGCGGTCGACTTGACCCGGTTCAATAGGGAGAGATGTGTGATGACGGGGGCTTAGTTCAGCCAGGCACAGAGCAGCGCAAGACGCCGCAATCCCACGGGAGGTTGTGGGGGAGATGGGAGGGGCCGTTCGGCGTTCAGCAACGCAACCAAGGTCAGGTGGGGCAGTGGGGGCCCGAACAGGAGCATTTGCCCCGTGCGCTCAGAGGAGAGGGCATGGTGTACGACGCCCGGGAGCGTCGGGACCGAGTGGATCAAACATGTGCAGGAATGCTCCTCCTGCCCAATGGCAAGACCTCTGGTCCCCGCTAGTTCCTTCGGGAGGGACTCGGGCTGGTATGGTGGATCCTGCGTACAGCAACAGCAGGAGTTCTGCTCAAGTCGAGTGGTTTCTTCAGGAGATCCCGCCGAATCGGTGTCCGAGATGTCGACACAGCAGCACTGTAGTCCCAGGAATTGCCTAAGGCAGCCTGCGCTCGCTGGAGCAATCCCCGTGAGCAGGGTGAGCAGAGCCAATGCCAGTGCTAGTTTCGGCTGGCGGTAGCCGGTGCGTCGAATCATCCTTTTCCTCAGTCGACGAACGCTGTCTAGTTCATCTTATGGGGCATTCTGGAGGCTCGGTCAACACGAAAAGCCAATGTGGGAGGTAGAGTGTGGGATGAAAGAGCTCCTGAGCGAGTCAGTTACGATCATTCGATCGGGTCAAGGCAACCCGATGTCCGCAGAAACCACGGGTCAGGTCGTGTGACGCGTTTCATGGTTGATGTCGGCAACCTCCCGCCGGACAGGTTTGGAACGCGTCAAGGTTCGGGATCCAGGTGCAATTGCCTCACTCGGGGTCTGTGCATGGAGTGAGTTTAGGGAGTACCTCGCGGATTGTAAAACGCTGAATCAGGTTCGCACCCGCGAGGTGTGAACAAATCGACTGATCCCACCGAGGGGGGGAAGCGAAGTTAGTTCCTCAGGTCGACTCCGGTGATGTCGAGGAGGTCGAGGTCATCATCGGAGAAGAACCAGTCGGTGCCATCGCCGCCGTCGAGGGTGTCGCGGCTATCCGGGTCGAAGGTGACCTGGAGCTGTTCGCGCAAAGGTGCCAGGTCATCGTCGGGCTGGCGGTTGGACCAGGCGGCGAGGAGGTCAAACGGGGGTTCGCCGAGAAATGGGAGGAAGGCGTTACTGGTGCCGTCGATGAGGATGTCGTCGCCGTTTCCGCCGGAGAGGTAGTCGGCCCCGAGCCCGCCGACGAGTAGGTCGTTGCCATCGCCGCCGAAGAGTCGGTCCT
>CAYPIE010000122.1:0-11919 GCA_964410665.1 uncultured Alcaligenaceae bacterium
TTTTTTTATATTCTTTCCTCTTATTCCTTTTCTGTTTCCTTACTTTCCGCTATCGCTTTTGCCTCTTCATGACTTACCGCAACCGCCTCTGCCGCTTTCCCCGCATCGCAATCGCCTCTGCCGCTTCCGGTTTATGAGGTACAAAACGACAGATGGAAGACGGATATCGCCTGATCATTTGGACCGCACGGCTGGCCATGTTGGGCTATGCCCTGGGGCTCGCACTCCGCATCGAGGGTGCGAACCGAGCGGCCCGCTGGGCCTGGACCACCAGCCTTGTGATCTTCGGGATGCACGTGCTGGCCGCATTCCAGTACCAGCATCACTGGAGCCACACCGAAGCCTATGCCAGCACCGCCGCCCAGACGTTGAACGATGTCGGCATCGACTGGGGCGGCGGACTGTATTTCAACTATATTTTTACAGTCATATGGACATTTGACGTGATCTGGTGGTGGATCGATCGCGAAGGCTACCGCGGACGACCCACCTGGCTGGCGGTCTCGATCCAAGGCTTCATGGCCTTCCTGGCCTTCAACGCCACGGTCGTGTTTGCCAGCGGGGCCAGCCGATGGCTCGGCGTATCGGCATGTGTCTACTTCTTGGCACGGGCTGTTATTTGGCGTAGCCGAGGTATGCCCACCTCATGAAACCTGGCCTTAGAAGCCGCGGATGGCGACCACAGCCGGCCGGGGGATGGCCTTGCCTCCGTCGGGCCAGTGGCTGGTCAGCTGATCCAGACTAGCGCTTTCCTCGCCGGGGTGCTGTACCGCCAAGAACAGCGTCTTGCCGTCCTCGCTAAAGCAGGGCCCGGTCACCTCACAATCGACCGGCCCCGAAGCAAACTGGAAGGCGTCGCCGGCGGCGTCGCCGCGGGTGGGCACGACATAGACGCCGTTGTTGCCGAACGGCTTATAAATGCCTTCGCCCAACTTGCTGCTGGAAATGTCACAGACCACCCACAGGTTGCCTTGGGCGTCGAAGGCCAGGTTGTCCGGACAGGCCAGCCCGCTCTGCGGCCCACCCGCCAGAAACACCTCGAAGCGGAAGCTCTCACCTTCGGGATTGTCATCGTTCTCGACCAGACGAACGATCTGACCGTAAAAGTTACCATGCGAGCTGTTGTTGGTCATAGCCACATACAGGCTCCCATCGAGCGGATGCACCTCGCAGTCCTCGCAGCGGTCTAAAGGCGTTGCCCCGAGAGCGCGGGCGGCTTGTCGAGTCCGCACCAGCACATCCGCTTGAGTGATGAACCCAGCCGCCTGCAGCTTCGGGTTTTGCTTCAGATCCAGAGGCAGCCAGCGGCCATTGCCGAAGTCGGCTGCATACAAAACGCCATCACTCAGAAGCTTGCGGTTGCTGGCCCGACTGGCGTTGGGATCATAACGCTCATTGCTCACATACTTGTACAGATGCTGATCGTTAGCATCATCTCCCATATATACCACCAGCCGACCGGTCGGCCCGATCCGCAGGCTGGCGTTCTCGTGCATGAACCGGCCCAACGCGGTGTGCTTCGCCGGCGGCAATTCTCCAAACGGATCGACCTCGACCACCCAGCCATATTGCCGTTCATCGAGCATCTCTTCGGGGACATCACTCCACCGGCCCCCCTGGGTCGGGTTGAAGCCATCATAGTTTTCTTCACAAGACAAAACGGTATGCCATGGTGTCTGTCCCCCAGAACAGTTGGCCAGGGTGCCCGTCCCGGCGGCGACAATACTGACCGCCGGTCCCGTGAAAGCAATCTCTGGATACAAGGCCGTGAAGCGGCGGTTATACTTCGAACCGACGATCGGCCGCCATTGACCGTCCTCAAGACTTACCCGCACTACACTGCCACCGACCGCGAGCTTCTCAGCACGGATCTGCTCTCGGGTCTTCTTGCCCTTGCCTTCGTATTTGCTCACGAACAGCGGGTTGACGTACTCGTGATTCACCCAGAGCAGGGCTTCGCTGGGATTTTTGCCACCTTCACGTGCATCGATCGGAAAGTAGGCGATAAAATCATTGTTGAAGCCAAAGTGTTCGGGCCCCAGCGGCCCCCGGGAACCTAACCGATCACCCCAGCCAATCACTACCTGGCTGGTAAACCCCTCAGGGATAATCAACTGATCGGCATCGCTCGGGGTGATCGGCGTAAAGAAGTCTGGACCGGCCGAGCGGGAACGTTGTGCAGGAAACGGTACCTCATCGCCGCGTGCTTGCGGACTCAGGTAGGCCGCACTTCCGGCCCCGACAAAACGTAAAAACTGGCGTCGGCATAGGTCCATGGCAATCTCCTTATCCGAAGGGCGCAAGCAGGCAGGCCGTCATCCCTTTGGTTAGTCTATGCTGTGGCACAGGGACCGCCAATGTGGCCGGGGGTGTAACAGTTCACTTTTGAACTCTGGAGGGTACAGCGTGCCGTTGTATGTGTATCAGGTCATCGAGGACGATGGCAGCGACGGAGCCGTCTTTGAGATCTTGCAGGAGCTGGCCGAACCCGCGCTGACACACCACCCCGAAACCGGCCAGCCGGTCAAGCGATTGATTGGGCTTCCGAGTGTTGCTGGGACCTTCTCCGACATCAAGAGCAAGGCCGACTTGAGCGACCGCAACCTTGAGCGCATGGGCTTTACCAAGTACAAGAAGGCAGGCGATGGGAAATACGAGAAGACAGCGGGTCAGGGCCCCGATGTGATCAACCGCGACAGTTGAAATACTCTTGGCCCCGGCGGTGAACACCGATATTCTATTGAAGTCAAGATTTCTAAGCGCACTGGCACAGGAGCCCTGGCAATGGCCAAGAAAGCAAAAGAAGCCCGTTCGCACATCAAGCTGGTGTCGAGCGAGAGCTCGCACTGCTATTTCGTCGAGAAGAACCGGAACAACACCCGCGAGCGTCTGCAGCTGCGTAAGTACGATCCCACCGTGCGGAAGCACGTGATGTACAAAGAAAGCAAGTAAGGGGCGAAAAGGATCCGGACATGCTGCCCGTGGGCGCCCCACTGATCGAAATGCGTGGGGCCCAGATCGTTCGCGGCCAACGGCCGATCTTGCCCGATCTGACCTGGACCTTGCGTGCCGGACAAACCTGGGCCATCGTCGGCCCCATTGCGGCCGGTAAGACCACACTCGCCGAGACCCTCCAGGGCAAACATCGTGTCACAGCAGGCAGCATCACCTGGCCGTTGCTTGAGTATATGCGTCGCCAGGGTCGCGACGTTGCATTCCCTTCCGAGGTGATCCGCCGAGTCTCATTCAAAGAACAGTCGAACCTATTCTCCTACACCCGCCACTACTATCAACAGCGATTTAATTTCATCGAGGCCGAGGACGATCTCACCCTTGATGCATTCCTGCGTGCCAACCGTCCCGTCGCAGAAGAGGTCATCCAGGCCATCGCCGCGCAGTTTGCGATCGACCCACTGCGAACCCGCTCGCTAATCAAGCTGTCCAACGGCCAGATGCGCCGGGCACGCCTCGCCCGGGCTGTCTTGGCCCAGCCGGCGCTACTGATTCTCGATGAGCCCTTTATGGGCCTCGATCGTGCCGGCCGCGAAGCCTTTGCAGCTCTCCTCAAGGAACTCCATACGCAAGGCACGCACCTGGTCCTGATCACCCGACCGGATACACTGCCCGACTGGATCAGCCATGTCCTCGAACTCGAAATTGGGGTCGTCCACTGGCAAGGCCCACGGGCCAATTACCAGCCCGAGGTCCTAGAACCAGCAAGCCCCACCATACCACCAACCAATACCGCCGATGCGCCGGTGGTCATCGAGCTGGAGGACATCACAGTTAAATACGAAAATGTTTTCATTTTGAATGACCTGAGCTGGACGGTCCGTCAAGGCGACCGTTGGGCGGTCTTTGGCCCGAACGGGGCGGGCAAGTCCACGCTGCTCAGCCTTCTCTGTGGCGATCACCCCCAGGCCTATGCCAACAGCGTTCGTCTGTTCGGTCGCCAGCGTGGCACCGGGGAATCGATCTGGGAGGTCAAGGCCAAGATCGGCCTGCTCTCACCGGAGCTACACCTGTACTTCCGCGAGCCACTCAGTGCAGCGCAAACTGCCGCAACCGGGTTTCATGACGTGCTGGTCGCCCGGCCGATGACAGCCGAGCAGCGCGAGCGCATCCGGGAGTTGTTCGCTTCGTTTGGCATCCTGCCCCTGTGGGACCGTCCTTTTGCCGCTTTGTCGACCGGGGAGCAACGGCTCGTGTTGTTCGCCAGGGCCTTGGTCAAGCAACCGGCGCTGTTAATCTTGGACGAACCCTTTCAGGGCCTCGATCTGCCGACCATCCGCCGGCTGCGTGCCTGGTTGGAAACGCAGCTCAGCACAGAGCAGACGCTGCTATTCGTCACCCACTTCGCGGAAGAGATTCCGGCGACCGTCACCCATTGGCTGAGGCTGACGACACCCGCTTCTCAGCGTGGCACTCCTTCTTTGAGTAGCGATTCACCGACGCGGGAGCTTGGGATGTCCAGGAGAGGGCCTCAGGCTTAACGCCGAACAAGGCATGCGGTATTGTCTGAAGATCTTGCCCGAGGACTTGAACCGAGCAGCGGGTGTCAACCCACCGAGGGTTGGACCGACTTCTGCCGGCGAGCTCGCATCGGCCACGGCGAGCGGACGACAGTCTTTCCGAGCGTCAGGTGCCAACCCAATGGTGTTCAGAGCGCCCGTCGCGGACTGCGAGCGTGCCACCCAGCCCAGAGCAACGATGGTGCCGAACACCTTTGGGTGGGAACCCGCCGCTCGGAAGCAGAAGTCGGTCCAACCCTCGGCGGGTTGACACCCGCCGCTCAGAAGAAATAATTATCAATATAATTTGATGTATGACCTTGCGGGGTTTCCGGGGCTCGGCCCCGAAAAAGACGGTCAGCAGTTGGCAGGCTTACAGAACCGGTCCCTGCCAGTTGCCGATCGTGCCCTTCGCAAACTCGGCGTTGAGGCGCTGATCGAACAGCTTCCGGTAATAGACCGCCTCCTTGTCGCTGGGGCGGTCAGAGCCTTCTTCGGCTTGCGCCGCGGCCAGTTCGGCATCGGAAACCTCGTTCTCGGCGATGTCATGCAGCCAATCGCCAACCGTCGAACCCTGACCAAACTCGGTCTTGGTCCGGTAGAGAATCTCATCGGGTAAATAGCCTTCGAAGGCTTTGCGCAAAAGTCCTTTTTCCCGTTGATAGGTTGCGTGTAACTTGAGCTTGGGGTGGATGTGCAGGGCCAGGTCAATCATGGCCGTGTCCAGGAAGGGGACTCGGGCCTCGATGGCGTGGGCCATGGTCATCCGGTCGACACGCTGCAGGTTGAGGGAATGCAACCCTGCCAGCAGCGAACGGCATTCCGCCTGCAATCGCGGAGCATCCTCGATGCTTTGCATGTACTTATAGCCAGCAAACAGTTCATCGGCTCCTTCACCAGTCAATACCACCTTGCAGTACTGGCCGTCCGAGCGGGTCTGGCTGGCCAGCTGGGCCACAAACCAGTTGGGGATGGCACTACGGATCAACGCGGGATCCCAGCACTCCAGGTGATAGATGATGTCGTGCAAAGAGGCGCGTAACGCCCCGGCATCGAACACGACTTCATGGTGAATGGTGCCCAAGTACTGGGCTACCTCGCGAGCCGCCTGGAGATCGGCCGACTCCTCCATACCCACGGCAAAGGTATGCAGCTCCTGTACATGCGGTCGAGCCAGAGCAGCCACAATCGACGAATCGAGCCCGCCGGAAAGAAAAATGCCCACCGGGACATCGGCCATCAGACGCTTGCGGACACTGGCACCCAAGACCTGTCGAATTCGGCCCAGAATCTCCGTCTCATCGCTGATCCAAGAGGATTCATCGGGATCGGGCAGCTGGTAGTAAGGGACAAATCCCGTCCCCGAATGATAATAGTGCCCAATGGGAAAGGCATGAATCGACTCGACCAGATCGACCAGCCCCTTGGCCTCCGAGCTGAACATCATGGTCGAGTCGGCAAAGCCGTAGTACAGCGGTTTGATACCGATGGGATCGCGGCCTGCATAAAAGTGTTCGCCATCATGGATCAGAAAGGCGAACATGCCGTCGAGCTGGGCCACGGCCTGTTCGCCATGCTCCCGGTACAGAGGCAGAAGCGTTTCGCAGTCCGAGCCGGTCCGATAGCGATATTCGGCCGCGGTGCTGGAGCGGATGGCCAGGTGGTTGTAGATCTCGCCGTTACATACCGCCTGGATGCCGTTTTCTTGATCGATAAACGGCTGATGACCCCCAGGCAGATCGACGATGGACAGCCGGGTGTGTCCTAAAGCTGCCGTCCGTTCCGAAGCGGGTAACTCGCGTACGCCCAGATCATCAGGACCGCGGTGCCGAAGCTTGCCCAAGGCATCGGTGAGGGTTGCGTGTCGTTGTTGGGGGTTCTGCCAACGCGAAAGGTTCTGCTGCTCGTGCCATATACCGGCGATTCCACACATAAGTGTGCCACTCCATGGAATGGGCGAATGAAAATGCTAGAGATATTGTCTATCTAAGTATAGGACACATGGCAAGCAAATTGACAAATCCAACTATACTTTTTCAATAAAATCGCCGTTTTACCGACCTTCCTGGCTATTCCAGCGGCCAATTGTTGCGCGGTTTCTATGCTAACTCCAGCAATGAGAATGTCGGTCCATTCAAGGAGAACTACATATGTCGTGGTTGAACAAAGTCTCGGCGGTCATGCTGGTCTTCACTGCCCAAGCCAGTGCCGATGATACCGCCTCGAAGACCGCCAAGAATACCAAGGTTCAGATGGGCACTTTCCGCAAGCTGGCCGGAGAGTTCGAGCTCCGCTTCAGCTTTCTCAAGGACAATAAGCTGCGCTTTTCCATGAAAAATAACTTCGATGAGGGCATGCAGTTTGAGGCTCGTTACAAGCAGAGCGAGGATGGCACCATCAACATGACCGTGATCAAAGCGAAAAAGATCGGTGAGTTTCCCTCGGTGCCGATGCGCGGCGCAAAATATAGCATCAAGCCCGAGTTCATCGGCAAGGATAAAGTGAAAATCACCGAGCTCAAGGGCACGAATGCCGCCGAAGCCGCCGAGCTCGTCGAGGGCGAGTATAAACGCTTTGAAGAAAAGTGATCGTGCAGGGAGACACCGGGGGAGCTGCTTACTCGTCTGACTCTCTAGGTGTCTCCCACGATTCAGTAGATGTCTTTGCTCAAGGCTGCTTTAGGCATCGACGTCAGCCTGAGGTTCGCGGCGTAGCCGAACATAGATCCACTGAAACAGTCCAGAGACGGCGGCCAGGCTGAGTAGCGGCGGCAATAGCACAAGTCCTAGTGGTCCGGCTGGTTCCACGGGATGTTCGCCTTGATACGCCAATTCCACGCCCAGCACGCCCAGTCCAAATAGCAACAGCAGCCAAGCATCGGGCAACTGTCGCCGGCGCAACTGGGCCACCCCTCGCACCAGCATGGACCACAGTCCTAGCATCATGGGGACGATCAGCCAGTGCCCCAGATGCAACGTCCAGGTTGCCTGGCCAGCCAACAGTGGTCCTGGGTTGACCAATGCCGCCTGAAGATTCCCAGGCAATGACGCCCAATCACCTTGAGTGAACCATTCCTGGAGATTGCCCCCCTTCCACAACCAGCCAATGCTCATCCCCACGGCTGGGGCCAACCAGCCCACCAAGCAAGTGGCAATCAAGTTGCCCCAATGGCGTTGGCGGCTGCGCCAATAGCACACCCCGCCCACCAGGGTCGTCGCTGCCAGTAGCCCGAGGCTAAGGACTCGAAGACGCGCCCAATCGGTATCCAGTCCTGGAAGGGCAGATGCGCGGGCATCGCCAGCGAGCAACCAGCCCATCAAGCCCATGCCCAGTGTGCTAAGCCCCAGCAGCGACCATAGTCGCACCCGCACAGTTGCCCCAGCAAGAAGCGACCACTGAACCAGAACGGTGCTGAGAATCAACAGCAACTGCAGCTCGTGCAACCGATCCAACGACCAAGTCTCCCCCGGGTTGGGCAACGGCCAGAAGCTGAGGAGCACCACTGCCAAGAAGGCACAGAAGCCCCCAAGCGTCCGCCACGCGGCATAACAGCTTACCCAGATCACCGTGAGGCGTGTCCACAAGCTTGGATCGGCGATTTTCGACTCGGTCGGGCTGGCCTCACTGCGCACAACCAGATACAGCAGCAGGTACAATAACAGTAGTGTGCTCACGACCCAGGCGCCACGACGATCAGTTGGGGCGGATTCGGTCATTGGGGGGTACTCCGGCTCAGGGCAGGGAGGAACGGAATTCTCTGCCTTCCATTGTAGCGAGGTGAGACATGCTGCAACGCGTTCTGGAACCCGAAGTCATGGACTCGCCCGAGGAAGCGAGCAACTATGACGCCATGGATCACCACGTGGTGAACCAACAGTTCGTCGCCGACTTCCTAGCCGTCTGGGATGGGCAGGATCCAATTCTGGATGTTGGTTCAGGCACCGCTCAAATACCCATCGAGTTTTGCCGCCAGTCGGCCCACGGCTCGATCATCGGCATCGATCTCGCCGAGCACATGCTCCAGCTGGGCCGAAAGAATATTGATGAGGCAGGCTTTGCCGCACGGATTCGCTTGGAATTGGCCAACGCCCGTTCACTCCCGTATGACGCAGGCAGTTTCCCGGCAGTGATTTCCAACAGCATCATCCACCATATCCCAGAGCCGTACGTTGCCCTCGCCGAGATGGCCAGGGTCGTCATGCCCGAGGGTACTTTGTTTATTCGGGACTTACTCCGCCCCATTGACGAGGCCAGCCTACACATCCTGGTGGATACCTACGCCGGCGAGGCCAACGATCATCAACGACAAATGTTCAGGAATTCGCTTCGCGCTGCTCTGAACACCGCCGAAGTACAGTCCATGGTCGCCCGCCTTGGCTTCGACCCCGATGGGGTACAGCAGACTTCGGACCGGCACTGGACCTGGGTCGGGCGGCGCTGACCTTCCCCACTGCGAGCACCATGGGATTCCCAATCCGACGGTTGCCCCGCAAGGCAACCTCCTTCATCGGCTCCTTGAGGGTTCCGATCCGGATTGCGCGGCACGCGGGTTGGTTACTTCGGGCATGACCAGGGACCGGACTCCTCATCCACCGGCAAATTGACCCAACAGTGGAGTGTCGATCACGCCTTGTCGACTCCAAACAGGCCAAACGACCGCGTAAGTTCCAACTCGCCCGTTTCCCAGTGCAGGCCGGGGCAACCCCCAGATTAGTTCCGCAACGAATCGCCAATATACTCTCTCTTGGTAAGCACGCGACAGTTCTGCGAGCATTGGACGGTATACGAATAAGCCCAAACGGTGTACCAAGCCCGTCAGGTTGCCTTGGGCCGGTTCGTCGCGTTGAAAGTTCCCCGAAAGGCCGGCTGGACATCCCAAGATCAGCCGCCACTTGGAAGCCATCTGCTTAAAGGCAATGGAAAAGGACCCGGCACAGCGTCAAGCGAGCGCTGCAGAAATGGGCGACGATTATCAACGATATTGCAATCGTTGGTTCGTTTAGTCCCCCAATCTCCTCGAACACCAAGCTACCCTTCTCTTCACCGGCGGTCACGGGAGACACGATCCAGCCCGAAGCCTTTGCCAGAGTGTAGCAACACGCGCGGCCAAACAACGATGTGAAGTACCGTTTCAAAACCGGAGGTTTCTGCCAACATCCCTCCCATGCGCTAACAGTCTGGATTCGCCCATTGACTCATTCGATACAAATATGAACATTGTTAAAATCTGGATCTTCCAGGTGACCACGGTGATAGCAGCGCCATCTTGCTGGCAATGAAGGCATCTTGATCGGCATCCCTTCTTGGATTACCCCGCCAAATGCTTGAAACGCGATCAACCGATTGCATAGGTCAATCACGCCCTCCTTGAGTTCAGGAGTGACGTCAGGGATGCTAAGGTCAGGTCGGCCAAACTTCCGGAGACCGCGGGTGTGGACCCAGGTCAGCCGGTGATCCTGTTCTGAGAGCAATACCACCGTATGTCGCTTGGGCATCGTTTTGCCGGGGTCAAAGACGCGTTGTTGCCACCGCTCGCGACTCCACCACTCGAGCATCAGCGGATCGTAAACGGCAATCCCGCCATGATCCAAACAATAGGTGATAAATCCGATCGTATCCCGGAAGTAATTGAGCGTGTTGGGATCGAGAAATTCGCCGCGCAACACTACACAGGAGTCCTGTTGGGTGATCTGCTCAGCGAGGGAAGTTTTGTATTTCCTTATTTGATCCCAGACATAGCCTGTTCGGAACGATTCCACCACCTCAGGGTTGGAAGAAGGACCGTAGGACATTACCTGCAAGCCCTCAGGTATGTCAGCACAGCGATACTGGGAACGTGAGAGGGGAGCGGAAGGATCGATGCGCCCATAAATCACATAAAACAGGAAGGCATCTCCACCTCCTGGTAGGTATAGATCCCTTGACCAATCGGAAAGTCCCGCATGCATCATCAGCCCCTTCGGTGGCACACCCTCGAGCAATCCGCAGCGCTATGTCGCGTGAAAATCGAATACACCAACCAGAATTTCGATCGGACGACCTGGATCGCTTGTGGCTTGGCGCTGCTAGTTTGTCGCAGGGGCTAGCAGCAGTTCACGGTCTGACCGACCCACCAGACGGTCGTAGTTCTTGCCAATTAAGCGAATGTACCGGCTTCCAGTTCCGGAAGCTATGTCCGGTAGTCGAGAGTTCATCTCCACTCGGCCAATGGATCATCGGACCGCGATCTTCGCTTGATTGGTTTTTCGGACCTTACAGAGACTCAGCTGTCCACATCTTGGTACAATTACCATATCGTCGACGTCCGAGGGAGCTATACTACCAATGTTGGATGAACACGCTTTCATGGACAAGTGTCTTGCCGACCCCGACCATGACCTACCCAAGCTGGTCTTTGCCGATTGGCTCGAAGAACAAGGGCGAACGATCGAAGCTTGGCGCATTCGCCAGTATGTATGCGTCTATCAACCAGAATGGCTGGCGGCGATCCGCTGGGACCACATTGTCGACCATCGCGCCTGCAGTGAGCTGGTCAAGCGGTGCGTCCACGCACGCACCGATGACTTATGGCGGCTGGTATCCTTGGCCTTGCTGGAAGCCGTGCAGACAAGCGAACCCTTGCCCCTAGACCAGTTGTCCTGGCAGGCGGGGTGGCAGCTGGACCAGTTTTTGCAGACCCTCGCGGTATCAAAGTGCCGCATCCGGCTCTATGCCTGTGGCCTCGGCTTGCCGCTGATCGATGTCTGGGACGCGGTATGGCATGTCCAACGTCACGCCCTTCAATTTCACGATCGCAACCTGGATCCGGTCGCCCACGCGGCCTGGTGTGCGACAACGGCCGTGCGGCATACCGCCAGCCACCGCAAGTGGACCCGCGCCGAGGTGTTTGAGGCGACTTGCAGAGCGGTCATCCGTCCCCGAGAAGATGCGTGGGCAGCGCCCAGTGCCGGCGACCCAATCTTGTCGGCTGGGTACAGCCTGTGGTCCCACGTCTGGGACACCGACCCGACTTGGTGAGATAACTGCCTAGACATCATATTGATATATGAACGTTTTGATTGAATCGAATTTTTTTCACTTTTTTTGGCCTGGTCGCGTCAGGATCCCTGCCCAGACACCGTATGAACTGGTGAGAGCGATGGCCGTCACGATCGGCGGTCGCCTCCAGGGCCTTGACCGGCGAAATCAGCGGCCCCATGGACGCAAGATATAAGGAACCAGCCATGAGTGTGAAGAACTGGCTCAAAAAGTGTTTCCGCCCCACCCGTTCGAACGTGCGGACAACCCAAACCCAACGCGGCCCCGTCCAGAAGAAGGAAGCCCAGCCTGCTCCCACGACGGACGCCCAATACGCGAACGATTATTACTGGAGCAGTTATTCCTGGTATCTTGAAGGGCTATAAACACT
>CAYPIE010000122.1:12019-15363 GCA_964410665.1 uncultured Alcaligenaceae bacterium
TAATTTTTGGCAGTGAGAGGGTGCCCGACAGCTTTTCTTTGCGCACCATCCTACTGCCACGCATTTCAAAATCCCTGAATTCGTCCTCATCCTGAACGGAACGCTTGGCCAACCGTGAATCTGTGGTCGATGCACCCAACCAGGGGTTGTTCATCGGAGGATGAGCCCCGGCCCTCACTCAGTGTACCCATGTCGAGCTGACACCCGCCGCTCGATAGGAACCGCCGATGAGGAAGGCTCAACGCACCGGCTCGCTCAGCTATAATCAGGTGGCGATCAGAACGTCGTAGGTAGTATCAGAGTCACTATATGAATATTTAGTTGATGTATTGATCGTATTACAGTCTATGTGCCCGCTGGTCAAGAAAAATTCCCATTTTGGCTGGAGCTCAGCATATATAGTTGATAGGGGACGATTGTATAGTCTGAATGCACAGGCAGAGCGGACCATGCAAACACCATTTCGGTTGCTACAGCACTGGATCATTTTACGCGCTACTCAGGAGAAGCTGGGGCAGCCATTCGGTTCGGGGACTGACCCGGTCCTTTCCGATGCAGAAACGGCCCTTCCCGGGATTGAGCCAAATCTGTTCGGTGGGCAATTACCTCGACAAAAACCCGGACTTTGCCGTGGCTTGCGGGGCAAAAACCGGACATTTCCGGTACAAAACCCGAAGTTTTTCTGGGTCAATCGGTGACTTTGAGCTTGTTCGGGTCACTGATTTCGATGCGTGGGCCGTAGTCGTTACGCGTCACCTTGCCAGTGGCCTGGATGGTTTTGCCAACAAAACGGTCCGGAATCAGGTTGGGGATCTTACCTTGGAGATCCTCGACCAACAGCACTACGGTAAAGTTGGCCTGGTCACGGTAGTTTTCCGCGGAATTGAGGAAAATCACTCGCTGGTTACGGCTTTGGCCGACCGATTGGACCCGCATGCGCAGCGTACAGATGTCGCCCAGCTTGGTGGCAGCCTGCGCGGGGGTAAGCACCCCCTGGATGACCTTGGCCGGGCCGGTCGATTGGACCGGCAAGGCCCCGGGTTGGAGGATGCTGCGCTTGAGTTTCTGTTGGAAGACGATGTCACCGGCTTGGTCGCGAATTTGTAGTTTCACAATCGGGTCCGTCTGCCAGTCGAACTCGAGCAAGCCGAAGTTTTGCCCAACGTTCATGGTGTAAACACGGTGCCGATTGGTTTCTTGCATCCGCCAGCGGTTGGCGGCCTGGTTGAGACCGCTGGAGGTCAGGTCATAGATGGGGAAGCCGACGCCAGCGTCCATCAGAGAAAGTTCCGCCAGGTGGCGGTCGCCGCTGAGGAAGATGACGCCCTCGGCCTTGGTATCACGGATCAGCGTAAACAGGCGTTCGCGCTCGTTGGGCAGATTCATCCACTTTTCGTAGGGGTGGTCCTCAGGGACGACCTGGATGCTCGAGCCAATGATGCGAAACTGAGCGGGCTTTTTCAGCTGCTCCTCCAGCCATTGCCACTGAGCTTCGCCGAGCATGGTGGCCTGTGGATCGCGGTTGGGGACATAGCCACGTCGGCCCTGCTTGAGCGGCGAGCGGAACGAGCGGGTATCGAGGAGGATCACCTGGACCCGCTTGCCCTCGGGGCCAAAGGTCTTGGCGGTATAGACACCGGGCCGCTGGCGGCGCGGCGAATCGGCGGGTTCCTCGAAGAAGTCCAAGAACACCTGCTGCGACGCGGCCCGCTGTGGGTAGTCGACGCCCCCATCGTTGACGCCGTAGTCATGGTCGTCCCAGGTGGCCATGATTGGACAAGTCTGCTTGAGCTGTTGGAAGCCGGGTTTGGCCGCGAGCTTGGCATACTTGGCCTTCATGACTTCCATGTCCTCGGTGTCGCCGTAGATATTATCGCCGAGAAAGATAAACAAATCGGGCTTGGTCGCGACAATGGCCTGCCAAATCGGTTGGGGTCGTTCTTGAGAAGCACACGAACCGAAAGCGATGCGATGGATGGGTGCCTCTTGGGCGACCACAGCGAGCGGCTGCAGCTGCAAGAAGAGAAACAGAACCGACAAGAGCCAACGCAGACGCATAACAATCCCCTAGGCAAGGAAGCAAAATACTTGTCGAGGAATTATAGGAATCGAGCCTGCGAAGGTCAGGCGAGGAAGCTAGGCTCGGCGTCGAGATCCAGGCTGGCGAAATCCCCTCGCCCCCACTTCTCGACGGCCAAGGCAGCCATCGCTGCGTTGTCGGTACACAGAGCCATCGGCGGGATGAACAGCTCGGCACCTTCCCCGGCAGTCATGCGTTCGAGCCCAGCCCGAAAGGCCTGGTTGGCCGTAACGCCGCCCCCAACGGCCAGCCGCTTGAGGCCGGTTTGCCGCAATCCACGGCGACACTTGAGCACGAGGACATCGATGACCGCCTGCTGAAAGGATGCGGCCACATCCGCCCGGAATGGGCCGGTTGGCGGCTCGCCTCGTTTGCGAACATCTTGGCCGTAGACCGTGTACAGTACCGCGGTTTTCAGCCCGCTGAAGCTAAAGTCGAGTTGGCCATCGTCGAGCATCGAACGGGGAAAGGCAAACGCCTGCGGGTTGCCTTGAGCTGCTTCGCGCTCGACGGCAGGTCCTCCGGGAAAGCCCAAACCCAAAATGGCGGCGACCTTATCAAATGCCTCGCCCGCCGCGTCATCCCGTGTGTTCCCGATAAGCTCCATGGTCAGCGCGTCATGGCAGTGAAAGAGCGCGGTATGTCCACCACTGACCACTAACCCGAGACACGGGAAAATGTCGCGTTCTGCCGCAACTCGACAAGCGTACAAATGGCTCTGCAGATGGTTGACCGCGATCAGTGGGATTCCCAGAGTTAGTGCGAGCATCTTGGCCGCGCTCACGCCCACCAACAAGGCTCCGACCAAACCTGGGGTATTGTGCACGGCGACGCAGCCGATTTGCCCGAGTGACAGATTGGCTTGCTGGAGAGCAGTGTCGATGATCGGTAAAAGCTGCTGCAAGTGCGCCCTTGCCGCGATCTCTGGCACCACACCACCAAAGCGAGCATGCAAGTCGGTTTGCGAAGCCACGACATTGGCCAAAATCTGACGCTGGTCGGTAAAGATGGCCGCGGAGGTTTCGTCGCAAGAGGTTTCAATGGCGAGAAAGTACATCGATCGGGTTGAAAGGAGGTTGAGGAAGGGGATGGTGAGACCGATGGAGGGCAGGGGCGGTTGCGGTGCGGCAAAGGCGATTGCGGTGCGGGCAGAGGCGATTGCGATGCGGAAGAAGCAGAGGCGGTTGCGGTGCGAAGAGGCAGAGGCGTTTGCGATGCGGGGAACCCCCGGACTGACGTCCGGGGCTCGCCTTTCGGAGGCGGT
>CAYPIE010000123.1:0-15228 GCA_964410665.1 uncultured Alcaligenaceae bacterium
GGGACTACACACTGACCTTGCGCAGTGCCGACGATGCGTTCAAGGACATCGACGGAGAGCTGCTCGACGGCAACGGAAGCGGTACTCCGGGCGGCGACTACGTGGAAATGTTCACGGTGAGTGCTCCGTCGGGAGTGGTGGTGAGCCTTCCGGACTTCGCGCGAGGTCCGGGTCAGGAAGCGAATGTACCGAACACGGCCGTCGGCCTCCCGCTGACGCTGAGCGATGCCTCGGGCGTGACCAGCTTGACGGTGGAAATCGTGTTCGACCCGTCCCTGCTGGAGATCACCGATTCCGTAATTGCCGAGGGCCTGCCCGCTGGGGCCGAAATCAATGTTGTTCCCCAGGCTCCGGGTGTGGTGGGAATCCTTTTCACCAGCCCGACTGCGCTGAGCGGAACGGATCTGTCGATCGGGAACCTGATCGCGAACGTCCCTGGTGACGCCGCCCGGGGCGTCACCCAGGTGTTGTCGATCGGCCAGGTGAGCATCAATAACGGTGCGATCGACGGTGTGGGCGATGCGGCGGTGCACAGCAGTGCATATTTCGGGGACGTCACGAATAACGGCGCGATCAACGTAAACGACGTGATCGAAACGCTGCAAGTGGCCGGCGGTACCGACGCGGGTTTTGCGGGCGTGGCGTTGTTGGATCCCCGTTTGGTGGGTGATATCAATGGGGATGGTTCGGTGACGGTGACCGATGTGTCGATCCTGTTGTCGGCAGCAGCCGGTCAGGAAGTACCGCTGATCCCAGCTATCCCGTAAGGATTCTGAAAGGTCCAAGCGGGACCGGGACTCCGTTCCGTGCTCCAAGGTTGTTGCTAAATCGGTATATGCCGAGGGCCGAATGAAGATTCGGCAGTCGGCATGCTCACCCGCTGGCTCAGATATCACTGGGCCAGCGGGTTTTTTTCCATAATCCCCTTCGAACTTTCGCTTTCATGGAACAATCAAACTCTGGCGCGACTCGAATCGTTGAGAGGAATCCTCGCTGCGGACTGAAGTGTCGAGTTCTAAACAATTTGTTATTACAGTTGTCATGTGAGAAACGCATTGTAATGTTATCTAGATGATTGGACATAATGATCGTGGCGGTGGCTGGCCAAGCAGTCGTTCACACGACTCTGCGTGGGACTCAGCTGTTAGTATACTTTTCTATTTCATTCCACGTTCCGATCGAGAAACTGATCGGAAGACTTGATGCGAGTCTGAAGCCCATCTGGAATATTAGGAAATGAAGAATTTTCCCAGGCGAACCAGAAAATCACTGGATTCTCCCATTTCATTGGTTAGATTGCAAATAATCAACTTTTAGTGTTAGGAATCATGTGGCTCACCCGCAGTCCTGACTCTTATCCATTCGCTTTTACCGGAGGATTCATCGGTCAACCCATTGAACACAGATACTCCCTCAGGGATGCCGATCAATCGGTTCTCCGCTTCTATATCAGCATTGATTTCATGGTAGAACATACTAAACCAGGAGTGGCCTCTCATGCTGAATTCAACTCGCCAACGCACTGCTCGACTTCACACGAACTTCTGGCGACTAACACTGCAGTCACTCGAAGATCGCCTCACTCCGGTGGCGCCGGTCATTTCCAGCTTGATGCCCATGGATAATCAAGGCGACGTGGATGTCACCAGTACCCTCGTAGTTCAGTTCGACCGGTCGGTCGAGATCGGTAGCGGCAACATCACTCTGCGCGAGATTGCCACCGACGCCGTGATTGAACAGATTGCCGTGACCTCCGCTCAGGTGAGCATCAACGATGACACGCTGACGATTGATCCGTCCGCGGACCTACCCTCGGCAACACCCATCTACGTCAGTATTGATGCGGGGGCCGTGCGCTCCCTAACCACGACGCAGCAAGTCGGTGAGAACTTTGATGGATTAACCTTAGGTCCGGCCACTTCGGAAGAAGGGACCGGAACGGGTGACAATATGGACTTTACCCTGTCTGCTCCAATTGGTTGGGATCGGACTTTTTCGGGTGAAGACGGGGTGACTGAATTCAATGGTTGGAGTTTTGTTGATCAAAACTTCTGGCAAGGCGTGACTTTCTTCAACAACACTCCTGGTGGCGATAGCACTCGGGCTGAGTTCCAGCTCGCGGGGAGCTCACCATTCGCGGTGGCCGATGCGGCCAGTTGGGGTTGGACCTCCGCCAATCAGGGAGCGAACCCTCCGGGCAGTCAGCCGCCAGGCGATCACTTCGACACCACTTTGACCACCCCGAACATTTCACTGAATAACGCCGAAGAAGGCTCGGTGGAGCTGAGCTTTGACTCGAGCTGGGTAATCGACAGTGATGGCACGCAAACCGTTAGCATCCAGGTGGCTTATGATGATGGGATGGCTCAAGAAGTGTTGTTGTGGTCATCGGATCCTGGGGATGCCAACTTTAAGCCGAGCAACACCAACGAGACCGTAACGATCGGTCTGAATAATCCCGCGGGGGTTTCCACCGCCAAACTGAGCTTTCGCTTTAGTGCCGACGATGATGACCGCTGGTGGGCGCTTGACAATCTGTCGCTGTCCGCCGCAGTGCCCGCAGGTGCTGGGAACGGGGATCCATTCGCTGGCTTGACTGAGCTCGGGGATTGGAATTTTAGCACGACAGGAGTGAGCGGCGATGCTCCGGAGATCGTGAGCATTATCCCGATGTCTGATGCGAACGATGTTCCCGTCGACACCGATATCCAGATCGTCTTTGATAAGCCGATACAAGCAGGCGTGGATGGATATCTCGATGTCCGGCTGGTGTCGGACAACCCGTTGCTCGACAACACCGTAGTCGAGCGAGTGACTGTGACCTCCGATCGGGTCGACATCAACGGTGCCACGGTCACGGTGTCGCTCAGTACTCCCTTGGCGATGGATACCGAATATGCCTTGATCATGTCCGAAGGGGCGTTTGTCGATCAGTCGGGAAACTTTACCGAGGGAGTACCGCTCCTCATCGAAGATTTTGAGGGCGTTGAGCCGTTCCTACAGAATAGCCCCCTGGCCAACGATAGTATCGAAGTCCCAGCGGATCTTGATGACTATGTCTTGGTAGCGACCGGAGAGCTACAAGTGCTGCCAGGGCAGGGGGGGACCTACACCTTGGGCCTGACCTCCGACGATGGTGCCCGTCTTCGCATCGACTTCGGCAACGGCTTCGAAGATGTCATTGTAGCCGATGTTCTCCGTGGCATCGGCGCGGTGGATTTATCGGCCGCGGTCATGCTGCAAGAGGGGGGCCGCTATCCGTTTGAGTACCTTTTGTTTGAGCGCGGAGGCAACTCGGGTGGTGAGCTAATGTATGCACCCGGCGAACCGACCGGCTTCGACGACACCTTCCGTGTGATCGGAGATCCGTCGCAAGGGCTCGCCGTCACCCAGTTCATCACCGCCACGACCTACAAGTCGTTGGACACTCCGATCACAAGCTTGTCGTTGGCCGACGATCTCGTCAATGGGACCGTCGCACAGGAGACCGGCTATCCCGTGAGTGCCAAGGTGGTTGCCGTGGACTTCAATAACACCGGCAGCGCTGGCCGGTTTGGCGTGAATTTACCAGTGCCGATTCCTGCTCCAATTGTCGGTCCGAATCGGGACTTTAGCTCGCTTGAAGATGCTCAGATGAGCGGCGGCCAACTGATCGGTTGGAACGGAAGCTTCTCCCCAGAGGGCGGCGCCGAAGAATTCTTCGGCTGGACCATCTTGGACAAGCAATGGTGGATCAATCAGCAGGACGATCAGAATCGCTCACTTTGGACAGGTGGCATCAACAACTTGCTAGTGGCCGACAGCGACGCCTATAGCGATACCACGGACATTCAGCCGGACAGTGGGGAATTTTTGCTGGTCACTCCCGAGATCCCCACCACGAACATCGTGTCGGACCTTGAACTAAACTTCAATTCAACGTTTCTACCCTCGGATGCGATGCGGGCAACAATCGAAGTCCGCTTTGATGGTGGTGCTTGGGAACTCGTGGATGAGTACACCACTGCCAATAGCGGCGGTGCCTCAAGCTTGAATCGAATCGATGAGACGGTGAGCTATACGGTGGCACTACCGGCTGCGACCGACACCGCGGAGTTCCGCTTTGGCTTGGTCGACTTTGACTTTGACGGTTGGTGGGCACTCGACAACCTTGAGGTGCGTGGCTCTGGCTTGGTGGGCAATCCCAGTGCTGGGATTACGGATCCTACCGCTTTGCGATTCCGTACGCGCGACCTTACACCTCCCTCGGTCGTGAGCTTTGCTCCGGCGGACAATACCTTGAATGTAGATCCGGATACCGATCTGACCATCACGTTTGATGAACCCGTTCTCAAGGGGACCGGCAACATCGAGATTCGGAATTTTCTTACCAACGCCTTGATCGAGTCGATCGCCATCGGCTCCAATCGCGTCCAGGTCGATGGCAATCAGGTGAGCATTGATCGTACGGTAACCATATCAGATCGAACAGTATTCTATGTGTTGATAAATGAAGGTGCATTGACCGACGCCAATGGCCGGGCGAATCCGTTTGGAATCAGCGATCCCGATACCTGGACGTTGTTGACTGCCGGTGCGGCCACGGACGCCGTCTATCGTCAGAATTCCCTTATCCTCGAGAACGGTACCAGCACCGGCGCGGTCTATAACGGTACCCAGGATGCCGACCCGACCAACGCAGGGGTGGTCATCGATGATTACGTTGTCGTTGCTACCGGAACGCTTCAAGTAAGCCAAGATGGCGCGTTTACCTTCGGGGTGAATACCGATGATGGCAACCGACTCCGGATTGATATCAACCAGAATGGTACTTTCGAAGACAACGAGATCCTGATCGCCAAGCCGAATCCGCAGGGTACCACCACGGATCTTTCCGTGGTGCAAAACTTGACCGCGGGGAACTACGACTTTGAGTTCCTGTTTTGGGAGCGTGGTGGTGGTTCCAGTGGCGAGTTTTTCTATGCTCCCGGGGACAAGGGTAGCTTCGATAACGACTTCCGCCTGATTGGCGATGACAGTCAGGGGATCGGCGTCAATGGTGACATCGATGTAATGATGTACAAGGCAGCACCAGGGACGCAGATCCGAAACACCGATCAAGCCTTGGACCTAGTGGCCAATGGGCCGCTAGCCCCTGGATTTCCAGTAAGTGCCACCCTTGCGGTACTCGATCTATACAACTCTGGGGGAACTGGGGAATTCTCCGTCGATCTGCCCGTGCCGGGTGCCACCGGTGAGAATAGCGTCCGCAATGGTTTGAGCGTCGCGGTGGATAGCGAGGTGGAAGGCGGAGCCAGCCACGGTCTGACTCAGTTGAACGATCTGATCGGCGAAGCGACCGGCCAGATCCCTGCCGATGCCAGCATCGTCGCGGCGACCTTGACGTTGGATGTGTTCGATGCGGGCGACCCGGTGAACGTCCATCGCATGCTGCAACCGTGGGAAGAGTCGAGCATCACTTGGAACGCACTCGGCACTGCACCATTCAATAATGAACCGGGCATTCAGGGTGACGATGTGGATGCGACCGCGCCTCTTCGGCTGTTGCCCGGTTCCCTCGGTCAGCAGCAAATCGATGTGACCGATGATCTGCGCGCCTGGTTCGCGGGTGAGCCAAATTACGGCTGGGGTTTCACCCCGACGGGGCCGGACGATGTCCGCTGGGAATCCTCGGAGAATCCGCTCGCGCTCGGTCGGCCAAAACTCAACGTAATTTACACTCTGATTACCCCACCTCCAACCATGGGGATCGTCTATCAGCAGGGGGTCGAAATCCGCGTCGATGGTACCGGTATCGGTCTGGCCTATGCCGCTACCCAGGATGCCGATCCCACGAGTGCATCGGTTGATGTCGAGGACTATGCGTTTGTGGCCAGAGGCACGCTCCAGGTCGACCAGTCTGGCGATTACACATTTGGAGTCAACTCCGATGATGGGAATCGTCTACGGGTGGATTTGAACCAAAACGGGGCATTCGAGGCCGATGAGATTCTGATCATCACCCCTGGTGTCCAGTCACCCACCATCACTTTGGCAGGGGTGCAGACCTTGGCAGCCGGGCAGTATGCCTTTGAGTTTCTGTATTTTGAGCGTAGTGGGGGTTCCAGCGGCGAGTTCTTCTATGCACCCGGCGAGAAGTCAGATTTCGATGCCGACTTTCGCCTGATCGGTGACGCCAGTCAAGGGATCGGCATCCAGGGCATCATCCAAGCAAACACCTTCAAGGCCGCTTCCGGAACTGAGTTAAGCAATCTTGATGATGCATTAGATCTCCTGGTCAATGGTCCTCTGGCACCGGGGTTCCCGGTCACAGCGAACTTGTCGGTGCTCGATGTGCTGAACTCGGGGCCGAGTGGGGCGTTTGACGTCGACCTTCAGGTACCTGGTTTGACGCGAGAAGCGGAGACCCGTGACCGCAATGAGCTTGCCATTGATGGTTCGGTTGCCGGGGGTGCGACCCATGGCTTGCTTCAGTTCGGCAATCTGTTTGGCGACGCCGCGGGTCAGATCCCCTTTGGAGCGACGATCGTCACGGCCAACCTGTCGTTGACTGTCATCGGACCGGGCAGTGTGGTCAATGTGCACCGAATGCTTGAGCCTTGGGAACAAGCGAGTATCAGCTGGGAGCGACTCGGCCAGGCTCCGTTTAACACGACGGGTGGGATCCAAGGCGATGGTACGGAAGCCACCGAGGTGCTCCAGACCTTCCCTGCACCGCTCGGGGTGCAGACCCTTGATGTAACCCAGGATCTGCAAGTTTGGAGCAATGGTCAGCCCAATTATGGTTGGGGGTTCACCCCTACCGGGGGCAACAATGTGGTGTGGTTGTCTTCCGAAAACAACATTATCACAGGGAGGCCGCAACTCAATGTCGTCTTTTCGATTGCCGGCACCCCGTCAACGTTCCAGGTGATTAACACGACCATCACGAACACCGGCGTTGAGTTTGCTTTCAACCGGACGGTCGATCTCGACCGGTTGAACCTCTATGAGGATGGGAACCTCGGTAGTCCGGATCTGGTCTTGGTCGGCCCGAATGACCAACCCGTCGTTGGTTCCCTCGTCCCTGATGCGGAAGGCCGCAACTTTACCTTTGTCGCTTCCGGTGGTCTGTTGGCACCTGGGGATTACACGCTCACGCTGGTCAGCGATATCAATGGCTTTGTCGATATTGATGGCAACCTCCTCGATGGCAACGGGAATGGTATGCAAGGGGATAACTTTACCACCAGCTTCACCATTGCCGAGTCTACTGCGGTGAGTGTGACCTTGCCCAACTTTGCCCGTGGACCCGGGCAGACGGCCAACATCCCCAACACCCAAATAGGTCTTCCGTTGCGCTTGAGCGATGCGACGGATGTGCGTGAGGTTATCCTGGAGATCACCTACGATCCAAGTTTGCTGAGTATCTCTGCGGCAAGTGTTGCGACTGGGCTCCCTGCCGGTGCAAACGTTACGCTGGATAATAACACGCCTGGACGCGCCATCCTGGCGTTTCTGAGCCCTGAAGCATTAACTGGTACCAACTTGGCGTTTGTACGCTTGACGGCCACGGTGCCGGACACAGCCGCGCTCGGTTTGAGCCATGTGCTACGAGTACAAAACGTCCGCATCAATCAAGGGGCCATGCAAGGGCAGGGGGATGCGGCAGTCCACAATTCGGCCTACTTTGGTGATGTCACCAATGGCGGGGTGTTGAACGTCGAAGATGTGACCGAGTCGTTGCAATTAGCGGCGGGTCAGGATTCGGGCTTTCGGGCCTTACCGTTGATCGATCCGCGTTTGGTCGCCGATATTGATGGAGATTCTCGGATCACGGTCTCGGATGTGACCTTATTGCTACAGGCTGCCGCTGGGCAAGTGGTACCGCAAATCCCGTTGATCCCATGAGTTTTTAAGACGGGTATCTCCCCAAGAGATACCTCCTGGCCAAACCACGAAGCGGAGGGGAAAGCTATCTGCTTGTCCCTCCGCTTCTTCGTTGCCAGTCGATCAAGGGCTGTACGGGACGCCTTGGTCTAGCGAAACACTCGATGGACTCGGACCGGATGACCGCAGTGAAGGCACCGATGCGTCGGTAATTCCAGCCAGTCAGGAACGTGTCCCCAAAGAAAACGCCACATGCCCAGGCTCAGGATGGTCAAGAGATGTTCTGCTCGTGGACCCAAGCGTGGACGTGTCGGCACAGTGACATCACAATAGCGGCAATAACCCACAGCACAGGATCGCAACGCAGCAAGATTGCTCTGTGACATAAGGCACCTCCTTGGTGAAAACGCGATCGGGGAAGCCAAACGGGAGGTTGACCATCTCAGAGAATAGCTTGGGAAACCGCCGCGAGGAAGCGATTCCGCGAGACGATGGTGAGAAAAACGTCCGGTTACGCAAGATTTGATCAAATGATCGAGGCGAAAGTGAAAACAACCCGCTACAAAGCAGTGCTTTCAAATAATCATTTGATAATTTCCAGCCCGAGAATCGACACATCGTCGCGAGGCCCCTTTTGGTGACACCATCGTTGCACCGAGCGGGACAGCAAGTCGACCGTCGCTTCCAGGGGCCGCTGTTTGCCGAGTTCCAAGACTTCCAACATCCGGCGGTCGCCAAATTGGTTGAGTTCTGCGTCCATCGCTTCGGGTATACCGTCGGAATACAGAAAGAGGCGGTCCCCTGCATCCAGCTGGACCGATTGTGCTTCGTAAGGCATATCCGGGACCCAGCCGACGGCGATACTCGCACTCTTCACCATGTGCAGCTGCCCAGTTTTTGTTTGGTGAATAATCGGTGGATGGCCGGCACCGACAAAGTCAAAGCGTAGGGTTTCTAAATCGAGCACACCATAAGTCATCGTGAAGTAGAGGCCGTTTTGCTCCTCCATCGGAAAGCGACGGTTGAGCTCCGCGGCGACTTCAATAGGTGGGGTGACCTGCAACGACTTTTTGTCATCGCCGGGTCGGATCAATAATGAAGTTGCGGATGCTTGGGGACTGAGCAAGCGGCCGATCGCGACGGCAAGCAGTGACGACGCCACGCCGTGGCCACTGACATCCACCACAAACGCAGCAAGGTGACGGTCATCCAGCAGAAAGAAGTTTAAGAAATCGCCGGCGAGCTCATCACAGGGAAAATACTTCCAGGCGAAGTGGATCCGCTCGGTCCGCGGCAAACTCCGGGGCAACAACGACTGCTGGACTTTCGCGGCCGCGTGGAGATCGCGGGTCATCCGCTGATTTAATTGTTCGAGCCGATCGTTCCATTCCTGCAGCTGCGCTTTGGCATCACTGAGTGCTTCGTTGCTACGCATCAACTCGCGATTCTTCTCGACAGCGTTCTCGAAGGTCGAAATGAGTAAGTTCAACACTTGTTGCCGACCGGCCTGAATGGAAAAATCCTTGCCACCCAGATGTACATTGAGTTGTTCGTGATTGGGATGCTCATCGGTCACCGGAGTCGCCAGAAGATCCCTCACCCGAGCGAGAAGATAATCCGGATCATACGGCTTGGTGACATAGTTATCCGCCCCAGACCGTAAGCCTTCGATGACATCCTGGGGATCGGACAAAGTGGATAGTAAGATGACGGGAATCGAACGAAATGCTGCATCGGTTTTGATGGCATGACATAACTCATAGCCGGTCATTTCCGGCATCTCGATGTCGGTAATCACTAGATCGGGACGTTGCTGGCGAATCCGCTCCAGCGCCACGGCACCATTTTCGGCGATGACGGTTTGGTAGCCTGCTTGCTCAAGCTTGCCTTCAAGGAGTCGAGCCTGAACGCGTGAGTCTTCGGCGATCAGGATCGAGATCGACGGATTCGCGGACTGGGCCATATCAGCCCCTCCGGCTACGTTTGACGTGACGAACAATGGCCGGTGCCAGCTTCGCGAGCGGCAAGACGCGGTCTGCAAGCCCTAGGTCGACGACCGCTTTGGGCATGCCATACACACTACACCCATCTTCATGTTGCGCAAACACTTGACCACCCCGTTGCTTGATCGCCTGCGCGCCGGCAGCTCCATCCCTGCCCATCCCCGTCATGACAACTGCCAAGGTCTTTTTGCCAAACACCGCTGCGGCGGTGAGAAATAAAGGATCGACAGCCGGTCGACACCCGTGCAATGGCGGCTCTTGGCTCAGTTGGATCCGTGGCTGGCTCTCATCGCCAGTCACGCTCATGTGGAACCCACCCGGGGCGATGGAAACCGTGCCCGGCTGTAACACTTGACCCTCACTCGCTTCCAATACCCGAACCTCACTCAATACATCCAGTCGGCTTGCCAAGGACGCGGTGAATTGTGCCGGCATATGTTGCACGACCAGGATCGGGATCGGGAAGTCACTCGGAAACCGTGGCAGAACGAGCTTCAATGCTTCCGGTCCACCTGTAGAGGTGCCCACCAAGACGATCTGACACGGGGCACTGACCGGGGGTAAATCTCGCGAATCATCCGGCGAGCGCATTGGTTCCCGTGGACGCAAACTCGCGGACCGACTGCCAGCACTTCGGTAGGCTCGGATCTTGGCCTCGAGCTGAGTCCGTAAATACTCTCGGTTGGCTTCTGGGTTCCCCAGTGCAGGTTTTAAAATGAAATCAAAGGCACCTTCCAGGAGGGCATCGGTGGTGACTTGCGCTCCCTCCGCGGTCAAACTGCTGACCATGATGGCCCGCGGACGTAAGCGGCGTGCGGCGATCTCGCGCAGAAGCGTGATTCCATCCATATCGGGCATCTGCACGTCAAGCGTGAGCAAGTCCGGATCGAGTTGTTCAATCCGAGCGAGCGCATCCAAACCATTTTTGCCGCTCCCAACCACCTCCACACCCGGTAATTCTCGGAGGGTATGTGTTAGCGTCTGGCGATAAAGTGCCGAGTCATCGACGACCAAAATGCGTACTGCAGGATCAGCCACGCGTGGAATCCCTGGAGCCAGCTTGCGAAATGGGTAAGTAACGAACAAACAAATTTTTTAGTCGTTCTTTATCAAACGGTTTTACGATAAAATCGATTGCCCCAGATTGGATGCATTCCGTCAATTTTTCTTTCTGGTCGACCGCACTAATCATCACCACTCGAGCGGCCGGGTCTTTCTCTCGGATGGCTTTGAGCGCTGCCACGCCATCCAGATTCGGCATCACAATATCCATGGTCACCAAGCTAGGACGCACTTGTTCGTACAGGTCGAGTGCCTGTGCTCCATCGCCGGCTTCGGTGATCTCCTGCCACCCCGCCTCCAGGGCAATACTGCGGATGCGTTTACGCATAATCATGGCGTCGTCGACAATCAACAGGTGCGAGGTAGGCATAACCCTTGGCTCAGCGGGGAGCGAACGAATACAAACTCTGTGGTGCTTCATGTCCAGCTTGTGCACGAGCTGGTCATCATGCGATTTATCATGCCGAAAACTCGAAAGCCTGTCCAATCCGATTAGCGAACATCCTGGGTGATCATCGAGCTTCGAGGCATGTAAATCAGCGCCGTCCACGAGACCAGCTGTGCACTGGACCACCTGAGCCAAAAGAAGGGCTCAACCGACGAGGCAATGCAATGTCGAACAAAGTATCCCATCACTTAATGAATCGGTAATCGTTTGACCGTGCGGATTCCCCCGCTCAAAAAACCGTGCAGCGTGGTCCCGGTGAGAAAGATACATGGCATTTGCACGAGAAGTAAATTGATTACCAGCAGGTCGAAAGGCCACCAAAGGTAGAACAATACCGTGGAGAAACTCAGCAAGTAAAACAGTCCATAGACCAGTAGCCGGCTTCGGGAGTACGACTCCGCCCAGTGTACCCCGGCGAGCTTCATGCCGACGGAGCGGTGATCCGCTGGCAGCAAGGCCGCGAGTAAGTATGCCAGCGAAACCGCCAGGAACACAATCTTTGACTGGATCCCGTCGTATCCGCAGGGAAGACAGATGCAAGCGGTCCCAGTCAGGACGATTGTGAAGTTCACCAGCGAAGCTGCTAGCTTTTCATGCCAATAGGTCCGCCGAAACTTCGCATTCTCATAACACATACTGACGCCAAGGCGAGGCAAACGGAGGAATAGTGAGCTGTGATCATATAATCAATGTCGATAATGCGTATCGTTTATCGACGAGGGTTCGTGCCAATATCTGAAAGTATATGGATAATCTGTCAACTTTGTGCAGTGCAACCGAAACCCATGGAAGCATGCAGCCGAACCTGTTTGGGCCGTTTCCTTGATGAGAGCAAGATTCTTTGGGTCGCGATCCTTGTTTGCTCCGGGAGAGCTGACGCGATACTAGCATGAGGACGCTAAATCAGTCGATCGAACCCGGAGTTTGCCGGCCCTCCTCGACGGGGTGCCGTTACGGATAATCCACTTGGAGACGTTACGGATTGGGACGCGCTCTTGCGGAACTCGATCCAGTTGAGGTTCATCAGGTAGGCGTCGGTGCCGGGGCGGACAAACTCTAACCGGAGGATGGACTGCTCCAGCCGCTCGGCGACGTGGTCGCCCTCGAAGGTGACGGTGATCCAATCCTGCCAGCCCTTGGAACGAGGGACATCTACACTGCCCAGCTCCCGACCGTCGAGACTGACTAGAATCGTTTTGTCGTCGGGCGTCGAGGGGGCGGCGGCTACGCGGAAGTCAATTTGGTAAGTTCCGGGGTCAATATTGACAGTGTACTCGAGCCACTCGCCGTTTGCGATCCAGCCGACATTCTGTCCGCCGCCCTGATCGCTGGTAAGCTGCAAGTCGACGGCTTGATCGGGTCGGAAGAAGGTACTGGGGTTGTCGCTATCGGTGTCGCTGTACGCGATACCCTGACCGCCACGGTCGAAGTTCTCAGCCTGGATCGGACCATCGGTGACCTCGGGGGCGATGCTGTTGAAGGGTTGCTGATCCTCAGCGGGTGGCAGGTTGAGCTTGTGGAACTCGACCCAGTTGAGGTTGTACAGGACGCGGTCCTTGCCCTTAAACTCGATGCGTAGGACCGCACGGTTGAGGTTTTCCGGGATAGTAAACGGGTCGCTGGTGACGATCTCCCATTTCTGCCAGCCGCCAGTATTGCCGACTTCGGCGATGGCGATCTCTTTGGAATCAAGCAGGAGACGAATCAGGCCACCGGCGGTGGCGGTGGCGACCCGGAGGTCGATGGTGTAGGTCCCGGCGGAGATATGGACGGTGAATTCAAGCCACTCGCCGTTTGTGATCCAGCCGACGTTCTGTCCACCGCCCTGATCGCTGGTAGGCTGCAGGTCGACCCCGTCCTGGCGGTACGCCCCCCCGGAGTTGCCCTCGTGCTTGTCGGAGTAGGCGATGCCCTGGCCGCCGAGGTCATAGTCTTCCGCTTCTAACTTCCCGTTGTTCAGATCATGTGTCACGCCGCCGTAGGGTTGTTGTACGTTCGAGGTCACCACAACATGGTGGAGCGTGAACTGGCCAGCTTTTGCGCGTAGCCGAAGGGTGTGCAGACCCTTGGTCAACCAGACCGTTTCGCTGGGGGCCGAGTCACTCGCGCCCACGAATAAGGGGGTCGAGCCGTTCAGAAGTAACTCCAGGGTTCCGCCTGCACTGGCCAAGGCGGTAACGCGATAATGGCCGGTCTCTGGAACGACGATGTTCCACATCCGCCATTCCTGCGACGAAAGCGTCGCGTCCGCGTCCCGTGCAAATCGCCAGGTACCCCACTGGAGGTAGTAGGCCAGCGACTGGTTGGCGACAGACAAGTTGCTTGGCACGGCGATGCCGTTTGTCGTCTCCCTGGGGAGGCGGTTGTTGGAGTCGACAAAGCTCTGCCGGAGTTTTGAAGATGCGGCGTTGGCGACCTCGTAGTCACGCCACTGCGCGTAGACCCCGTAGGCCACGCCCCCGTAGCCAGCTCGGTTGTGGATATCGATGGCGACGCCGTTGACTTCGCGGGTACGCGGGTCACGGAACTTGGCCCAGTTCTGTAGGGGACTCGAGCCGCTGTCGCCCCCCAACGACCAACCTGATTCATACGATACCGGGACGAGTCCGTAGGCCTGGGCATATTGGGCGATTTCATTCCGATCGACTTCCCAGCTACTAGTGCCGACTTGGCCGTTGGCCTGCCCAGTCGATAGCTCGGAGAATCCTTCAAAGATGCGGTCGATGCTACCGACATAGAACTCATCAAACAGCATGTAATCTTGCAATTGATCCTGATGGTTCCATGCACCAGGGTTGGCGGTGACTGGGTCGGCTACTACCGCGAAGGTAAGGGTTTTCCCACCTGCGGGTACATCGACCACAAAGCTGGCAGTGGTCAGTCCGTCATCCCAGCCTTGTCCGAAGTTTAGGTTAAATGCGAATGCGAAGGGTTTGGCATCGTTCGCCGCATCCGCTTCGCCAACGCCCCGCCAATCCTCATAGCGTGGGGTAATCCGTTCGCCATCGGCAAAGAAATCGAGTGGGAGCCCGTGGGAACCCTGAGCCGCGAAGCCGATGGCGTAACGTCCTGGCTCGTCAAAGGTAATCTCGGTCGAGAAGGAACCGCCAGGCATGACGTAAGCAGCATAATGGCCATCGCTTGGTGCAAACAGATTGCCGTTGTCACCGAATTGGTAGCCATCGGAGCTAAACGGGGAGTTCCCCGCGGGGTTGTACCCATACACCCCAGCGTTGCCGCTGAACGTCCAACCAGATATGGTCTGCGGACGTGGGGTGGCCTGGCCAAGGGGCAGGGCGTGTCCCCCCTCGAAGCTGGGATTGATGATGGGATCGTTGGTCAGCCGGCCCTGTGGGTTGCTGCTGCCGTAGTAGGAGGCTCCGCCAGCACCCCATAGGTAGTAATCCACTGGCTTGGGGTCGCTGACATGCTGCTGGCCATCGCCGTTGTTGAAGTAATCATCAATAAACTTGAGCGCGTTGATGGCAGAGTCGTTGAAGTTGTTGTACTGCCAGAACAATAGGGGCCGAATCCGCTCGTTCATCTGGTCGCCAAATACGCTGCGAAACTGTTCGCTCATTCGAACCGTTCGCAGGGCATACCAGCGGCCAAAGCGTTTGAATTGGGCGGTGTCGTATCCCCCCGGGTCGTTGGTGTTCAAGGTGCCATCATAGTTGATGATGTCCCACTCCGGCGAGCCGCTCCGGCCGGCGGCCACGGCATCATCATCGGCTTGCCGGGTCTGCCCAAAAGGAGGCGCCAGGTTCCAGACCTCGTTGGAGAGTTCGATGTAGGCATTGAGATTCGGATTCAGCCCGGGATAGACGCGGAGCGGATCGTTGGGCC
>CAYPIE010000124.1:0-15107 GCA_964410665.1 uncultured Alcaligenaceae bacterium
GCATCGCAATTGCCTCTGCCGCTTCGCAGCGCAATCGCCTCTTCCGGCGAGTCCCGGGGTGACCCCGCGCTACTTAGAAACGATGGATTTATTCATTGACCCACCTGGAGGAACAGCCCATGACGACTCCTGCTTTACCGGAAAGCTTGCAACAAACCCTCAATGAGGGGATTCGTCGGGCGGTGGATACAGCCCTGGAACAGGTTCGTCCCGCGCCGCGGAAGAGTTCGCCCATCGTTACAGTGCGTGAGCAAGCCGACGAGGAGGCGAGTGCTGGCTTCGGCAATTTCGGTCAGTTTGCCCTCGCCGTCAAATCGGCCTCGCATCATGCGGGTCAGACCGATGAACGCCTAGTGCGTTTGATGGCCAAATCGCCATCCGGACTGGGCAACCCGATTGGTTCGGAGGGGGGCTTTCTGGTCCCGCCGGCGTTCTCGCAGCGTATTTTAGAGCGGATTCAGCAGCCAGACACGCTGCTGGGTCGAACCGAACAGTACAGCGTGACCGGCAATACGCTGGTGTTTCCACGCAACCATGAGACTTCGCGTGAGCATGGCCGTCGTCATGGTGGGGTGCGGGGGTACTGGCTCGAAGAGGGGGACCAGATCAGCACCAGTAAGCCCGGATTCGGTCGCTTGCGGCTCAACTTACACAAGATCGCGGTCCTGGTGCATGTTACCGACGAGCTGATGTCCGATGTGGAAGGGTTGGCACTGGACCAATATTTGACCCGGGTTGGCTCGGATGAGATCAACTTCCTGATCGGTGATGCCATCGTTCGTGGCAGCGGCAGCGGGCAACCCCTGGGGATCTTGAATGCCGGCTGTCGGGTCACTGTGGCCAAGGAGCCGAGCCAAGCAGCGGCCACGCTGCGCACCGAGAACATGGTCAAGATGTGGACGCGGCTGTATGCCCCCTGTCGAGCCCGTGCGGTGTGGTTGCACAACCAGGACATTGAGCCGCAGCTATTTACCATGACCTTGGGCGTGGGGACCGGTGGGATGGTCACCTACCTGCCCCCAGGAGGCCTTGCCGAACGACCGTATGCCACCCTGATGGGCCGGCCGCTCGTACCGGTGGAGTGGTGCTCGAGCTTAGGGACCGAGGGTGACATTATCCTGGCCGATCTGTCGCAGTATATCACCATCCGTAAGGGCATGATCGAGTCCGCGATGTCGATGCATCTGCGCTTTGACTATGACGAAATGGCCTTTCGTCTGATCTTCCGCATGGATGGCCAACCCTGGTGGGCTGCGCCGCTGACGCCGTATCAAGGCAGCAATACCCAATCGTGTTTTGTCACCCTGGAAACTCGGGCGTGACGGCGGACTCGCGAAGTCTTTCCCTGTTTGGAGTACCTGGATGCGTTTTCTTGAACAAGCCCAGATTGCGGCTGGTTTTTTACCCGTCGATCTACAAACCGCCACCCCCGCTTCGCGGCAAGGCGACTGGGTGTCGTTGGCCCAGCATCACCATCTGGTCATCCTACTGTACAAAGACGGTGGCACGGCGAACGAGGATGTGACCCTGACCGTGGAGCAGGCCACTAACGCAAGCGGTGGCGATGCCAAGCCGTTGGCCTTTACCCGTATCGCGCGCAAGCAGGGGGCCAACCTGTTGGGTATCGGTGCCTGGACCGAAACCACCCAGACAGCAAGCCACACCTATACCAATGCCACTTCTGGTGAGGAGGAACTGCTTTGGGTGGTTGAGTTTGATGCTGCAGAACTGGACGTGCAGGAGGGCTTCCAGTTTGTGCGGGCCAGTGTGAACGACGTTGGAAATAACCCTCAGTTGGGCTGCCTGCTGTATCTCCTCACGGAACCGCGTTTCGGTGATGCCGTTGAGCAGATGGCCAGTGTTCTCGCCTGAACCCGTGATCGAGCTAGTTACCCATGCTTTCCTGCCAAAGTGATGCCTTTGCCAAGGTGCGTCCCACAAACGCGACCGACACCAGCTTTCCGATTCGGATCCCCCGCACGAGTGAACCGACCGGTCCAGGAGTGCTAGACCTGGCCACCCTTTCCGGTCGGGTGGCCCGACAGATCTTGGTGGTACCCTATGCCACTGGGGCGGAGAATGGCACCTTTCGGGCACGACTATTGGGCTGGCGGAAGCTGGTCGATTTGTGGATTCCACTCCCGCTCGCCGAGGTCGAGGCCACGCTCGGGGGGCTGACCGGAGTCGCTTCGGGGTCGGTCGGCAACAACGAACGCTTTGCCGATACGCTCACGGCGGTTCTAGGCAATGAGGGAGTAAGTCTGGAGTTACTTTCCAACGCCAATGATCTGGTGGCTTGCTTTGTCGCCGATCTAAAGGGGTTTGCTCGCGTCGAGCTCTTGTTGGTACGTGGGCTGGGCCCCAGCGATGTCAACGCCCTGTATAGCTTGCTGTAATTTTTCTAGGGATGCACCCGATGTATGATTGGATACCCTTGCTGGTCGACCTGGGTGGTACGCTGGCGATGGCTGTGTTGTTTGTCTACTACCTGCAACAACGTGACCAGCGGCAACAAGAGCTCGATGAACAGCGGATGTCGGTCGAGGACCGGCTGATTCATCGAGTCGAAGGGCTGCAACAGCTTTGCCACGCCCACCAAACCCGAATCACCAGCACCTTCTCCGAAAGCCTGACCCGGATCCATGATCGCTGTAACACGCTGATCGCCGACCAGACCGCCATCAGCCGGGATATGGTGGATGCCATGGCCCAACTCAAGGCAGCCATGGACACCATGACCCTCACCATGCCGCGGATGGATGACCGCTACTTGGCCATCCAAAACAAGCTGGACACCGTGCTCCAGGCCGTACAGGCGCCGGAGCGTAGTTCCGACCGTTCCTTCACCGTCGTGACCCATGGCCAACCTGATTAGTGTTACCCGTGCCCGCTATAACCTTGACAGTCAACGCATTAGCCTGTCGACCAATGAGATTACCACGCTGACGAGTTTGATTGCCGCGGTGAGTTCTGCCTTGGAACGCTACTGTCGGCGTAGCTTTGGACAAGCCAGTTATGACGAGTACCATCATGGCAATGGTTCGGATGGACTGCTGCTCGATCACTATCCGATCCTGCAAGTCGACCGGGTGGTGGGTGGTCCCCGGCAGGTACTCCAGGTCCAGAACCAGGATCCCAACGTCCAGCGGGCCACGGTGCGTCGAGGCTCGAGCGGGCTCACCCTGACCCGCGAGAGTAGCGGCGTGACCGCGAGCGATACCGTGGACTTTGCCAGCTATCGGACCCTGGCCGCGGTACAAGAAGCGATCGAGGGACTGGGGCATGGATGGACGGCCACGCTGGCTCCAGGGGATGCGCTACGGGCGAGTGTCGACCTGCGTGCCCCGCAAGGGGCTCTGGAGGGGCGGGGGCAGCCTGCGGCTCTGATCATGCATACGCAGCCGATTCGTGATTATTGGATCGAAGCCGAGAAAGGGATCCTGTGGCGTGGCGATCCGTTGACCTTGGACTGTGAGCTCGATGGCCCCTCGGGGCGGTGCTGGAGTCGGGGCATCTTCAATTATCGAGTGGTCTATACCGCCGGCTACAGTACCATCCCCGAGGATGTCCAAGAGGCCTGTGCCGAGTGGGTGGCCCAGCTGTACTGGCAGACCCGATTGAATCCTGGCTTTGCGCCCACGCATCCGCCCCTGGGGGTACGACTGTTGCTCGAACCCTGGCGGCGTTATCCCTTGTGAGGTGGCTGATGGCCCGTCGTCGCGTAAAACCGGCCCGGCATCGCTGGGCCAATCTGGAACCGCCGATGCAGGCCGCGGCAGCGGAACCTGCTAGACAACGGCAAGCTAACGGGGAGATTGTCACGTTTGCCCTATTTCGTGACCCTGCGGTACCACCGGCCCCTGCCGATGCGACTGGGAGTGGGACGCTGGTGCCGATGTTTGCCCGGGGTCGCCAGTTTGCCAGCGGTGATGGTCTGGTCGCGCCGAGCCACTTGTTGATCACCAGCCTGGGACTGGTGATCCGAGATGGGGATAGCCAGATCGGTACGCCGGGCGATCGCCTGTATGTGCCCGATGCCAATGGGGTGTTGTTTCGGGTGTATGCCGTCGTACGCCAGGGACAGCAGCAGTGGTGTTATTTACGCCGGGAAACCCGTGGGAGTGGACCGGTCATTCCATACTAGGCCGGGGCTCTTCGGAGTTGCTTAACGCCTGATACACGGCTTGGATCAAAGTCTCACGCTGATACGGTTTGCGCAGAAAGCCGGCGGCGTCGACGATCTCTTCTTCGGCGTCGATGGCATAGCCACTGCAAAACAACACCTGGACATGGGGGTCGATCGTCTTGAGACGGCGAAAGGTTTCGACTCCAGAGATGTGTGGCATGGTCCGGTCGAGCAAGACCAGATCAATGGTCGGATATTGCTTGCGGAAGATTTCCACGGCTTGGAGTCCATCGGCGGCTTCGATCACTTGAAAGCCCGCCTGTTCGAGCATCAGGCGGGCCAGCATGCGAATGGGATCCTCATCTTCGACGACCAGGATCCGGTAGGGTTGGATGGTACCGCTCAGTTGGGTGTCGGTGAGCAGGGCAGTATCGGTGAGGGTGTCCTCGGGGGTACCGGGACTGCTTCGGATCTGGGCGGGGCGAACGGCGGGCAAATAGATCTCGAATCGCGTCCCCTGGCCAAGCTCGCTGTGCAGTTCGATCCAACCACGGTGCTGTTGCACCACCCCATAGACCACCGCCAGGCCCAGCCCGGTGCCTTTGCCGACGGGTTTGGTGGTGAAAAAGGGTTCAAAGGAACGCTGCCGGGTCGCTTCGTCCATGCCCTGCCCAGTATCCTCGATGGTGAGACAAACAAAGCGTCCAGGGGTGACACCACTATGTCGCTCAGCCTCGCTGGCCGAGACCTCGACCACCCGGGTGCGGATCGTCAGCTGGCCTCCTTCTGGCATGGCATCCCGAGCGTTGACCCCTAAGTTGAACACCACCGATTGCATCTGGCCGGCATCGGCCCAAACCGGTACCGATTCGGGTGCGTAGGCGGTCTCAATGGCAATGCGCGGGTCAATCGTTCGCCGAAGGATTTGGACTGTTTCGTCGATGACTTGTTCGAGATGGACTGGGCCGAGAGTGAGTTGTTGACGCCGGGCAAAGCTTAGCAGTTTCCCGGTGAGATCCGCGGCTCGACGACCGGCTTGTTCAACCACCCGTAAGATGCTTTCCTGTTCGGCGTCCTGCACCGGTCGCAGGATGCTCAACGCACCCAACATGGCGGTGAGGAGGTTATTAAAATCGTGGGCAATCCCTCCAGCCAACAGACCGATGGCCTCAAGCTTACTCGTTTGTAACATCTGCTCATGCATGCGGCGACGTTCGGTAATCTCACGACTGTTGAGTACGATGCCCTGAATGGTGCTGTCGTGTAAAAGATTGCGAAACACCGCTTCAATAACCCGGGGGGCACCCTCGGGGCTGAGGACGCGAAACGAACACTCCATCGACTCGGTGGTACGTTCATGCAATCGCTCCCATTCGCGTTGCACGTAGTCACGATCCTCCGGGTGCACACTCGTCAGCAGGTCACTGCCTTCGCGAACCCCCAGCATTTGCCGCGCTGCGGGGCTTAGATACGTCACCTGACGCTGGCCATCGAGGATGCTGATCCCATCGGAGGAGTTTTCTAGAAGCTTATGCAGTCGTTCCTCACTCCGCTGTAGATCTTGGAACATTTGTTCAATACGAGTGGCCTGCTCCCGTTGTAAGGCGGTGGTGGTGAGCAAGCGGTGGTTGGCCTCTTCAAGGTCCCGCTGCCGGTGTTGCAGGGCTGCGACCAGAAACTGGCGATCCTGAATGGTATTGCGGTGCTCGGCGAGGACGCCGGCTAACAACAAAAGACAGATCACCGTCAGGGTGATAAAGCCCAGGGCGGTCAGTTCGGTGGCGTCCTGAAGCTGGCCCGTAAGCGGGCCAAAGCCGGCATAGGCATTGACCAGCCCGATGGTCCCCGCCACCAGGTGAAACAGGGCGATGCCGCGGACCTCGAAGCGTAAGGCGGTCCACCCGGCCATGATGATCAACAGGCCGATTCCCAAAAACGATTCGCCCAGGACACCAAAGCTACTGAGTGTGAACTGGCAGACAAAAATGACACAGCTGCCCCAGACCAACCGTTCCGTACGGGTGGGCTGGGCGCGGCGATAGGTAGGCGGTCGCGACCAGACCAGCGCCACCGGCACCAGGATTAAGCTAGCCAGCCAGCAAACCACGAATTGATAACCGCCCTGGAACAACCACGCATGAGTGGGCGGCGGAAGCAGGGCGTGGCGGAAAAGCAGGTGGCTCAGGGTGCCGACCAGGGCCACCGGCATGGTCAGCCAGAAGATCAGCCGCACCATGTCGGTGGAGCGTTCCAGGCGATCATCCAGGGCCAACCAACCGTGGCGACACAACAGTAGGCCAAGCCAGGCCTGGGCCAGGACCGTGGCCGCGTTGGCCAAACCAAGCCACCAGGCCTGGCCGAGCAGCAGGATGACGGCAAACGCTCCGAGGGCCAGGCCTGGAAAGGTCCAGCGGCCGCAGCGGATGCCAAGCACCAGCGGCAACGCCAGCGGCACCGGAAAGACGGTAATTCCCAGTGCCTCGCCCGGCAGTACCGCGCTGAGCCAACCGAGCAGGACGGTCAGACCGACTACCCCGACCTGCTGTGCCAACGCCAAGCCGATCTGCCGTGCCAACATAGCCGCTCCAAAGGGGTCCTTAGGATCGGTAGTCGGGGTGCCCGATCGTTTCATAGATGAAAATTATGCCCTCATCGTATTGCGTTGGCCGTCAAGTTCAAGAGGAAAAAATGGGAAATTCCAGCAATCCTTCCCCAGTCCGCAATCGGATTCGCGAACACCGCCAGGTGCGGGCCGGCGATTTACACCCTCATCCGCGCAATTGGCGGCAGCATCCCGACGACCAACGGGACCTACTCCGAGCTCTTTATACCGAGGTCGGCTTTGCGCGGTCACTGTTGGCTTATGAACGCGACGATGGTCAGCTGCAGCTGATCGATGGCCATCTTCGACGCGAGCTGACCCCCGATGCGCTGGTCACCGTCGAAGTTCTTGACGTCAATGAACAGGAGGCGGCCAAGCTACTGCTGTCCCTCGATCCACTGGCCCAACTGGTAGTGCCCGATGCGGACACCTTCGCGGGGCTGTTGACGTCGGTGGCCACGGAGAATGCGGATCTCAAGGCCTTTTGGCAAGGCCTATCCGACCATCCGGCCAAGTTGCCCGAACCCGAGCCCACCGAGGTTGCGGCATTGCCGCAGAGTTTTCTGATTTTGGTCGGTTGCCCGACGGCGGAAGTGCAGGAGCAATTGCTGGCTCGATTACTCGCCGAGGGCTATGACTGTAAACCCTTGACCAGCCCCGCGAGCTGCGCGGGTCCAAGGGACTAATCAAGGTGTTATTATAGATCATATGTGAGTTTCTCAATGCACTACCAATTGGAAACGCCTGTGCATCCTTCGCTGCGCGTGGCGCATGTGCAGTCCCTGTTTGACTTGCCAGTCCAAGCACGGCGGTCGGTGGCCTGGCAGTTGAACTTGCCCCTAACCGAGCGGGCTTGGTCAATCGGATTGATTCTCGGCCCTTCCGGGAGTGGCAAATCGATGGTCGCTCGCCAGCTGTTTCCGCCGGGAACCGAGCATTGCTGGCTGGATCCTGTGTCCGCTTGGCCCGAACAGCAGGCGGTGGTCGATGGTTTCCCAGTCGAGATGTCCTTGCCGCAGATCGTGCACTGGCTTGGGGCGGTGGGTTTGAACACGCCGCCGGCCTGGATCCGGCCCTATGCCACGTTGTCGACCGGGCAGCGTTTTCGTGTCGATCTGGCCCGACTGCTGGCTATGGTCGAGCGAATGCAGCCGGTACCGATCGCGGTAGTCGATGAGTTCACCAGCGTGCTCGACCGGACGTTGGCCCAAGTTGCCAGTGCAGCCATTGCCCGGGCCGTGCGGCAACGTGGTCTGCGACTGGTGGCGGTGACCGGACATGCCGATGTGCTCGACTGGTTACAACCCGACTGGGTGTTTGTCCCCGAGCGGGCCCGGTTGCCGCGGGTAGCGGGGCTCGAACCGGCATTTGCCTGGAGGTGCCTTCGACCCCGCCCCTCGATCGACCTGCACATCGTTCGTTGCGCGGCATCGGCGTGGGGGTTATTCGCTCCGCACCACTATCTGAGCCACGCGGTGCACCCCAAGGCGGTCTGTTTTATGGCTTGTCGCGGGCAGGAACCGGTCGGTTTTTCGGGGTGGCTTCCCCATCTGGGGCGAGGTGGGGGTCGGCGTGAGCATCGCACCGTGGTGTTGCCGGATTGGCAGGGGGTTGGCATCGGGATGCGGCTGTCCAACCGCATCGCGGCCATGTGGAAGGGGTTGGGACAGCGAGCGGTCAGTACGACCACCCATCCGGGCTTGATTGCCGCGCGTCAGCGGAGTGCCGATTGGCGACTGACCCGTGCGCCCAGCCTTGCTCGGACCCATGCGGGCGAACGGGTCAGTCATGCGACCTGCCGCTTGAGTGCGGGGTTTGTCTATATCGGGCCGAGCCTACCTTATGAACAGGCCCTGGCCTTGCGTCATAGTTAGAGGAGTACGCGATGCCCCGGGTCAAGTTCACCGAGGAAATCGAGCGGACCATTTGCAGTTATCTACGTGGTGGGGCTTCCCCCGAACAGGCCGCCGAAGCCGCGGGAGTGCCGGCCGAGGTATTTATGCGCTGGCTACGTTGGGGCAAACGATCCGCTGGGGGCAGAGACCGGCGTTATGCCGAGTTCCGTTGGCGAGTCCGAACCGCGGCCGCTCAGGCCCGCATTCTGGCGGAGATGCAAGTGTTTGGCAAGGATCCACGGACCTGGTTGCGCTGTGGTCCAGGACGGGATCGGACGGAAGAACCGGGCTGGACTACCACCTCTCTCCCTCGGTCGCTGCGTCGCCACCAAGGGCATCCGCTGACCGATCCGGCCTGGGCCAGTCTATGGCAACGCCTCCTGAAGGTATTGGCCGATCACCCCGCGGCTCGTGATGCCATTGTGTTGGCCCTGGAAGAGGAAGAATGCCCTCCAGCCCAAGCCGCGGGGTCGGCTCCCTGAGGGGAGAGGATCTCAGGATTCTGGGACGCGGGGAGAGCGCGTCCCCTCGGCAGAGGGAATCTGCAGCGTAGAGCGCGGCGACTTAGAAACCGATCTCGGTCTCCGAGTTGAACCAGAACTGGCCGGCCAGGGTGTTGTTGCCTCCACCGCCGTTCAAGAAGGCGACTTGGCCGCTCACCTGATTGATAACCAAGAAGTCGTTGCCTCCGCCAAGGCGGACGTCCAGGTCGGCAATATACGCATGTTCGATCACCACGTTGTCCTGACCCCCACCGGTGCGAATATCAACCTGATCGTTATTCGAGAAATTCCTGAGAACCACGAGATCGGCAGCACTCGAAGCGCCATTGGTGGTGCGGATGGTCAGGTTGCCATTGACGTAGAAGTTCTCCATCAGGACGTTGGAGCCAATATTGGGGCCCGGTTGCAAGGTGTTCCCGATGTCAATGTTGAGCTCGGATTGGAACGAGGATTGCTTGATCGCCACGTTTGCCGCGTCGTTCGAAACTATGTTCACGCTATCGCGTTCACCGATGTGGACATTCTCAACCACTAAGGTGTCGAAGGTATTCGCTTGCTTCAGCAGCCATTGCGAGTCGTCGCCGTCGCTACCGTTGCTCAGGCTTCGGAAGACGAACTGGTCGTTGCCGAACCCGCTGAGTTCCGTGGACGATCCATTCCGGGTGCCATCAAAGTTGATGTCAAATTCATCGCCGAAATAGACATTCTGGACCACGATCCTGTCGTTACCGCTGCCGTCGTTGACGTTGAGATCCTGAGTAACCGAGGCATTCTGGACGAGGGCTCGGTCATTGCCAGCCTCGAGAGAAACGGTGACATCGCCGTTGACATAGGAGTTCTGGAAAATGACGGTATCGTTGCCGCCACCCATATTGATCTCTACATCCCCGTCGAATGGCACGGACCCGTTGAAAGACACGCCGGTGCCGACGATGTTGAGATAGCCGGTGCTGACTTGAACCGCCACAAAGTCATTGGCACCGTCCCCATTGACCAAGAGGTCGCCATTGTCAAATGCAAACGTCACCGTAGGGGTGATGCGGTCTTCAAAGGCTTCGACGGAGAGTTTCTTGGGGGAGAGCATCGGAGGACACCTTTCGTGAAAGAATCGAAACAGGCTGTGCTTGAACGGTTGCCCCTCAGAGGTGGGGGATAACCTGTGGAGTCGAGCATGGTTCTGGCCTGCTAGGTGATGGCACCGACCAGCACAGACAAAGAAGCTAGCAGGAGCATGGCTATGCTTAAGATGTAATTTTCAAGCACAGGAGTATTATTGCAGATTTATTCTGACTATACAATATTTTTTCTTCGCATTCGCAATGTGCTACCATGCTTTTTCATGGACAATGAATTTCTCGATCATGCTCGCTTCCTATGGGGATGACCACGCGGCGAAGGGGCCACCTTTCTTGCCCATGAAGCCGTACGTGAGGTTGCATGGGGTCGTGGACGGGCAGGGTCGAGACAAGCAATCCTGCGGCAACCACAACCAGCGTTCTCCCAAGCGGAGTTGATCGGCGGGTGCGAACTGCAGGAGCTTCGACCTGCCTCTTGGCAGAGATGCAAGTGTTTGGCAAGGATCCGCGGACCTGGTTGCGCTGTGGTCCAGGACGGGATCGGACGGAAGAACCGGGCTGGACTACCACCTCTCTCCCTCGGTCGCTGCGTCGCCACCAAGGGCATCCGCTGACCGATCCGGCCTGGGCCAGTCTATGGCAACGCCTCCTGAAGGTATTGGCCGATCACCCCGCGGCTCGTGATGCCATTGTGTTGGCCCTGGAAGAGGAAGAATGCCCTCCAGCCCAAGCCGCGGGGTCGGCTCCCTGAGGGGAGAGGATCTCAGGATTCTGGGACGCGGGGAGAACGCGTCCCCTCGGCAGAGAGGGTTTCACAAGGTGTATCGTCAAGCGTGGGGATCCGGTGAGGATCTTACGCTACGAAATTGGTTACCGTGGTATTCGGGAGATAGCCACCATTGAATTCGAAGGTGTTGGTACCCCTGCCACCATTGAGCTGGCTGGTGCTTCCCTCACCAGTGACCACCCCAGTGAGTTCCAGCTTGTCATCACCCCTGCCGAGATTCACATGTAGGCCGTTTGGGATGTACAAGCTTTGGACGGTGACCTGGTCGTGGCCACCCCCGCCGTACACATACAGCTCGGTTTGCACGCCGCTGCCAATCAGGATGTTGTCGTGGCCGCGACCGCCATAGATCTTGAATGTGCCGAAGTACTGGCCGTAGACGGTGGCCTGGTCGTGGCCTCGACCAAGGCGGATCTTGGTCGGACCTACGACGCCCGAGTTTTGGTCGATGGACAGGTGGTCGTCGCCAGCGCCCATGTTGAGGGTGAGGCCATTAAACATGGCACTGTTGGTCATGGTGACCGTGTCATTGCCCCCCTTCATGTTGATCTCAACCTCTCCCAGGAAAAAATTCTGGGGGTCGCCGACGCCTTGGGCAGAAGGACCGATGTCCACAACGGTCCCATCGCTGCCCGTGATCTCGACGGAAATTGGGCTGATTTTGACATGGATGTGTTCACTGGCATTGCTGCCGACGATGGACAGGACATCATCGATGGGGTCGAATGTGACATTGACGGCCGGCACAATGCGATCTTCGAACGCTTCAAGGTGGAGGGGGTTGGTGCTGTTCATTGGGGGAGCTTCCAAATAGAAGGAATGCCTCGAACCAGAAAAGCGATGTGGTTAAGCCGTTCCCCGCCGCAGGTGGTTGGAAGAAGATTGACCTGCGGAAATGAGCAGGGGTTCTGATCTGTTAGGTAAAGGCAACCGATCATCAACTGGGAGTTGGCAGACCCGAAATTCTCCTAGAAATTAATTTTCAACCAATAGTAGCATTCTTCCATGTTTTCTTTGTCGAGGCAATGTTTTTTCACAATTTATAAAGTTTTTCTTTGCGAGAGATGGTGCTGGGTTGATGACACGCGCTGGGTGCCGAATTATGGGGTGGGCTGATCCCCGTTTGAAATCGTCCAATCGGGTTGAAGGTGTTTGTGAGTTGGTCGATTGAGGATTTGATGATTCGGCAAAAGGCGATTGTTTATCTCTAAGTTGATGCGGCATGGTGGGGTGATCGTGGAGGGGAGCGTTCCGCTGCTCCCCTCGCAGCGAGGATCACATAAACTTTGTAATTTCAAAACCATCAATCTGCTGATTGGCAAACCAGTAACAGATCACACACAGCTCATCCGTACCACTGCCGCCGTCCAGACAAATGTCAAACGAGGTAACGTCGCGGATAATCAGCTGATCATCACCGTCGCCGAGATCGACCTGAATCTTGGACCCATGGGTTCCGGAGATCTCCACCCGATCCTTCTCCCCACCGGTCATGATGTCGAGGGTGCCGTTGAGGGAAAAGCCATGCAGCTGGACCGTGTCTTGGCCCGCATCCGGTTCGAGGATGGTGAGGATGGTCAGATTCCCTTTGATATAGAACCGCTCCATGAGGATGTCGGAGCCTTTGCCGTCGTCGCTGCTACCCACGCGGATGTTGACTTCGGAGTTAAATCGGGCGTCCTGGATGGTCAGCTCGACCGCGTCAAAGGAAAACACATCGACGAACTGTTGTTCACCGATGTTGACGTTTTGCAGGGTCATGGTGTCGTGGCCTTCGTTGAGCAGCCACTGGGAGTTGTCGCCGTCGTTGCCGTTGCTCAGGCTTCGGAACACGATCAGGTCGTTGCCGAGCCCGCTGAAGTCGGTGTCGCCGGGGATCTCGTTGGCCCCATCTTCGGGGTTGTTGACGTCGAACTCATGGCCGAAATAGACGTTCTGAACCAGCACCCGGTCATTGCCGCGGCCATCGTTGATGTTTAGGTCCTCACCGACGGAGAGGTCGCGGACGATCAGGGTGTCCCGCCCACCCTGCAGATCAAACGTGGCATCTTCCATGCCCCCATAGATGTTCTGGGCTAGGACAAAATCACGCCCAGGGCCGGCATCGACTTGGAGATCTTCACTGTTGGGGTAGTTCTGCAGGATAATCTCGTCGTTGCCGCCGCGGCCGTTGACCAGGGTGTCCTGGTTGACGATGACGTTCTGCACGCTGGCGGTGTCGTTGCCGTTGCCAAGATCGATGCTCAGGTCTCGGCCCACCCAAACCCCTCCTTGGATGGTGACTTCATCGTCGCCTGAGCCAAGGTTGACGACCAGGTCCGAGACATTGCCCACCGCACCCGTCTGAACGATCTGCACGGAATCGTTGCCGCCGTCCAAGTTGATGAACACACTGCCGGCCACGAACGCGGTATTGATGGCCACACTCTCGCCGTTGACCAGGGTGCCATTCAGGCCAGTGACCACGGCGAAGCCCGGGGCCGCTTGGACGATGATGTGATCGTTCTCAGCATCGCCAACAATGCGCAGATCATTGCCATCGTTGAACACGACCACGGCCGGCGTGACCCGTTCTTCGCAGGTTTCAAGGTGGAGGGTCTTGGTGGATTGCATGGGAGCAGGTCTCCAGTGATTGGATGGACGGAAGCACAAGCACACGTCGCTTGAGGGGTTCGTTCGGTGGCTGGCCAAGGCCGAGCGTCGCATGGAGTTCGCATGCCCTGGGAAGGAAACCGTGGTCGGCCAGCCAGGAGGGAGTGCCAGAAAACTATACTTTAGACGCACTTTTCAAGCGAAGAATGATTATGGCAAAAGAAATCTGCCAAGACAATGATTTTTCAACTAAATTCGATGTGGGAATTTTCCTGACAAGCGAATGTGGGTGGAAGTCGCCTGGACACTGGGGCCAGTGCCATCGGGGTCGCCGCAACATTCGGGGAGTTCCACGCGAAGGGGAAGTGAGGGGAGTGAGGGGGATCGACCGGTGGAACCCACCAAGACATCGGCATCAGGGACGGGGTGTGATCCGTGCCCGTGAGCACCGTGATCCGCGCTCGGCAGCGAATGGTGAGATGACGACCGCACAGCGAGCCGTCCCCAGGACGGCTCGCTGAAGCGCGGTGTTCGGATCAGATGCTCGGGAAGCCCGGGAAATGCATGATGCCGTCGTCGTGGTTGCCAAACCAGAAGTTGGCACGATTGAGGGTGTTGTTGCCAGTGCCCCCATCTAAGAACACCAATTGGCTGCTGAAGTTCAAGATGTTCAACACATCGTCACCAGCGCCGAGTTGGACGTCCAGCTTGCCCGCATAGCCGTTTTCGATGGTCACCACATCGGGTCCTTCCTTGGTATTGATGGTGACGTCGTTGCTCGAAACGTTCCGCAGATTCAAGGTGTCATGATCGCGGCCCAGCGAGACGTTTAACTTGGCCGCGTAACCGTGCTCGAGGGTTACCATGTTGGCTCCTCGGGGGGTATTAATGTTCAGGTTTTGGCTTGAAAAGTTCTTCACCGTCACGATGTCATTATCGAAACCTGGTAATATGTTAAGGTTTTTGACATAGGCATGCTCGATGTTCAGCGTGTCTTGGCGCAGCCCGGTCGAAATCGTGACGGTGTGGTTGTTGGAAAAGTCCCGCAGGGTTACGAAGTCAAAACCTGCAGGAGCCCGGTCCGGCTCCGTGCTAATCAGATTGGTGGTGGTGATGTCCACATTGCCATTGGCATAGAAACGCTCAAGATGGACGACCGATCCCAGATCAATCTCCGGTCGCGCGGCAATGTCGAGGTCGATAAACGACCCGAGCGACGCATCCTTGATGGTTACATCGACCGCACGGTTGGATTCCACATCCACGAAGCCTTGCGCATAGCTGTTCTTGAGGGTGAAAGTGCTCAATTGTCCTGTCAGGGCGGGATCGTTGGCCGTGGTAACGTCGAGGGTGATCGAGGACCCGATCGAAGCGTCCTGGATCAGAAAATCGACGCCAGGGGTCTGGCCTTTTGCATCCACGTCAACATATTCTCGGATATATGAATTCTGGACGGTGAAATCACTGGTGCCGCCTGCGAAGGAAACCTGGACGCCGCCGGGGACCGAGGAGTTCTTGAGTGTAAC
>CAYPIE010000125.1:0-14757 GCA_964410665.1 uncultured Alcaligenaceae bacterium
GGTTCCCCGCACCGCAATCGCCTCTGCCTCTTTCCCCGCACCGCAATCGCCTCTGACTCTTTCCCCGCACCGCAAGCGCCTCTTTCCCCGCACCGCAACCGCCTCTGCCGCTTTCGCAGCGCAACCGCCTCTGCCGCTTCCGCAGCGCAAACGCCTCTGCCGCTTCCGCAGCGCAGACGATTTTTTTGCTGCGGAGGGGCTCAACGCACATCCAAGTCAATGCGTTGCCAGAATAGGTTTTGGCGGTCGCCGCGCTCGTAGAAGTCCTCGAGCATCACGGCAATATCCGGGGCCAGCTTTTGGCTTCGGAGCACGATCTCGCGGTTGAGGCGCACATGGATGGGTTGCTCAAAGTCGACCATGGTTGGAGTGAGCCAAATGGTCACCTGGTTGACTCCAAAGGTGTTGACATCGATCAGATTGCCGATGTGAACCTTGGCTTGTAGGCGGGCCGCAGTCACCGGGCGATTGGTGGGGGTGTTCTCGAGTAAGCGGGACTCTTTGATGGCGGCCGAGCTGAGCCAGTAGAAGCGATTGTCCCGATCGCGCAGGCTACGATACTCCAGGCCATCCAGCCCTTGTCCCGGAACGCCTAACATCGGATAGGGCATGGTGCGGCGTTTCCGATTCATCCAGTCAAAAATCATGTCCCATTCTGCGGAAAACCACTCGGCATTGCGGCCCTTGTACAGCACGGTGAGTGCCGGAAAGCCTTTGGGCATCCACTGCTCGAGAACCCGGCGTAGGTGACGAAAGCTGGTGCGCATTTGATTGCCCATGACGATGTAGACCGGCAAGTTTTGCGCGTTGCGCCAGTACTCGACCATGTGGCGATCCCAGTTGGGGCGTGGCGACATGGGAATGACACCAGCGAACAGGTCGGGATGGGAACAGCCAATATCGAGGGCCATGGTGCCACTTTCCACGACACCGGTCAGAAAGACACGGTCGGAGTCGACCTGGACGTGTCGCCTGAGATCCAGCAGGGTGGCCAAGACCGTTTCATGTTCTTTGGAGCTGTACTTGTACTGCTTCTCGAAGCGACCGGCCCAGCGCGGGCAGGCGAGGATGTAGCCATGGCGCTGGGTATAGCTTTGCAGGCGGTCGAGCATGGCCTCGGGGTCCTCGCCGGCGTTGTGCAGCGCGATCAGGACCGGGTAGGCGCGACCATGGTGATACTCGGGGGGCAGTTGCAAAAGATACTCGACGCCGTCAAGGTGCTCGCGGGTGCTCAGCGTCTTGCGCTTGAGAAAACGGGAGGAGTCGATCTCGATCGGATCGGCGGGTGGCAAGCGCCGGGTGATCTCGGCGAATTCATCGTAGGGCAAGATGTACGGCGACTGTTGATACTCCCGGGACAGTTTGCGTCGTTCAAACAACAAATTGGTGCGTAAGAATTTCTGGACAAAAGCACGCGAGCGCCATAGCTTCTCGGCCTGGGTCACGTTGGTCTCGGCAGCGTTGGCCCCGAGCAGCCAGCCGGAGACGGCCAGAGCCAACAGCTGGTTGGGTTCGTGCTGGACCGTTCGGTTGCGTGCCCGATCACGCTCGGCTTGATCGGCCAGGGTGTAAAAAGTCTCAAGCCGGTTGATGTTGTCTAGGTTAGTTTCGGCCAGGATGACGTTGGCAGCCTCGACCAGAAACTGCTCCTCGGGCTTGGAGATCTGCTGGGGCAGTTCGCCTAGGAATTGTTTGACTGCCTTGAGGTGGGCCTGCTCGGTCTCGTAGATCCCCTTGATCGCGGTGACTTTGCCGGCAACTTCCACGGGGATGTCGTTGGTTGGGAAGATCTGCAGGGTGCGGCGGGCGAGATCGTGCTGGCCGATGTTGCGGGCTTTTTCGATCAGATTGATCTCCTGGGTCGCGAGCTGCTCGCGTAGGGCTAGCTGGGCCTTGTCGACCCGCTCGCTCTGGTCGGGAAACGCCTTGCCCAGAGCCTCAAGCTCCTGCTGGGCCGAGCCATACCAATTGGCTTGGCGGAAAAACTCGTGGATGGCGAACTGCCCGTCCGCGGTGAGCTTGCCCTCTTCGTCGGTGAGCTTTGGATGGGTGGCGAGCAATTCTCGGATCCGTTCCGGGCCAAACTCCTCACTGAGGTAGTAGGCATTCCACAGGTGCGTGGTGGAATCGAGGCGGACATAGTGCGGCGACAAGGTACGGACTTGTTGCTCAATCTCGGTGAAGTAGCGAGGGCCGCGCAGGACCAGTTGACGTCGCCAGGTTTTCGGGTCGAACGCAGAGATGTTTTCGAAGCGACCTTCCTTGAGTAAGCGGTGATTGGACTTGGAGATGAATTTCTTGCGGTACAGGGTTAGATTCTCGAAGATATTGGTATTGTCGACATCGCCGATTTGCTGGGCGCGGGCACTGTAGATGGTCCAACGTGGTCCATCGTCAATAATGTTCAGCGAGTTGACCCGATTGGTCAGAAAGGGTTGTCCGGTAAGGTCATCGACGATTGTGGTTTGTTCCTTGGTCAACTTGCCATGCAAGGTGTAACCATCTTTGAGAATGATCACATCGGCGGAGCTGGTGGATGGCAGTAAGCACAAGCTGCCCAGCAGGAACCAGCGGCTGCGAGCGAAGTGGATCATGACAACCCTCCGGTGCGTTCGAGTTAGCAAGCGTTGGGCGTTCGAGCGGAAGCCGTCAGGGGAGCGCAAGACGCCGAGCAAGACGCTTCGGGGAGGAGCACTGCTGGGTGGCGGATGGCTGGTGCAGCAGTGTGGCGGTCGAGGCCAACGCTGTTGGTTATTGTGACGGCTGTCTCAGCCAGGTCAAGCAAAGCGCGTCTGTCCGAGGCGGGCGGGAAAAGCGGATGACAGAAGACGAAGCGGTGGTCCAGGGGAGATGCGTGGGATGCCGGCGATTCGCTTTCGCTGTAGTGCGTGTCAGCGTCGACTGGGGATCGGTGCCCATCGGGCCGGGGCCATAGTCGTTTGTCCATTGTGTCAACAACCGACCCAGGTTCCTGAGCCCGACCCGGACCCCCCAGGCTTGCGTGTCCACCCTGAGCCAGGGAGGGCGGCCCGGTTGTTTGAACAAAGTGGTTTTGATGCGTTGTTTCGGCTCGATCTCCCGGTCTCCGCTCCAGACCGGGTGAGCCCGCCAGCCGAATCGGTAGCGCTGTTGCCCAAAGAGGTCATGCGCCTACGCGATGGTATTTATTTGTCGACTGGACAAGTCTGGGGGATCTGCCTGATGATTTTGCTGTTGCTGGCGTTGAGTTTTACGGCCGGGTTCCTCTGGGCGTGGTCTTCAGAAACTCTCGGACCCCACCGCCGCGGCGAGCAGAGTTTCATGGGAATTTCACATGTTTTTCATAAAGCCCTGCCATGCTAAAATTGTCTGGCGCTTGCCGATGGATCGATTGGGTCCTAGGGTGCGATCGAGAAGAAGCTTTGGCCTGGGCAAATCAGGGGAACTACCGAAGTCGAGCAAATCTTTGCAGATTGTATCCTGAGTTGACGATCTACCCCTTGGGAAACTTTTGTAGATTCATATGGTTGGGCTGTTTATTGAAACCGGGTTGTGTGAAACCTGCATCAAGGAAGCATGCATAGATTTCTGGCAGGGACGAAATACTTGCCATTCGTGAAGCACAAGGATATGCTTAAGCAGTCTCCGGTTATCCGATGCAGCTCTCAGCTCCTGAAGGATTCCTGCCGTGCCACCACCGAATATACCGACTGAAACGACGTTGAGGCGCATCACCCGTCAAATCGATGAGACGTTCCAAGAAGTGGCCCGTCTCTCGGGGATGAATCTGCCGCCGACCGACTTTTACCAACAGTTTTTAGAGAAGGCGATCGCAGGAATCGATGCCACTGCCGGAGCGGTTTGGGTTCGGACGCCCCAAGGGTTTCTTCAGCTGCAGTGCCAGCTGCAGTTGGAAAAGATTGGTCTAGATGTGCATCGGGGCGCGCGGCAGCATCATAACGAGATGCTCCGTTTTGCGTTTCAGAATCGCAAGGAACTGTTGATCGAGCCGGGTGGTCGCATTCAGATCGGTGAGCAGCAGGCCATTGAGAATAAGACTGAGTATGTTTTGATCCTAGCCCCGATCAAGATCGACGACAAGCAGACGGTCGGGCTGTTAGAGATCTGTGTTGAGGCGGCTTGGGATAATCGGATCCATCCGACCTATTTGAACTATGTAGTCCAGATGGCCGGGTATGCTTCCAACTATGTGATGCAGACCTCGGCGCGTACCTCGACCAACCAGGAGCAGGTCTGGACCCAACTGGAATCCTTCACCCGGTCGATTCACAGTAGTCTCAATCCCAAAGAGGTTGCCTATCAGATTGCCAACGATGGCCGCAAGCTGGTTGGCTGCGATCGTCTGTCGGTCGCGATTCGTTATGGCAACAAGGCAAAGGTCGAGGCGGTCAGCGGTGCGGATGTGGTCGAGAAGGCCAGCACGCACGTGCGCATGATGCAGAAGCTGTTCCAAGCGGTCATCCAGTGGGGTGAGAAGCTCGTCTATAAGGGTGGCCGGGATGAAACCTTGCCTCCGGATGTGCTGGATGCCCTGGACGACTACCTGGCCGAGAGTAATCCGAAGTTACTGGTCGTCGAACCACTCCGCGATGAACGCGAGCGTCAAGAGAAGACGCCGAACGAGCCGGTTCAAACCCCGAAGCCACCACGCTCAGCTCTGCTACTTGAGAGCTACGAACCGCCCGCCCAGGTCGAGCCGATCATTTCCCGGCTGGAGGTGGTCGGTAACCACGCGGCCAGCGCCTTGTACAACGCCGCCGAGATGAAGCGCGTGCCGTTTCAGTGGGTTTGGACGCCGTTTGTGAAGCTGCAGGATGGCCTGGGCGGCAAAACCAAGTTCTGGATTGCCGTGTCGTCGGTCTTAGCGGTTGGCTTGATCTTGGCCATGATCTTGTTACCGGCGACCCTGCAGCTGGATGCCGATGGCAATCTGTTGCCGCAAGAACGTTCCTACATCTATCCACCTCGCAATGGCAAGATTGAAGAATTTGAGGTCAACCATGCCGACATTGTGCGGCCTGGGCAGCCGCTGGTGGAGATGTTTGATCCCGAATTACAGCAGCAGCTGGAAGACCTTAAGAAAGAGATTAATGGGCTGTTAAAGGAACAACAGACGCTCCAGGCCCGTAAAGCGGCGGGGAACCGGTTTAATCCCAACGCGCGACGGGAGATCGACTCTCAGCTCGCCTCGGTCGACACGACGTTGGACGCCCGTCGCAGCCAGCTCAAGCGGCTTGAGGAGCTTGTCAACGGCGATCCGAATCGCTCCGGCTACTTCAGTGTGCTTGCTCCGGAGTTTGATCCGAATGCACGCCGGTTGGGGCCAGCCGAATGGACCGTGCTCAGTGCCAACTACCGTGAGGAGCTGACCGGTCGGCAAGTGACCCCCACCGACCCGGTGCTCCGTCTGGGCAACGCCAAGGGGGCTTGGGAGATCGAACTCAAGATCCCGCAAAAGCATATCGGTCATGTTTTACAGGCATTCCAAACCGACAACCCACGTGAATATCTGGAAGTCGACATTCTGGTCATCAGCGACTCCAAGCACTCTTACGTCGGGCGGCTGTATCGCGATCACATCGGCGGGGAAGCCGTTCCCAACCGTACGGACCAGAACGAATCCGAGCCGATCGTTTACGCGTACGTCACCGTCAACGAGCCCGAGATTCCCGAGGAGCAACGCATCCCCGAGGACTTGTTGGTCGCCGGTGTCGAGGTGCACACCCAGATCCGCTGTGGCGTCCATGCACTGGGCTACACCCTGTTTTATGGGCTCTGGGAGTTTGCTTACCGCAATGTGATCTTCCTGTTCTAACGATTGCCCAATCGAAGAATCTGACCCTTCGATGGTTGAAACCAACGAGAACTTGGTGAGCATCTCAACCCCACTGAGTTCTCGTTTTCCTCCCGTCGCCAGACGGCGGTTCGTGCCACCGACAACCTCTTTCGAGTTCTTCTATTTCGCTTCGAGGTCTCGACTATGCGATTTCGCAACTCTCCCCTGGTGCTGGTGGCGCTTAGCTGCCTGACCATGGCGGCTTGCACCCGTAAGGGTGACGATACACCCAAGATTGATTCCGAGAATTCGATCTCGATCAGCCGCAATTCTGCTCCCGTCGAGGAGGCACAGAAGCTCGAACCGGGCACTTCCCTCTTCACCTACACCAAGCCGTCGCAGCCGTCCACGTCGAACTTCAAACCGGCGCGACTGATTGACCCGGTGGTCATTCCTCAAGGGCGCATCATCGTGAAGCAGAAGCAGGAAGTCCCGGCCCGGATGGACACCGAGATCCTGTTCATCGGCAGGCAAATCGATGGCATGCCGGAGGGGGCACAGGCGGATGGGAGCGACTACTTCCGCCATCCACGGACGGGCAAGCTCTATCGGAAGCTTCGCGTTGGCGATGAAGTGGAGAAGGGGGAAACCATCATCCTTCTGGATGATTCGCAAGCCTCGGCGGAAGTCGCGAAACTCCAGGCCAGTCTTGAAGCCGCGAAATCTGAGGCGGCGGGCAAGGAAAAGCTGGTCGAGGCCACCAAAAACGCTTGGCAAATTGAAGTCGAAGCACGCCAATCGAAACTGCAAATTCTGCGGTCCAAAGCCCAATATGACAATGCTGTGGCCGAGTACAACACCGCTATGTCGCGGATTCAAGAGGTGTCCGGCGAACTGAAGAAGGCCGAACGTGGGCTGGAGATGTATCACGTTTCGGCGGCCATGTCCGGGGTGGTCGATAAAGTCTATATGCAGAATGGCGAGGCGATCAAGGGGACCGAACCGGTCATTCGGCTGCAAGAACTTCAGGTGCTCCGTGTCGAAGGCTATCTTCCCCAGGAAGAAGCAGAGTTACTGAATAAGGGCATGGAAGTGACCCTGGAACCCGAGTTTCGTCAGTCACCTCTGGTCAATCACACCGCGCACCGACAACCGATCACTGCGGTCTCGCGGGGCTTTAATGGGGTCGAGCCGCTGTTTTTGAGTGCCAGTGAAGATCGACAGGTCAACGTCTGGAATACGCGGCAATTGATCAAAAGTCTGCCGCATCCGGTCAAGGTTCGTGCGGTTGACTGTACCCCGCCTGACGCGAAAGAACATCTTGCCCTGACCGGTGCTGATGACGGCAAGATCCGCATTTTTGACCTGACCAAACTGAAGCAGAAGCCTCGCGAATTCAAGGAAGCCCATCCCGCACCGATTCTTGAGGTAGCCTTTGCCCCAGAAGGGAGGTACTGTGCGACCTCGGATGACATGCGCAATGTCATTGTCTGGAATGTGTCCACGGGGGAAAAGCTGTACCACCTTCCGGCGGTGCACCGTGGACCGGTGACCGATCTCCACTTTACACCGCAGGGCCAGCTCATCACGGTGGCTCGCGATAACACCATTGGCATCTGGAAGGTCGGCGCTGAGAACGCTCGGCTTGAAGGCGACCTGATCGAACACCGTGCTGGTGAGCTCGATCAGCTGGATGTCAGCGCGGATGGCAACCACATTTTGTTCGACCGTGAGAAGGGTGAGTTGCATGTGCTCAGCCTCAAGGACCGTCACACCGAACAGGTCATTCGCAATGTGATCAGCTCCGCCCACTTCACCAGCTTCGCGCGGATCTCGCCCGACCAGCATCTAGTGCTGACCTCCAGCAGCCAAGACGGTGTCCTGCAGCTGTGGCGTTTGCCCGAAGTCGAACAGGGACATCCGACCGAGCTACGCCGCCTGGTCATCCCGATTGAGGGCAAGCCCACCTGTGCGGAATTCATCCCGCCACGCAAAGACCGAACTGGACTGGTCGTGGTTGGGACCGACACAGGCCACGTGCATGTGTGGCGAATGCCGACTGAGGAAGAGATCAACTTTGACCTCAAAGGCACGATCACCTACATCGATGCCGATGTGGAATCGGATGGCCGGGTCCGCGTCTGGGCCGAGGTCGAGAACACTGTGCCCGGCTGGTTTAAGCCGTATGCCGAGGGCCGGGATTACTTCCTGCGGCCAGGCACCGCGGTGAACATCGTGGTCCGACCCGAAGAAAGCCAACTCGATCCTATGGCCAAGCGCTGAGTCTTGACTGTGTAGGCACGCGTTGCAACTCGGGTGCGCAGGCGAGTCAACACTCGTTGGCGGACCCGGGTAGCCCCACCCGGACGACTCCTTCCTCGAAGCGAATACGATCACCATGGATGCCACGCTGATTCAGAATGCTGAACGTCGCAAACAGGTACGCCTGAAACTGCGCTCGGATCTTATCTTCACGACGCAACTGTATGAGGGCAAAACTTGCCAGGTCGTGAAAGATCCCATCAGTATGAAGTACTATCGCTTCTCCGAGCGCGAGTACTATGTTCTGAGCTTGCTCGATGGCAAGCACACCATGGAAGAGGTGCAGAAGAGTTTTGAGCGACGCTTCCGGCCCGATCGCTTGACGCTCGAGGATCTGGAGTCCTTTGCCCGGCAACTGGTCACCGCGGGGCTGGTGATCCACGAGTCCCAAAATGCTGCCAAGCATCTGTTTAAACAACAGCAAAAGCAGCGGCGGCTCAAGCGGGTCGCGACCCTGACCAACATCCTCTACGTCAAGATCCCGCTGATCGACCCCGATCGCCTGCTCAACTGGATGATCAAGTACCTGGGTTGGATGTTCACCCACTGGTTCTTGCTCTTGAGCGTGCTGTTTATGCTCTCGGCAGCTGGTCTGGTGACCATGCACTTCCAGACCTTCTACGACAAGCTGCCGACCTACAATGAGTTCTTCCAGTTTCGTACGCTGCTGTATATGTGGATTGCTCTGGGGGTGGTGAAGGTCATCCACGAATTTGGTCACGGCTTAACCTGTAAGGCATTTGCAAGTGAATGTCATGAGATGGGCTTTCTGTTACTCTGCTTGTCCCCCGCGCTTTACTGTAATGTGACCGATGCTTGGACGGTGGCCTCCAAGTGGAAGCGAATCTTAATCAGTTTTGCTGGGATCTATGTCGAACTTATGATTGCGGCCGCCGCCACCTTCGTCTGGTGGTATACGCCGCATATGCCGTTTATCAATAACGTGTCGCTGGCGTTGATGACGCTTTGTAGTGTGAGCACCTTTGTGTTTAACGCCAACCCGTTGATGCGGTTCGACGGCTACTACATGATGTCGGACTTCCTGGAGATTCCCAACCTCCGGCAGCGGGCGAACAAATACATCACCAACCTGGCCGCTGAGAAGATGCTCGGCATCGAGCAGCAGCCCGAACCGTACATGCAGCCAAGCCGCCGGGTGCTGTTCGTCGTCTACGCCGTGGCCAGTTATATCTACCGCTGGGTGATCACCTTTAGCATTATTTGGTTCCTGGCCACCTGGCTGAAGCCATACAAGCTGGAAACCATCTCCTGGGGCCTGGCCACGATGGCTCTGGGGACGATGTTCTTCTGGCCGATGTATCGGTTGCGGAAGTATCTCAAGCAACGGGGACGGTTACCGGATATGAAAACGAACCGACTAGTGACGAGCATTGCGATCGTGACCGCCATCGTCACCGCCTTTCTGATGGTGCCGCTGCCGATCAGCCGGGTGATGGAAACCGGCATGTTGCAAGTGCCCGAGCAGTATCAGGCCAAGGTTTATCTCTCGGCTCCCGGCTTCCTGGAGGAGATTCGGGTGCGTGACGGCCAACCGGTGGTCAAAGGCCAGCTCCTGGCTGTGTTTGGCAACCCCGATATGGAAGAGCAGAACCTTAAAGCGGTTTCGGAGATGCAGGTGGCCGATGGGCAAATCCGGGCCATCTCCGCTTATATGGCCGATAGCAATGATCCAACCGATGCGATGGATGCCAAGTTGCTGACCGAGAAAGCCACCGCCGAGCGGAAAATGAACAAGAATCGAGCGGCTCACCTGCTGCTGCAACAGGAGATCGACAAGCTACAAGCCGTCAAGGCACCGCGCAATGGCCGGGTCATGAGTCCGCCACGACCCGATCAAGTCGGGCAAAAGTTTGATAGCCAGGCCTTGACCAAGCCGCTGTGTACCATCGGCGAACCTGGCCATTTCCGCGTTCTGGTGCCGGTGACCCCGGAAGACTACCGGCTGTTGAAAGAAGACCTTGAGCAGCAAGAAGAGATCGATGTCTCCATCCTGGTGGCCGGCCGGAGTGACCATATCTACTCCGCCAAGTTGCGTTTGAGCGACTTGCCCAAGAAGGATGCCGAGCAGGTCCCCTTGCAGTTAACTCACCGCGGTGGTGGGACATTAGCGGTCAAACCCAGCCAGAACCCCGAAGAGTTGGCGCCCTTGAGCCAAACTTACCTTATCCCCATTACCATCCTGGACCCCGATGACACCCTGCGACCAGGCATTCTGGCCAAGGTCAAGATCAAGACCAAATGGCGTAGCCTGGGTTGGTGGACCTGGCGTGGCATCACCTCCGCCTTTGACTGGGGGCTGCTGGGGAGCTAAACGGGACCTATTCGGCAATGTCGTCTAAAACCAACCCCTTCCGTTCGAAGGGGTTGGATCGCTGAACCCATTCAAAATATCATTCCAAGTAAATAAATTCATTTAAGCAGTAAAGTGTCTGGATGAAATCAACCCAGGCTTCGGTCGTCGCGGTCGGGTTTGCGTGATGCCGCTGGGTTTGATTCTGCACAAAGGCCAAGCCCTCGGCGAGTTCGGTTGGCGTTGGTGCTCGGCAGAGCGTCCGTTGGTAGGCCTGCTGTACGGCGTTTTTCGGGCTTTGACGCGCCGTCTGCACCAGTTGCTCGGCAAACGCCTGGGCATGGCCACGAATATGTGGGCTATTCAGCAGATGCAGAGCTTGGGGGGCGATGGTGGTCGTGGGTCGTTGCCCCACGCCGACGGTGCCATCGGGAGCATCAAATAGGATCAGACTCGGGATCAATTTGCTACGCTTGATGGTGAAATAGATACTCCGTCTTCGCATGGACGGATCGAGGGTCCCTGGTCCATACATGCGTCGATCAAGGCAGCCGCTCGCTGCCAGGATACTGTCGCGGATGGCCTCGGCTTCCAGACGGCGGGGCTGATAGCGCCAGAACCAACGGTTGTCCGGGTCGACCGAGGCGAGGTCTGGGTCATAGCCCGATTGCTGGCGGTAGGTGGCCGAGTGTAAAATCAGCCGGTGAATTGGTTTGAGCCGCCAGTCATGGCGGATCAGTTCGTTCGCCAGATAATCCAGCAGCTGCGGGTGACTTGGCGGAACTCCGCGGGTGCCAAAATCGCTGGGGGTGCGGACAATGCCCTGGCCGAGGTAATGCTGCCAAATGCGGTTGACGATCACTCGGGCCAGCAGCCTGCCCGCTCCTTGGTCCACGTCGGTGAGCCAGTTGGCCAGCGAGCGACGCCGGTAAGAGGTGCGCCAGTTCTCGGGGGGCGATTCTTGCCAGCGTGCAGTGCTGGTCGGCGTTGGCATCAGGACTTGCAGAAAACTCTGATGGGCAATGCCTTCTTTTTGCGTGGGGTCCCCACGCTTGAGGAAGTGGGTTTCGGGCAAAAAGTCTTGGCCCTGGGTGTGCAGACGGACGGCCTTGAGCCCTTCGGTAGAGATCAGAACTTTTTCTTTTTTCGATGCGTCTTCGCCGCCTTTTCGCTCGAGTTGGGTGCGGATGGTCGTGGTGAATGTGGCCAATAGCCGATAGTAGTCGGCCTGAGGAATCGGATCATATTTGTGATCGTGGCAGCGGGCACAAGCGATGGTCAGGCCAAGCATGGCCGTCCCCATGGTGCCGAGCATATCATCGAGCTCATCGTAGCGGTGCTTCTCAACCTCGTTCTTGGTGATCTGGGTGCTGTGCACCCCGGCGGCGAGAAAGCCGGTGGCCTTGAGGGCGAGCAGGTTGTCCGGGGCGATCTCATCGCCGGCCAGTTGCCAGCGTACAAACGTGTCGTAGGGCAGGTCTTGGTTCAAAGCCTGAATGACAAAGTCACGATAGTGATAGGCGTAGGGGCGATCGTAATCGTGCTCAAAGCCATGGCTTTCGGCAAAGCGGGCTAAATCGAGCCAGTGGCGAGCCCAGCGTTCACCAAAGCGCGGGTCGGCCAGCAGCCGGTCAATCAGTTTTTCCTCGGCATCTGCTGACCGATCGTGTAAGAATGCCTTGGCTTCGGCCGGGGTCGGCGGCATGCCGAGCACATCCAGATAGAGCCGCCGCATTAGCCGCCGCCGATCCACTGAAGGGTTCGGGGTGAGTCCCTGGGCTTGGAATCGGGCCAGAATGAAGCGATCCACCGGAGTCCGGGCCCAAAGTGGGTCTGCCACCGTCGGGGGCATGGGCTTTGTCAGCGGTTGAAACGACCAAAAGTCTTTGGCCGCAGCGGGCACAACGGTTTCGGTCCAGCGCTGCGCTTCTTCGGCGTCCAGTAAGGGGCTCGCGTAAGGAGCTCCCAAGTCGATCCAGGACTTGATCTGCTCAATCGCGGTATTGGACAGCTTTGGCTGCTGGAAGGGCATGCCCGGTTTCTGGGTATGCTTGATGCGTGCCAGGAGCAGACTGGCATTCGCCGCGAACGGTTTGATGGCGGGGCCGCTGTGGCCCCCCTTAAGCAGTCCGGCACGCGTGGCCAAGTCTAGCCCACCGGCCACGCGAGCGGCGCCGTGACAGTGCAGACACTGCTTGTGCAACAGCGGCTGAATCTGTTGGTCAAACACCTCCAGGCCACGCTGCATTCGTGCAGCATGATCGGCCGGGAGCGTCGATGGGGGGTCCGTGGCTCGGGCGGAGCCAAGCACAGACAGTAGCGCAAGCAAGGACAGCACCTGGCGGAAGGCAACGACAGCAGACATGGATCAGCACTCGGCAACGAAGCGGCTTCAGGGTTGGTGTGTGTTCTTAATTACCCTATCGCAACCAGACCGCCGACGAAAGGAAAAAGCGGACGGGGACCGGAGCTTTACGGTCTCGCGGCGAGGTTCCGCTGGAAGGTCTGGCCGACTCCCACCATGTGGAAGCTGCCGACCTGACCGTCCATCCGCGTAAATGTCAGCAATTCCGCCTGGAGTAGGTGGGGATCACGGATCCGGAAGACATCGCCGTGATGATGATCGAGCATTCGCTCGAATGAGCTCCACTGCCAACGCAACCCGGCAGGAGTATGCTGGATGGTCGCCTGACCATAGGCAGGGTTGTGGTAGATGCCGGCGTAGGCCTCCAGCGGAAGACTGGGTTCTTGGTCGGGTTGGCGGGATTGTTCGAGAGCCGTGAGTTGTTCTTGGCGATGCCGTCGATCCTCGGCTTGGAGCTGTTGAAAATAGTGATGCCAATCCTGAGGAGGTAAGTCTAATAAATAGTCGACCAGCGTGTTGCTCAGCGCTAGATTCATCCGGGTTCGTTCCAGATTGCCCAAGATGGCCAGTCCATAACCGGCATCGGGCAGCAGGGTCAAATGGACCAGGAAGCCATCAATTTTGCCCGCATGGGCCAGTTCACGGTGGCCGCGATGATCGCGAACCACCCAACCCATGCCATAGGCCAGCGCTTTGGTATCCGGGTTAAGCCGTCGGTTGGTCGCATCGAGTGGAATCGGGGTTTGGGGCTGGTGGGTCTCGGCCAGAACGTTGGCGGCGATCAGTTGTTGGTCGGCATGGCGGCCCTGGTTGAGATGCAGTCTCAGCCAGGGGGCCAGATCGGCAGCAGCGAGCAGAATAGTGCCGGCCGGGTTTGGCGTCTCCAGAGGATACCAGGGGACGGTTTCCAGGCGGCCGTTCAGAGTTTGCCGATGACCGATCGGGCGTTGTGCGGGTGACAGCTGGCGGTCGTGGCAAACGGCCGAGGTCATGCCCAGAGGAGTAAAGATCCGTGCTTGCATCAGGCTTTCCCAGGGGCGACCGGCGGTTTGTGTGGCCGCCAGGCCGGCGGCGGCGACCAAAATACTCTGGTAGGCAAAGCCTCCTCGAAAGGGATAACTCGGTGCGACCTTGCCAAGTCGCCGGATGGACTCCTGAATGTCCCAAGGAGCGTGGTACCACAGCAAATCATGCCCCTCCACACCGCAGCGATGGGTAAGCAGGTCGCGCAACGTGGCCTGACGGTCCGCCTCCGCGTCGGCAAGGTGGAAATCCGGGAGATGTTGACGGACTCGATCATCCCAGTGGAGCGTGCCGTCCTCGACCAACATGGCTAGCAGCGTGGTGGTAAAGCCCTTGGTACATGAGGCCATGGGAAAGAGATGCGTCTTGGCAAGTGGCTGTTCACGGGCAAAGTGTCGGCGGCCATGAGCCTGGAAATAGAGGATTTGATCCCGATCGACCACCAGTACGACACATCCGGGTACCGACCACTGGCGAAGGGCTTCTTCAACCCGCAAGCCGATGGGGTGGTTCGTGACGGGCACGGCAGAACGATTCGGAAGCCAGTACAAGGCCAATCCGAGCCCGATCAGGACGAGAATCCCAAGCAGTCCGAGACGATTCATACAAACATCCATGAGAAATGCCGACCGGCTCGTGCGAAGCATTCCGCACGAGCCGGTCGAGTAACCGGGAGCAAGGTCGCAGAGGACTAGATCCCGTAATTCCCACTAAAGCCAATTTTACCCCCGCCGATGCCGCCGATGCCCCCGCCGATGCCGCCGATGCCCCCGGCAATACCGCCAATACCGCCGCCAATACCGGCAAGGCCACCGCCGCCGATGCCGCCGGCAATGCCGCCAATACCGCCGCCAAGAGTCTCCAAACGGCCTCAGCCAAGGAGCCGGCGGCGAAGCCGGCCGCTGGCGCCGCCAAGGCCGCCGCGACAAGCGAGACGCCGCCGAAGGCGCCGGCCGCCAA
>CAYPIE010000126.1:0-14755 GCA_964410665.1 uncultured Alcaligenaceae bacterium
ACAGCCACCGCCATAGTAGCCGCCACCGCAGCCACCGCCATAGTAGCCGCCACCACAGCCACCGCCGTAGTAGCCGCCGCCACAGCCACCGCCGTAGTAGCCAGTGGAGCAAGAGCTTCCGTATCCATACGTCGAGCAGGACGAGCCGCACGTCGTGTTGCAGCCTTTGTTACGGCGTCCAAACGCCTCCGCGTCGGTCGCGATAAACAGCGAAACCAGTGCAGTGAAAACCAGAACGGTCCACAGTGGTCGCATCGTTGGAGTCCTTTCAAAACGTGGAAGGTCATTGAAGGTAGGTAAGTGACGCGGAAGTGATCGTCGCTAAGCCGTCCAGGCCGGGGGGAGGGGACGCGACATCTTCCTACGTCACGAGGAATTGACATGGCAGGCGCACTCAGCCTGATCCATATCAATGTCAATAGACTAGGCATCGCCTCCAGATTTGCCAGATTGAAAAGAAAAAAATGGCCCATCCTAGCGCTCATCTCGTCATACGTAGGTGCTCATTTTTGACAACGCATCGTCACAGTTTTTCGGCCGGTTCGGATCCGTTACACTGGCCTTATGCCTCTCAATCAGGAGATTCCCCGATGAAAACCAACACTCTTGTCATGGCAATGCCACTACTGCTGTCCACGACCCTCTGGGCACAGCCACGCGGCTTCAACTACGATGAGTCCAAGGTCCCGACCTATTCCCTCCCGGATCCATTACAACTCGACAACGGCCGACCCGTCCGTGACGCGGCCACCTGGCGTGAACAGCGTCGGTCCGAGATCCTGCGGTCGTTTGAAACCCATGTCTACGGCAAGGTCCCCGAGGCGAAGGTACAAGCCGACTTCAACGAGGTCGAACGTGGTATGGCCCTGGACGGCAAAGCCATGCGCAAACAAGTGGTGATGACACTGCGGGGGACGGGCGGACGAACCTGTAAGGTGGACCTGCTGATTTTTCTCCCGAGCAATGCTGACAAACCGGTGCCAGCGTTCGTGGGCCTGAACTTTCGTGGCAACCATACGGTGCACTCCGATCCGACCATCCGCCTGCCCAACGGCTGGGTACCCAACCGCGACGGCATCACCGACCACAAGCCCTCTGCGAAGAGCCGTGGCGTCGCCACCAGCCGTTGGCCGATCGCGGCAATCATCGACCGAGGTTATGGGCTGATCACCGCCTACTATGGCGACCTGGACCCGGATTTTGACGATGGCTTCGCCAACGGCATTCATCCCCTCTTTGGCAACACGAAAGAGAGCAAACCCACTGGGGATGCCTGGGGGTCGATCGGTGCCTGGGCCTGGGGTCTGAGCCGGATGTTGGACTATTGCCAACAGGACTCAGCCATCAACGCCAAGCAAGTCGCCGTGCTCGGACACTCACGCCTGGGTAAGACGGCGCTGTGGGCTGGCGCCCGCGATGAACGCTTCGCCATCGTCATCTCCAACAACTCCGGCTGCGGTGGTGCGGCCTTAAGCAAACGCCGCTTCGGCGAAACGGTCAAACGGATCAACACCAGCTTCCCACATTGGTTTTGTGATAACTTCAACCGATACAACGACAAGGAAGAGACACTGCCGCTCGACCAACACATGCTGGTGGCTCTGATGGCACCGCGGCCCGTGTATATTGCGAGTGCCACTGCGGATCAGTGGGCCGATCCCAAAGGAGAGTTTTTGGCGGCGGTGGGTGCCGACCCGGTCTACAAGTTGTTTGGCCTGGAAGGGCTACCCAACACGACCATGCCGCCCCCCGATAAGCCGGTGCACGGCACTATTGGCTATCATCTGCGTACTGGCAAGCATGATGTGACGTTGACCGACTGGCAGCACTACATGGACTTCGCCGATAAGCACTTTGGGCGATAGTCTCAAAGCAAATCACGAATTGGCTTGCCGGTGGGCACCAGTTCCACCGGCCGGCCGTCCGGGGTCTGATACCGAGTGTGCAGCGGGATCCCCAGTTGCTGATAAAGCGTGGCGGCCAAGTCCTGTGGTGTCACTGGGGTGTCGGTGACGAACTCGCCCATGGCACTGGTCTGGCCGATCACCTGTCCTGGTCGAATACCCCCGCCCGCGAGGACAATGACACCGGCCGAGGACCAGTGGTCGCGGCCTGCATCCGGGTTAATCTTGGGCGTCCGGCCGAAGTCGCCGAACCAGGCGATCAGCGTAGTCTCGAGCAGGCCACGCTGGCCGAGGTCGTCGAGCAAGCTGGCCAAGGCGTGGTCGAGTACGGGAAGCTTCCGCTCTTTGAGGGCGTTGAAATTATCCTTGTGCGTGTCCCAGCCGCCATCCGTGACCGTCACAAAATGCACGCCGGCCTCGATCAGGCGGCGAGCTAGCAGGCACGATTGCCCGAAGCGGTTGCGGCCATACTGCTCGCGGAGCTTCGCGGGTTCTTTGCCCAGGTCAAAGGCTTGTTGGGCCGACTTCGAGGTCATTAACGCATGGGCCTGGGCGTAGAACGCATCTCGAGCGGCGACACTGGGATGCCGTGCTTCCACCTTACGCTGATACTTCTGCAGATCCTGGAGCATGGCATAACGATGGCGAAACCGCGCTGCGCCCCGGCCGACGGGCAGACTTAGGTTGGCCACGCGGAAGTCACGGGCATTCGGGTCGCTCTTGACCACAAACGGGTTGACGGTGTCGCCGAGGAAGCCTCCTTCGCCTCCATGAAAACGGGCATCGATGTCTCGACCGAGTTGCACAAACGGAAACATCCCTGGCCGAGCGCCCCGTTCCTTCGCGACCACTGAGCCGTAACACGGATACACCAGTGACGGGTTGAACGGGTGACCGGACATCATCAGATGGTCGGCGACACCATGACTACCATTCCGCGGATGATGGCCGCGAATCACGCTGAATTGCTTGGCTCGCTGGGCCAACTGGGGCAGGTGTTCGCTGAAGTGAACTCCGGGCATGGGCGTGGCCACCGTGCCAAACGGCCCGCGGATCTCGGTGGGGGCTTCGGGCTTGGGGTCAAAGGTATCCAGATGACTGGGGCCGCCCTGCATCCATAACAGGATACAGCGGACTGCTGCTGGCTTACGCCGATTGCCAGCTCGGGCCTGCAAATAATCCGCCAGGCTTAGGCCCAGTGTGCCCAGGCCACCGATGCGCAGAAAGGTCCGGCGTGGGACACCTTCGCAGTCGATGCATCGTCCGGTGATCAGGTCAAGCATTCCTTGCTCCTCGGAGAATCCGTGCGCTGGATTAGAAACGATCGAGTAACGGTCGACTCAGCGCTTGGCCCCGCGATGGTGTCGCAGTAACGAGAGTAAGTCGACCAGCTCTCCGGGCAGCGGGGCCTCGACCTCGATCCAGCGATTGTCGAGGGGGTGCTGGAAGCGGAGTCGATGTGCGTGTAGGGCTTGGCGACCCAGCAAGAGCTGGTCCATTGTGGGGTCGGGCAGGTCGATCACTTCGGAAAGCCAAAAGGCTTCGCGGTAACTATACAGCTTATCGGCCAAGATCGGACAGCCAACATGAGCCAGATGCACCCGGATCTGGTGGGTACGGCCGGTCTTCGGCTGACAGCGGCAAAAGGTGAAGCCGTGGAAGCGCTCGATCACCTCGTAGTAGGTGCAGGCTTCTTTGGCCTCTTCATCGTGCGGGTTGATGGCCACGATCATGCGCAGGCGGTCGGTCGGATGATGCCGCATCGGGGCCTCGACATAGTCGCTGTCGCGGTCGAGTTCGTTGTACGTCACCGCCAGGTATTCCTTGAAGACATGGCGGTGTTCGAACTGGGCGGCCAGGAGTCGGTGGGTCTTCTCCTCTTTCGCGATCAGGATGACGCCCGAGGTATCCCGGTCGAGGCGGTGGACGATGCCAGCGCGGTGCACGCCGTTGGCGTTACTGAGCCCCTCGAAGCGGAACTGTAACGCGTTGACCAGGGTACCAGACCAGTTCCCTTTGGCGGGGTGCACCACCATGTCCGGTGGCTTGTTGATCAACGCCAGGTACTCATCCTCGTACAGGATGTCGAGGGGGATATCCTCGGGTTGGGGCAGATCGTGCGTGGGATCGGGCAGCTTGACCCGGAGTGTATCGCGGGGTCGAATCTTGTAGCTGGCTTTGGAGGGTTTGCCATTGACCCAGACATTGTCGGTATCGATCATGCGGCGAATGACCGAACGGCTCAGATCGGGCAGATAGAGACACAGATAGTGGTCGAGCCGCATGCCAGCTGCTTTGATCTTGACCGGCACATCAATCGGGTCAGGCGAGTATTCCATCAGGGCGACGACTTGGGTTGCTCCATCGGCGGATCTTTGGCTGGAGTCTTGGGCTCAGATTCCTTGGGCTCAGATTCCTTGGGCTCAGATTCCTTGGGCTGGCTTTCCTTCGGTTCCGTTTTCTCAGGTTCGCTGGGCTTGGGAGCTGGCGTTTGCTCGGGCGACATCGGATTCGCTGGGGGCGTGTCCTCGCTTGGAGCAGCGTTCGACTTTGGTTCGGGTTCCTTGACTGGCGTTTCCGGCTTCGCGGCAGGATCGCGGGTCGGAACCTCACCTGGTGAGTTCCCTTGCGGCGGCGTGGTGAATTTGGGGATTACTGGAGTTGACGGATTTTTCGGAAGCTTTGCGGGAGCCAAGAAGTCATTGATCTTGACATACCAGGCCTTGAGTTCTTCTTGGGATTGCTTCAAGGTCTCCAGCTTGGACGCGGCTTCCTGCGCCCAGGGCGAAGCTGTTTGCGCCGATTCCGGATCTGTTGCCGCTAATCGCTGCAACACTTCCTGTAACTGCTGATAGTATTTACGAACCTGATCTAGATCACCTCGGTCGCTGTCCGGATCTTCTTTTTTGGGTACTCCGACCAGGCATTCCTCCGCCTTGGCTGCTCCACGGTAGGCCTCGGCCAGCAAGATCGGATAGCCGTCTAATTCCTCCAATCGATCAGCGACTTCAAGATAGTCGTCGCGCGCTTTTTCGATGCTGTTCAGTGCCGCCGCACGTTGCTCGGCGTTGTTGGTACCAAATTGCTCGATTCCTTCGACGTGGAGCGCGTAGCGGGCCTTATGCAGTCGGGCCAGTAGGCCTGGGAGCGTACCGCGAGATTCCTCATCCAAGCTCAAGCTGTCGAGTTCAATCGAAGTGGTAGCGGTATCGAGCCGATACCACAATTCGGCCTCGGCTTGCTGCTGGCTACTGCGGAACAGGTTCCAACCGATCAAGAGTCCAACTGCCAGCAGAATGCTGCCCACCCAGAGATAGGTCGAGCGTGAGCGTGACTTGAGTATCTGCCAAATCCGACCCAAAGCGGAGGTGGGTTCGGCGGGGGTGGATTCCTGGTGAGCCTCCGTGTTCATACGCACATGCTCCCGTTTGCGCGGATTCCCGTCATTTGCACCAGCTTGGATTTGATCATAGACCCCGATTCAGGAATGGTCAACGCGACCTGAACAAGCCGGTGCGACTGCACCATCGAGCCCAAAACGCTCACAAGCGTAGGGGCTATAGCACAAAAAGAGCTCCTCACCGGGGGAGATCGCCCGCAGGGTTCGTAGGATCAAACCGTCCGCATCGTCTACCTTTTCCAAGTTGGGTGACGTGGAGTGGTTGACCAGCGCGGCAAAGCCCACCGCTAACAGCAAGTGATCTCCGACCTGAAACTTGTAGGCATCGGCGAAGTGGGTGCAGGCATCGGCCGTGGAACCGGGTTTGAGCCAGATGCCAATCACACGGAGTACTTCACCGGAGACCAGTGGCTGGCGGGCAAACAGCCCGAACTCTCCGCTGGAGAGTGTGGATTGTCCGATCGAAAAGCGATCGTCATATTCCTCGAGGAATGGCCGGTTCACTTCTGTTCCACCTGGCGTAAAATGTCCATTGGGGTGATCACCCCAATCAACAGCCCAGTCGAGTCCACAACATATAACTGATGAATATCGAGCGTCACCAGCTGTTCGACGACCGCAAACAAAGACGCATCCGCACGCGTTGAGTGGACTGTCGGCGTCATAATCTCGGCCACTCGTGGCGGTGTCTCCTGGTCGGTATCCCGACGATACTTGTCGATATGATGGAGCAGATCGCTTCGGGAGATCACCCCCCGCGGATGGCCTGCTTCATCAATGACCACGCTGGCGTTATAGCCATGGTCGATGAAAAAATGCAGGGCTTCATCCAGGGCCGCGTTTTCGCGGAGCGAAATGAGATTCGGCGACATGAGGTCCTCTGCGGTCAAGGCACCAATGAGGACTGTGGTTCGCTTGCTCGTCGGTTGCATGATAAATCCTCCGAAGCTGGTTCAGTCGTGAATCGCCTGGGCTTCGCCAGACCAGGAATATGCGGGTCCGAGGAACCCCTCGGCTTGTAACCAGCCACACACGCTTTCGCAGGTTGCTTCCTGTTCGGGCTCAGTATCCAGGGTTACCATCCGACCGGTCCACACGGGGCCGGGTTCTTCCCACTGGCTGGCCAACTGCTGATACACTGCCCAGTCGGCGTCGGAGACATCGTCTTCCCGCTGTGCCAAACGATCTTGCACCAGGCCTGGATCGGCCTGGCAAACCAGGAAGCGAACCGGCACTGCCAGCCGGCGGGCGAGCTCGAGAAACGGTTGCCGTCGAGCTTGTTGGCGGAAGTTGGCATCGACCAACACCCGCTCACCCGCCAGCAATGCTCTCTCCGCCCGTTGTCTACATTCATCGTACACCCGATCGCTCCAGGCGTCGGAGTAAAGATCGACTCCCGCCACACCTTGAGCCAGTTCCTTGCGAATGACATCACTCCGCAGCACGGTGAAGCTCGCCCGCGTTCCTAGCTCGGCGGCCAGGGTCGATTTCCCGGTTCCTGGTAAGCCGCCGACCAGCAGAAGACAGGGCCGCCGCCTCGGCGGCTCCAGTTGACCCAGCGCCAGCAGCCAGTGGGCACGGGCCCGTTCTTGTGCGGAGCGTCGCTCGTCAGCGGTCACTTCGGGCTCGAGGGCTTGAATCCCCTCGACTTTGGCCCGCACAAGGGCCCGATACGCCACATAAAATGGGAGCAATTCCTCTCCGTCCGGATCGTTGGCCGCGGCGAAATAGAAGCGGATCAGCTCGTTCGCCAGGGGACGCGCATCGGCAAAAAGCAGATCCATCAGCAAAAACGCGAGATCGGCCACGGGATCGGCGTAGCGGAAACGTTCATTGAACTCAATGCAATCAATGACTACCAGGTCATCCGGGGGCGGTTGGTCAGGAAAGCGATAGACATGTTCCAGGCGAGCATCGCCATGGGTATCCCGGGGCATGTTGCGTCGCTGACGTTGCTCGATCCTGGAACGGAGGCGATGAAGGTGTTCCTTGGTGCGGTTGAGCAGCCGTTGATGCACCTCCGGATCCACGGTGATGCCGATGTGCGTCACCGTTTCGGTGAAGTTGCCACTGGCGTTGGCGGCAACATGCTCCCAGTCACCGAACGCCGCGATGGCCGGGGAGGTCTCGGCGGAGTTATGGAATGCCGCCAGACGTTGGGCAAGCAGTTGCATATCGTCGCGGTCCAGTCGCCCTTCGGCGAGACGCTTGGCAAAATTCGCGTTCTCGGGTAATCGACGCATTTTGACGGCCCAGTCGATGACCTCGCCATCTCCCTCGACTTGGACGCCGGAAGGGGTCTGGGTGATTGGCACCACGCCCAGGTAGACGCTCGGCGCAAGCCGCCGGTTCAGGCGAACCTCCTGCTCACAATCATGGTGGCGCTGTTGCAGCGTGCTAAAGTCGAGAAATTCCAGTTTCACCGGCTTTTTCACCTTGTACACCACCGTATCGAGTAGGAACACGACCGAGATATGCGTTTGGCGAGTCTCGACCTGCCGAGCGGGCTCTGGATAGACGCCTGGCTGGGACAGGGCGTCAATGAGTTGGGGCAGATCCATGGGTCATCCTCCCGTCGCCTAGTTTCAGCTCGGAGCCGCGTGTGCATGCAGGTCCAAGACCAGCCGCACAATCCCCTCCTCTTCGTCAGGAACTTCACGGAACCCTAGCCGTTTCCCCAACTGCAGCATGCCATCATTGTCGGCAAACACCACCCCGATTAACCGCATAATCTTGCGCTCCCGGGCCACCTCGATCAGTCGCTGCATCAAGTGGCTGCCCAGTCCACGACGTTGCCAGAGATCACTGATCGCGACGGCAAACTCTGCCTCGTCCTGAGTCGGATCCAAGTAATAGCGGGCGACTCCGAGAATGCACGCTGCGCCATTTGCGTCCAAGTGAATCGCCGCCAGTGCCATTTCCCGGTCATAGTCCAAATGACACAGCCGGATCAGCGTCTGTCGACTCAGTTGCTTGATCATACGGAAAAACCGCATCCGAATGGTGTATTCCGAGAAACTCTCAAACATCTTGACGATGAGCGGCTCATCTTCCGGTCGTAGCGCGCGAATGGTGACCGAGATCTGGAGCTCTTCGGAGGGATGCGATGCAGTCGCCGGTGGAACCGTCCAGGTATGGGTGTACTGGTTGGGATAAGGGTGAATGGCCAGTTTGGCGGCTGCGGCACCAGGTTCGGTCAACACAATGCGGGCATCCAGAGCGAAGAGGCCCTCTCCGCTTCCCAGCAAAGGATTGATGTCCAGCTCGGCAATCCGTGGATAGTCAATGATCAACTGGCTAAGCCGCACCAGCAACATTTCCAGCTGATCTAAGGGGACGGCCTTCTGTCCACGGACCCCGGTCAGTGCCTGGTAGATCGCGGTCCGCTCAATGAGTTGTCGGGCTAAGGTGCGGTTGAGTGGCGGCAAGCCCAGGGCGCTATCCTTCAGGATTTCGACGAGAACGCCCCCCGCGCCAAACAAAATTACCGGGCCAAACATCGGGTCCAGCGAACTGCCGATGATCAGTTCATACCCCTTGGCCTTGACCATTGGCTGGACACTGACTCCGAGACAGACTCCTTCGGGGTCCATGCCATGCGCGCGGGCATAATTCTGGGCGGCATCCTGAATCCGGGCGAAGGCCTCGCGCACTTCCCCAGCGGAGTGCAGATTCAAGGCCACCCCCCCGGCATCACTTTTGTGCGTAATCTGGTGCGAGAGCAGCTTGAGCACCACCGGATAGCCCATCGCCTCTGCCTCTTGCTCGGCCGCTTCGGGACTCTCGGCCGCACGCATCGGCGTCACCGGGATGTCATAGGCGGCCAGAACCTGTTTCGCCTCGACTTCGGTGAGGATGCGACGCCTTTCTCCATCCGCTCGTTCAAGGACTTCCTCCACCTGGACGCTGCGCGGTTGCCAGCCTTCTGGCAGTGCGGGAGGAGTTTGATACAGCAGATTCTGGTTGCGGTCATACTGCACCAGATGCAGAAACGCTCGGATCGCTCCCTCCGGGGTATCAAAGGTCGGCAGGCCGGCGCGGGTGAGCAGATCGCGACCGGGGAGCACGACATCGCCACCCAACCAGGAGGCCAGGATCGGCTTGTTGTCCAGCCGAGCAAACGGTACCAGCCGCCGTGCCGTCTCGGTCGGATCGGTCATCGCCTGCGGCGTCAGCAGGACCAGCAGGCCATCGATGGTGGGATCAATGGCACAGATCTCCACCGCCTGTTGGTAGCGTTCGGGCGTGGCATCGCCCAGCAGGTCCACTGGGTTGGCATGGCTCCAGAACGGGGGTAACACCTCGTTGAGTCGGGCCAGTGTGTCTTGGGTCAACGGGGCCAGTTCTCCGCCTCCCATCATCAAGGCATCGACAGCCATGACCCCCGGTCCACCCGCGTTGGTCAGGATGGCCAAGCGTGGCCCGGGCGGTTTCGGTTGCATATTGAGGATCTCTGCCATATGGAACAGATCACGAATAGTCTGTACCCGCAGGATCCCGGCCCGGCGAAACGCCGCTTCAACGACTTCATCCGAACCGGCCAGGGCCCCGGTATGCGAAGCCGCGGCCTTGGCGGCAAGCTCATGCCGACCGGACTTGACCAGGATGATCGGTTTGGTGCGTGCCACCGCCTTGGCCGCGGACAGGAATTTCCGGGCGTCCCCGAAGGCCTCCATATACAGCAGGATGCTGGTGGTGTGGGGATCATCGCCGTGGTAGTCGATCAGCTCCGCGAAGCCCACATCGAGCATCGAACCGACGCTGACAAAACTGCTGAAGCCAATGTTGTTCTGGTTGGCCCAGTCAAGGATCGAGGTACAGATGGCTCCGGATTGACTGAGCAGCGCTACCTTGCCGGTGCGGGCCATCCCTTCGGCAAAGCTGGCGTTGAGGTTACTGGGGGGACGAATCACGCCCAGGCAGTTGGGCCCAATCATCCGGAGCTTGCCGTCAGCGGCTTCGGTGATCTGCCATTCCAGGGCTTTGCCTTCTTGACCCAGCTCGGCAAACCCGGCCGAGATGATAATGGCACTCTTGGCCTGGCAGGCTACACATTCGCGGATCAGATTGGGCACCGTCTGGGCAGGCGTGGCAATGATGGCCAGGTCGACCGGCTCGGGAACTTCCTCAAGCGAGGCATAGCAACGCACCCCGTGGACTGCGCGGCGTTTGGGATTAATCGGGAAGACTACCCCACCGAAAGGGTGAGCTACCAAATTGCGAATCAGAATACTACCAACGGTCCCAGGGGTACCACTGGCCCCAATGACTGCAACCGAACTGGGGTGGAAGATGGCATCCAGGGCATGACGCGAAGTTCCGGGCATGGACATGGTTCGCTCCGGTCTGGATGAGAGGCGTCACCACAGGCACCGAGGCGGCCCGGCTCACTCCAACGTACAAGCCTCCAAGCGGCCGCTCAAGGGTTCTCAGCGTGCCCTTACAGAACCGGTGCCTTAGACATTCCCTGGTTGTTCTATAGAAACGGATCGGCAACGGTACCGCTGTCTGGAAAGCCTTAGGTATATCAGGCCATGATGCCGCTGATCGGTGACCCCTTGGCGATCGGGAACGGGCGGTTGAGCCGGTCGTGGATCTCGGTTTCCGGGTTAAGGCCCAATAATGCGAACATGGTTGCGGCAATGTCCTCGGGTCGGATCAGACCGCAGGCTGGATAGGCACCGATCTTATCCGAAGAGCCATAGACGTTGCCGGCGCGAATGCCGCCACCGGCCATCATGACGGTGTAGCATTGCGGCCAATGATCGCGCCCAGCTTGTTTATTGATGCGTGGAGTGCGGCCGAATTCGCCCATCCAGACCACCAACGTCTCATCAAGCAAGCCGCGATCGTCCAGATCCTCCAGCAGGGCCGAGACCGTTTGATCCGTAATCGGCAACAGATGCGTTTTCAGAATCGGGTCCATCGGCTTGTTGTTAAAGCCATGGGTGTCCCAACCGCCCGTGTTGCCACCGATAGAGCGTGACAAGTAGACGTTGATGAATTTGGCCCCGGCCTCTACCAGCCGTCGGGCCAACAGACAGCTCTGACCGTAGGTCGTCCGCCCATAGCGATCGCGTAGCCGCGGACTTTCCTGGCCCAAGTCAAACGCCTTCTTAAATTGGGGGGAGGTCAGGATGCTGACCGCCTTCTGATACGATTCATCAATCCCCTGGGCTACCGCGGTTTGCTCTAAGGTCTGTGACTGCTGATCCATAAACCGCAACAGTGCGGTACGATTCTCCAATCGCTCCAGTGACATCGCCTCCGGCAGGGTTAACTCAGGCAACTGAAAATCCTGAGCATTGGGGTTCTCACTGAAGAACAGGGGGTTGTGTCGCTTGCCCAGAAAGCTGGCGTGTTGCCCCGGTGTGACCGAGCCATCGCGGAGCACATGCGGATAGGCTACAAAGGTGGGGATTCCTTTGGGTGCGGGGGCGAGATGATCCACGACCGAGCCGAAGGCTGGAAACAGATCCAACGTATCGCGAAGCCGGATGTCATCCACGGCTGGGGCATAGCCGGTGAGACTATAGTAAGTGGCCGAGTTGTGATTCTTCATCTCGTGCTGCACAGAGCGAATCACCGTATAACGGTGGGCCAGTTGCCCCAGTCGCGGCAATTGTTCGCAGATCTGGAAGCCCGGCAAGCTCGAGGGAATCGGCTTGAAGGTGCCGCGGACTTCGGCCGGTGCATCGGGCTTCATGTCAAAGGTCTCAAATTGGCTGGGACCGCCAAACTGGTGCAGGTAGATCACCGACTTGGCACGGATTGGCCAGGAGCTGCTCGTGAGCTGTGGCTCCGCGCGTAACCAGTTGGGCAACGACAGTCCTAACAGCCCTGCCGTACCTACCTGAAGCAGATGGCGACGCGTCAGCGTCGCGGGGATGTGTCCGTGGGGTTGCTTTGCCATGATGCCACCTCCCGTTAGCGACGCAACAAGAATTCCTTGGTATTGAGCAGGCTCCAGACCACATCCTCCAGGGCTTGCCGAGGATGGTCATGGGTCTCGACATACGCGGTGAGGCGGTTCGCTTCCACCGGCGTCGGCGGCCGGCTCAGGGCCCATATGTAGAAGGTGCGGAGTATCTCAGGGACCGGGTTTCCTTGCTCGAGCAACTGACCGATGCGGTTATTGGGCTGACGGAGGAGCTGGTGTTGCAAGTCACCGGTGATCAACTGAAACGCCTGGATGAGCCCGGTCTCGCGTGAGCGTTCGCAGTCGCAGCTGAGCAAGCGATCAGGCTGGCCGAAGATCTTCAGGAATTTCTCCGCCGGCCCGCGCGGCCGTCCTCGGGCTGGGAAAGCCACCGAGGCGAGCTGCACCGCGCGTATACCCAGGGGATAATGCTCAAATTGGACTGGGGTATCTAGCACCTGAGCCATGGCATCGAGCAATAACTCCGCATCCAACGGGCGGGCGACTCCCCGCGAGAAGTGTACCTCGTCACCGGCATTGCTGGCATTGGCAACCGATGATCGCTGATAAGTCTGGGAGGTCATGATGCGCCGCACCGTCGGTTTCAGGCGAAAGCCATCCGTGCGAAACGCCTCGGTAAGGTAGTCGAGCAAGGGGGCATTGACCGCCGGGTTGGAGGTGCGGAAATCATCGTTCGGCTCGACCAGGCCGCGGCCAAAGAAGTGGTACCAGATGCGATTGACCTGCGCCCGGGCAAAGAACGGATTGTCTGATCCCGCAACCCAGTCGGCCAGAGCCCCGAGTCGGTCACTGTTGACATCCAGCGGTGGCGTCGATTCGCCCAAGAACTTGGGTGCCAGGGCTTTGCCGGTGTTCGGGTGTTTCCACGGCGTTTTGCGATCGATATAGACAACCTGGTCGCCGGCAAACTCGTGTTTGTCTAGTCGGTCCTTGCGGTCGTTGTTGACGATCCGATATTGCACCTGGCTGAAGAAGGCGGTGAAGCGGTGATACTCGTTCTGCTTCCAGACATCGAACGGGTGGTTGTGGCAGCGGGCGCAGGCGAGCCGCACCCCTAGAAAGACTTGTGCCACCGATTCCGCCCGAGTCATGGGATCGCGTAAGGCCCGGTAGAAGTTGGCGGGGGGCGAACGATAGGTACTGCCACGGCCCGCGATCAACGCGGCGGCAAACTGATTCAACGGTTGGTCGCTCGCAAACCAGTCCTGCATCCAGCGGTGGAAGATTTTGGTCCCTTTCTTGTCGAGAGCCTTCTCTTCATTGCGTAAGAGATCCGACCACTTCATGGCCCAGAACTCGGCAAACTCCGGCTGGGCCAGCAGGGTATCGACCAAACGCGCACGCTTATCCGAGGCCGTCTCTGCCAGAAATGTCTCCGCCTCCTGCTGGGTGGGTAAACGGCCTAAGGCATCCAGATAAGCGCGGCGGACAAACATACTGTCGCTGGCGACCGCTGAGGGCGTCAGACGGAGTTCTTGCAGTTGCCGATCCACCAGACGATCGATCGGGTGCTTGGCGGGGGCCGCTGGCTGGTAGGGTGGCCGGTCTGGGATAAAGGCCAGTTGAACGGGGACTTGGGTCTCGAGATAGCGGACCAGGATGACCACCTCGCCCAATCGCTCACGCTCGACCCGTCCACCGGGCGTAATACGGACCACTCCAGGCGTGGTCGGTTCATACACGGCAATCCGCGTCAAATCGTGCTGGCTGCCATCGGCAAAGCGGCCGGTGACTTGCAGTTGCACTCGGTCTTTAGGGTCAATCAGAATTTGGCGGGTAGGCGATACCTCAAGACCGGTCAGAACGGGCAACTTTTTTGTGTCTGCGCGAGCCCCCGAGGCGATCCAGTCATGAAGCATCTGGTATTCGGGGTCGCCCAGGGCAAAACGTTTGCCCCCTTCGTGCGGCACTCGGGCGGTCGCCTTTTGCAGGATCAGGCTGCTGGCGGGGTTGGCCGGATTGACGCGGCGACCGAGCATGCCGCGAGTTAGGCTGGTAAAGTCCCAAGCCGGATCCTCGCCACGCAAGCTGAGCTTAAAGCCGCCCTTGCCATTCAGATTGCCATGGCAAGCGCCCATGTTGCAGCCGCCCTTGGACAGCACCGCCATGACATCGTGGGCAAACGAGACCGGCTCGGCCGCCACGTTGGGGTTGGCCACACCAAGGACGAGGATCAAAACAATGCCAAGCCGAACCATGATCGCTGCTCCAAGGCAGAAGGGAAAACGAGCAGGGAGGATGAAGGCAGGAAATATTTGCGATTGTCACACACGATCCAGACTGCTGCAAGCGAATTCAGAAGAAGGAGAAACGCTTGCGCGGAGAAGAGTCAGAGGCGGTTGCGATGCGAAGCGGCAGAGGCAGTTGCGGTGCGGGGAAAGAGGCAGAGGCGATTGCGATGCGGGGAAAGAGGCGGTTGCGATGCGGGGAAAGAGGCAGAGGCGATTGCGATGCGGAGAACCCCCGGACTGACGTCCGGGGCTCGCCTGAAGAGGCAGAAGCAGAGCTCCG
>CAYPIE010000127.1:0-14500 GCA_964410665.1 uncultured Alcaligenaceae bacterium
CCCGCACCCCCCTCCCCCCCCCCCCCCCCCCCCCACACCCCCGACCGCCCCCCCCCCGCGACCCCTCGCGCGGCGCCCACCAACTGGGGCACTATGACCGTCAGGGACAGTTGGGTGTCGGGTAACCGTGCGGAGACCGGTTTCGGTGGCGGCATCGCCAACCGCGGCACCATGACGGTCGAACGGACCACCGTCACGGACAACGAAGCCGACGAGGGGGGTGGGGGCATTGTCGACGATGCGTCGCCCGGCTCCATGCAGGTTATTGACAGCCTGATCCGGGGGAACCGGGCCGGCTTTAACGGAGGTGGGATCTATAACTATGGCGACATGACGGTCAACGGCACCACGATCGAGGACAACATCTCGGGAGACGTTGGTGGTGGGATCGCCAACTTGAACACTCTCTCGATCTCCGCGAGTACCATCCAGGGTAACCGAGCGGTCGGCGACGGCGGCGGGGGGGTCTTCCACAACGGCAACTCAGCGCCGTTGGCCACCGACCCCGTACTGACGATCACCGATACCGTGGTGGCGGGGAACGTGGCCGGCCGCTGGGGTGGCGGGCTCATCAATGACGGGGGGAACATCACAGTCACCGACAGCGAGTTCCGCGACAACCTGGCAACCTTCGGCGGGGCGATCGACAACCTCACCTTCCCGACCGACGACGGCAAGCTGTACCTGGCCGACCTTACCCTAGAACGGACCACGATCACCGGGAACACCGGCTCCGAGCTGGCCGGGGGGATCTTCAACGAGGCGGGGATTCTGACCCTCATCGACAGCACCGTCGACGGGAACTCGGCCCCGCTCGGCGGCGGCATCCTGAGCGTCCAGGTGGGCGGGCGGGTCGGCTTGGTCGAACTGCGCGGCTCGACGGTCAGCGGCAACGCCGCCAGCGTCAACGGTGGCGGGATCCTGAACGCCGCGGGCAGGCTGACCCTGACCGACAGCACGGTCGTCGCGAACACGACGGATGGCGCTGGGGGCGGCATCTACAACGGCAGCGACGAGGCGACTGTGTTCGCCGCGGTGCTCACCGTGCGGAACTCGACCGTGGCTGACAACCAGGCGAGTGCCGATGGTGGCGGGATCTCGAACCGGCTCAATGGTAACGCGCTGGTAGAAAACACGCTGGTAGAAGGCAACCAGGGGGTCGGCTTCGGCGGCGGGGTGCACAGCATGGGCGGGCTGACCTTGAGCGGAAGCCAGATCCTCGGAAACCGTGTGACGCTGGCGGAGGGTGGGGACTGGAGTGCGGGCGCGGGCGTCATGAATGAGAGGGCGGAGGGGAGGATGATCGTCCGAGACAGCGTGGTCTCGGGCAACCGTGCGACCGACGGTTTCGCCGGGGGCATCGGCAACCAGGGGACCATGACGGTCGCGAATGTCCTAGTCGAAAGCAACCACGCTGACTTAGGCGGCGGTGGGATCGCGAACGATCTGTTCACGTCCCTGGGTATCCTCCGAAGTACGTTTCGGGGCAACACTGCGGGCGGCAACGGCGGCGGCGCGATCTACAACGAGCGCGGTGCGATCAGCATCGCCGAAACCACCTTCGTCGACAACGCATCGGATCGTCTGGGCGGGGGTGTGTCAAACGCGGGTGGCGTGGTCACCATCGTGGACAGTGCGATCGTTGGCAATCGTGCCGAGCTCGGTGGGGGGATCGATAACTGGTCCTTCCGCGACTCGGATACGGGCGAGCTGGTTGTCGCGGAGATGTCCCTGGTGCGGACGACTGTCTCGGCCAACGTTGCATCCGGTGTCGGCGGGGGGATCCACAACGAGGGGGCCGATCTCGATCTGACCGACAGCGCGGTGAGAGGGAACACTGCCAGTAGTGGCGGAGGCATTACGAACGTTCTTTATGTCGGTCGTCTCGGTGAGGTCATCCTGACCGGCTCCGAGATCAGCGGGAACGCGGCGACCGAGAACGGCGGTGGGATCTGGAATGTGGAAGGGATCATGACCCTGATCAATAGCACCGTCAGCGGCAACTCCAGCGACGGTTCTGGCGGCGGGATCCACAACGGGCGTGACGGCAACAACACCGACCTGGCGATGTTGACCTTGCGGAACACGACGGTGGCGGACAACACGGCCCCTGTCGGCGGGGGGGTCGTCAACCTCCAGTCCGGGCGGGTCTTTTTGCAGAATGCCCTACTGGCTGACAACCGGGCGGGGACTGACCCCGACCTCCGCGGCCAGGAGATCCGGACCAAGCACAGCCTGATCGGCGACCTCGGTACCGCGGACATCGTTGACCAAGGGGGTAACCTCTTCGACGTCGATCCACGCCTGGGACCGCTGACCGACCACGGCGGCCGGACGCGAACCCATGCTCTACTTCTTGACAGCCCGGCCGTCGACGCCGGCACCCCCGACGCCGAACTGACCCAGGATCAGCGAGGCATGGACTTCCCACGCCATTTCGGCGCGGCCATGGACATCGGGGCCTTCGAGTCCCGCTTGCCGGTCGACTTCGCCAACAACACGCTGTACCTGGACAACACCCACGCGGAGAGGTTCGGCTTCATCGAGCTGGCGCCAGGGGCCAACGGCAACATGATGCTCCGCTCGAACCTGACCGACTTCCAAGCTGAGTCGATCCCAGCTGTGGAAGGAGTGATTATGACCCTCGGTGGCGGCTTCGACCTGGTGACGGTGCAGATCGCCGTGCCGGTCCAGATCGAGGATCTTCAAGGCGGAGGCAGCTTCATTCAGCTAGGCGACGGCGACCATATCGTGCGACTCAGCTCCGGTTATGACCAGGTGATTCTGGGTGACGGCAACAGCATCGTTTCCGTGGGCAACGGCGGCAGCCTGGTCCAGACCGGCAACGGGGACCAGCACATCACTGCAGGCTTCGGCATGGATCAGATCCGCACCGGCCGTGGCAACGACATCATCGACGTCGGCCACGGCGGCAGCCGCATTCAGGCCGGTGGCGGGGACAACCACATCGTCGCCGGTGACGGGCTCGATCAGGTGGTCAGCGGGAGCGGCAACGATACCATCGATGTGGGCAACGGGGGTAGCCGCGTCCGGTCCGGGGACGGCGATGACTTGCTCATCGGCGGTGCTGGGGATGACTTCTTCGATGGCCGTGGTGGCAGCGATATCCTGATCGGCGGCGGCGGCAACGACACCATGTTCGGTGGTGTCGGGGACGATGTGCTGATTGGTGGGACGGGTCGCGACTATTTAAGTGGAGGCGCGGGCTCGGATCGGCTGTTTGACGGCGAGGTGGCCGCCCTGGCCGGAGGTGACTTGGTGGCCCAGCTGCGTGGCTTGCTGGTCAATCCGCTGGTGTTCGCCGGTCTTGTGATTACTGCGGATCAGGACCAAGACCAGGTGCTTGGTGATGATGGCAAGGATGTGTTGTGGCTCGGGACCAACGATCCGGTGTTTAACGATGGCGACGACACGATCTTCCCCCATTGATGGATGAATGGCGGTCGACTTGCAGGCGGTGCCGTCCGTTCCCCTCCTGGCACCGCCTGCAAAGACTGCGGCAGCTGCCTTCTACCTGGAGTCGGTTTCCTCGGTAAAATCCTCCCTCAAGTCTGACGAACAACAGGGTGAGCGAACTACACTGGGAGACAGCAACCTCGCTTAGTCTTCCGTGTTCGTCTTGAAATTGAGGTGAGCGTATGTTTGAGAAGGCGAAGGACTACCTCACTGGAGTCTCCGAGAAAACGCTAAAATATGTCAGCGAAGATGCGATCGCTGACATGATTGTGGTGGCCGCGAACAAGCAAGAATTGATTAACCAAAAGCTCAAGGAACGAGGCTCGGATTGTCGGGTCGGGAGCATCCAGATCGAACTCGGGCTGTCACCCACGGTGGTCCTGGGAGTGACACGGCTCTCCGAACCGCCTGCCAGCGAATGATGTCCCGCACCCGGTGCCGACGTTCAGAGTTCGGGATCCTGTTGCTCGTCGTCGTTAGGGGACGACGTTGGGGCGAACGCCGCGCGAAGTCGTAGGTGATCCTCAACGGAAAGGGTCTCAGCACGAATGCCCCCGTCGATGCCCAGCTCGGCCAAGGTGGCATCGACGTCGGTCTTGTCGCGTCGTCCCTGTGGCGAGCCTACTAATGCTTGTCGCAGGTTTTTTCGTTTATGCACATATAGATCGCGCAGAAAGCTGCGAAAGCCCAGCACGTCGCCAACATGGGCCCGTTTGTCAGGATCGGGCTGGATCATGACAATCGCCGAGTCCACCTGTGGCCGCGGCCAGAACACACTGGGGGCCAGTCGCCGCACCAAGGTGACGTCGGCCAAGCTTTGCACCAGGACGGCCAAGGCGCCGAATTCCTTCGTGCCTGGGTCCGAGGTAAGCCGCTCGGCAATCTCCCACTGGACCATCACCACCATGCGTTCGATGTCCATGCCGCCGATCAGCAGGTTACCAATGATCGGCGTGGCCACCACATAGGGTAGGTTGGCCACCAGTTTGCGTCGCTGCGTGCCGGTTGCTGCGGCCACTTGATCGAGCGTAGCCAAGACCTCAGGATTCAATTCATTTTTACGAGCGAGAATATCCATATGTAAAAGCGTGACATTCTCAAGGTCACGCAGGTGGTGCTGGGCCAGCCGATGGAAGTCGCCATCCACCTCGACCGAGACCACTGCTCCGGCGGCCTTGGCCAGCTCCGCGGTCAGGCTGCCGGTGCCGGTGCCGACTTCAAGTACCAGGTCACTCGGCTCGAGCTCGGCAGTGCGCAGGATCAAATCGATCAGATTGAGATCAATCAGGAAATTCTGCCCGAGCTTACTCTTGGGTTCCAAGCCATTGGCGGCAAGTAACCCCCGCAAATAGTTCTGGGTTTGCCGCGGATTACGCTGGGGTTGGGGACTCATCCACCGGTTCTCGTGCAGGTTGGTTCGCGTGTGCATGCTCTATTATAGCGGGATCGACGTGCCGCAAAATCTCTCTCTTGCCGTCGTGGAGACGGTCGCCACTGAACTGCTGGTAGGCAGCGTTAAGTTTGACATGGGTTGGAATGGGGAATCCGAGGGTTTGGAGCCGCTTCAGGATCAGATTCAGGAACAGCGGTTGGAAGATACGGTCGGCGGCAAAGGTGGCGATGAGGGGCTGGTCGCAGGCGGGCAGCACGATGGTGCCGCGGCAGAGCCCGGCAACGAGACGCGGTCCTCGCGGCGCTGGAGGGCTGCCGATGTTGAACCCACGCATCGCCGTCCGCATCCAGCTGGCCACCGAACCCGTCGACATGCGCAAGCTTCGCGGTAGGCTCCGGGGCGGATAATCGAGGGGGAGATGGTTGCGAAGCGGTACCCGAGAGATTACCTTGACCATCCGGTTCGGTTGATTGATATCGATGGGAGTAGGCGCAATCGAAGTGCGGAGCTGAGCACCGAGTTGCTGCTGTATTTCGACAACCTTCGTCCGCTCGATCTCTCGGGATCAGAGGTAAAGGGTTGGGAACCCTACCAGACCGATTCAGGCTTTTGTGAAACAAGGAGTCGGGGTGGGGTTTGAACGTTCATGCCGAACGCGAAATTCATGGTTGGATGTGTGTATGTGTCTTGTCGCTGGTTGTGTCATCCGACTTGACGTCCACGGTTTCTCGAATCGTTCGTCTTTTCCTCCGCCATTTTCCATAACCAGGAGCAAATCATGAATCAACACATGAAAACGTCGATTGTGATTGGGATATTGCTCGTCGCCCAGTGTGTTCCGGGCCTTGCGCAACTCGAAGCGGAGGAACCGCCGGAGGCGAACTCAACGAAGGCAACGATTGTCTCAATCAGCACCGTTGGGCCGCGCAAAGAACTCCAATCGGAATCAGACATCGTTCACTACAAAGACCACTTTTACATCGCGTTCACCAAACCGATCCGCGAACGTGAGAGCGTAATTCACATTCTGCAATCTGTCGATGGTCGCGACTGGAAATTAGCCGCGACACTTCGTTCCGAGTCCGAAGAGCGACGCCCCGACATCACCCATTCACCCCACTACTGCTGCAGGCCGGTCTGGTTCTCCACAATGCCATCCGGCCGGCTCTGCGTGACGGGTCGCGCCCCCAAGAAGGCCATCTTCTGGTCGACGGACAACGGGAACAACTGGCGAGAAGAATTCGATATCGACCTGAGTAAATCTTACAGCCGAATCCTCTGGCAAAATAGCCGTGCCTATTGCTCCACGGATGAAACCTCGAGTTGTGGAGAAAGGTTCGAATACTTCCGTGTTGAATCTGCGGACAGGGGCTCATCCCCGGAAACGACTTACAAGCTCACTCACGACACAAGCACAACCCACACGGGGCCACGGGAATCGCAGCTTGCGTTTACCGATGACCGCGCGATCTGTCTGCTCAGTTTCGAGACGTACAACTTTGATGCGGTGCGCCGCTGGTTAATCCCGAGCAACTCGTATGCCACGGGGCAATTCGGTGTTTCAAAGGCTCCTTACGAAAAATGGACGTGGACGCCAACCAACCTGCAATTCGGGCATCCCAACCTGTTAGTCCTGAAAGACAAGCGAATTATTGCCATCGTCTTCATTGACGGGGACCGGGCCCGCAACGCGCTTTGTCAAGTTGACGCATCGACGGGAAAACTGACCGAACTTCTGCGGTTGCCGACCGTTGCCACCGCCCAACCCGTTGGCATGACTGAACACGACGGGCACATCTGGGCCTGCTTCTACGACGGACCCGAGAACAGAAACAATCCGGTCACATTGAAGGTGGCCAAGATCAAACTCGGTAGGTAACCTCCGCCGAGTCGGCCGGCTTCCGTTTCTCAATGGTTGATGGCACCCTGCTGCGGTCGAAAACCAGCTTGAAACGCCTTCGGTTCCCGGGCAGCAAGCCATGGCGCCGGGACACATCAGCCGGGTGCAATCTTACGTGGTCACGCATTTTTCCACCGGAGCCACCTCAGGGGACCAACCACGGCTGTCACCGTCTTCCGGACGCCGAACGTACCGGAACACGGGGTCGAGTCCAGATTCGGTTCGCCAGGCATGTTCTTTGGTTGGACCGCGGGGGTTGCCCGTTGGTCGGGCCATCGGGCAGCTCCTCGAGGGGGACGGTTACTCCGAGAGAGACTCCCACGCCTTGCAAGATGTGCTTGGATTGACGGTTACTGCTCTTGGGCTCGAGGCCGTTGGCGGCGAACAGCCCGCACAGTTCGTTCTGGATTTACCGGGGATTACGCTGGGGTTGGGGACTCATCCACCGGTTCTCATGTGGGTTGGTTCACTTGTTCACGCTCTATTATAGCGGGATCGAGGTGCCGCAAAATCTCTCCCTTGCCATAGAGCAGGCGGTCGCCACTGTAGCGCTGGTAGGCGGCGTTGGCTTGGACCTGGGTTGGGATCGGGAATCCCTGGCTTTGGAGTCGCTTCAGGATCAAATTCAGGAACACGGGTCGGAAGATGCGGTCGGCGGCAAAGGTGGCGACCAGCGGCTGGTCGCAAGCGGTCAGCACGATGGTGCCCCGCTTGAGCCCAGCGCCGACTCGTCCTTCGGTCGGACCGAAGGCGACAATGGTGCCGGCGATCATCGACACGCCCAGGAATGCACCACAGCAGCCGCCGATGGCGATTAGGCCACGCCGCAGGTGAAAGCCGACTTCGTGGCCGGCGTCGCCGTGGATAAGGATCTCGCCGCCGCGCATGCCGTGGCGACCGCCGCGGTAGGCAGCGCCGACCAGGTTGCCGGCGTCGCCGTGGATGAGGATCTCGCCGCCGCGCATTTCCGCGCCGAGCCAGTCGCCGACGTTGCCCTCGACGCGGATGGTGCCGCCGGTCATGGCCGCGCCTAAATGCATGCCGACATTGCCATGAATGGTCAGCTGGCCGCTGGCCATGCCGGCACCCAGGTGTTTGAACCGGGAGCAGTCGCCGTGGATGATGACCCGGGCGTCGCTCGGATCGCCGGCGATGTCAAAGTGGTCCTTCAGCGGCTCGAACCGGTTGCCATGGCGGATTGGCAGCTCGGTAATAGCCGCGAGCGACAACCCGGCCAAGGTGTCTGGCCGGATGCACTCGGCCTCTAGCGGCAAGCGCTGGGCGTCGCCTGGCTTTACCGTTAGCTCAAGCATACTGATTCATCAACTAATTGGCGTAGGTGCAAATGAAATGGGCCGAGTTTGCCGCCGTAATTCCCTGCACTAATCTGCACGATTCCCGGCCGGCAGGCGGCCTGGATGCCAACGCGCATGGCCGTCTCCACCGTAGTGAGGTCGATCCCATCGATGACGACTTCATAGACGGTGTGCACGCCCTCGGGCAGGGCGGAGTCGACAATGCCGGCCAGGGTGGGGCAGTAGGCTTCGTTGGTGCTGGCCTTGAGCTTGGCGTAGCGGCTGCCGACCTTGCTACCGCTGCGGACGATGCCGCCGGGGAACGGGAGAATCACGCCCGGGACCTGGCGGATGGCGGCCACCGCGGCCTCGGCGGCGGTCAGGGCACTGGTCTGGTGATCGCCGAGGATCAGAAAGTTGCCGCCGGCGACCCCCTTGGTGGTGCCGAAGCGGTCCGCACAAACGAACTCACCGTCCATGACCGGGATCCGCCAGTAGCGTTCGCCGGCAATCACCTTGCTCATCTGCCAACCATCGCCGAAGTAGCGTAGGTTGCCGCCGATCTGGATGCTTTTCTCACCCAGCGGCAGACCGTTATAACAAGCCGTCGTCGGGCAGGTGAGGATGCACTGGGCGACCCGATTGACCAGGGCTTTTTCCAGGGCGGGGCGGCTAAAGCCAAAGAACAGCAGTGAAACCCCCGGCCGGCCATCGGGAGTCGCTTCGGAGTCAAGTTCGCTCTCGATACCTGCCTCAGCATCACAACCGATCACCGACGCGGCATAGCCGGTGGTCACCTGCCCGGCGGTGCGTGCCCAGTCTAGCGTCTCGGCGGTGACGATCAGCCGGACCGCGGTCATGGGGAACGCCTCGGCGAAGGTGTCGAGAATCGCGGTCGGCATCGTTCCAGGCGTCACTTTGGCGGGTTGAGGTCGGCCAGCGGCAGGGTGGCTAGCGTGATGGTCTGGTAGGGACCCCGTTCGCCCCGTTCGTACAGGCAGTACACGGTATCTCCTTGGACCGCCAGGCTGGAGTAGGCGGCGGGGCCAGGATGAAGGAGCTTCGCGCGTGACCAGGTGCGGCCATCATCGGGACTAAGCCGCAACAGCATGCGGATACGGCCAGTGCGGCTGGCGGGATTACTAAAGAGCAACACTCCCGGCTTGGCCCGGATGAGGCTCGCCTGACAGACCGGTTCGATCAGGGTGAGGTCGTAGTCGACGTCAGACCAACTGTCACCACGGTCCTTACTGAGGGCGATGGCCCGCTCGCGGTGGGGGCTGGGAGGGTAGTTGCGCATGTTCAGCAGCAGCGAGCCGTCCTGGCGTTCGATGACGGCCGACTCGTTGGTGCCCGGCCCGGCGGTGCCGCCGAGTTGCCAGGTCTGGCCGTGGTCATCGCTATAGAGGATGTGCGAGAAAGCTCCGCCGTTGTCGGCCACCATGTGGTCGCATGGGATGACCAGGCGGCCATCGCGCAGCTGGATGCCATTGCCGGGTCCGGTGGCGTACCAGGTCCATTGGGGCTTCTTGACGTCGCTGGTGATGTTTGTCGGGGTGGTCCAGGTCCGGCCGTCGTCGTGACTGGAGCTGACCCAGACGGTGCGTGATTCCTTGGCGGTGCGTGCTTTGATCTCGGCTTCGTTATCGTCGCCGCGATTGCGGGTCATGAGCAGCCAGATCGAGCCGGTGTCGCGATCGACAACCGGGCAGGGGTTGCCGCAGGTATGCGGGCCATCGTCCCAAATGACCTGGAGATCGCTCCAGGAATTGCCCCCATCGGAACTCCGCTTGAGGACCAGGTCGATATTGCCGGCATCGGAGCGGGAGTTTTTGCGTCCCTCGGCGAAGGCCAGCAGCGTCCCCTTGGGGGTGGCGATCAGGGCCGGGATGCGAAAGGTGTGGTAGCCCGCCTGCCCGGCGGTAAACACGGCCGTTTGCCGCAGCTCGGCGGGGACCAGCGAAGGCATGAAGAGCGACCATCCAAGCAATCCGAGTCCGCGCAGCAAACAATGAAGCATAGGGTTTCTCTTGGTCAGTGGTTGACGTGGATCAGCCGCTCATGGGTGTCAGCGACACCTTGCCAAGATCTTTTAGCTGGATGCCTTTGCTCTCAGCGATGTTCCAGAATTCGTTACGGCTATGGGGCGTCCATTCCGCACTCGAGCGGGTAAAGCGGACGCTCAAGCCACCCATGTGCATGGTCAGGCTCCAGTCGCCGCTCTCCTCGGCAGGGGCTTCGAGGTCGACGCGCAGGTGGGTTTCCCCATCGCCTTCGTTGTGCCAATGTCGCGGTTCGGCTTCTTCGGTGGCCGGGATCAGCACTTGATTTTTGTGGAATGGCTGGAGGGCGTGGCCGGTGCCGAATCCCTCAGTACGCATCTTCCAATGGCCGTGGCGATGGGCCGCGGCGTCGTGGTGCTCGGCGTCGTGATGTTCGGTCGTCGCGGCGGGGACGGCGGGCGACGCGGCGGGCGGAGGTTCACTTGAAGCTTCAGCCGCTGGGGATGGGGCTTGTGCGCTTGGCTCCGCGGCTTCGCTGGATGCTGGGGCGGCTGGGGTGACCGGCGGTACAGAGACGCTGGGGGCCGGTGGCGGTACGAGCTCGACGATGGGCTCGTTCGACTTGGCCCAGAACTGGATCAGCTTTCGGGTTGGGGGCTGACGATCACCGTGGTCGTACCAAAGCAACAGGGTATTTTTGGCTTGATCACCACTGCCATCTGGGCTGGCAGAGACACCGGGAATTTCCACCTCGTCGCCCCCTTCGAAGGTCCAGGTGCCGTTGGGCCGGACGCTCACCCAGCGGGTGCCGTCAGGAGGCATTTCCGGGAAGCGATGCGGATCGAAGGCCCAGCCAGAGTAGACCCGGGCAAAGACATACTTGGCCGGGGTTCCCTGGAATTCGCCACGAGCCTGCAAGTAGCGGACCCCGTTGGCCACCCGCACGAGGACCGGATGAGCCCCCTGGGTGAGTGGTACATGGACAATATCGCGGCCATGCGGCGCAGGGGGCGCCGCGGTACTATCCGGCTCAAGCACAGGCTGTACCTGGACACCCTGAATCCCCGGAGGTAACTCGATCGCAAACCTGATGACAACTGTGTTGCCATTCGACCCGGCCATTCCCGACTCCATCCCTTCAACACTCAGTGAAACCTTAGATGCGTGCTATTGTAGCGAGCCTGCCTCAACGCTCCAAATGCTCCGGTGTACCCTCCACCGGTTCGCGGCCTTCATCGTGCTCCAAAAGCAGCATGTCGACCTTGTTCCAGTCGATCACCTGCAGGGTAATTGGGGCTTCCTTGATTCGTGTTCGCAGGACCCAAGCGATGCTCGCCAGGAAGATGCCAATCGCCATCAACAAGAGTCGCAAGAACTCATGCAATTGCTGGTAGAACACTGCCAGACCTGCTAGGGCGGCAAAGCTCCCTAGAAAGATAAACAGCTCCCGGCGCTGCACTTGGGCCACCGCCGCGGCGGGGTCACGACGCAAGTTCTGCAGATTATGCAGATAGCGACGAATATCCTGGGGCGACGGGCGGATGATCGACATCATGATAAATCAAGCCTCGGCGTAGCCGCTTGGTTGGGATGGTGGCAGAGATCGCCCGACAAGTCTACAATCTCCCAGCCCGATTCGCCCACAGATCTTGCCCTCAACCGGAGAATCCCATGCTGAATCCCGATCAATTGCTCGCCAAGCTCTATGAGTTGCGTAAAGACTACGCCGATGACCCCGAAGATCCGACCTACCTGGCGTTGCACCATACGTTCATGTTTATCTCCTATAACATGGCCAAGTTCAAGGAGTACATCGACGAACAGAACCAGAAAAGTGCCGCGGATGGCTGATTGCATGCCCTGGGTGTTGCTCGGATAATGGATGGTCGCTGGAAATTGCTCTGGCAATCTCTTATTCGAGGAGGGATGCGTCATGCGTCGCATCATGGTGCTGGTAACGAGCTTGGTAGCGCTTGCACCGACTGTACAGGCCGAGTCGCCGCTGCAATGGACCAAGATCGTGGTGGATAAGACCTTCCACTCCGAGGGGGTCGCCGTTGGGGATGTCAACCACGATGGCAAGAAGGACATTCTTGCCGGCGATTTGTGGTATGAGGCCCCGCATTGGATCCCACACCCGATCCGCAAGCTGGGCGACTATGGCGATGGCTCGGCAGGCTATAGCCAGTCGTTTGCCTGCTGGGCCGACGACATCAACCGCGATGGCTGGGTCGATTTGATCGTGATTGGCTTTCCCGGCCAGCCATGTCACTGGTACGAAAACCCGAAAAATCAGCCCGGAATGTGGCGAGCTCATGAAATTTGGCATTCCGCCTGTAATGAAACGCCACTGTATGTCGACTTGCTGGGCACCGGCCAGCGTGTCCTGGTGATGGGTTGGCAGCCTAAAGGGGAGGAACACCTCGGCCAGATGGCCTGGTTCGCGCCCGGCAAGGATCCCACCCAGCCATGGACGATGCACCCGATTAGTGCGTCCAGCAAGAAGGGCGCGGAGGTACCCGGGACCTTCAAATACTACCATGGGCTGGGGATCGGCGATGTGAACGCCGATGGCCGCACCGATGTGCTGGTCCCGCAGGGCTGGTGGGAACAGCCGGTTGAGCTCAACGATACGCCCTGGACCTTCCATCCAGCCCAGCTTGGCCAAGCGTGTGCGGATATGCATGTTTATGAGGTCACCGGCGACCAGCAGCCGGACGTCGTTAGCAGTAGTGCCCACCGTTATGGCATCTGGGTGCATCAGCAGCGCGGGCCCAAGGCCTTTACCACCGACGCCATCTTCCCCAAATTGTTCTCACAATCGCATGCCTTACACTGCGTTGACCTGGATGGCGATGGCTTGCGTGATCTGGTCACCGGTAAACGTTGGTGGGCCCACGGTCCCAAGGGGGACGTCGATCCCAATGACCCAGCGGTGGTCTACTGGTTTCAAGCGCGTAAACAAAGCGATGGCACCATCCGCTTTTTGCCGCACCAGATTGATGATGACTCGGGGATTGGCACGCAGTTCACCATCGAGGATGTCAACGGTGACCAGCAGCTGGATATTGTCACCGCCAACAAAAAGGGTGTGTTTTTGTTCCTGAGTCAATGAGCGTTTGATCAAGCGAAGGGATGCGATGGTGCGGGTAGCACATTTTGACTGTTTTAGCGGCATCAGCGGCGACATGACCCTGGGAGCCCTGATTGATGCTGGGGTGGACGCGGAGGCGATCGATGCGGGCATCGCCTCGCTGGGCTTGCCGATCCAGTTTCGTCACACGCGCGAGAAACGCGGGGGCTTCATCGCCACCCGCGTCCACATTGAGGCCCCGGAGGCACACGCTCATCGCCACTTGCCCGAGATCGAGGCGATTCTGGATCGGGGCAAGCTGAGTGAGCGACAGCGGGACCTGGCCTTCCGCATCTTTCGCCGGCTGGCGGAGGCCGAGGCCACGGTGCATGGGATGCCTCTGGAGAAAGTGCATTTTCACGAAGTTGGCGCCCTCGACAGTATCGCCGACATTGCCGGCGCAGCCATCGGTCTCGACCTGCTCGGAGTCGAGGGCTTCACCAGCCGACCGGTGTCGACCGGATTTGGCATGGTGCAATGTGCCCATGGGTTGATGCCGATCCCGACTCCGGGAACTGCCGAGTTGCTCAAGAACGTGCCGCTCGGCCGCTCGGTCATCGAGGCGGAACTCACCACGCCCACCGGGGCAGCGATTCTGACGTCGGTGGTCTCGGCATATGTCGATCCGCCGGAGATGACCATCGAACGCATCGGCTACGGTGCCGGCAAGCGCGACTTTCCCCAGCAGCCGAACATCCTGCGATTGCTGGTGGGCAGCACACCCGCGGTCACCGAGCACGATCAGGTCTGGGTCATCGAAACCAACCTGGACGATTGTACGCCGGAGATCATCGGTTATTGCTTTGACCAGCTCTTGGGGGCCGGGGCCCTGGATGTGTATACGATACCGATCCAGATGAAGAAGCAGCGGCCTGGGATGATGCTTGGTGTCCTGGCCGAGGATGCCTACCTTGCCACTATCGAAGCCATCCTATTCCGCGAAACCGGCACCTTTGGCGTCCGCAAATACCGAGCCGAACGGAGTAAGCGGCAACGTTCGATTGCGGAAGTGAACACTCCATGGGGTCCAGTCCGGGTGAAGCACGGCTGGCGGGACGGCCAGGGGCACTTGGTGACCCCCGAATACGAGGACTGCGCCCGGCTAGCCCAGCAACACCAGGTGCCTCTTCGGGAGATCTATGCCGCGGTCCAGCGGGCAAGCCAAGAAGCAAAAGAAGTCGCTGGTGGCGCGGGGTGAAGCAGAAGCAGTTGCGGTGCGGGGAAAGCGGCAGAGGCGTTTGCGATGCGGGGAAAGAGGCAGAGGCGTTTGCGGTAAGTCAGAACCCCCGGACTGACGTC
>CAYPIE010000128.1:0-14375 GCA_964410665.1 uncultured Alcaligenaceae bacterium
AGGACGTCAGTCCTGAGCTCTGCCCAGACAGACGCTTGCCATCAAGATCGTTGCTGTCAAGCACTTCCATCGTCGCAACCGCCTCCGAAAGGCGAGCCCCGGACGTCAGTCCGGGGGTTCCCCGCAGCGCAAGCGCTTCTGCCTCTTTCCCCGCAGCGCAAGCGCTTCTGCCTCTTTCCCCGCACCGCAACCGCCTCTGCCGCTTCGCACCGCAATCGCCTCTGCCGCTTTCTCCGCAGCGCAAGCGCTTCTGCCTCATTCCTCGCAGCGCAATCGCCTCTGCCTCTTTCCCCGCAGCGCAAGCGCTTCTGCCTCATTCCCCGCAGCGCAATCGCCTCTGCCTCTTCCCCCGTTCCGCAAACGCTTGGGTATTACCTTGGCAAGGGCAATTCGCATTACTCCGGTCGCGGCAGGCGCAATACCGCCAGCGAGCGACCGGCCAGGTGGTAGCCGGCGAGCGTCTGTGGCACGGGGACTTTGGGCAGGATCCCCGAGGCGGTGTCGAGTACACATTCCCAGCTCTCCCCCTGAGCCAAGGGCGGCAGCTGGAATGCGACGGCCTCGTGGTGTGCGTTGAGCAGCAACAGTAAGGTGTCGCCGACAATCCGCTGTCCACGCTCATCGGTCTCATCGATCATATCCCCGGCCAGCAACATTCCTAAGGAACGGACAAAGCCAGAGTCCCAGCTTTCATCGGTCATTTCCTGACCTGAGGGTTCCAACCAGGTGATATCCTTGATGTCGCTGCCACGGATACTGCGGCCTTGGAAGAACTTGCGGCGATGCAAAACCGGCTGTTCACGCCACAGGGCAATCACCTGACGGGTGAAGTCGAGAAGCTCTTGCTGCCACGCTTGGAGTTCCCAGTGCAGCCAGGAGATCTCATTGTCCTGGCAGTAGGCGTTGTTGTTGCCTCCCTGGGTGCGGCCAAATTCATCGCCGGCCAAGAGCATGGGGACGCCCTGAGACAACAGGAGCGTGGCCAGGAAGTTTCGCATCTGCTGGCGGCGTAGGCGTAGGATGGCCGGGTTGTCGGTCTCGCCCTCGACCCCGTGGTTCCAGCTATTGTTGTGGCTTTCGCCGTCGCGGTTGTCTTCCAAGTTGGCTTTGTTGTGCTTTTCGTTGTAGCTCACCAGGTCGCGTAGGGTGAAGCCATCGTGGGCGGTGATAAAGTTGATGCTCGCGTGGGGCCGACGGCCAGAGAGTTCGTAGAGGTCGCTGGAGCCGCACAGGCGCGAGGCAAATTCAGAAACCGCTCCACCGTCGCCTTTCCAAAAGCGACGAACGCTGTCACGATATTTGCCGTTCCATTCGGTCCAGAGCACTGGAAAGTTGCCGACCATGTAGCCTCCTTCGCCCAAGTCCCAGGGCTCAGCAATCAGCTTGGTCTGCGATAGAATCGGGTCTTGGTGAATGATGTCAAAGAAGGCACCGAGTTTATCCACCTCGTGCAACTCGCGGGCCAAGGCGCTTGCCAGGTCAAAGCGAAAGCCATCGATATGCATTTCGGTGACCCAATAGCGCAGGCTGTCCATGATCAGTTGCAGCACGCGTGGTTGCAGCATGTTGAGCGTGTTGCCGCAGCCGGTGTAGTCCATGTAGTAACGTGGCTGGTCGGTCACCAGGCGGTAGTAGGAGGTGTTATCGACGCCGCGTAAGGACAGGGTGGGGCCGAGGTGATTTCCCTCGCAGGTGTGGTTGTAGACGACATCAAGGATGACCTCGAGGCCGGCGGCATGGAAGGCCCGCACCATCATTTTAAATTCACGGACAACGTTCCAAGATTGTTGATTAAAGGCATAGGCCCGCTGTGGTGCAAAGTAGGCGAGGGTATTGTAGCCCCAGTAGTTGGACAGAGACTTGTCAACCAGGTGGCGGTCCTGGGTGAAGTGGTGCACGGGCATCAGTTCAACGGTGGTGACACCGAGGTCCTTGAGGTAGCGGATAACCGGATCGGTAGCCAGACCGGCGTAGGTGCCGCGTAGTTCTTCGGGGACCTTGGGGTGGCGTTGCGTAAACCCCTTGACGTGCAGCTCATAGATGATGGTCTCGTGCCAGGGGATACGCGGCAAGTGATCATCGCCCCAGGTATAGGCAGGGTCGATGACGACGGCTAAAGGAGCAAATGGGGCACTGTCGCGCTCATCAAAGGAAAGGTCTTCTTCGGGGTCGCCGATACGATATCCGAACAGGGCATCGTCCCAGCGCGTCGAGCGGCCAATCGCTTTGGCGTAAGGGTCGAGGATCAGCTTGTGCGGGTTAAAGCGTTGCCCTTGTTCGGGCTGGTAGGGGCCATGCACACGGTAACCATAGTGTTGACCGGGCTGGACATCGGGGAGGTAGGCATGCCAAACCATATCGGTTTGTTCGGTCAGTTTGATCCGCTGGTTTTCCGCGCGGGCTTCGGGTCCATCAAATAAACAGAGTTCCACCTGGGTTGCGTGTTCGGAATACAGAGCAAAGTTGACCCCTACTCCGTCCCACGTGGCTCCAAGTGGATAGGGACGGCCCGGCCAGACGCGCATGGTAGTTCCTTTCACAAGGGGTTGTGCAATTCAATCGATTATAGTCGAGTCCCCCGGAGCTTGCGCATGGGAACCTCGAACAATGCTAGCGGCGACGAAGCCAGTCCGATCGTTGGTACTTATCGCTTAGCAGCTGTTTGACCTGGGCGAATGGCAGGACGCGACTTCCAGGCTTAGCCTGCCAGGCCTGCGTCAGAGCGCTCAGCAAACTCGCCCGCGCAACCGGAAGATTTCGCACAAAGTCCGCATGACCGCGCTGGCCACGATAGTCGGGCTGGCGCTCGGGAGTATTCAGATAGCGGTCAATGCTCGGCAATGGGAAGGCATAGAGCAGGCTGCCATGGTGTAGGATGGCGTGCTGTTTCCGCTGCTGGGCGTTGCCACTAAATTTACGGCCGGCGATGGCAAGATCACTGATACCGGCCTGCTCGATCCGCCCATCGGCAAGTGGTTGTAAAGCAACGGTCACACGTTGGAGGATCCAGCCATACGAGGCACGGATATCGCGTAATTCCGCAGCGCGGTCGGTTCGCAAGACCAGCGAATAGAGCAGGCAGCCTTGGCCGAGCAAGACGGTGCCCCCGCCACTGGAGCGACGGGCCAAGGGCACACCATCGCGTTGACAGGCATCTTCGTGGACATCGATGGCAATGCTGCCACTGGCACCGAGCACCACCGCCAGGTGAGGCCACTCCCAGAAGCGCAACAGCTCATCACGCTCTCCGGCCTCGGTGGCACGTAACAATACCTCGTCCAGGGCCAGGTTGGCGGCCAAACTCGCTGCGGTGAAGTCGAGCAGTTCCATCCAAGACTCGAAAGTTAGACAGGGAGTTCCTGGGCTTCCCAGGAGCCATAGTCGATGGCCTCGTCACGGAAGTGGCGTGACGCCTCGGTTTCGCCAAGGGCCAGGGCGGCGCGGGCCAGCTCCAGCAGGGTGACCTCTTCCGAACATAGCCACAGCGTCTGGAAATTGTAGTCGGCGTGGGTATCCACCAAACGCACTGCCTCCTGAAACAGGCCGAGGTCCCGACGCACCCGGGCCAGCCCGGCCAAGGCCTGCGCCAGCACATGACCCCCCGCGCGAGCCCGTAGCCGGCCGTGCAACAGTTGCAGGGTTTGTGTAAAGGCGACCTCGGCCGCGGCATCATCTCCCTGATCCAGGGCGAGGCTGCCCAACACGCGTAACCCCAAGCCACGCAAGGTGTCGCGGTAGATATGATCCGAGCGTTCCAGGGCATGCAGACTCGCGGCAGTGGCCTGATGGGCTTCGTCGGTCATCTTGAGCTTGCGTAAACATTCGCCGAGCAGTGTCCCAGCGCCGGCGGCCGAACGATTCCCCTCACTCTCGCGACGTACGGTGCGTTCCAGGATCCAACGGGCTTCGGAAAGGTTGCCCAGCCCCAGATGGCAGATACTCATGCCGAGCCAGGCCACCTGGAACTGGGAGTTTAACGCGACCGCCTCTTGATAACATTCTAAGCCCTGTTCCCAACGCCAGCGATGCGGATCCTCGCTGCAAGCCGCGTTCATCACCACCCGATAGAGTTCGGCCGCCTCGTGGCGACGATACGATTGCACCGAGAAGATGCCCGAGGCAAAGTACCAGGTGGAGAATTCCTCGGGGGCCAGTTCCAAGGCCCGGGCAATATGCGGATAGGCATCGAGGGGATGGCCCAGATTACGCAATGCATAACTCATCCATATATAAGACTCAGCTAGATTGTCGTCGAGAGCGATGGCCTGCCGAGCATGATCGATCGCCCGGTGCAGATCTTCGGGATCGGTGGTATAGGGGAATTGCAGGGCATAGGTGCTCGCCAGTCCGGCCACTGCCGGGGCATAGTCGGGTTCCAGTTGCAGGGCGCGATGAAACCAGTAGCGTGCATCCTCGATGGTCCCTTTCTGGATCTGCAGCGACAGCTGGCGGCCACGCATGGTGTGTTCAAACACCGCCGCGTTCGTGGTCCCTGCCTGTACCGGATCATGTGGTAAGGGTTTGTGCAAACGATCGGCCAGCCCATCCCGCAGCCGTTGTTGCAGCTCTAGCAGTTGCTCGACCGAGCCTTCGACTGGGGGCAACACTTGCTCGATGCCGGTCGGTACCTCGGTCAGTCGGGTCAGCACCCGGATGCCGCCGGCGATGGCTTCGATACTCCCACACACCTGCCAACGGCAGCCGAGTTCCAAGGGGTTGGTCGGATCGCTGGCCGAACCCGTCCAGGGGGCCACACCCTGGCGGCGCGGAGTCACCCGGACTCCTGGCAGGCTGGCCAGGTTTTTGGCTAGCCCCTCGGCCAGGGCTTCGGTCAACCAGGCATCCTCGGCCGCAGGCAATTGGTTGACAAAGGAGAGCACCGCCAAGGTATCGGGGAACGCCGGCAGCGAGCTGTCATGGACTTGCCGCAGGGCAATCAGGAACTCCCCGGCGGTGGCGAAGCGCTCTTCGGCTGCAAATGCAAGTGCCTGCTGGAGCAAGGGCCCGAGTTCAACGGGCAGGCTGGCGACACTCAGGTCAGGACCTTCTCCAGTCAAAAGTGGCGTCACCCGGTCGAGTACGTGCTTGCCCGGATAGGCACGCTGGCCGGTCAGCATCTCGTAAAGCACCAAGCCGACGAGAAACAAGTCAGAGCGTGCATCCAGAGGGGCACCGATGGCTTGCTCGGGAGAAAGATAACCGGGCGTCCCCGCCAGCCCCCCGGGCAGTGTCAAGCCATCGGCCTGCCCCAGGGACGCGGCCTCGCTGGGTCGATACTCGCCGGTCTGATCCGGATCAAGCGGTTCGCAGCGATCGAGCTGCCAACGGCTCGGCGGCAGCACCATCTCCGTTTCGAGCAGCCATGGTTTGGCCATGCCAAAGTCAAGCAATTTGGCGGTGCCTGGCCCGGTGAGCATGATGTTCTCGGGCTTAATGTCGCGATGCAAGATGCCCGCGGCATGGGCATGGCCCAGGGCCTCGAGCATACAGCCCGCCACCGCCAGCGCCTCGGGCAAGGGCAACGGCCCCTGCTGCTCGAGTCGCTCACGCAGGGTTTGCCCCTCGACATACTCCATGGCGATAAACACAATGCCATCGACCTCTCCGGCCTCAAAAAAGGTGGCAATCGTCGGATGCTGTAGCCGGGCACTGGCCCAGCCCTCGCGAAGCAAACGCTCCCGCAGCGAAGCCGCGAAGCCGCGCGGGAGCACCTTGAGAGCAACCAAGCGTCCCAAGGCGGCATCCTCGGCCAGGTAGACTTCGCTCATGCCGCCCGCTCCCAGGCGGCGTTCAATTTGATAGTGAGCGATTTTGTCACCCGGGGCATAGCCGGGCAGGTGATTGGCGCTACCGGGTGGGCGGATCTCCGCCAGGGGTGTGCGTTGATCGAGCATCCGCCATAGGCGGGTCGGCGTGACTTGGTTCGGGTCCGTTTCGCGTGATGGCCCCATCGTCGTACATCAGTCCATGGTCTGCGTGGGGAGGTTCAAATGGAAAGTATAGGAAACTAAAATCGACCTGGAAGGCCGATTGTCTAAAAAGGAGCCGTAAAGCGATTGGTATGCTGCGGCGTGGGACGCCCCAACTGTTCGAGCAGGAACTGTAAATCGCGCCAGACCTCGCGCTTCTTCTCGGGCGCCCGCCCAGGCAACAGATAAGCCGGGTGATAAGTGCAGACTAGTGGCACCCCGCGATAATCAAACCGCCGACCCCGCAAACGTGTCAGGCTGTCCGCTCGGTGGAGCAGCGCTTGCGCTGCGGTCGCGCCCAAAGTGCATAACAGGCGTGGTTGCACCAGTTCGATCTGGTGGTCGAGATAGCTCTGACAGTTGGTACACTCCAGGGGTACGGGTGATCGGTTGTTTGGTGGGCGACATTTGATCAGATTGGTCAGATAAACTTCTTCACGTGTCCAGCCGCAGGCGGCAATCATCCGATCGAGCAGCTGGCCCGATGCGCCTACGAAGGGCATCCCATTGCGATCTTCTTCGCGTGCGGGTGCTTCGCCAATGAACATGACTGCGACGTCCACCTCCCCCGCCCCAAAGACCGGTTGGATGCGCGAGCGAACCAGTTCTGGGCATCTCGGACAATCTGCCACTTCTTGCCGCACCAGCTCGAGTTCCCGACGTCGTTGCTCGGTTCCAAGCAGTTCGGTTGCCGCCGGAGCCGCTGGCGAGGGCTCGGTGGTTGGCGTCGTCGTGACTGGGGTGGCCGGGGGTGACCGCTGGGCCAACTGCTGCAACACGGCCTCAACCGCGGCCATCGATTTGGGCCGCTGTGCGGGATCTTCCTCCAGGCAAGCTTCAAGGAGCTCGGCCAATGCTGTGGGCAGCATCCGCCAGTGGCGTAACAAGGGCTGCGGAGTGCCAAAAAGAGCAAAGCAAGCCGTGCGGCCGAAGCCGTAAATGTCAGCAGTCGGCCCCACCGGAACCTCCGCTCGCCGCCTCATCTGTTCGGGAGCGGCATAATCGAGGGTACCGACGAAGCTCTGGCCGGCCAGGGAGTTGCTGCCCAGCCCCGGGGCCAGCCCGGTCGGGGAATGGAGGGCCAGGCCAAAATCGATCAGTTTGACCTCCCAGCCTTGTGGATTGTGCCGAATAAGCAGATTGCCTGGTTTGACATCACGGTGCAGGATGCCACGGTCGTGAGCAGCCTGTAAGCCTTGGACGATGGGGTGGGCGATGCTTAGGAATGCATCGATCGACAATACCCCCTCAGTCAAGACGTGCTCTTCCAGCGTCTGCCCGGGGAAGTAATCCATGACGAGGTAGGGCCGAGTGCGGCCCACGGTATCGGCAAACCCACCGTCCTGCAGGCGAATAATCGCGGGGTGGTCCAACTGGCGCAGCGTCTGGCCCTCGGCAAAGATCTGGCGAATATCGCGGGCGAGCTCATCATCGCTGAGCACCTTGACCACCACCTCGACGTCGAGGTACTGATGCCGGCACAAGAAGGCGATGCCAAAGCCACCAACACCGAGGATGCGGATCGGTGCGTACTTATCAAGCGGGAATGGGGTGAAGCGTTGCGGGTCTTTGGCCAGGGCCAGTTGCAGGGCGGTCAGGGCTCCTGCCCAGTCACGTTGTTCCAGGCAGGCCCGATAGACGTTGTAATGCGCTTCAGACTCGAGCTGTGGTGTCGGCACCAGTTCCGCGACCCGACCAAAGTCCGCCTGGGCCGCGGCAAAATCCCCATTCGCCACCTCGAGTTTCCCAATCGCATTGAGTAACGCTGGCAACTGGTCGCGCTCATCGGGCGGCAACTGACGGTAGCGCATCACCAACTCCCGCACCAGGAAACGTTCCTGATCGTTTCGGATCGACAGGCTATCACGCGGGCGTAAGGCGGCCTGGCCAAGATCCAGCCGTTCTTGCAGTCGCAGCACCGCCGCATAAATCGCTTGGTTTTGTTCCCCTTGCCGCTGTTGTTCCACCTGCAGGTCCAGAACGGCCGTATGCGTGTCCTCAAGGGTTTGCAACAGCGTATCGAGTTGACCACCGGCCTGCGTGAGCAGTTGATGCAGCTGAGCGAACAGCTGTTCCTGATCGCCTTGTAGCTGCTCCAGCTGAGCAAAGGTCAGTCCTTGGAACAGCCGTGCATCCTCCTCGACCGCGCGGCGAAAAAAATAGCGCACGGCAATGATCAACAAGGGCTGGTGGCCCTGTTCCGGACGCAGGGCCACCAGGGTGGCCAGTCGGGAAAAGCCGTGTTGTCGCAGATGGCTGGCCACTTCCTCGAGCAAGACCAGTTCGTGGTCGAGGATGGTCAATGGGTCGCGATGGGCGGCAAACTGGCCCACCGCCTCGGCTAGTTGACTGGGATCCAAGTGGCCATGGGTCAACAATTGCTGCTGCTTTGCGGCTTGGAGCTCGCGTAGGCAATCGGGGCGGAAGGTGAGTTGGTCGGCAAAGCGAACAAAGTAGGTATGTTTGAAGAGTTGCTCGAGCTGCTCGCGAAAGCCTTGCTGTTCCGCGCGGATCAGCAGGCGTTTGGCCCGATCCCAGACCGAGTCGCCGGCTAGGGCTAGTTCAAGGGCTTTCCAGGCTTGTTGATTGGCCCGCACCAGGGCCTCGGGTAGGCGTTCACTTTGGTCCACGAAATGGCGGTGCAGAAAGCCGGCCACCTTTTCGACGGCATAGCCAGCGCCCAAACCCACCGCCTGGCTCGCCCCTTCAACCAGCGGACGTAGGGCCAACACCGAGAGGTTTTGTGCAATCATCGAGGCGGTCTCCGCAAGCTGCGCTGCTCGAATCAGTTGTATTGTGCCTCGTCTTGGGGGCAGGGGACAAGGTCCGCAGGGAATCTTGGCGTCGTCGGCACGGACTTTTTTACCCGCTCTGCGGGTGGATTGCTCTTGTCAGCACCTGGAACCTACGTTAATAGCCTCTCGATTGTCGGTCGGGGGACCAGCATCTTGCGCACGTTTATGACCTCGTGTCGACGTGCAGACAACCGTGGCGAGCAGTTGGTGCAAGCGGCGTGGCGGGCCTACTCCGGCACGGAGCGGCCGATGAAACCTTCCGCATGCTCCGCGACCACGGCTGGGAGGGGATTGCTTTCGAGGGGAATCGTTCGGACGGGGACTAACATGAAACGCTTGAAAGCAGCACTCGTAGGACTCGCTTTGCTGGTCGGCGGACTCGCCGGATGCAAGCAGCGGCTGTTTTTAGAACCGGGCGACTACGAGTACGCCGCGAGCATCGGCTTACCTCCCAACTTGGAAAACGACCCCCATGCGACGATTCTGCCGCCCAAGGTAAAACCCAACACGCCACCGGCCACGGTCCTCGACCCAGCCCGGAAGAAACGCTTCATCACCTTGGCTGAAGCGATGGCCATCGCCTTGGAACAAGGGACCACTGGTTTCACCGCCAACCTGGCCCTCAACATTGGTTCGGGCAACACCTATGTCGATAACTTGGTGTCGTTCGGCGGTCAGACCGTGGTCGGCGATGACTCGATTCGCGCCCTGGCCCTGGATCCGGCCATCGTTGGCGCCAACATTGAGCGTTCGCTGTCGAAGTTCGACGCCCAGTGGATTTCCAGTATGAACTGGCAGAAGCAGGACAATGCGGTCCAGAACCTGATTCAGAACTTCCAAAACGGTGACTTTGCCACTTTGAGCTCGGCTCTGCTCAAGCCGTTGCCCACCGGTGGTGTGGCCGGGATCACCTTCTCAACCGACTATACGTTACTGGAGACCGCACCCGCAGGTTTCGCGGTGATCAACCCCGCATACCGTCCGCGTCTGCAGGTGGCTTTTGAACAGCCTCTGTTGCAGGGCTATGGGGTTGAGATCAACCAGTTGAGCCCGGGCCACCCGGGGAGCGTGTTGTCTCAGCTGGCCCCATCCGGCGGCCAGGGGACTGAGGGTATTTTGATTACTCGACTCCGCTATGAGCAATCCCAAGCCGAGTTTCTGCGCGTGGTCAACTCGCTGTTGGCCAACGTGGAGGCTGCGTACTGGACCCTGTATGCCTCGTACTTCAACCTGTACGCTCAGGAGCAGGCCTTGCGGCAATCCTTCAAAGCCTATGAATTAAACAAAGTTCGCTTTGAAGCGGGAGCCATTCCCCGACCCGACCTGGCCCAGACCGAAGCTCAGTTCCGTCTGTTCCAGGCACAACGGACCGCCGCAGTGCAACAGGTCTTGGAAAACGAGCGGCAACTTCGGGGCTTGCTAGGCTTGCCGGTGGGTGGGGACTATCGGCTGGTGCCCGCCGACAGCCCGACACTGGCACCCGTTCGGCCCGACTGGGATGAGTCCCTGCAGGAAACCATAGGCAATCGGCCGGAACTCGTGTTGGCCCGCCAGGATCTGAAATTCCGCCAGCTCGACCTGCGTCTGCAGAAAAACGCCTTGCTACCCGACCTGCGTTTCACCGCGACCTATGACATCAACGGCATCGGCACCCGGCTCGACGGGCCGACCGACGCCGGCAATGCCCTGGGCGGTTTGGCGGGCAATACCTTTAATACTTGGACGCTAGGCCTTCAGATGAATATGCCCTTGGGCTTTCGCGACGCCCATGCGCTCACCCGGATTGCTCGGCTCAACCTAGCCCGCAGCTACGCGATATTGAAGAATCAGGAGTTGAAGGCGACACGCTTTCTGGAACGACAATATCAGCAGATCTTCTCCAACTATGAATCGATCAAGGCGCTGCGCGCCAACCGCGAGGCCAACGCGGTGCAGCTTGCCGGTCGCTTCCGCGAGTTTGAGGTCGGTCGCGGTACCTTGGATATTCTCCTGGAAGCGCAGCGGTTTTATGCCGACGCAGTCCGTCAAGAATACGAGGCGATTGCCAACTACAACATTGCCCTTTCGAACTTCCAGTTCGCCAAGGGGGCCAGCCTGGTCTACAACAACATTCAGGTGGTCGATGCGCCGCTGCCCAATCTTGCTCTGGCCAGGGCCATCGAACATTATGAGCAGCGAACGCGGGCGTTGGTCCTGCGTGAACGGCAAAAGCCGGCCGGTAAGGAACGGCTGAGCTTGCCGACCCTGTTGCACCACACCGAGCCGTTGCCGGACATTCCCATGGATCTCACCCAAGACGATCGTCCTATAGATCCGTTGAAGGGGAATGATGGAGCAACACTGCCCACGCCAAAGCCGACCGCGCCGCCGATCCCGCCGACGTACGTGCCCAACAATGGCGTCGGGGGCAAGACAGAGACTTCGTTGCCCGTGTTGCAGCGGAGCACGCCATTGCCGTCGCCGCCCTCCCGTCGGATCCTGCCGCCTCGGGAACCGGGCAAACCCCAAGAATTGCCACCAGGCACCACGACGTACATTCCGACTATCACCCCAGGACGCCAGTGACTAGTATTTTTGTATACGAATATCTGAGTGCCCAACGAGCCGACGTGAGCGATCCGTCGGCTCGACTCTTGCGCCACCAGGGGCAGGCGATGCTCGATGCGGTCGCTGCCGATTTCCGCCAGGTTGCCGGCCTCCGTGTCGATACGTTCACCTTGGATGACCATCCGGGAGCAGGCGAAGCGATCCTGTTTCGCCGCCGCGCGGCGGTGGCCGAATTCTCCTTGCTCATTGCCCCGGAGTTTGATGACATTCTGGAAACGCGCTGTCTGTGGGTCCGCGAGGCCGGCGGGCGACTGCTGGGCCCCAGTCTCGAGGCGGTCCGGCTTACCGCAGACAAATATCAGTTGGCCCAGTATTTACGCACCTTGGGCGTGCCTACCCCCAAGGTCTGGACCGTACAGAATCCGCAGCCGGCCGGTTTCCCACAGGTCTGGAAACCTCGTTTCGGTGCGGGTTCGTTAGCGACTTATCAAATTGCCCATCCCGAGCAGTTCTATTCGCTCCGGACCCAACTGGAGGAAGAGGGCTGGGTGGGCGAAATGATCGGCCAGGAATGGGTTGCGGGCATCCCGATCGGCGTATCTTTTTTGGCTGGGCCGCACACCCTGGTGCCCCTATTGCCCAGTTATCAGGTGATCGCCAATCAGGGACGGATCAAGTACCAGGGCGGTCGGATGCCGGTGCCAGAGCCATGGGCTCGTCGGGCGATCGCGGTGGCCCGTCAGGCCTTGCAAGGCATTCCAGGACTGTTGGGGTTCGTCGGCGTCGATGTGTTACTCGACGAGACCGGACGTGGCCGCGATCTGGTCCTTGAGATCAACCCGCGGCTTACCACATCGTATGTCGGACTGCGCGCGCTGAGCCTGGAGAATTTAGCGGAGGTAATGCTGCTCCTGGCCAAGCAACAACCCCACCCTCCGTTACGCTGGCGGGAGCAGGCGGTAACGTTTACAACCGATGGAGCGATTGAGGTGGTATAGCCAGCAATTACGCGAACACCGGCAGGGGCACCAGGCTGGGTCGCGATGCTGCTTCGATACGCGCCAGCTCACGCTGAAGAATCTTGTGGATGCGTTTACAACAGGCAGTGCAGCCATCGCCTGCGCCAGTACACGCACGCACCTGGTCGAGCGTCTCCAACTGATCGAGATGAATGGCCTCGATGAGCATCTGCTCGGTGACCTTGAGGCAACGGCAGAGATAGGCCGGGTTGGAATGGGGGGCATGCGCCAGAACGGAAGCAGTCATACATCGACTCGCTAACAAGCAGATCGGGCAACAGGCGTGGGACTGAGACTTAGTCTCAATATCTATGCTTATCCTACCACGGCCGATGAGGTCGTCAAGCGGAAAAGGGGGCAATGTGTAGTCGGTGCGCACCAACCAAGTCAAGGCCCTGAGACGGGAATCGAACCCGCGCTACGGCGGTCACAGGGCCGCGTGCTCAAACCGCTACACTACCCAGGGCATCGAAGTGCGACCGAAATGAGGCGGAAGGGATGGGAGTTGAACCCACACCACCGTCAAGGGTGGAACACCTTAGCAGGGCGTCCCGGCGAACCGTTATCCGGCTCCCTTCCGTAATCAGTGGACCGACCGGGAATTGAACCCGGACTGCCGGCATGCCGAGCCAGCGTCATCCCGTTCGACCATCGGCCCGCAAGATTGCAGACCCCGGACTCGAACCGGACCACCAAGCATATGAGGCTCGGCCGGGCACCTGCCCGTCTGCATTGACCAGAGTGGGAGTCGAACCCACAATCATCAGGCCCTCGACCTGACCGCTCTACCCAGTTGGCGTACCTGGCCATGTGAAAGTCCCCAGGGTCGGTATCGAACCAACTCCTCGAGTGCTTCAGACTCGCGCTCTACCGTTTGAGCTACCCGGGGGTGGCCGCAGTGGCCGGTTTCTGGTTTGGCCGACCACCGTGGGCGTTCTGCAAGAATAGACACCCCAGGAAGTCGCAGGTTCGTGGGCTTTCCAGAAAAAATCGCCGCGGGGGCTTGCCACTGGGGAAAAAATCCATAGCACCCAGGTGGGACGCCCGGAGTCTGCGACGGGCGTGGGAAACGCCCAGGCCTTCGCTACCTCCGGGTGTTCCCCCTGCACCGGCGCAGGCGTTCCCGCCCCCATCCGGACTCTCCGCGTGGGCGACGCGAGGCATGCTCCGCAACCCGGGCATTCCCATGCCTCCCACGCAACGGGCGTTTCCCACGCCCGACGCGGACTCCGAGCGTGCCACCCAGCCGAGAGCAACTCTAGTGCCGAACACCATTGGGTTGACACCGGTTGCTCGGAAAAGGCCCTTCGGCCGGGACGAACAGCCCATGGATAGGCTAGTCAAAGATGAGTGACCAGGGGGAGAGTTGAACTCCCAATGCCCGCGGGCCCAGCGTTCTGAGTGCTGTGTGTCTACCAATTCCACCACCTGGTCAGATCGGGGAGCCTGGCAAGCAGGCTCTCCAGCAGGTCGGGCAGGAGTCGAACCTGCATAGCCGTTTCGGCGGGGGCTTTGGAGACCCCTGGGCTCACCCATGCCACCAGCCGACCTATGTGTCAGTGCGCCGGGTAGGATTCGAACCTACAGGCCTCCATCGAGGCACAGGGTTACAGCCCGCTTAGCCCGCCCATGCCGGCCGACGCATGTTTCAAGGCAGCGCCCTTAACGGGATTTGAACCCGTGACCTCCACCGTGACAGGGTGGCGAGCACTCCGGACTGCTCTATAAGGGCGTGGAGGGGTCCGCCAGGGAGCGATCCACTTGGAATCGCCGCAGATTGGCGGGGTCGCCTCAACCAAGCACTCAGTGGGAGTCGAACCCACACGACTACCTTGGGAAGGCAGCAGGCTACCGCTACATCATGGGTGCAAGAGTGGGACCCGAGGGATTTGAACCCTCACGACTCGGGTAAGAGCCGAGCATGCCGCCGATAACATCTGAGTCCCCGTGTCGACCCATTGAGGGTCTCAAGTGCGTTTCTTCCCCGGCTCCGACGGCAGGCCGCTGTCGGACTTTTCAGGCCCATCAACGAGCCAGGGCCGGGG
>CAYPIE010000129.1:0-14153 GCA_964410665.1 uncultured Alcaligenaceae bacterium
TCTGACTTACCGCAATCGCCTCTGCCTCTTTCCCCGCACCGCAATCGCCTCTGCCTCTTTCCCCGCACCGCAAGCGCCTCTGCTTCTGCCGCACCGCAAGCGCTTCTGCCGCTTGTTCCCGTAATCGCCTCTGCCGCTTCAGGAGTCCCCCGGCCCCCGGTTCGCCTCCCGAGGAAACACCAAAGCGTACGGCTTTCCGACCAATCATCCGCATGTTCACCCTCCACCAAACGGATGGCAAAGCTCGACTGGGCCAGTTGACTACTCCTCATGGGAAGGTCGATACGCCGATGTTCATGCCAGTGGGCACTCAGGCGACGGTCAAGGGACTTACGCCGGATCAGCTCCAGTCGGTCGGGGCGCGCATCATTCTGGGCAACACCTATCACCTGGCCTTGCGGCCTGGGGATGCACTGATCGCCGAGCTTGGCGGGCTGCATCGCTTTATGCACTGGGATGGCCCGATTCTGACCGACTCAGGGGGCTACCAGGTGTTTAGCCTGGCCGAGAAGCGCAAGCTTACCGACCAGGGGGTGACCTTTCGCTCGCATATCGATGGGGCGGTGTTAGAACTGACCCCGGAACGTGCGGTCGAGATCCAAGAGAATTTGGGGGCCGATATTGCCATGTGCCTGGATGAATGCCCACCCGGGCACGCCGATGAGGCGAGCTTACGAGCGGCCAATCGCCGCACCATCCTGTGGGCTGAACGCTGTAAGGCCGCCCAGCGGCGGTCGGATCAGATGCTGTTTGGCATTGTCCAGGGGGGCACCCGTTTGGATCTGCGGGCTGAGTGTGCCCAGGCGCTGGTAGCCCTGGATTTCCCCGGTTATGCCCTGGGGGGCTTTAGCGTCGGTGAGGGGCCGGTGGCCATGCATGCCGCTTTGGAAGCATGTGCCGATCTGTTGCCGGTTGAGAAACCGCGGTATTTGATGGGCGTCGGTCGACCAGAGGATTTGTTGGTGGGGATTGCGGCAGGAATTGATCTCTATGACTGTGTGATGCCGACACGCAATGGCCGCAATGCCCTGGCCTTTACCATGACCGGCAGATTACGACTGCGCAATGCCTGTCATCGGCGAGATGCCCAGCCCGTAGAGTCCGATTGTCCATGCTACGCCTGTCGGCACTTTAGTCGGGCCTATTTGCATCATCTGTTTCAGGCAGAGGAGATGCTCGGACCGATTCTGCTGTCGTTGCACAACATCGCCTTTTACCTGCGCTTGATGGCCCAAGCCCGGCAAGCGATCGCGGCCGGGAACTTCGCCGCCTTCCATGCAGGCTGTCTTGCCCGCTGGCAGCCGAACACCTAGGATGATGCTCTTGATTCACGCACGCTGTGCGCGCAGTACTCGCTGTCGAGGATTGTCATGGAGATGCTTCTACTCCTGGCTCAGGAGGCCGAGAAACAGGCACCCGGAAAACCGCCGAACCTTTTCATTCCGATGATGATCGCCTTCGGCTTGGTCTTTCTCTTCCTGGTGATCCTTCCATCGCGAAGGCAACGACGTGAGCAACAAAACCTCCTGGCCAACCTGAAGAAAAATGACAAAGTCGTGACCCATTCGGGGATCATTGGCATCGTTGTGTCCGTTAAGGACGCGGAGAATGGCCAGCCCTCCGAAGTGGTTTTAAAGGTTGATAACGACAGTAACACCCGTATTCGCATGGTCCGAGAGGCAATCTCGCGAATCTTGCAATCCTCTGAGCAAACCCAAGCAAACTAGTCAGCGAAGCCGGAAGTCCACACGACGTGGCGGAGTCGTTTCCATCCCTTGTCCATGAAGTACGCGACCCATGCAACGTAAACTTATTCCGCTGTTGCTCTTTGTCATTGTGCCGGTGCTACTGATTGGCCTGGGCGCTTATTCTGATGAGGGGCTGCAGCGACTCCTGGGATTCGCGCCAGCGACTGAGCCTGTCGCGGAAACCGCGGGGGAAGAAACGCCCACCGAGGACGCCGCGGGCAAGCCCACAGCCGACGACGAGAGCGAAACTCCACAGCCCGGCCAGGCCAAGGTCATCACCCCAGGCGGAAATTTGGCGGCCGGGGTGGTTGCCTATCTGATCATCCTGTTTGGGTTTGCTTGGTTGACACAACGCAATTACCTCCGCAAAGCGCTGCTGTGCCTGATCCCGCTGACCATCGCCAGCTGGCTGGTGTTTAATGCCGCTTGGCAATCGTTCCATCGCGGGCCCAATGGCTTTACCTTGGGCATCGATTTGGCCGGCGGTACGATCCTGGTCTACGAAATCGATCGGGACCGCAGCCAACCGGATGCGCCCGGGGCAACCTCGGACCAAGCAGGGAGTGCCGATGCGGAAGCCACCGATACCGCCGCACTCGCCGAAGCCTTGAAACGACGACTCGACCCCAACGACACCAAGAACATCACCATCCGCCCCTTGGGCCAAGGGCGCGTGGAGATTATTCTGCCCACCGGCGGCTTGGACCGTGACCTCACCGAGGAAGAAGTCAACGAGGTCAAGGCACTGATCTCTCAGGTCGGCTTGCTGGAATTTCGCATTGTTGCCAATGAAAACGACGATGAAGATGCCTTCGAAGCAGCCGAGCAGTATTTCACCGAAGCTGCCACCGACCCGGACAAGCAAAGTGCGCTCAACCAGCTTGCCCAGGACGGGCTTCCTCCACCACCACCGGTAGGAGACTTTGTGGTTGATGTCTCCCCGGGCGAAGCCACTTACGCCTGGGTCGAACTCGGTAAGGAAGAACGCAACCGGTATGGTCTGAACAACGCCGCGGCCACCCAGGAAGACAACTCCAAATGGAAACTGGTCGAGCAAGGACGCCGTGACAACGAGCCGGTCCGCCTGGGAGACCGAAACTCTCCGACTCCCCCCATCCTCATTTACAGCCGTGAGACCGAAGCCGTCCGGCTGGATCCGGAAGAGCGTGCAAACAAAAAGTATGACTATTTCGTCCTGACCCGCAGCTCCGACTCGGTCAAAGTCGGTGGCAACATCACCATCAATGCCTATCCGGATACCGATCCGAAAACCTTCAACCCCGCGATCGGCTTTGCCTTCAATAGCGTCGGCGGCAACCAATTTTATGATCTCACCGATCGCAACAAACAGAACCCAACCGAAGCTTCTCCAATTGTTCGCCAACTGGCGATCATTCTCGATGGTTACTTGATCCAGGCCCCCACCATTCCCGATACCCCGATCGGCGACCGGGGCATCATTACCGGCGAATCGTTCACCCGGGACAAGGTCAACGAGATGGTGCGCATCCTGAAGTCTGGAGCGCTGCCCGCCACGCTGAAGCCCTTGCCCGTCAGCGAAAACCAGATCGCGCCAACCCTGGGCCGGGATACGATTCGCGCAGGTGCCATCTCCATTGCCATCGCCTTTACCGCCATCCTAGGCTTTATGCTGATCTACTACCGCTTTGCTGGCCTGGTGGCGACGATCGCGCTGTTATCGAACTTACTGCTCACCGTGGCCTTCATGGTGCTCATCGACGCCGCGTTTACCTTACCCGGACTCGCCGGCCTGGCCCTGACCATGGGCATGGCTGTCGATTCAAATATTCTGATTTATGAGCGCATCCGCGAAGAGCGTGATCGTGGCATGAACCTCACCGTGGCCATCCGCAACGGCTATGACCGCGCCTTTTCCACGATTATCGACACCCACCTCAGTTCGATCTTTACCGCGGTCGTGCTCTACATCGTGGGGAATGCCCAGCTCAAGGGCTTTGGCGTTAGCTTGACCGCAGGGCTGAGCATCTCGCTGTTTACCACCCTGTTTTTGACCCGGCTGATCTTTGATTACGCCGTGTCACGCAAGTGGCTCGAACGTCTCCGTATGCTCCGCTTCTTCTCCCGGCCCAACATTAATTTCATGGGCATCCGATATTACTTCTTCGCCGCCACCGCCGTCGTCACCCTGATCGGCCTCAGCATCTTCCTGTTCCGCGGCAAGGATGGCTTCAATGTCGACTTTGTCGGTGGAACCGTCTACGGCGGGAAATTGACCGAAGCAGACCCCCAGAATATTACTGGGCTGCGCCAACTCATCGACCAGGATCACCAAAACGACCGCCTCAAGGACCCCGAGGTTAAGCCGATCCTTCAGGGGCAACTGGCTGTCGATGCGGATGACCAGGCGTTGTTCGGGGCAACCCAGCGTTACCAGCTGATCTACCGAGACAATGACAAGATCACGACTGATGTCACCATTACACTGGCTAACCCGCCGGAGGGAGAGAGCCGAAAGGAACAGATTGAAGATCTTACCCTTCGAGCCAGCAGACTACCTGATGCCTCGGTGGAACAGGTCTTTCTTACCAGCGAGAGCGGTGTGCTGGGCGCTTCTCTTGGCGGCAAAAGTCGTTACTTCACCGTTCGCACCACCGAACCCGAGCCACAGCTGGTCAAGGTGCTGATCGATCGTCTGTTTGAGAAGGACGGCAAGAGCCTACTCGCCAAAAACAACCTGGAGCAGATTCAGCATGATGGCAACCACTGGCTGCTGAAGTTTACCGACTTCACCTCACCCAGCTATGTCCGAACGCTCTTAGACCAGGAATTCACCGCGGCACTGGCCGGGGTCGAAGGCGCTGAGCTCAACCGTGAGAAGTTTCGACTGGTCGGTGAAGGGACGGCGAGCGAAGGCCGGTTTAAGGAATTGCAACTGGAACCGCTTTACGCCCCGTATGAAGTCGAGCGTCTCGCTGAGAATCTTCGTCAGGCTTTTGCCGTACCGGTCAATGGAGTTGCCGTGCTCTCAGCCGCGAGTCTGGTCGCCTCAAACACCAATCCCGCCTCTGCGGACTCCCCGGCCCTGGGGATGGTCGAGGCGACCGAGGTTCGCTCGATCCTCGAACGCGTGCAAGAAACCTTCAATGCTCAGCCGCAACCCGAACGCCTGGAAACGTTTGACGGCCAGCTTGCTTCGGAAACCCAGTCCCGGGCCCTGTACGCCATCCTGGCCAGTTGGGTGGCCATCCTGGTCTATCTGTGGTTCCGCTTTGGCAACTGGACCTTTGGCGCCGCCGCGGTCATCTGCCTGATCCATGACCTGGCCTTTACCCTCGGCGCAATCGCCTGCTGTCACTTTGTCTACGATACTGCCTTCGGTCAGGTCCTGGGGCTGCAGGACTTTAAGATTGACCTGCCGGCGGTGGCCGCACTCTTGACCCTGGTCGGTTACTCGGTCAACGACACCATTGTGGTGTTTGACCGTATTCGCGAGGTCCGCGGCAAGAACCCGGATCTGACCCCCAAGATGATCAACGACAGCGTCAACCAGACTTTGAGCCGCACCCTGTTGGCCTCGGTGACGACCTTCCTGGTCGTGGTGGTGCTTTACTTTTTCGGCGGCGAGGGCGTCCACCTGTTCTCGTTCGTGATGGTGATCGGCGTCATCGTCGGGACGTACAGTTCGATCTACATTGCCAGTCCACTCTTGTTGATCTTCGGCGAAGGCAAGGAACTTCGTCCGTCACAACTGGAACAACGTCGACGCGCGGAGGAATCCACGACCGCCCGCTGAAGTCACTCAGGCATCCACGAACGCCGGATCCCAAGTCCGGCATTCGTGGATGCCTGAGGGTCGATGCAACTCCTGCACATGCCGCTTACGGCAAGATTAGGGTCTGGGTTGAGTGGTTCTGAGTCGGGTCTTTGATCTGCAGTTCGAGCGGACCGACACTTTTTGCCGCCAGGTTGCGGAACTCCTCTGGAGTCGTCACGACCTGGCCGTTGACCGACGTGATCACAATCGGGGCGTTGGCCTCCAACTGATCTTTCAGTTTGGCGGCCGCGGGCGTATTGGGTTCGACGCCTCGTACCAATACGCCCGTCGGGATACTGGCATTGGCAACACTCTCACTGAGCACGCTGGTATACTCCAGATGCAGGCCATGCACGGGTTCCGGGCGGTTGGAGGCAATGAAGTCGCCCGGATAACGGAACTTCACCAACCGCGGCCGAACGGTCCCCACACGCCCGGTCTGCACCGAGCGGACATCGATGGCGACTTCATTGCCCGCCAACGCCCCACCCAAGGTCAGGAACAGATCATTCATCCCTCGAATCGGGGTGCCATCGACCCGCAAAATGATATCACCGCCCCTCAGCCCCACCGCGGCTGCGGGGGAACCAGGCGTCACCAGGCGTAAACTAACACCGAAGTCTTGGTCGACCGGCAGCTGATCCGGTGGCCACGTCGACACGCCCAAAAAACCATACTCCACCTCCCGCCCTTCGCGCAAGACCCGCACAATGCGGCGAAAATATTGATCCATCGGGATGGCATAGCCACGTGCTTGGGGCTTATCGACCGGGACGGCAGCGGTCGTCAGCACGCCAATCAGTTCGCCATCGAGGTTGAGCACCGCCCCACCCGTGTTCCCCAGCGGGGCCGGTCGCATCGGCTCGCTGCGAGGATTGGGTTTCCACACCGGAGTGTCCAGTTGCAGCAAGGTGCCCTGGGTGTGCAAGGTTTGCAAGCGTGAATCCCCATCGTCGGTGGCACGTGCGGGTTGCCGCACATCGGCCAAAATGCCCCAGGCAGCCGCCGGGCCAATATCGGCAAAATTGGGCGAGTAACTGCTCGCCAGGGCCAGGATCCAGTCGCCCTTTCCCGTTTGTTCGGCTTGACCAAGCGAAATCGCGCGCAGTTGCTTGGGTGGATCAAGCAAGCGTAACACGGCTAGATCACTCCGACTGTCAGCCGCATGAACGTTGGCATAGCTGCCGTTGCCGTCCGGCAAACGGACGTAGACCTTGCGCGCCCCCTGCACCAAATGGTAGGGCGTCAGCACATAGCCCGCGGCATCGATGACCACACCACTCCCGTAGAAAGGGGGAACCGTCTCCGGGTCCTGGAGATCCAGCCGACGAAGCAGTTGGCGGTGCGGTCCCGTGAGACTTTGCGGTTCCAGAGTTTTCGGCGGAAATCGACCTAGTTCACCTGGAGCACGCGAACGCGAGCCCGGTTCAAAGTCCTGGTAGCGAGCACTGCGCGATACGAGCACGCACGCAACCGCCGGTTCCGCCTGTTGGATCGCTTGCCGCATGGCCGTTTGAACGGTCCGCAGACGGTCGACCTCCCCTGAATCGACGGCCAGGGGCATGGTCATGGCCAATACGCCCAGCCAACTGCCAACGGAAGGGAAAATCATGCAGGTGCCACCTTCCACGCAAAAGGCAGAAAATTGATCAACCAGCTTCCTCGCTTGGTTGTACCGAGCGAGATGAGCGAACACCAGCTTTGGCAGCCTGGACATAGGCCTGAAAGTTCGCTACTGGCGTGCTGCGATCGACGCCATGGTTCAGGTTCAAGATATGCCGTTGCCCACCCCCGGCATCCAGACAAGCCTGGGTGGCCGCTGCGACCTGCTCGGGCGTCCCGGTCCGCAGAATCGATTGATCCACATTTCCTTGCATAATCAAGCCTGGATAATTTTGTTGCAATGCCGACAGATCATGCCGCATACCAAGGCTAAGCACCTCCGCACCGCTGACAGCCAGCCGCTCCGGATAGGGACATTCTTTGACAAACAAGATCCGCGGCACCTGAGCCGCTGCCGCCAGAATGCTCTGGTGATAGGGGTGTGCCCACTGATCATACTCCGCCCGGGTCAACAGCCCTGCCCAAGAGTCAAACAGTTGATATAGATCTGCCCCCGCCCGGCACAGAGTATTCAAAAAGCCCATCGTCGCGGTGCTCAGTCGCTCAAGCAAATGCCTCCAGACCTCGGGTTGCTCGGCGGCGAATTGCCGCGTCGCGTCCATGTCCTTCCCGGTGCCCAGGCAATAGGTCGCCACCGTGAACGGTGCTCCGGCAAAAACGATGACCGGGAGTTCGCCAGCCAATTGGTGCCGCACACGAGCAAGCAGGTCCAGAATGTGGCGATACTGCTCGGGATCGGGCTCGGCCGCCAGCCGGTCGACATCAGCACGGCTGCGGATCGGATGATCGGGGACCGGTCCACGGTTGGGTTGCAGAGTAAACGGCAGACCCATCGCCACCGTCAGGGTGGTGATATCATAAAACAGAATGATGGCGTCGACGCCAAAGCGACGCGGACACAGCGAGGCCTCGGCGGCGCCATCGACATCCTCGGAGAATTCATAAAACGGACGACCGGCCCGCACCCGGTTAAACTCTGGATCCCAGCGACCCGCCTGACGCATGGCCCAGACCGGTACCCGCTCAATGGCTTCGCCGCGGGCCGCCCGCACCAGAAGATGCTCCTGCCGGGGCGTGACAGGCGACGAAACAACATGGCTGCGACTCGACAACGACAGCTCCTGACCAGGTTCACAAGCAGGGCCGGCCTGGAGCCTTCCCCCGCTGCCCTAAGCTCCCTGCTCATGCAGAGGTTTGCGTCCAACATACAGGGTGGCGATGCCAAAGGTGAAGGGTTTTTGCCAGACCTGGCCGAGACCATGGTGGCGTAACCGCTCGAGCATCGCCTCGCCATCAGGAAACGCCATCACACTCGCCGGCAAATAGTGGTAGGCCTGATCGCGACTCCGCGAGAACCACTGGCCAATCGCCGGCAACAAATAACGAAAGTACCACTGATAACACCGCCCCAACAGCCAGTGCCCTGGCCGCGAAAACTCCAGGATGGCCACCCGCCCCCCCGGCCGGGTCACCCGCACCATCTCCGCGAGCCCGCGGTCCATATCGGTCACATTCCGTAAGCCAAAGGCAATCATCACCAACTGAAACTGGGCATCGGCAAAGGGCAAGCGCTGGGCATCGGCCTCACAATAGCGAATCTGCTCCTGTCGCTGCCGTCGGCTGGTCTTATCCCGAGCCCGTACCAGCATCGCATGACAAAAGTCCGCCCCCACCACCGGCGCCTGGTCCGGATAGGTCTGGTCATAAACGATCGCCAAATCCCCAGTACCGGTACATAGATCCAGGACGGGATCTGCCCCCTCTGGAGGTAGCAAGCGGGCGGTCTCACGACGCCAAGCCTGGTCGATGTTTAGACTCAACAAATGATTCAACGCGTCATAGCGCGGCGCAATCTCGCCAAACATGCGGCGAATCCGCTCCTCACGCTTGTCTAATAATCCGGCATTCATCATTACGCCCCATCCCGTTGATCGTCGGCTCGTGGTTTGTGTAGGCGTGACCGTGAGGAATGGCCTGCAGAAAACCCGCCCGCCTTGGCAATTCCCGTTCTATAGTCAGAAGTGCCAGAACAGGGCGGGAAATTTCACTTTCTAGTAGATTAGTTTGCTTATAGGTGATTTTTCTTGACTTAACTCACGCCACGGCTTAGGCTATCTATACCAGTCCGTGCAGTGCAACCTCGGCCAAGCCCATGGCAATGTTGCTGGCGGTGCCCGGTTGTGGGTTTGGGATCGCTTCGCCACCAAGGCCGCGAGAAAGCCCATGCTCTCTGATTTTTCCCCCCGAGTCAGAGATATGATCTCCCCAGTGCTGAAGTTTCTGAGTCATCCGCGTTTGCACGGCATCCCGGTCCGGGAACTCGATGCTCGTGATCGCATTCTCATTCAGTTATTAATCCATCAACTGCCCGAAGAGGAAATGCAGGGTGTGCTCGCTTGGTGGGCGGTACAACGCGTCGATGAATCCTTGGTTGATTTTTTGATGAATAACCAGGTGATTATGCGTTCCGCCGGACCACGCCTGGCCACCATTGCCACCCATCCCAAGGTCTTCGATCCCACCCTTCGGCTGTTTACCGTGCATGGTCGCGAGATTGCCCAGGCTGAGATTGCTGAGTTGCCGCCGGTCCCCGCGGCAACGGCCGTTCCCTCCACGCCCGAGTCGCTTCGTCCCCCCCCAAGCCCGGCGACTACCGAGCCGGGCCAAGCGGTCCCGCCGGAGCAGTCAAGTCCACTGCAAGATTCCAAGTCCGAAGCGTTCGACGACAGCGCCAAGCTTGCCCCCTCCAAACTTCCTCCTGCCGATGCGCCAGCACCGCCAGACGATGTGCCAAAACCGCCAAACGAGGCCACTCCGCCAGAGCTCAATCCCGGACTGCCTGAAGTCGGCACGATGCTTGGACGCTGTCTACTTACCGAGCACATGGGGTCAGGAACCTATGGGACCGTGTTTCGTGGCTTGCACCGCACGCTCAATGTGCCGGTGGCCATCAAAGTCTTTTATCCACATTTGTTGGAACGTCACCCGGAGGTGAGTCGTCAGTTCAAATCCGAAGCACGTCGCCTCGCCCGCTTGAACCACCCCCACCTAGTGCGAGTTTGGGACTACGACCAGCAAGAACGTTTCCACTATTTGGTGTTGGAATTTGTCGAGGGCCTAAGCCTTGCCGAACTTATTCAGCAAAGTGGCCGCATCCAACCGGATCGCGTCATCCGCTTGATGGGGCAAATTGTTGATGGGCTGGCTGCGGCTTACCAACTGAGCATCGTCCATCGCGATCTCAAACCTTCGAATATTCTTTTGAGTCGCAACGGCGCTGCCAAGCTGGTCGATCTCGCCCTCGGTCTGTTGGACAATGCCGAGCAGTCGACCACCGGGGATGACCTGCTCAATAATCCCAAGGCGGTGGATAGTGTTGCCTATCTCGCACCCGAACAAACCTTCCCAACCCGCAACTACGATTTACGCTCGGATTTGTACTCCTTGGGCGCCACCTTTTATCACGCCTTGACCGGACAGCTGCCATTCTCGGGCCGCACCCGCATGGAGGTGATGCTCAAACACGTGCGTGAACCGGTGGTCCCACCCCATGAATGGGAACCCAGCATTCCCCCCGAACTGTCGCAGTTGATTGTGCGGCTCATGGCCAAAACTCCCGCAGATCGCTTTGCCAATTACGACGAGGTGCTCGCCGCGATCAGCGAACTGGACCGCCTCTATCGCGCGACCTCGGAGAGCAAGATCATGACTAAGCCGGCGGTGGTCGCCGAAGCCGCGAGTCACCGGTCCGCGGCGCCGACGGTGACGCCGGATCCAGAGACGATGGGCTCGAGTGCTTCGAGCCGCATTGCCTGGCGCAAGCTGCTTGACCGCTTCGGAGAGCATGCTTGACCGGTCGTCTAAAAGCGCGTCCCGTAGTAGGCCGAACAAATCGCAATCACACAGCATTCCCAAACGGTGAGATCCACCTGCTCACTGCGACTCGTTTGCACCACCAGAACGATAAACGCAATCAGCAGCGAAAACATGGCCAACAGCGATACCCAGGCCTGCAGCGTCAGAAAGATATGACGCATCGTCGCACTCACACTCATCAGACTCCTCAACAGCAAGCCAACCGTGATGCCCCCACCCAAACAGAGTAAAAAGGGCATAAATTTGCGCTGGAGCTGTTCGGCACGAGGGGTCACCAGCCGAGCCATTTCTGCGAAGGACATGGCCGGACTGCCATAGTGCAAATACGCGAAGGTCCCAGCAAAACCCGCCAGAATTAATAAGCGAAGCAGGTTGCGAATCGAAAACACTCCCTGCCGTGGCATCCCAGGCTGCTGGGCCGGGGGCAACAGCAGAAACACCCCCACCAAAAACATCAAAAAGTACAGGCTCAGGGGCATCCCTTGCATCGGTGCCCCATCCGGGCCCAGCAGTTTCTGCTGAGCGGGCAAGAGCATCATCATCCAAACCAACCCCGAGATCATCAGGGCGATTAGGCCGCGAATGCTCCCCTTGGGAAGACTCAGTGGCTGAATCTCGTCGTACGCCTGGTCACGTGCAGTATACATGGTTTCCTCCGCGGCACCGCAGCCTGAAGGCTCGGTTTACGTGTGCGGGTCTTGAGGGTTTTCTGCGGGCTTCCCTTGACGTCCAGAACCGACTACTTATGATAACAACTTTCGAATGCATCGAGCGAATGGGAACCCTCCGCCATGTCTACCTTCATGGCCAACCGCCAGAGTGTTGAACCAACCTGGTGGCTGATCGATGGCACCAACAAAGTGGTTGGTCGTTTGGCCGTCCAGATTGCCAATATCTTGCGCGGCAAACATCGTCCGGATTTTACGCCACATGCCGACATCGGCGACTTCATCATTGTCATCAATGTCGAGAAGGTTCACTTCACCGGCAAAAAATGGGATCAGAAGTCGTACCATCACTACACCCACTATGCCGGTGGTTTACGCGAAACCCGTGCTTGGGACATGCTGCAACGTAAGCCTGCGTTTATCTTGCAGGCCGCCGTTCGCCGTATGATGCCGAAGAATCGTCTGGCGCGGAAACAAATGACCAAGCTCAAACTCTACGCCGGCCCGTCGCACCCCCACCAAGCCCAACAACCTCAAGAACTGTCGTTGTAAGCCGGTGTGCTTCATAACAGGTCCTCCGCCCTGGAGTCGGAGTGGTTGATCTTGGCGAGGTCTCACTCCTTCTATGGTTGATTCGAAAACCTGTGAGCAAGATTTTTCGTCCCCCGCGGGGAATGTAAGAGGATCATTGAGACGATGGCGGAAGTGACCAAGGAAAAGAAAACCTTTTGGCGTGGCACGGGTCGACGTAAGACGTCGGTCGCTCGGGTCCGCATCTGGGAAGGTACCGGGCAAATCACCGTCAACGACCGCCCCGTCGACGAGTTCTTCACGGAAGAGAAGGATCGGGCCGCAGTGTTGGGCCCGCTTCTGGTAACCGGGTTGCGCAATCGGGTCGATGTGGCGGTCAGGGTCCATGGCGGCGGCTTCACCGGCCAAGGTGGCGCCACCTCCCAGGGTGTGGCCCGTGCCATTAAAGAGATGTTTACCCCGGGCGAGGGCAAACCGACCACCACCATCAAGCCCGAGCTCCCCACCCCCGCGAAGCCTGCCACCCCACCGACCGCCGTAAGTGAAGACGAGGAGGGGGAGGAGCAGGAACTGGTTCCGGAAACCCCGGCCAAGCCGGAGACCCCCGAAGACGGCCCAATCGGCTTGATTAAGCTCTTACGCGACTCCGGCTACCTCACCCGCGATAGCCGCATGAAGGAACGCAAGAAATACGGCCGCAAGGGCGCCCGCAAGAGCTTCCAGTTCTCCAAGCGTTAATTGCTGCGGCTTGCTGCCGCGGTCCAATCCTGCCCGCTCGGCTGCAACGGCCGGATGCTGCTTCGGACGCGAAGCACACCGGCCGTTGTTCGTTTCGCCTTGAGCCACTTCGCTTGGGCGGCCGTTCTTGCTACCTTTACAACCGTGGACTTGTGGACGACCAAGAGAGGCTCGGCATGCGCCATCGCCAAAAGACGCCGCTCCACTACATCCACGCCGACGAAGACGTCCTCATCGATGGCGTCGGTGAGGACCGCCAGAACCACGGTGGCAAGCTCGCCCGTTCTCAGCCGATCAGAGAATTCGACGACGGCTTCCGCCTGTGGAACCCCGACCGGCGGCGGCAAGCATGGAAAGGCTCAGAACAAGCAAGGTTTGCTTGACCCACAGCCGATCTTCAGGGAAGGTACCAACAATCCCGATAGCTCCTGGAGACAGCATTGTGCTCGAAGATTATTCTGCTCACCAGCAAAAGATCATCAAGCGGTACTACCGTAACCAGGACAAGATCGCCCTGCAAAAGCTCGGCGAACTAGTCACCGAGCTTTACCTGGCCGAAGGAAAAAAGAAGGAACGCCTGTGGAAGTCTGCCGCCAGCGCGATGCAAAAGCTGGAGGTCCCACAACAGCGTATCGACCACATCCTGGCCAAGGCCGACGTCACCCTCCTGGCCAGTCTCGTCAAGGAATATTCTGGGAGTTGACCAGCGTGCGGCGAACCGCAGACGATGACCGTGATGAAGACTGGGATGATTGGGATGAACCCCAAGACTGGGAGCCTGAGCCCGACACTCCCAGCGAAACCATTTCTTGCCCCTATTGCCGCCGAGAAATCCACGAGGATAGCGTCCGCTGTCCCGGCTGTGGCAACTATCTCTCCGAAGAAGATACCCCACCAAGTCGCAAGCCGTGGTGGATCATCCTGGGCTTTGTGCTCGCCTTTTACGCGGCGTATCGACTGATCGCGGTGTGGTAGAACGCTGTAATGCCGCGAACGCGAAGAAACCGACGTGGTTGTGACAAGTCCGGAAGAGGCAGTAGCGGTTGCAAGAAAGTAGAGAGGCAAAAGCGGTTGCGATTGCGGTGCGGAAGCGGCAGAGGCGGTTGCGGTGCGGAAGAGGCAGAGGCGGTTGCGATGCGGGGAAAGAGGCAGAGGCGATTGCGAGGAGAAGCA
>CAYPIE010000130.1:0-14081 GCA_964410665.1 uncultured Alcaligenaceae bacterium
GGGAAAGAGGCAGAGGCGCTTGCGGTGCGGGGAAAGAGGCAGAGGCGATTGCGGTAAGTCAGAACCCCCGGACTGACGTCCGGGGCTCGCCTTGAGAGGCAGAGCAAGAGCTCCGGAACTTACGTTCCTACGCAATGCACAGTCTCTTCTCTGGCGAAGGACGTGAGTCCTGAGCTCTGCCTATGCGATCGATTCGCAGCAACCCATTTGCCGTCAAGCACTTCCGCCGTCGCAAGCGCCTCCAAAAGGCGAGCCCCGGACGTCAGTCCGGGGGTTCCCCGCACCGCAAACGCTCCACGTCTTTCCTTCAGCGCCCCTGCCTGCTCGCCCACGACCCCTGCCTTCTTCGCATTCGGCTGGGCCCGTACTGCCAGCAAACAACCTTCCGCGTGCGGCGTCACCGCGATCACGCCGGATCCTCCTCCGGGCCCGGCAACCCGCTAAACAGCGTACTGCCTAGGCGGATCATGGTCGCTCCTTCCTCGATGGCGATCGGATAGTCATTACTCATGCCCATCGACAGCTGCGGCAACGGCAGCGATTCGCCCCAGGCCGCCCGGAGTTGGTCGCGGAGTTGCCGTAATTCGACAAAGGTCGGCCGGCAGTCCTCAGGATCTTCGGCGTAGGCTGCCATAGTCATCAGCCCCTCGATGCGGACTTCTGGGGCGGTCAACAGTTCGCGGGGCAGCTGCGCCACTTCCGCCGGGGCAAAGCCATACTTGGACGGCTCGCGGCTAACGTTCACCTCCAGGCAAACCGGCATCGGTGCGAAGCCGCGCTTACGCACCTCGTGAATGATCGCTTCGAGCAGGCGGACGCTGTCCACCGCATGGACCCGACAGACCAGCGGCAGGGTCTTGTCTAGCTTGTTCCGCTGCAGGTGACCGATCATGTGCCAGCGGATCCCCGAAGGTAGCTTGGCCGCCTTGGACCACAGCGCCTGCGGTCGGTTCTCGGCCAGGTCGTTCACGCCCAGCTCGGGCAACAATCCGGTCACCCGGCAAGAAGCGGTCTTGGTCACCGCCACCAGCTGGACCACTTCGCGTGGCCGGCCGGCCCGCTGACAGGCTTGCTGGATGTTGGCCTCGACCGCCGCCAGGCGATCACTCAGAACGGCGCGCAACTCGGCATCGCTGAGCATGGGGATGTATTCTCTCGACGGAGTCCTTCAGGTAAGATAGCCGCGCATCAAGAACGTTCTGGCAGGGGGAAACACCATGGCTGAGATCCGAGCCTTTCGTGGCATCCGCTATGACCTGGGACGCGTCGGCGCTCTTTCGGAGGTCATCGCTCCCCCTTACGACGTCATCGGCGCGACCATGCAACAGCAGCTCTATGAGCGCAGCCCCTATAACAGTATTCGCCTAGAACTGGCCCAGGATCAACCAGGTGACACCCAGCAAAACAACCGCTACACTCGGGCCGCGCAAACCTTACGCGATTGGACCAGCGATGACATCTTAATCCAGGACTCCGCCCGCATGCTCTACGCCTATGAGCAGGAGTTCCACATCGAAGGCCAGGCCTATCAACGCCGCGGCTTCTTCGCCCGGGTCCGTCTGGAACCCTTCGGCTCCGGACAAATCTTCCCACACGAAGAAACCATGAGCGGTCCCAAAGCCGATCGCCTGCGACTATTCCAGGCGACCGGCATGAACCTGAGCCCCATTTTTGGCCTTTATCCGGATGAGGGGAATTCGGTCTTCGCCCCGCTGGCCAATCTGCTACTGCGGACCCTGCCGTTCGAAGCCACCGACGATCTGGGCGTGATCCACCGCTTTTGGCCGATCAGTGACCTGGACGCCATCAGCCAGGTCAGCGAACGTATCGGCCCGCGGCCGATCTTTATCGCCGACGGCCACCACCGCTATGAAACCAGCCTGCGTTACCTCGAAGAGCAACGGGCCGCGGGTCAGGTTCTCAACGAGGAGGCCGCGCCCAACTTCGTCCTGATGATGCTCGTCGGCATGAGCGACCCCGGTTTGACCATTTTACCAACCCATCGCCTGATCCGCGGCTTGCCCGAGCTCAACGCCGACCGCCTGGCCGAGCTGCTCGACGACCACTTTGAGGTGGAAACCGTTGGCGCAGGCCCGGAAGCGGCCCAGGAAACCTGGGAGTTGATCGAGACCGATGGATCGCAGGGGCTCCTCGGCTTTGGCACCGTCGCCGACCGGGCCTGGCTCACCGCCCGCTTGACCAAGCCAGAGACCATGGCTCAGCTCGCCCCCGAGCACGGCCCGATTTGGCATGACCTTGCCGTCAGCGTGCTGCATGTGCTGGTGCTGGACCACCTCCTCAAAGCCGGCCTGGCCCTGAGCGAGTCACCTACCTGTCAGTATGTGCACCGCGTCGATGAGGTCGAGGCAGCCACCGAGGCGAAGACATGCCAGCTAGCCGCGCTGGTACCACCAGCGCGTATGGGCCATGTCGAGCAGATTGCCGGCAATCTGGAAAAGATGCCGCCTAAATCAACCTATTTTTATCCAAAAGTCGCTACTGGTCTGGTGTTTAACTCGCTCAAAACCAACTAATCCAAATACTTACTGATTCCTCGGTCACGGAAGACACGGATGTTAAAATACCAACCGCAAGAAGACCTTGCGGAACCATCGACTTATGCTGCCAAGCCCGCAGTGGTGCTCAGTATCGACGTCGAGGAGCACGACCGCATCGAGGCCGCTCGCTATCTTGAGCTCCCCGAGGATTGGCGCACTCACTACGCTGCAAGGATGGAGGCGTGTACCGAGTGGATGCTGGAAACGCTGGCCGAGCACCATGTGCATGCCACCTTCTTCCTGGTCGGGGCCATCGGACAAACCCACCCTCGACTGGTCCGCGCCATCCATGACGCCGGACACGAGGTGGCTGCGCACGGTCATGCCCACCGCCGCGTCCACGAGTTCACCCCGACCACCTTCGCCGCCGACCTGAGACAATGTCGCGAAACCCTGGAACAGGCCTGTGGCACCCCCGTCGTCGGCTATCGCGCCCCCACTTTTAGCGTCATGCCAACCACCGCCTGGGCCATCGATGTGCTGGCTGAGGCCGGCATGCACTACGACTCCTCGATCTTCCCAGTGCGGCACGACCGCTATGGCGTCCCCGACGCCCCTCGTGGTCCGTTCTGGGTTCGCGGCCATCAACAATCGCTGCTGGAACTCCCACTCGCCACCCTGCGCTTGAGCAAGCTGAACCTACCGGTCGCCGGCGGCGGCTACTTCCGCCTGTTTCCTTTGGGCCTGATGCGCTGGGGCGTCCGCCAGCTGACCCTGCCCAACGGCCCTGGCCTGGCCATGCTCTATTTCCACCCTTGGGAGTTTGACCCCGAGCAACGTCGCCTCCCTCTGGGCCACTTGGCCCGCTGGCGGACCTACACCGGCATCCGCCAGAGCCGCGACCGCCTGGGTCAGCTGCTGCGGCAATACCGCTTCTGCCGGGCCATCGATGCAGCCCGGGACTGGTCGATGCGGGAGGATTTGCCGCAGTATGAGCTGACCTTTCGAGACTGGTCAAGCGCATCTCAGGCGGCAGCATAGGCTGGCGTTTCTGGGGAGGCTACCACCTGGTCCCCGTCGCCAGTCCTCAGGCGAACAGCGGGGCCGTCCCTCACGGCAACCGCAGTGAGTCACACGCCCGGCGGTAGCTCTGCTCCAGGTCCAACGGGATGGCCAGATCCACCGCCAGCCACAACGGCAACAGTGGCAACGCCTCGCCCAACGCCACCCGACCCGGCCAGGCCTCCAGCTGCATCCCTGTGTCGGTCTTCACTCCCCGGTAAGCGATGGCATAAATGCCTTCTTGGGCCACCCCATCGGTCGGTAGATTGAGCTGGCATAAATCCATCAACTCCGCATGCAAGTTCGCGTGGCGTTCGGTAATGATATCGACAACGATCAAACTAATGTTTTCGCGCAGTAACGCAGCACACTTGGCCGCGAAGCCGCGGCGGTGCCCTGGGCGGTCCTTGTTGGCCGGGCTGACCAGCTCAATCGCCGCCACCAGGCGGTGCCCGCCAGTCTGCGCGTAAACTTCGACCTCAAACAAATCCGCATCGGCAAAGTCCATGCTGGCAACCAGCGGCGGTTGCGGCGGTGCCCAGGTCGCCACCGTTGCAACTCCGTTCCGATTGCCGGCAACCAATCCGTTTTGCTCCGCGAACGCCGAGACATCAATCTGGGCAAGTCCACCGAGATGGACCGAGGACAGGGCATGATAACCCGATGGTAGAAGTTGCTGATTCAAAGCATCACACAGGAACGTAATCCAGTGGCTGTGCACCGTCGCCCACGGCCAGCGGCTGGCCATCGGTTCGACAAAATGATCGTGCAACGGCATGCTTGTCGCTCCAGAGAATGAGAAACCGTTTCCTCCCAAAGACCGTTTGATCGAAGGCATCTCTTAGCTCTGGTTTTCGGGCAGCCGTAACGAGTTACACGCTTGTCGGTAACTCTGCTCCAGATCCAGCGGGATGGCCAGGTCGACCGCCAACCACAATGGCAACAGTGGCAACGACTCACCCACCGCCACCCGACCCGGCCAAGCCTCCAGCCGCAACCCTGTCCCCGTACCCGCCACCCGGTAGGCGATCGCATAGATCGCCTCGTTGACGACATTGTCGTTCGGCAACTCCATTTGCAACAGCTCGGTCAACTCGGCATGTAAATTCGCACGGCGTTCGGGGATGACATCCACCACCATGACGCTAACATTTTCCCGCAAGAGGGCTGCACACTTGGCTGCAAAGCCGCGCCGCTGGGCTGGACGGTCTTTGTTGGCCGGGCTAACCAGCTCGATCGCTGCTGCCTGGCGGTAACTGCCGGGCTGGGCATACACTGCCACTTCAAAGCGATCCGCGTCAGCAAAATCGATACTTGCCGCCATCGGCGGTTGAGGAGGGGCCCAGGCTTGCAGCGTTGCGACACCATTCCCGGCATTGGCGGCGATCGGAGACTCGTCCACAAACGTCGAGACGTCGACCTGAGCCACTCCTCCTATGTGGACAAAAGGCAATGCCCGATAGCCCGACGGCAACCACTCCTGGTTCAGGCTACTCGCCAGCGCAGCAATCCACAGGTTGTGAATGCTCGCCCAGGGCAAATGCGTTGCCATCGGCTCGATAAAATGATCATACAATGGCATGGCTTCCCCTCCACAAGCGATGAACCTCAGTATAGCAAATGGCACTGCAAACCAAGCTTGAAATGGCTGCGTATCATAAGATGATGGGCTCAAGCGCTACTGGAGCGCATTGCCCAAGTGACTGTCTGACGCTTGTTCGTGAGCATCCAAAGGAGGTTTTCGACCATGCGCAATCGTTGGTTTTTGCCCGCCGTGTGCCTGAGCGTCGGCACGCTGCTTGGCATGATCGCGCACTCCAGTCTGATCGGGCAGATCGGCAATCAACCCTTCCCCAACGAAGTCGCCTCATACCGGGACATCGTCAAGAAGGTACTCCCCGCGGTGGTCAGCATCGAAAGCCGAGGCATGGTCCGCCAAGCAGGCGGCAATGCTCAGCTGCAACCCTTTGGCCGGATGCCGAGCGATGTTCCGGGGCTGCCCGAGGAATTTCGTAAATTCTTCGAAGAGTTTAATAACCCACGCGGGATCGCACCCCGCGAAATCCCACGTCGCGGCTTCGGTTCGGGGTTCATCATCGACTCCGATGGCGTGATCTTGACTAACTACCATGTGGTCGGCGGTGCCGATGAAGTCACTGTCACACTGGCCGATGGTCGCAAGTTCACCACCAAGGAGGTGGTTGCCGACCGTAAGACCGACCTGGCCATCGTCCGCATCGAGGTGGATGAAGCGTTGCCCACCCTCCGTCTGGGTGACAGCGACAAGATGGAGGTCGGCGACCGCGTGTTGGCCGTCGGCGCCCCGTTCGGCCTCACCGGCTCGGTCACCGAGGGGATCGTCAGCGCCAAGAGCCGTGACCTCCGGCTCAACTTCTACAACGACTTTGTGCAAACCGACGCCGCGATCAACCCGGGCAACTCCGGTGGCCCACTGGTCAACCTGGCTGGCGAAGTGATTGGCATTAACTCAGCGATCAAGAGCCGCAGCGGCGGCTTCCAGGGTGTCGGCCTGGCGATCTCCAGTAACCTGGCCCGCTCGGTTCAGGAGCAACTACAGAAGTTCGGCGAGGTCCGCCGTGGCTACCTCGGCGTCCAGGTCAAGGACCTCGACCGCGAAGTCGCCGAACGGCTCGGCCTGCCCAACAACCAGGGCGCGGTGGTCACTCGGGTCTTCGACGGCTCGCCCGCAGCCAAGGCAGGCGTCGAACCGGGCGACGTCATCACCACCCTCGACAAGCAGCCGATCGGCGACGGCGGCCAGCTCCAAGACGTAGTACTGCGGCAAACCGTCGGCGAGCCGACCACCATCACCATTTTCCGTCAGGGCGAAACCCAGCAGCTGTCGATCACCATCGAGAAGCAGCCGGAGTCCTATGGCCTGGAAGATTCGCCGCTGCCGCCGCAGCGTTCGCGGCCCAACGACGAGGTCAGCCTGGATGCGGTAGGGCTGCAGACCCGCGACCTAACCCCGGAACTGGCCGGGCGGCTCGGTTACGACCGCAACGAGCAGGGAGCCCTGATCACCGCAGTTGAGCCCAACAGCCTGGCCAGTCAGGCCGGCCTGACCGTGGGCACGGTCATTGTCCGTGTTGATGGGCAAAAGATTGCGAACGCCCAGGAGCTGCGACAAGCCCTGACGAAGGCTTCGCCTGAGAAAGGAGCTCTGCTCTTGGTCCGCACCACGACGGGCACCGACTTTGTCGTCTTAAGACTGCAACGCTAAGCCTCACCACTCGGGGTTGGCGGGGCAGAAGACCTTGCCCTGCCAGCCCCTTTAACCTTTCATCCCGCTTCCCGTTCCGATCAACGATCCCGAACTACCTACCCCTTGCGATCGATCAACACCCAGGCACCCTGTTCTGAGCACTTCCATGGCACGCCGCGACCCGACCCCGAAGACCAAAAGCTGCTTCGCTTGCCGACAGCCGACCACGGTAGCCTATCGCGTGCAACACAACGCAGCCAAACAGTGGGAGTTCGTTTGCCCGGATTGTCTACTGAGCATTAAACAGGGCAATCCGCACTACATCTACGGAGGGACCTGGAAGGGTAGCCGCCACTGAGCCCCGAGCGGCGTCACCTCGATCCTCGATTTTTCCCACCAGCATTCCAATCCCGCGCACGTCGTCACGAAGTACTTGATAGAGTGATTCGATAGCAGTATGATATCACTCTAATATCGCCTAACATAAAGGAACCCAATCGTGCGAGAACGAGAACTGAAGCTGATATCGGGATGGACCGTCCTGATCGGACTGTTGTTGGGCTTGGGGCTGATCATCTTCTTAATTGTCGTAGCGGTGCAGGCTCAGCTCGCCTGGATGGCCTGGATCATCGTGCCCCTGGTTCTTGTCTGGCTGATCCTGCCGTTCGGGTTTATCGTCAACGGCCCGAACCACTCTCGAGTCGTCCAGCTGTTCGGGGCCTACGTCGGCAACGTCCGCGACGTCGGCTTCTTCTACGGCAACCCATTCTACTGGCGGACCCACGTATCGCTGCGGGTCCGCACCTTCGAGACCGGAACGACCAAGACGGCGGAGGTCAAAAACGCCCAGGGGCAGGTCATCTCCCCCAGTAGCGAGTACCACCACCCCAGCAAGGTCAACGACCGGGACGGCACGCCGATCGAGATCGCCGCGGTGGTGGTCTGGAAGGTGGTCAACCCGACCGAGGCGGTTTTTGAGGTCGATGACTTCGAGAAGTTCGTCCACGTGCAGAGCGAGTCAGCGCTGCGCAACCTGGCCACCAAGTATCCCTACGATGGGCACGCCGACGAGCAGTCGCTCCGCGGCAACACCGCCGAGATCGGTGACCTCCTTCGCGAGGAGCTACACGAGCGGCTGGCCAACGCCGGCGTCGAGGTGCTTGAGGCACGGATCAGCCACTTGGCCTACGCCTCTGAGATCGCCGCGGCCATGCTGCAGCGACAACAGGCCGCGGCCATGATCGCCGCGCGGCGGCAGATCGTTGATGCCGCGGTCGGCATGGTCGAGCACGCCCTGGAGGAGCTGTCGAGCCGCCAGGTGCTCGAGCTCGACCCGGAACGAAAGGCGGCCATGGTCAGCAATCTGATGGTGGTGTTGTGCGGTCACAGCAACCCGCAGCCCGTTCTGAACGCCGGCACGCTGTATAACTGAGGACCCTGGGGAGCTTCGGCTCCCCGACTTAGCCATGAGGTGTTGTTACGATGGCCCGCAAAGCCTTTCTGCTCCGCATCGATCCCACGGTCCTCGACGAGATCCAACGCTGGGCCGAGGAGGACTTGCGCAGCCTGAACGGGCAAATCGAATACTTGTTACGTGAGGCATTGGCCCGCCGCAGACGGGGCTTGAAGAACCCAAACCGGGAGCCATCCAAACCAGCGGATCCGCCTGCTTAGAACCGGCCGGCGATTGCCCGGGCCGCCTCGATGGCGGCCCCCTCGACCTGGGCAACCGCCTCGGCGGGGCCGAGGCTCCGTTCGATCGTCACCTCGCGGATGTCCGTAAAGCCAATAAAGCCCATCAACGACTGCAGATAGCGATTCTGGAAGTCCAACCCGGCGGCTGCGCCGGTAGCGTAGGCCCCGCCGCGGGCGTTGATCACTGCCACCGGCTTGCCCGTTACCAGCCCCGAGTAAATACCCTCATGGGTGGCTTGAATTGTTTGCCCCGGCTGGGTTAGCACATCTGTATACAAAATTATATTATATAAATGGTGAAGGAACAAACAAGGTTGCTGGCTCCAGACACGCGTCCAGAGGTGGACTCTCCAAGCCAGGCCACGGTTGCAAGCAGCCCCAGAGGTCGGTCAAGCCAGGTCGAATAGCATCACCTCGCTGTCGCCAACCGCGGTGACACTCAAGCCGGGCTCCTCGCTGAGGGCAACGCCATCGCCAGGTCCGAGTTCTGCTTCGCCGATGCGGACGGAGCCGCGGAGCACCTGGACCCAGACGTGCCGTCCGACGGAAAGGGTGTAGTTGAGCTGCCCGCCGGCATCGAGGTCGGCTAGGTAGATGCGGGCGTCCTGATGGATCTGCAGCGACCCATCGTCGCCCTGCCTCGAGGCGACCAGTTGCCAACGGTTGCGGCGGCCAGCTGGATCGAACGCCTTTTGCTCATAGCTGGGAGTGATCCCCTCGCGCTCGGGCAACAGCCAGATCTGATAGAAGTGGGTCGGCTCCTGGTTCGAAGGGTTGAACTCGCTGTGCGTGATCCCGGTGCCAGCGCTGATCCGCTGGAACTCGCCCGGCCTCAACACCTCGCCGTTGCCCATCGAGTCGCGGTGTTCGAGGGCCCCCGCCAGGACGTAGGAGACGATCTCCATGTCCCGGTGCGCGTGCGTGCCGAAGCCCTGTCCCGCCGCCACCCGGTCTTCGTTCATGACCCGCAGGGCGCGGAAGCCCATGTGTGCAGGGTCGTAATAGCCGGCGAAGGAAAAGCTGTGGTGGGTGTCCAGCCAGCCGTGGTCAGCGTGGCCGCGGTCGACGGCCTTACGAATGCGAAACATCATAACCCCCTGAATATTCACTAATCACTAGTTTACATATCAAATAATTGCCAAAAAAATTGCCGCTTTGCTTTACTCGGCGGCGTTGCCCGAATGCCGGGCCTTCTCCAGCAGACAGTTCAACTGCTGTAACTCTCCCTGGCTAAGATGGCCCAGCAAGGCCTGATGGAGGGCCAGAAGCGGACCGTCAATCTGCTCCAGGATCCGCTGCGCCTCTGGGGTGATGGCCACATAGACCACCCTGCGGTCCTGCTCAGAACGTTGTCGCGTGACCAGCCCCTGTTTTTCCAGGCGGTCAATCAGTCCGGTTATCGCAGGGACAACCTGGATGGTACGGCTCGCGATCTCGAGCGAGGGCAACGGCCGCCCCTCGCCGCGGAGGATGCGCAACACATTGTACTGCGACGGCGTCAGTCCATATTCGCGGAACAGCCGCCCCAGGCGGTTCTCGATCCAATCGCTGGTGCGCAGGATGTTCAAGGCCGCCTCTTGTTCAATGGAGCCAAAGCCGTGCCGCTTCTTGAGTTCGTTTCGCAGCTTGCTCATGGGCGGATCCCTTCGTTCTGTGGGCTTATTTATACTACGCATGCATTGTTGACATGTCAACTAATTTTCTGGGAAGGCTGGTAGTCGCGCGTAGAAAGAGCCCCGGAACTCTGCCCGGGGCTCTTTTGAACCAAGTGAACTGGTAGCCGGTCCGGCTCAGACCAGTTCCTTCATGGCTGTGCCGTCGACCAGGTGTTGTGGCCGGCCGGTGGGGTCGACGATGGTGGTAGTCTGCGGGTCAACACCCAGGCTGGTGTAGAGGGTGGCAAAGACTTCGCCGAAAGTCACCGGTCGCTCGACCGCATGGCCACCGTGGCGATCGGTGGCGCCGATGACCTGGCCCGTCTTCAGGCCACCGCCGGCCAGCAATGCACAGCTCACCTGCGGCCAGTGATCGCGCCCGGCGTTTTTGTTGACCCGTGGCGTGCGACCGAATTCACCCCAGGCGATCACGGTCACATCCTCGAGCATGCCGCGTTGCTCGAGATCTTCAATCAAAGCGCTCAGCGCCTGATCGAGCTTGGCGCCGTGGTCGCGGACCAGGTCGAAGTTCTTGCCATGGCTGTCCCAGCGGCCGAAGCTCAGGGTGACGCAGCGGGCACCAGCTTCAACCAGCCGGCGGGCCATGAGCAGCTGATCGTTGGCCGTGGGGGCTCCATCATACTGGTACTTGTACGGCTTGCCATCACCATAGCGAGCACGAATACGTGGATCCTCTTTGGAAAGGTCCAACGCATCGAGCAACTTGCTTGAAGTAAGCACGCCGAGAGCCCGCTCGGTGGCCGCGTCCATCCCAGCCAGGCTGCCGTTGACATCGAGATCTTGTCGCAGGGAGTCGAACTGCTGGCGGAGCCGACGACGGTCAGCCAGGTGGGTTTGGTTGAGGCCGTTGAGGGTCATGTTCGCCAGGTCGGGGCCCTCGGGGCGGAAGGCGCCGAAGGCCGAACCGAGGAAACCGGGCATGCCTGGGTCGGCCCAGGGGCGGTGTTGAGTCGGCTTGGTCAGGCCGACAAACGGGGGCACGGAGGGATCGACCGGCCCTTCCACCTTGGACAGCGCCGTACCGATGCACGGATGGCCGGCCGGATCACTGGCGCGTTGCCGCCAACCGGTGGTGCACTGGATCGCATCGTGGCCGCCGGAGGCGCCGACGATCGAGCGGATGACCGCGAACTTATCCATGTTCTGGGCAATCTGCGGAAACACTTCGCCAATCTGAATGCCTGGGATCTTGGTCGGGATGGCTTTGAACTCCCCGCGGATCTCCTCCGGGGCCTCGGTCTTGATGTCCCACATATCCTGGTGGGGTGGCCCACCCGCGAGGAAGATGTTGATGATCGCTTTGTGCGACCCTGAGGTTTGGGCAGCGGCTTCGGCACGCAAGATGTCGGTCAGCGATATGCTGGCCGCGCCAAACGTGAATGCACCGATCTTGAGAAAGTCACGGCGCGGCAACCCATCACAGTACTTCTGTTTGGCACCAAACAGGGTGAGCATGGTCGGTCCTCTCCGTCGAGTCGATCGGGCCTCCGTGAGCGGGATTCCGGACAGGCCACGAAATTGGGTGGGAACTCCGAAGGCGAAGCAGTCACGGCACGACACGACGTGCCTACAGGAAGGTCAAGTGGGAATATAGCAACGATAACCTGCCCTGAAATGCGCAGCAAGCAGAAAATGCGTCGAAGTGACGGTGTGGGAAAGGCGGCGCGACCCCTAAGACTGCAACAAGCAGGGATCTCCTGCTGGCTCCTGTTGGTCTAGCGGAGATTTGAATACAATGTACTTACGGCTGCTAAAATTCCACACAAACGCCAGCCCCAACGCCGCCACCTTGGCCAGCATGTAGGGCATTCCAACGTGATCATGGATGACCGCGATCACCCCGAACGTGATCGCCAATCCGACGAGCGATAGCACAGTAAAGGTCAGAAAGCCCACCGCAGCACTTCGCGGGGCATGGGGAAACACCCAGACTACGCAAAGGACATACTGCAGCACCCCAGCAAGCAAATAACTGACCGTAGCTGCCAGGGTGGCGGCCAAACCGAAGTGCTCGACGAACAGAACCAGCAGCGCCACATCCAGCGTCGCACAAATCACCGAAGCCATCAAGGCTCGGGGGACTTGCAGCAGTATGCTGTCGACCGGCATGCTGACCCAGTCAAGCCACTTCCGCACGATCATTCGCCTTTTCTCCCTTCAAGGAATTTTTCGTAGACGGGAGGATGTCGGGGGGGGTGCCATACTCTAGAACAAAAACCGTCGTTTCGACCACAATCCCACCAGAGTTTTGGCAGCATTTCAATGGGTACGCAATCTCATGGTCAGATGCGAATACTCTATGGGAATGGACGCGGGCGGCCTAAACCTCCCTGGTGAGAAGGTGTTCCCCTTCTTATAGCTCCCCTCGTCGCCAGTGACCGGCTTGTCCTACCTGAAGGCCCCACCATGCGTTTATCCAGCCGACTCCTTATATTTCTGATCTTGCCCGCCTCAGTGCATGCAGCCGACTGGCCTGGCTGGCGGGGTCCGCGTGGCGACGGCACCAGTCATGAAAGCGGCTTTCCGACCCGCTGGAGCCCCACCAGTAAACATATCACCTGGAAGACGGTCATTCCTGGTACCGGCCATTCCTCGCCCATTGTCTGGGGTGATCGCCTGTTCCTGACCAGCTGTATCGAGGCCAAACAGCAGCGAATTCTGCTCTGCCTCGACCGCGGCACCGGGAACATCCTCTGGCAACGTGTCGTGGCCACCACCCCCTTGGAACGAAAGCATCGGCTCAACAGCTATGCTAGCTCCACCCCGGCGACGGATGGGCGACACGTCTGGGTCAGCTTCTTTGCCAAGCCAAACATGCTGGTCGCCTGCTACGACTTCGCCGGCAAGCAGGTCTGGCAGACTGCGCCCGGCGAGTTTCACTCGCGCCATGGCTTCTGTAGCCCACCCATTCTGTACAAGAATCTCGTCATCCTCAACGGCGACCAAGATGCTCTGGCTTACCTCGTGGCCCTGGACAAAACGACCGGCAACGAAGTTTGGCGCATCGACCGCCCCAACCGCACCCGCTCCTACTGCCCGCCTTTGATCGTCGACATCGCGGGCAAGACGCAGATGGTCCTGTCCGGCAGCAAATGCGTGGCCAGCTATAACCCCGACACCGGCGAACGCTACTGGATTGTCGACGGCCCAACGGACCAGTTTGTCGCCAGCCTGGTGCATCAGGACGGCGTACTCTTTCTCACCGGCGGCTACCCGACTTTGCACCTGATGGCCATCAAGCCCGATGGTCTGGGCAACGTGACCAAGACCCACGTCCTCTGGCATGAACGCCGCGGGGCATCGTATGTACCCTCACCGATCGCATATGGCAACTGCTTCTTTGTTGTTTCCGACAAGGGGTTGGCCAGTTGCCTGGACGTGCCCACCGGCAAGCGGCATTGGTTCGAACGCCTGGGCTCGCGCCACAGCGCCTCTCCGGTGGCCACCGCCGATGGCATCCTGTACTTCAATGATGACGATGGGATCACCTACGTGCTGCGGGCTGGACCCGAGTTCGAGCTGCTGCATACCAACCGCCTGGGAGAAGCCACATACGCCTCGCCCGCACTGTCCGAGGGCCAGATCTTCCTCCGCGGCGAACACCATCTGTATTGTATCGGCAAACGAAAGCAGCCCTGACCAATCTCGAAACGCAGCCGAAGCAGCCGAGGCGCTTGCGAGAAGTCAGAACGGCTGAGGCGGTTGCGATGAGTAGAGGCAGAAGCGCTTGCGATGAGTAGAGGCAGAAGCGCTTGCGATAAGAAGAGGCAGAGGCGCTTGCGTTGCGGGGAACCCCCGGACTCACGTCCGGGGCTCGCCTTTCGGAGACGGTTGCATAAGCGGAAGGGATGGACGGCAATAGAGTTGCAGGGAATCGATCGCGTCGGCAGAGCTTCGGACTGACGTCCTTCGCCAGAGCAGAGA
>CAYPIE010000131.1:0-4105 GCA_964410665.1 uncultured Alcaligenaceae bacterium
CCGAGACGCCCGACGTAGGCACCCCCCTTAAGCCTGACCGACAACAACGGCGACCCGCTCGCTGGCATCCAGATCGACGAGGGCACTGGCTTAGGCACCGATACCCTGACGATTACCTTCGGTGGTGCTGGGGTGGCCAATGGCGAACTGCCCAGTGGCAACTACCTGCTGAGCATCGACGGGTTTAGTGTTCTCGGCAACGGCCGGGCGGCGGACACCGCCAACAACGCGACTTCGGGGAGTGATTTTACGTTTGCCTTCTCCTCCGATGTGCCCGAGACCTTGCGTGTCACCAGTCTGACGCCGACTCCCAGCGGCTTTGTGCTGCAGTTCTCCGGGGCGATCGACGGATCGGTCCTGAACCTGTTTAATGACGACGGCGACAACCTCGGTCCGGCGGACCTCACCCTCGAGGGTGCGGCAGGAGCCGTTACCGGCAGCCTGGTGCCGACGGTCAATCCCGATGATACCATCAGTGGCATCCGCTTCGTTGCGACGGGCGGCACCCTGCCAAGCGGTGAGTACACCCTCACCCTGCGTAGCGCCGATGACGCCTTCGTCAGCGCCACCGGCGAGCTTCTCGACGGCGACGCCGATGGCAACCCCGGCGGTGACTTCAACCGGACCTTCTCGATCTCGAGCGACGGGGTCGTGATCGCCCTGCCCGACTTCGCTCGTGGAGCAGATCAGACGGTCGATGTGCCCGCCGACGGCATGGGCTTGCCTTTGTTGATCTCCAACGGGCTCGGCGTTACCAACGTGACCCTGGAGATCGCCTACGACCCGAGCCTGCTCGAAATCACCGACGCCACCGTCGGTACGGGCGTCCCGGCTGGCTCGACCGTGGACCTGGACACCACTACTCCAGGGGTCGCTGTCATCACCTTCAACGCCTCGGTGGCTCTTGCCGCTGGGACCTTGAACTTCGTCACCCTCACCGCCAACGTTCCGGCGGGTGCCCCACTTGGTGCGGTACAAGTCCTCGACGTCCGGAACGTTGAGCTCGCAGGCACCAGCCTGAGGCCGATCGACGACGACGCGATCCACGCCGCGGCGTACCTCGCCGACATCAACTTGGATGGCGCGATCACGGTCGCCGATGCCACCGACCTGCTCGACCTCACCGCCGGCCGTGCCAGCGGTTTCCTCGGTTATCCGAACCTCGACCCGAGGATCGTTTCCGACTTCAACCTCGACGCGGCCACGACCGTGACGGATGTGTCGCTGTTACTCAACGCGGCCGCTGGCCGCGATGTGCCGCAGATCCCACTCATCCCGTGATGTCAAGTTGCGGGATTGTCCAGAGCGCACCGAGCGCTTAACGCCCGGGTGCGATTGCGAAAACTCCAGCCCGTCGAGTGCACTTGCAAGCACTCGGCGGGTTTTTCATTCCGACTGAGAACAATTCGCATAGCTCTCTCTCCTCGATCGATGGAAATCGCCTATCAAGAGCTTATGAAGATGGCGGAGTCTGTTGTAAACCGGAGGTCCATTCCATGCCAGCTGGTGCTGATGCCCGCATCCAGGAACTCAATCTAACGCTTCCCCCTCCCCCAAAACCGATGGCTTTGTATCATACCGCTCTCGAGGTGGGTGGACTGCTCTATACTGCGGGTCACGGACCCGTCCAGTCCGATGGAAGCTTGATCACCGGCAAGGTGGGCGAGGACCTCACGCTCGAACAGGGCAAGGCCGCCGCCCGTCAAGTAGGCTTGGCGATGCTAGCGACGTTGCGTTCTCATCTGGGAAGCCTCGACAAGGTCAAACGTATCGTAAAGGCATTGGGCATGGTGGCGTGCCCGGCTTCGTTCACAGAGCAACCGCAGGTCCTCAATGGCTTCTCTGAGCTGATGAAAGAGGTTTTTGGGGATCAAGCCGGTGTTGGTACGAGGAGTGCCGTGGGCTTAGTCGCCCTCCCCGCCAATATGGCCGTCGAGATCGAAGCCGTGTTTGAGATCGAATGAGCTTCTTTGAATATGACTTACCGACGGAGCTGATTGCTCAGGAACCGTTGAACCAACGGGACCAGGCCCGGCTGCTCCATCTCGATCGACGACAAGGCGCGTGCACGCACCGCCACTTTTTTGCGTTGCCGCACATCCTATGTCCAGGTGATTTGCTAGTTCTCAATAATACCCAGGTGCTCCCGGCCCGTCTTTATGGCTACCGGGAAGCCACGGGTGGCCAGTGGGAAGGACTCTACCTTGGCCAGACGCCAGAGGGACTCTGGGAGTTGCTGGCCAAAACGCGCGGTGATCCCAACATCGGCGAGTCCTTTGTGGTTGCACCAGGGGTACGCCTGACGTTGCGTGGTCGTACCCCCGAGCGTCACTGGCTGGTGCAAGTGGATCCGCCGCAAGATCCCGCCATCTTCCTAACGCGGTTTGGCGTGATGCCCCTCCCCCCCTATATTCGTAAAGGACAAGCCCGCCCGGAGGACACGGAGCGTTACCAGACCGTGTTTGCCACCCGACCGGGGGCCATTGCCGCACCGACGGCGGGATTACATTTTACCCCGCACTTGCTCGAACAACTCGTAGCACGCGGCATCGATCGGACTGAGGTGACGTTGCACGTTGGCCTCGGCACCTTCGAGCCCATCAAGGCCCAGGACCCAAAGAAGCATCCAATCCACCGCGAATGGTGTGCAGTCCCTGCCGAGGCAGTCGCGGCGATCCAGCAATGTAAGCAGCGCGGTGGCCGCGTTATCGCCGTGGGGACGACCGTAACACGCACGCTAGAAGGGGTCGCAGCACGTGGGGACTTGGAGCCCTGGCAAGGGGAGACCGACCTCTATATTCAGCCTCCTTACAATTTTAAGATTATTGATGGATTAATCACCAACTTTCACCTGCCCCGTACCACCCTGCTGTTGCTGGTGGGTGCATTCGCCGGGGAGGAATTGCTCCGTAGTGCTTATCAACAGGCGATCGCTCGACGTTATCGGTTTTATAGTTACGGCGATGCCATGCTGATCCTCTGACCCGACTCGCCAGAAAGGCGTGCGACCAAGCTCAGGCAATGCGCGGGTACAGTGGCTTCACCTTGCCATCTTGCAGTTGCGCGAGGATCTGCAGGTCAGCGTCAAGAACTCCCGGTTCGGCAGCGTCGGCGTAACACACAGCTTCCCATGGTTTCACAAAGTTAAAGCTTCGGTAGATCGTCTCGGTCCCATGGGGTATGAACGGTTTGAGCAGGATCGCCGCCTGTCGGAGCGGCTCAACCAGGTTAAACAGGATGGGCCGCGCTGCATCCTTGTCCGTCTTGACCAGTTTCCAAGGGACGTTAACCTCGGCATAGCGGTTGGCAGGGTCCAGTACTTTCTCTACCACTTTGGCCAGCGCGAGATTGTACTGACACGATTCGACATGCTCTCGAATTTCAGCCACGATCAGGTCGGGATCAAGGCCCGGTTCGACCGGTTCGGGAGGGACTCCCGCGGTCCCTGCCAGGACCCCGTCGTAATTGGCCGAGACGAGCTTGACCACCCGGCTGTACAGATTGCCCAGGTTGTTGGCCAGGTCGGTGTTGACGACTTCCTTGAAGCGGACGAAGGAGTAATCGCCATCACCCGGGAAGGGACATTCCCGCATGAAGAAGTAGCGGTACGCATCGCTACCATACGCTTTGACCAACTCGTCCGGCTCGACCACATTGCCGAGCGATTTACTGATTTTTTCGCCGTCTTTGGTGAGAAAGCCGTGGCCAAACACCATCCGCGGAGGTGTCAGCTCCGCGGCCATCAGCATGGCCGGCCAGAGTGCACAGTGAAATCGGGTGATGTCCTTGCCGATGAAGTGGATGTCGGCGGGCCACCACTTGCGAAACCGCGTCTCGTTGCTTCCGTAGCCGATCGCACTGATATAGTTGAGTAGGGCATCGAACCAGACATAAATGGTGAACCCCTCATCCCAGGGGATCTTGATCCCCCACTCCTGGCCGGTGCGGGAGATGTTGATATCTTCGAGTCCCCCCTTGACCAGCGAGACGACCTCATTACGTCGGCTCTCGGGCTGGATGAAATCGGGGTGTTCCGCGAAAAAGCTGAGCAACCGATCTTGGAAACGGGAAAGCTCAAAGAAATAGCATGGTTCGCTGCGTCTGA
>CAYPIE010000131.1:4205-14077 GCA_964410665.1 uncultured Alcaligenaceae bacterium
GTGTTCTCGTCGTTGCCCATCAAAAAGAAGACATTATACCCCTCCATGCGGCGATAACGGGCTTGGACATCCGCGCCGACCTTTTCGAAAGCCGTACCAATGTGCGGCCGACTGTTGGGATAGTCGATCGCAGTCGTGATAAAAAAACACTTCGGGTCGGACATGGGTCGGTATTTCCTCAGCCTTGCACTCGAGTCCAGACGATCGGTCGGAGAAAGGACTTGTTCGCAGCTGACAAGGTTCAGATCAGCGGCTGAGCTCGTTTAGCCGCTTCGTTGCGTCCCGAAAGTTAAACTCCGCTTGCCACAGCTGGTTCTTCCGATCAGCGTCCCAGTCTACACCTGCCTTGAGCTGTGCGATGCGTTGTTGAATGAGCTGGTTCTGGGCGGTCAGATAGTCTCGGATGGCCGTGAGTACCACATCGATCCGAGCATTGGTTGGATCGACTTTCTGCAAACGATCCTGAACCGCTTGGGTTTGCTCGGAGACCGATTGGAGACGGGCAATGGCCTCGCCGAGGGCGTCGGGATCACGTTGGGCCGGGGGTTGGTTGATCAGCTTGACCAGCAAGTCCTTCTCCACCAGCCGGAAGGCTTCTCGAGTATTCATCGCTGGGACAAGAATCTCCTCGGTCAGGTCTTGGAGTTGTTTCAGGCGTTGCTGGGGTCGCAGGCCCGCCCACTGTGGATCGGTATCCATGGCTCTTTGTAGCGACCAGACGGCCATCCCGGGTAAGACCAAGAGAATCACGAGTGCAAGGAACCGCTGGGTTGGCGCTCCAAAGCGGTGGAAATGCAGTAACGAGCCGACGAGGAAGCCCACCGCCCCCCCAGCGAAGTGGGCAGAGGCACTAATTCCAGGCATAAAACTGATGCCCACATTCAGCAACAAAATAAAGCCTACCCGGCGCAAAAACGCCCCGAGATAGGCTGGCGGGAGATGATCGCGGTTGAGTAACACCCACGCTACCAAGGAGCAGAGGATCGCCCAGATCGCCCCGGAGGCCCCGGCCAACAGGACATTGGGATTCATGAGCATGGCACCCCAGCTACCGCCAATCCCTCCCAGCAAGTAGATCAGCAAAAACCGCCAATGGCCCCAGAACTGCTCACTCATCGGACCGACGATGTACAGCGAGAACATGTTGACGGCCAAGTGCACAAGGCCGATGTGCACGAAGCAACACGTCAGCAGCCGCCACCATTCTCCTTCGAGCAGATGCACGCCATGGATCGCCCCGGTCTCAATCAACACCAATGGGTCCTTCCCAGCGAGGAAGTCGCTAATCGAAACACCGCGACTCATGGCCAGGACAAATGCCACCCCGAAAAACAGCAGGTTGAGGCCAAACAAGATCCGCACGACGAAGGGAGGGGACTGATAGAACAAGCTATCCCGTACATACTCGCCGCGTTCCCAGGTAGTCACCCCCCCGGATGGACGAGGCCGGGGGTGCGGATGCCCAACCGTGGAATTCAGCGGCCGTTCCGAGCGCAGCACGGCGAGGTACTCGGGGGTAGCCAACACCTCCCGACCCAGTTCTGTCAGGACGTACCCTTGACCCCGGCCCGACACCCATTCGGTCAAGACGATCAAGTTGGCCAGACGCAGCTCACTGAGTATCGGGTCTAGGGCATCACGATCCATGGCGTGCAGGCTGGCGTATTCCGAGGGGTACCAGGGAGAAGGACCTGCCGAACCGATTTGTTGCAGAATGATTTCCCGGGAAGGCGTTCGCACCGCCGTCATGCCGCCAGCCCTCAGTTGGAAGAAAGTTCGCGAATTGCTCGATTATGGCCGAAACGAGCCGTTTTGTCGATGGTCGCTGGCAAGCTCAGTCAAGTCTTGGCAACCGCCCCGCGGTAATCTCGGCTTCCCACTCTTCTTGTAAGGGCCAGCCGATCGCGCAGGTCCCAAAGTCAGACATATACTGATATTCGGTCAACCGATCAATCGCCCGCTGAATGATCGCCGGATCCCGGCGAAACACCGGACCGTGGCTCGGCAACAAAAATTCCGCATCATCCGCGAGAATGCGTTTCAGCGAATCAATAAATTTCGGAATATTTGAGCCATGGTGTGCATCGATCACCCCGACCCCCGAGTCCTTATAGATATTGTCACCCGAGAATAATAAGTGGTTCATCTTGAACGACAGTTGACTCGGCGTGTGTCCAGGAGTGTGCCACACTTGAAGGGTCTGAGGCCCCACGTGGATGCAATCCCCCTCCTGAAGTTGGACATCCACCCCACAACGAGGCATGGGAATCTCTAAATTCTGCGCAGCAATCGAGGCATAGGTCTGGATCTGATCGCCCGTTTCGATCAAGTCCACCGCCCGTGGATGGGCTGCAACTTGGGTTTTGAGTAACTCCTTGGCTTTGCGCAGGCCCTGGATATGGTCCACATCGGCATGGGTTGCGATCAATAATTTACACTTTGACAGATTAAAATCCATCTGGCGAATAAGCTCGATCAGCTCGCCAACGGTCTCCTCCCAGCCAATATCGATCAAGACAAATTCATCGCCACCGTCAATCAGATAAACGCTCACACCCAGGCGATGCCCCGCCTGGTAGTTCATCTCAATGACCTGAGGAAACAGATACTTTCGCTCGAGCATGCCAGGTTTCCTGGACAGATGTACGGGAGTCATGCGGGATCTGTAGTCATCATAAGTCCCCGTTCTCGGGTTTCAAGCCGTCCCATGCACGCGACCGAGTGCTGCCAAGATCCCGTCGCGATAGCTTGGATAGGCCAAGCGTAAACCACTGGCCTGAAGCATCCGCTGGTTGCGGATCGCCCGACCTGGATCCGCCGGAGCGTTGCTCGCAAACACGGGAGCAGGAGCATCCAACATCTGCGCCAGAAATCCGTACAGCTCGCGTCGTGACACCGGTTGTCCATCGCTGACATTCCAAAGCAAACCTGCTCCCCCCTGCTCGAGCGCGGCGAGCACCACACTGGCCGCATCCTCGACCTGGATCAGGTTGATCAAGCGTTGGGGATCTCCCGCGATCGGCTCACCCCGGCGAATCGACGCTTCGCGCAACAGACGGCCCGGTCCATAAATCCCTGCCAGACGCAACACCCCAGCGTCGGGATACCTCGATCGCAACAGGTTCTCCGCCTCAAGGACCACTTTTCCCGAAGCCTCGTCGGGCTGGGTCGGGGAGCACTCATCCACGGCAATGCCCGGAACGTTTCCATAAACACTTGTTGAACTTATGTACACTAATCGTTCTGGCCGTGGCAAGTGGTCAAGCACGTTGCGTAAGCCCTGGACATAGACGGCTTGCATGGAATACCCCGCCGAGCGATCGAGCCCCACGGCATAGACCACCGTGTCCGCGGCGGGAAGCGACCGCAGCGACGCCGGATCGAGGATATCGCCTACGATCGGCTGGATTCCCGCCTGGTGTAGGATGGTGAGGCGACCCCGGGTTAATGCATGCACTTGTTGACCGGCAGCCAGCCAACGTTTCGCAATCTGCATGCCGAGATAGCCACAGCCGATGATCAACTTAGCGACCGACCGACGATCCGAATTAGACACTGCCTGGCTCGACATTCCACCGACTCCTGTTCCCCGATCCCAGAAACTGCTTGAGCCGATCGCCGGCTCCCCTACGGTCTCGGTCCGGCTTGTATAATAAAGATGTCGAGCTGAAAATCCTCTCCCCTCCGAACTCCCATGGAAGCCAGGAGCACGGTTCCGATGGCTACTGCCGAGACCGCCACTGAACGTCTTATCCACCCGACCCTTTCGCTCTACGAATCCTCGCCAGTCTATCAAATGGCTTGTCGCCAACTCCGGAGTGCTGCGGAGTTTATGGACATTGACGAGAATGTCGTCGAACGCCTGATGATCCCCAAACGCTCACTCATCGTGAGTGTGCCCATCCGCACCGATGATGATGGGGTCCAGGTGTTCACAGGATATCGGGTACAACACAGTCTAACTTCAGGCCCCTCCAAGGGAGGCCTCCGCTTCGCCCCCAGTGTCGATCTCGGGGAAGTGGCCGCTTTGGCCATGTGGATGACTTGGAAGTGCGGCATCATGAACTTGCCGTTCGCCGGTGCCAAAGGCGGCATAGCTTGTGACCCATTACAGCTGTCGCGGGGCGAAAAAGAACGCTTGACTCGCCGGTTCACCGAGGAGGTGCTGGCCATTATTGGCCCACGCACCGATGTCATGGCTCCGGACATGGGCACCGATGAGCAGCATATGGCTTGGATCATGGACACCTACAGCATGAAGATCGGCTATGCCTGCCCAGAAATTGTGACCGGCAAACCCATTGAAATTGGCGGCTGTGTCGGACGCCGAGAAGCCACGGGCCGGGGCATCGTTTACTGCATCATGGAGGCGATTCAGGAACTCGGCATCCCACAACGTGATTGGACGGCAGTGGTCCAAGGCTTCGGCAACGTCGGTGCGGTCGTTTGCCAGGAGTTACATCAACGTGGATTTCGGATTGTAGGGCTTGGCGACCGGACCGGCTCGATTCAGAATCCGAAAGGGATCGATCTGCCTGCCCTGCGGAACTGGGTACGCGAAGGCAACCAACTGAGCCACTTCCCAGAAGCCGAACGGATTCCGGATGAGGAACTGCTCACCCTGCCTTGCACAGTACTCGTGCCCGCGGCGCTCGAACGGGTCATTCACGACGGGAATGCGCAGCGTATCGCCTGTCGCATTCTCGCCGAAGGCGCCAACGGCCCGACCACCATGGAAGCCGATGAAATCTTATTGGAGCGGGGCATTTATATTTTACCCGATGTCCTCTGTAATGCCGGTGGTTTGACCGTAAGTTATTTTGAATGGGTTCAGGACCTGCAACGCTACCTTTGGAGCGAAGCCCAGGTCAACGAGAAGTTGCGGGAATTAATGCTACAAGCCTATCAACGCACCCGTTCATTGTCGCAAACCCGACGCGTGTCGATGCGCAATGCGGCTCTAATGCTTGGTGTCAAAAAGACGACTGTCGAGATGGAACAACGCGGGCTGTTCCCCTAACCAAGCCATCGCCGCGACGACCGCGGCGATGGTCGAGACCAGATGCCAGCACACCCGTTTCCGATCTCTATGGCAGACTATTCGCGCGGCGTCCAGAATCTGGTATTATCTCATTCTACCTCGCAAGTAATCCCTCCTTGCTCTGCACCTGCCGAATGAGGTCCGCATGACCATGCTCCTGGTTCGTCTTTTTCTGGTCGTTTGCGTTGTTTCTGTGCTGATGCCGTTGGTCGCCGCGGCGGATGTGGTGGATTACAATCAGGATATTCGCCCCCTTCTATCCGACAATTGCTTTGCCTGCCATGGTCCGGATGCGATGCAGCGCAAGGCCAAGCTGCGACTGGACACTCGCGAAGGACTCCTCGGCGAAGGCCGCGACGGCCACCGGATCATCGTTCCCGGTCAGCCCGAGCAGAGCTTGCTGATCGAGCGCGTTGCTTCCGATGACCCTTCCTATGTGATGCCCCCAGCCGAGCACCATAAGCCCCTGCAACCCGAGCAAATCGCATTGCTCAAGCGTTGGGTCACAGAGGGGGCGGTTTGGTCGGACCACTGGGCCTTTCTGACACCAACGGCACCAGAACTGCCCAAGGTATCCCAGCCCAACTGGCCGCGCAATCCGATTGATAGGTTTATCCTGGCCCGCTTGGATGCCAACAACCTGCAGCCTTCAGCGCCCGCTGACAAGACTACCCTGATTCGCCGCGTGACTTTGGATCTTACCGGTTTACCACCAACTCCGGCAGAGGTTGCTGACTTTGTCAATGACCCTGCAAGCGATGCTTATGAACGCCTGGTCGAGCGTTTGTTGAACTCCCCTCGCTATGGCGAGCATATGGCCCGCTACTGGCTCGACTTGGCCCGCTATGGCGACACCCATGGGCTTCACCTCGACAACTATCGCGAAATGTACCCCTATCGTAGCTGGGTGATCCGGGCATTCGCCCGCAACATGCCGTTCGACCAGTTCATGACCGAACAGCTGGCCGGTGATTTGTTGCCCAGTCCGAGCGATGATCAACAATCGCTTGACAAGCTTATTGCGACGGGCTTCTTGCGTTCGCACGTGACAACCAATGAAGGGGGCTCGATTGTCGAGGAGTGCTATGTCCGCAATGTGATCGATCGTGTCGACACCAACGGGACCGTCTTCCTGGGACTCACCGTCGGTTGTGCACGCTGCCATGACCATAAATATGACCCGATCAGTCAGCAAGAGTATTATCAACTATTTGCCTTTTTTAATAATCTTGATGGACGTCCTATGGATGGGAATGCCAAAGCCCATCCACCGATCGTGCGACTGCCCAGCCCCGCGCAGGAGCAACGACTGGCAACGCTTGACGACCAAGTCGCGGCCATCAAGCAACAACTCAATGCGACCAAGAAACTCTTTGAGCAGGACGCCGATGTGGCCAAGGCGGAAGTCGAGTGGATCGGCAAGCAACGAGCTTCCGACAAACGCAAACTGCCCAAGCCGATCGAGGCCATTTTCCGGAACGACCCGGACAAGTGGAATGCAACGCAGAAACAGCAAGTCCACGAACATTACTTGTACCAGGTCCATCCAACCGGCTCCCTCGCATTAGGCGGCTTGCGAAAGCATCTGCAGAATCAACAACAAGAGCGCAAGCAAATTCAGTCGAGGATCACCACCACCCTGGTCTTTCGTGAACGCAAGGACCCCCGGCCAGCGTATCGCTTGCACCGGGGAGAATATGATCAACGTCGTGAGCAAGTTCCGCGTCGCTTGCCAGCGTTTCTTCCCCCGCTCCCGACAGAGGCTCCTTTGGATCGGTTGGGCTTTGCTCGGTGGCTCACCGATGCCAAACATCCGCTGACTGCCCGTGTGGCGGTGAATCGCTTCTGGCAACAGTGTTTTGGGGTCGGCCTGGTGAAAACGAGTGAGGATTTTGGCGCCCAAGGCGAACCCCCATCGCATCCGAAGTTACTTGATTATCTGGCCGTTCGTTTTATCCAGAATGGCTGGGACGTAAAGGCCTTGATGCGAGCGATGGTCTGTTCCTCGACCTATCGTCAGTCGGCTCGATTGACACCACAATTACGCGAACGGGACCCGGAGAATCGTCTGTTCGCGCGTGGGCCTCGTTTCCGCCTCGATGCGGAAATGCTTCGCGATCAGGCATTGTTTGTCAGTGGCTTATTGGTGGAGACAATCGGTGGGCCGAGTGTCAAACCGCCCCAACCGACGGGTTTGTGGAAAGCCGTCGGTTACTCTGGCAGTAATACCGTGCGTTTCCAAGCGGATCATGGACCTGCCCGGGTGCATCGACGTAGCTTGTACACGTTTTGGAAGCGAACGGCCCCGCCGCCGCAGATGAGTACCTTTGATGCACCAAGCCGCGAATCTTGCATCGTTCGTCGCGAGCGGACCAATACGCCACTGCAGGCGCTGTTACTACTCAACGATCCACAGTATGTGGAGGCGGCCCGTCATCTGGCGGCGCGGGTCCTCCGGGAGTCTCGGATTGACCCACATGCACGATTAACCCATCTGTTTCGCTTGGTCACCAGTCGTGCGCCCACCGCTGGGGAGTCTGCAGAGCTACAGACGGCAGTGGATGATCTGACCGAAATGTACGCGAATGATCCTTCTGCGGCCAAGGCTCTGCTTGCCGTCGGCGAACTTCCCCCGGACCCTGCCTTTGATCCGCATGAACTCGCGGCCTGGACCATCATTGCGAGTACCGTGTTGAACCTCGATGAAGTCATCAACAAAGGCTAGCGGGTCCTGCTGAGATCTTCGCCACTTGATCCCTGCCCCCATTGAACCAGGGACTGTTGTCTCATTCGCGACGTTGTTTACCAATCCTGGAGTCAACCATGGACTTGCAGCAAGAACAGCTCCGCCTCTTGACCCGTCGGCACTTCTTCGGTCGGGGTGCTCTCGGATTGGGCACTGCCGCGCTTGCCTCGCTGAATGCGGCCGCCGCTCCAGGCAACCAGGGGGGAACCGGCGGACTTGCCGACTTGCCGCACTTCGCTCCCAAGGCCAAGCGGGCCATCTATTTGTTCATGTCAGGTGCTCCGTCGCAGATTGATCTGTTCGACTATAAGCCCAAGATGAAAGACTTTTACGACCAAGATTTGCCCGAGTCGGTGCGTCAGGGTCAGCGACTGACCACCATGACCAGCGGGCAGAAGCGCTTTCCCATCGCTCCATCAAAATATACTTTTGCTCAGTATGGCCAGGCAGGAGCCTGGATTAGCGAACTGTTGCCCTACACCGCCCGCATGGCCGATGACCTAGCCATCGTTCGCTCGGTTCACACCGAGGCCATCAACCATGACCCTGCCATCACCTACATTTGCACCGGCGAGCAGCTGCCGGGTCGGCCAAGTTTGGGGGCCTGGCTCAGCTATGGCCTCGGGAGCGAAAACACCAACCTCCCTGCCTTTGTGGTGATGACTGCCACCTGGAGTGGTCGACGCGATGCCCAAGCTTTGTACAACCGGCTCTGGGGTTCGGGCTTTCTCCCCTCCAAACACCAGGGCGTCGCCCTACGCTCCCAGGGAGACCCGGTGCTGTTCCTGTCGAACCCGCCCGGTGTGAATGCCAAAGTTCGCCGACGCATGTTGGACACCCTCGGTCGCCTCAACCAAGCCCAGCTCGAAGCGATCGCCGACCCTGAGACACAGGCCCGCATCACCCAGTACGAAATGGCTTTTCGCATGCAAACCAGTGTGCCAGAGCTCACAGCCATCCATGACGAGCCCAAGCACATCTTGGATATGTATGGACCTGAAGTACTTAAACCGGGTACCTTCGCGGCGAGCTGTTTGCTCGCACGGCGACTGGCCGAACGTAATGTTCGCTTTGTGCAGATTTTCCACCGTGGTTGGGATCAACATGGCAACGTTGCAGGGGACCTGCCACGGCAATGTCGCGATGTTGATCAACCCTGCTACGCCCTGATCCAGGACCTCAAACAGCGGGGCTTACTCGAGGATACCTTGGTCATTTGGGGGGGCGAATTTGGCCGGACCATCTATTGTCAAGGAGGACTGTCCAAGACTAACTACGGTCGCGATCATCATCCACGCTGTTTTACCGTTTGGCTCGCCGGAGGTGGGATCAAGCCGGGGGTGGTTTATGGGGCCACCGATGATTTTAGCTACAATATCACCGAGAACCCGGTTCACATCTTGGATCTCAATGCCACCATCTTGCAATGCTTGGGGATTGACCACCGACGACTTACCGTCCAGCACAAGGGCCTGGATGTCCGTTTGACGGGAGTCGAAGTACGCCATCCAGTTTGGAGTATCCTTGGCTGAGGCGGCAAGCCGCCGGTTGTCAATGGTGCGCCACCGATGGCAGGCGCGCCATCGGTGGCAGGGGGGGCGACACCATTTCGAGGATCGATTGAGGCCTCTCGGCCACCGCTACCTTATTAGACGTATCTCGAGGATCAAAGCGGACATCTTTTTGGTTTTTTCGCAAAATCGAAGGGAATGGTGTCGGACACCGGTTGGTTGATGCCCGGAAGAGCCCCCGTGAATGGACACCCTCGTTCTCGTAGGTCACCTCGATCGAGATGACCACCCGGTGTCGGACCTGCGCGGGGCATCCGTAAGCGTCTCACCAGGGGCGGGGAAGTGTTGACACGCGCTCGCTGGGTGGGTGACGCGTTGGACAGGCGCGATACCTTCGGAGCGGTGGTTGTGAACCCGCCGAGGGTTGGACAGCGGGCAGTTGAAGATCCCGCGTCTGCCAGGTCCTGCTCCCTCTCGGCGTTGGTCCCAGGCACTTCCGCCCAAACCTCGGCGGGTTCACACCCACCGCTCTGAAGGAATCGCCCCGGTTTGTCCGGCCAGGTGCGGGTGGCAC
>CAYPIE010000132.1:0-14021 GCA_964410665.1 uncultured Alcaligenaceae bacterium
TCAACGACCGGGATGAACTCTGGAAGGTGCTCTTCGTAGTCACCGTGCAAACTAGGACTCGTTCTTCGGAGCCGACTGTTGTTGTTTTAGTTGCTTCAACTCTTGGTAGAGTTGCTGCAGCTGTTGGAGTTGCTGTTGCGTCTGCTGCAATTTCGCTTGATATGCCGCCGCGTTGCCTGCTGGTGGAGCACACGCAGGAGCCGCGGATGGCACGCTGGCTGCGCACGCGCTCGCCACCGGAGTGGCGGCACTCTGGGTCGAGACCACAACCTGACCTTGGCCCATGGCCATCCCCTGCACGGGTACCATTGGTGGTGATTGAGGCATCATCACCTGCCCGGGATACGGTACTGGGACCATCGATTGAGGCTGCGGATAGGCCAGCGGAGCTAGCGCAGGAGCCTGGGCAACCATCCGGGGGGCTAGCACCGGATAGACAGGAGGTGGAGCAGGCTGTTGAACTGGAACTTCGTAGGTGATTTCATCGGCTTCTTCGACCACGATCGGTTTGAGAAATGGAATCGGAATGTTAAAAGTTGACAGTTTGAAACCCAGACGCGTCTTGCGACGAACCTTGGCACGGACAGGTGTGATCGCTTGGGCATGGGCCGCGTACCCTGGAGGTACCACCGGCGGGTTGCCTGCCATGGCGACATGCATGCCTGGGTGGGCGGCTCCATGGTGGCCACCATGGCGAACCGGCACCCGCACTGGTGGAGGAGACTCGACGATGATTTCTTGTTGTGGAGCCTTGACAACCACGGGTGTCGGCGTTTCCACTTCAATCTCTTGTTGAGGAGCCTTGACCACGACGGGGGGCGACTCCGCCGGGAGAGGAGGGGTTGTCGCATGGTGTTCGCTGGCATGCAGGTGGCATTCTTCACAGCCGCTAGGCGGGCACTCCACATCGAAAGCCCGATCGAATGGTCCGCCGCGACAGCCCATTGTGGCCATGGCCATCCCAAGGAAGATTGTCACACGGAACATCGGGCAATCCCCTTGCTGGTCGATGGATCGTACGACCTCCCTGTACCATCCGCCAAATAACGTATCGGCTTCCTGGGAGCAATCACTTTAGCAAAAATTCGGATTCGATGGGATTTAACGGTCTGGTGGTGGTTGAAGCTGTTTTAAGGTTTCGATCTCACGTTGGAGGATGCTGATTTGGGCCTTTAACTGCTGAATTTCCTGCTCTTGTCCGAAAAGCACATCTTTCGAGCTCGAGGTCAATTTGCCAAATCGGTCCAGGATGGCGTTTTCGAGCGAATTGACGCGACCGGTGACCCGAGACTCGAGCGCCTCAACGCGGCGATTTTGATTCACCAAAATATCTTGAGAGGTAGCCGTCAACGCTCCGAATCGGGTCTTTAGCGCTTGAATTTCCTTGGCGAGTAAATCAAAGGTTTCGGTGAGCTCTGCATCGGTAATCTGCGGAGTATTTGGGGCTTGGGCAGATGGTTCGCTTGGGCCGGTACGCTCCAGGAATGCGGCAATCGATGCGAGTAGCACGGCTTGCTCGCGAAGTTGGCGTTTCAGGTTCGGCGTGGTCGCAGAAGCGCGAGGCTGGTTGACAGCAGTCGCGGTTTGTGTTTGAGCATTCAATGCTTGCAGGGTGAACAGGTTTGCTAGCCCCGGATGGACCAGCGAACCCGGGATCGCACAACCTGGTCTTTGGGGAAACAATCCCGATGCGAGCGGAGTACAGCCGAGCGATGCCATGGGTGCGAGGGGATAAGGCATGCTTGCGTGGGGACTGTGCATGGAATAGTGCATGGGTGCTGCAACACCGGGTGCCAGGGTGGGTGCATAGGTCTGATAAGGAATCGCATAGTTGAATGGTGCGGTGACAGTGGTCGTCACGGTGGTAGTAGGTGGTGCTGGTGGAGCGCAACGGGACGTCGTGCATGCATTCTGGCAAGCACGGCAAGGCTTCTTGACACAAGGAGTTGGTGCTTGTCGGTAGGTAATCTTGGGAGGGGGCACCACCACGCGAATCTTCGGTGGAGCGGGGACCATGGGTGATGGACATGGGGCCGGAGGACATGGGACAATATGAGCGGTGCCTGGGCTCGGTTCCGGTGTGAGGACCCCTTCATTGGGAGGAATCACCAGGGGTGGTGACCCTGCTGCGGCAAGCTTGAGCCCACTAACGTAGAGTACGTACAGCAGCAGCAGGAGTCGAAGCATTGGCATGATTCCTTCATCCAGAACCGCACCAAGGTTGAACGGCCGCATCGACCGTCACCCTGTCACATATATCCAATCGACTTTACCCCACTGCGAGCTTTGGAGGTTTTTCCAGGTCAAGACCTGATGCAAATCCCGCGTTTTCGGCGAACCACGCAGATGACGTCCTTTTGCTATCGCAAAGTTTTAGTCTTGTCCGACCAAGGTTGCCGAGGCTGTCGGCGTTTGTGCCGAGACTCGATACTTTCGGTGAAGTTCAACGAGTGCATCGAGTTCGGCGAGTTCCTGGTCAACTTTTTCAAGAGCTCCTGGCCGAACGGGGCGGACCACCGACTTGCCCGAACGAAGCGCCGCCAGTGTTGCTAGGTCTCGATCAATGGTTTCCAACGCCAGGTCAGGCGTGGAAGATGACATCGGTGTTCGCGACGATGATCGCGCCAGCGATCGGAGGGTATTGAGCCGTTGGTCGATCGCACCGTAGCCTCCGTTCGAATCGCCGTGATCGGCATCGCTCGAGGATTGCTCTGCAGGGATCGTGTGCATCGGTTGAGGAAGTGAAGGTTGAGGGCTGGGTGCACGTTCGGCGGCAGGGCGGGTTTCCAGGATGGCTGCGATCCGTTCTAACAAGCTCCGATTGGCGCGTGTATCCTCTTGGATCCCCCGAAGGTCCGCTTCGATTCGCCGCAATCGCTCCTCCAGTTGGCGGCCGGAACCGCCCGAATCGGGACCAGTCAGCAAGTTCTCCAAGAATCGCTCGGCGATTCGCTCACCAACCCGGATGAGCAGTGAACCGATCAGGCCTGCGGAGGGATCCGCCGAGCTGGAAAAATCCACCAAGCCTCCTCCCATCACCCGTGGGCGATTCTGGAGGAAAGCCGCATCGATGGTTTGGCTGGAAGCGAAGGTTTGATTCCGTTGTATGGGCGTAAGACTTAGAGCCCTCGGAACCGCTCCGATTGCTGGGAGCGATTGGAGCATCACGGACGGCGTTGCTGAGATGACCGGACTCGCAGAATAAGAGAGCCCGATCGTGGGTGCCATGGAGATCCCGAAGGCTGGGGTCGTGTACCCCAGTGGAGCGGGCGAACAGGCCAAGCGGGGTGCCGACACAGGGCCATAGGAAGCAGGATAACCCAGAGAAGCATAGCCCATCGAATACCCGAAACAACCGGTACCCGGGGCATAGGCGGCAGGTGCTGCCGCATAGGCAAATCCACCTGCTGGAGCGTAAGCATAAACCCCTGCGTGATGGGCGTGGCGGTGTCGAAAGAAGCCTTCGACCCGATCGGCCGCAACCAGGGCGGAGACAAGACAGGACGCACAGAGAATTCGAGTCATCGCTTCGGCCTTCGGTGCATCGAATTAGGATCTGGGTAGTCTGGTCAATCCAGACAGCATTGGATATCATTGATGAGTATGCCAGGAGATGGGTGCGAAGGCAACGAAAAGCTGGGACCATTTTGGCAAGCGGCAGTCCTGTGAACGGTAAGATCGGTGCGAAAGCGGCTTGCGGCCACATCGTTCATCGGCATGGCGAAAACGGACGCAAGCCGCAGAGTAATTTGAAGTTATAATATTATGTATATCGACTTGTGTTGCTCCCCAGCGTTGCGAAAAGAGAAGTGGGCGTCGTAGTGAGCATAAGTAATGGGTGTAGCGTAGGCGTCTGCAGGGGTGGTGGATGGGTAGTGAACGCGTTGACAAGTGAAAAAAAGTTGTCTATATTCGTTTGTATTTGTTGCGATTGTTCTTCGGCACTTTCTTTTGCGTTGAATCCCGTAAATTCTGCATGATCTGTGCTCAATTGCCACGGATGTCCCTTTTGTCGGCATAGTTGCTCGTATTTTCCACTCTTTTCAGTGGAGCTCTGTCATGAGTCACCGAGATGCGCAAATCCGTGAAGCGATTGAAAGCCTCATCCAACTCCTCCGAGCCTTAGAAAGCGAAGATTCGCAAGAACATGACCTGGGTGGCGACCATGCCAATGGCTACTCCAGCGAAACGGATACGAAACACGGCCTATCCGGCGGCCGCTGGATCGATGTCGACTACGGTTGTGTCATCAAGCCATTGCCGAATCGCATGATCGTCCGGGCGGCCGAGAAGGCGGTGGACATTAACCCGGTCAACGGCGTCATGGAGGCTCCCATGATGCGTGGCAATATCGGGATTTCCGAAGTACCTGATGAGCCCCTGCGAACCGCGCTGATGGTGCAAAAGTATTGGGGGCCAACGCCTCGCCGCCTGACGGTTAGCTTTCTGGATAGTCCCCCGGCCGAGTTGCGACGTCGGATCATCACCCACATGAATGCCTGGACGCGGACCGGTTGCATCGAATTTGTCGAGACCACGGGGGTTGGCGAAGTCCGGATCGCGCGGGGACGGGGGGGGTATTACTCTTATCTTGGGACCGATATTTTGCTGGTCCCGCGGAACCGTCCTACCCTAAATCTTCAAGGATTCACCATGCGTACTCCTGAAAGTGAGTTCCGTCGTGTGGTGCGACATGAGGCGGGGCATACCCTCGGGTTCGTACACGAGCACATGCGGCGAGAGTTGATCGCGCGGTTAGACCGTGAGAAAACCTACAACTATTTTCAGCGCACCCAAGGCTGGAGTCGGCAAATGGTCGACACCCAGGTGCTCACTCCGTTGGACGAGAAGTCGATTTTCCGGACCCCCCCGGATCAGGATTCCATTATGTGCTACCATCTGCCGGGTTCGATCACGGTGGATGGACGGCCGATCCGAGGCGGGGAGGATATTAACCAGACCGATTATCGCTTTTGTGGCTACGTCTATCCGCGTCCAGGGGCGGCCGCGAGGATGACTTTCGAGGAAGGCGACAGCGACGACTGGGATGCATCGGAAGATCCTATCGAGAGTCGGCACTGGTGAAGGGAGCCCGGCGTAGCCGGCAGCGGCACGATGCGGTCACCCTCGCGAAAGGTTCCGATGCCACGCTTGATCGAAGTTCAAGATCCGCAGCAATGTACTGCTCCGATTTGGTTACGGGTTGGCGATGGGATCCTGTTTGCTGCCTGCGGAGGACAAGTCGCGGCCGGCGGGGACATCGTCGAGTTCGTCGGTCCGTTTCTGCCAGCAGTGCTGGGGACTCACGGCCAACCTCTCGAGCCAGCGGGTTCCCCGAATACTCTGTTCTGTCATACTCATCGCCCAGGCCATGTCGCCATGGAAGTCTTCACGGGTGTCCCGGGGAAGTCTCCTCGGAAGACCACCGTGAGACTCATTGTGGAGGAGTAGTTCCGTTGGCTTGCTCGCGAAGGGGTGAAGCTTTCTTGCAGGCAACACCCCAGAGGCACTCGGATGCGTTCGTCCATGTCGAATGAAGAAGGCTTCCTGGCCCGCGTTGAGGCCGCTGATCCGGATACCTTTGCCCAGATTCTGGTCCGTGCAACGCCAGAAGAAGAGCGAATCCTCCGTGTGTACTTTGGTGAGCCGAAGTATCAGGAGATGCGTCGTTTGGCCGTGCAGCAGGAGTACGGCCCGGCCTCTACTCGCTCGATCTTCGGCGACCTGTTTGGCAGCGGTGATGAACCGGCGGCCGAACCTGCCGGCAATGTCGTCGTCTTGCCGGGCTTGATGGGCAGCGAGTTGACGGTGTATCGCCGCGACGAGGGCGACCGTGTCTGGCTGAGTTACTGGCGGATCTTTCGGGGGAGGCTGGGCGAATTACGTTTGACCCCCGACGGGAGTGAGCCCAGTGACCCTACCCTGGAAGTGCGGCCTACCGGGGTGTTGAAGGACTACTATGGGGAACAGCTTCTGTCGCTACGTCGTCATTGGAATGTGGCCACCTACCCGTACGACTGGCGCAAAACCTTGAGCGAGGCAGCCGACGGGTTAGCTTCGTTGATCCGGCGGAAGTTTGGAAGTGGCACCCCGGTCCATCTGGTAACCCACTCGATGGGGGGCCTGGTGGCGCGGGTGTTTATCCGGCGGCACCAGGACCTATGGCAGCGTATGCAAGACCCGCACGCGCCGGAACGCGGGGGTCGGCTGATCATGCTGGGCACGCCGAATTATGGCTCTCATCTAGCGGTCCAGGCCCTCACGGGGTTGGCGGGGACCGTTCGCAAACTTGAATTGCTCGATACCCACCATGATCTCCAGGAAGTGCTGCAGATCCTCTCGACCTTCCCGGGGCTTTATCATCTGTTGCCCTCCCAGGAGAAGAGTGGCGCTAGGTCTGCCCGGCTGTATCAGGCCTCGACCTACCATCGGGTGAATCCTTATGTCCGGCAAACGTTGTTGGACGTTGCCGCCGAGCAGCACCGCGAGCTTGCGGAGATCGTCGATCCCGGCCGAATGATTTACATCGCCGGGTATGCCCAGGCAACCATCTCTGGCATCGTCGACTATGACCATCTGGATGATCCGGCCTCTTATGAAGCCACTTCGACCCAGGGGGACGGTACGGTCACGCATCGCTTAGGGCTGCTCAAAGAGGTACGTACCTACTTTGTGAAAGAGGCGCACGAGGATTTGCCTGCTTCCCGTCGTGTCCGCGACGCGGTCAACGATCTGCTGCGTACTGGAAAGACCGATCGACTCTCCGGCGGACAGGTTGCCCGGCGGGGGCCGGCAACCCAACCGGGACTTGCCTTAGAAATCCAACAGGCACGCGAGCGTGAGCTAGGCCGCTTGCACGACCTGATGGGCCGAACCCGCGGGCTTAGTCGTGTCGATGCGGAACGTGCTACGCCTCCCATCGGAGAGGCGCGGCGACAAGCGGAGCGACTTCTGGTCAAGGAGTTCCTGGGCACCGGATCCGAGAGTGATCCAGGCTATGACCGTCGTGTGGGCGAGGAACGTGCCCGACCCACCCCGGTCGTTGAGATTCGCGTCGAGTTCGGCAAGATTCAGGACCCCGAGAACATGTTGGACGCGGATGCCATTGCCGTGGGCCACTACCTCGGCGTCCGTCCATCGGGCAGCGAACGTGAGCTCGATCTCGCGATCAGCGGCGTTTCGAAGGAGCAGGCGGTCAGCGATGACCGGCTCATCCTCACCCAATACGCCGGCCGGGGCATCATTCGCGGTCATCTCGGGCAACCCTTTTTCTTGCCGGATCCCCGTAGGAGCGACCGACTGATCGCCATCGCTGGGATGGGGCCCGCTGGGCGCTGTGGCTTACCCGAACTTACGGTGCTCGTCCGAGAACTCTGCTGGTCGCTTGGCGAGGTCGGCAAGCAGCATCTGGCCAGTGTCTTGATCGGCTCTGGTGCGGGCAACCTGGCGGTTCGCGAGGCGGTGGACTGCTGGCTCGATGGCCTCAGCCAAGCCCTTGCCGATCGTAGTCATGGGGCCGGTTTGACCGTTCTGACCTTTGTGGAGCATGACCCGCGACGAGTGCTTGAGATTATCGAGGCGCTCGAGCGAGCTCACCAGCGTGGGTGGGTTCGTCTGCATTTCGACCCCCCTACCATCACGGAAGCGAAGCGGCAGCAACTCCTCCAGGTTGAGGTTGAACGGTACCAGGCGTTCCTTCGTGAACAAAGTGCCCGCCCGGATGATGACCAGGTGCCGGTGCGGGTGACGGTCGAAGTCGAACGTGATCCTTCTGACCCCACCGACCCTTATAGTGGCACCTACTTGTTCTCCTTGTTAACCCGAACTGCATCAGTCCCGACCCGAGCCATCCCCCTTGATTTACGCCTCGTCGATGCTGCCAACAACGAGCTTGCCGCGGCCATGGTCCCCGAGCGTCAGGTCGAATTGGGCCGCTACCTCGAAGAACTGCTGGTCCCCGATGACCTGCGTGGGAAGTTCGCGTCTCCAGCTCCGCTGGTCATCCAGCTAGATTCCACCACCGCACGCATTCACTGGGAGTTACTGGCCCAACCCGGTCCGGTGAATCAAAGTGGCAATACTGTGGGGAATCTCGACCACAACCTCCAGCCCTTTTTGGGCTTGAATCGCGGCTTGACCCGCCAGCTGCGGGCAGGCTTTGCTCCGCCTCCAGAACCACCTCCACCCCCCTCGCGAACCTTACGGGTGCTGATTGTCGCTGACCCCGCCGGGGATATGCCGTTAGCCGGTGCCGAGCAGGAGGGGTATTTTCTGACCGAGCTGATCGAGAGCTACAATCGCGTCGGCCGCGGCCAGGACGATACCCCGCGGAATCGCGTCCAGGTGACCGCGTTGATCGGGCCCACCCAGGCAACCCGCACCGCAGTCCATCGTGAACTGTTGCTCAATCGCTATGATGTGTTTCACTTCGCAGGTCACTGCATTTATGAGAAAGAACGTCCGGAACGTTCTGGACTCATCTTCTCTCGCACCGAACGGCTTACCGCGCGCGAGCTCAATCGAATCGATCGTGTTCCTAGTCTGATCTTCTGCAATGCCTGTGAATCAGGGGTCACGCCGGATCGAACCGGGGAACGTTCGGCAGAATTAGCTCCGGTGTTCGCCGAGGCGTTCTTCGCACGAGGCGTGTCCAACTTTATCTGTACCGCCTGGCCGGTGGGAGACCGGTCGGCCCTCAAGTTTGCTGCGATATTGTATAGCCGACTACTTGGCCTGGAGTGGGACGAGGAGGGTCACACCCTGAAGGAAGTGGCACCTTCCCCAATGTACCAAGCGATGCGTGATGCCCGCCGAAGTCTGGCCGGTGGTCTGCGTGGAACCGCAACTTGGGGAGCCTACCAGCATTACGGCAGTCCCTACTACCGCTTCTTTGCCGTCCATGGCGGGTGAGCGATGGTTTTCCGTCGGGTTGCTTGGCTGGTCACGGTCGCCGACGTAGCTTTCTGGACCATGGCGAGTCAGCGCACACGCCCAATTCCCTCATCCTCGGGCGCCGATCGGCATCGTCCATGTGCGTCGGTCACTTCGCGGGTTCACTTCGGGTTGCGATGTCCGCCGGGTGGCGAAAAATGCGAGTATCTGTAGGATAAGCGTCGAAAAAACGCTTGTCGGCCAAATGACTGCCAGGTTGTTTGATGCTGGTGTGGTTCTCAGCACCGCGACCGGATTCGGGTTGCTGTGCCGAGGCATGCTCGCTTTTCTTTGCTCGATGCGTCTTAGAGGTGGGTGACAAATGAGTGGCAAGCCCCTCGATCACATCTCGACCATGTGGACCGCCTTGCACGAAGCTCATGGCGGAACCCCGCGAGAAGCGGAAGCGGCTCGACAGCTCCTCTTAGAGCGTTATGGGCCGGCGGTGCGCGACTATCTATCACGCAAGCTGACCGATCCGAATGATGTGGACGATCTGGTGCAGGAGTTTGCTGTGGCTCTGATCAGTGGACGGTTTCGACATGCCGACCGCGACCGGGGTCGGTTTCGCAGCTATCTCAAGACCACACTGTTTCATTTGGTCGGAGCCCAACGCAAGCAAGCACGGCGTGTCGGCTACACCCTAGCGGCAGGAGTTACGCCGGTCGAGCAGCCGTGCAGTGACGCCGACCTCGATTTCGGCTTTGATGAGAGTTGGCGCAACCAGTTACTCGTGCGGAGCTGGGATGCGCTGGCTCAGACCCGGCCGCACTGGCATACGGTGCTGCGTTTTAAGGTGAAGAACCCCGATATGCCCTCACAGGAGATGGCCCAGGTGTTGTCGCAAACGCTGGGCGAACCGCTCTCCGCCGACGGCGTGCGGCAAACCATACGCCGGGCTCGGTATCGCTTGGCCGATCTGTTGCTGCAAGAGGTGGCAGACTCGCTACAGTCACGCACCCGTGCGGATCTGGAGGAAGAACTCGCCGAGCTGCGCTTACTCGAGTTGTGCCAGCCCGCGCTCACACGTCTGTACCCCCCGCCAGCACCGTCGACAGGCTGAGGAAACGGCCAAGCGCAAGGATTCGACCACGTAGGACCGCGGTGGAAGCCGACCGGACGGAACCGGACAGGATCGCGGGCGACCGGACTGACCGGACCGGCTCGCCAGCGTGTATCGCAACCATTAGGGCATTTTCGCCGGCAGGCCGTCGTTGATCCCGATCAGTTTGGTCAAGCCGGCTTGGCCGAAGGGCATCGGCCGGACAGAACCGTCACAAAATAAAATGTTGATGTCAGAGCTGTGGCTTGAGCCGAACCCCATATTCCCCGCGTACGGTTCGTTGCCGTTGGGCTTGATGGTGCCATCGGAGGCGGCGGTGTCGCGGATGGCTTCCTCACCGGGATCATAGTTGAACCATAGTGGATGCATTTCGGAGGGGTAAGCGCCGTCCGCCAAGGCCGCGCGATCGGCCAGGAGCATAGTGTTCGAGAGCCCGTCCACGATCTGTTTGAGGTGTTGAGCCCGCAGGACGGTGTTCGCCTGCCGGCCGCCAGCATAATCGCGCTGTTTGGCTGCGGCGGAACTGCGGGCTGGACACAGGTAAACCGGGATCGGCTCTCCTTCCACGTACGTCTGGATCTCGAGGTAGGAGCGGAGGGTCCCGGGCCAGGCGCCGCCGGGAAGGTAGTGGGCCTGTTCGGCGTGATGATGAAAGGCCAGGCCTAACTGCTTGAGGTGGTTGGCACACTGCAGGCGTGCCGCGGTGAGGCGGACCTTGTGCACCGCGGGTAACAACAAACCGATCAAGGTGGCAATGATGGCGATGGCGACCAACAACTCTACAAGAGAGAAGCCGACGCGAGCGTTCTTGGTCTGCATGGGTTCGTCTCCATGAAACGGCCCCCGGTGCGAGTACCACTGGGGGCTCAAGGAAGTAAGAACAATCAATGGATCGGGAGGCCCCACCATTGGACCGGTAGCAGGAAAAACTGCTGGTTCGGGCCGCCGTGCTCGGGGTAGGCCTGGATGACCACCCCGTCGTGCTTCGAGCCGCTAGGCACATCCATCACCATCCCGTTGGCCAGGTTCTTGAAGATGTATAGGCCACCTTTCAGTTTGATCTGCCAGGTTTGATACTTGTCGTTGTAGACATAGTATTGACGCAGCGGGGTCCCCGCGCCTGCACCCGGAGCGAACTCGAGTTGTAGCTTCGAATACCGGCTCTTGATGAAGTACTGGCCCGAGGCATATGCCAGGCGGATATCGAACACCTGGTTGGTGCCCCCGTTGAAGGTGAACTGCTGGATCGGTTGACCGGACTTCTTGGCGTTGATGTCGAGGGGCAGGTCGAGCACTTTGTAGCTGTTCAGGTTGACGACGAAATAGCCCCCCGCGGGGATGGTTTGCGCTTGAGCCAGTTCTGCGCGGCTAACCACCAGAGCGAGTGTAAACACGAGTCCGAGCACGAATCGGCGAGTCATCATTGAATTCTCCTTGTTGGCAGACCGGAAACCATCAATCGCATGGCTCTGCCAGTGACCACGCGGGGTCAGTTCCACCAACCGACCCGGGAAAAGCACATCGGGGATCGATCTCCCACCCTCCATAGAGCCTTGGCGCCCCGGGTGTGACACATGGAGCCTAAAAAAAGTGGCTGCGTGTCTATACCCGATCAGATTGCTTGTTAGATCGCACGCGAAGTCATGCTAGATCAGCGCCTACAAGCACATGAAACTGAGTGACGGTTCGTTGGGTGAAAATAACTGGCAAGAAGATTTGATATTAAATAGTTGCAGGATTTTAGAAAAAAATTTAAGGAATGTGACTTTTCCTGGTCCCAATCAACTTAAACCCAGCAGTCTCGGCAGGTTTTCCACACTGTCGCAGCGGTCGGGTGGCACGCCCGGTGTCTGCGACGGGCGTGATTGGCTGCCAGTGTCCCCGGCAGCCAATCGACCTTCACACCGTCGTGACCACGGCTCTTGGCCACGGTGATTACTCGGTTGCATTCCGTGCCGCTTGCCGCTGGATGGCTTGTGACAATATATAGACGTTGCTCCATAAATCAATCCATGGCTGCCGTTGTGAATGCGGTAACCCCGCCAGAGGGTACGGGGCTCGGACGCTGGCCAGCTCTGGGTCGTTACGCCAGCGATCCAGCGCCCGACCGAGCTGGGAGAGCGTTTCGGAGTCGTGGTTGCTCAAAGCGGCTTCGACCGACGCCAACTCGCCCCGCAGCCAGTGTAGAGCCAGTTCGCGGTGCCAGCTACGCGGGTCGGGCCCGACGAACGCTTCCTCAGGTCGGCGGACGGCAACCCGCAACGCGGCCTGGGCGGCGCGGTAACGGTTGCCCCTGATCAGATTGGGCTGACGCCGGAAGGCCTCGCGATAGAGGGCTACCGCCGCGGCATCTTCGTGGTGGTAGCGTTGGCACAGTTCGGCCAGCCGTAGACATCCGCAGGCTCCTTGAGGCTTGGCTTGACCGGAACGGATGCAGCGCCAGCGGGCGTCCAGGGTCACCAGGGCCTCGGCTTTGCGGACTAGGGCGGCCGAGGGGTACCGCCAGTCCGGCCGCGCGGAGCCGAGCCGGTCTCCCTGTCGGAACGCCACCAGGGCTTCGGCGAACTGGGCTTGCTGCAGCAAGCAGTAGCCGAGGCCGCAATGAGCCTCGGCGTAGTCGGGCGCGTGTCGGATCGCTGTGCGAAAGGCCTGAACCGCAGCGTCGAGCCTTCCCAGGGTGGCCAAAGCACTACCTAGGTTGTTGTGGGCGAGTGCGTCGCGGGGTTGGAGTTGGGTCGCTTTCTCCCAGGCCTCGATGGCACTGTCCAACCTGCCGATCCTGGCTAGAACCACGCCCAGGTTGGTGTAGGCCTCGGCATCATCAGGTTTCAGTTCGATGGCGGTCCGGTAGGCTCGGATGGCCTGCTCCAACTGGCCGCTGGCTACCAACGCGACCCCCAGGTTGTAGTGGGCCTTGGCATCGTTCGGTCGGAGCCTGATCGCTGTGCGCAGAGCCTCGATGGCGGTGTACCGCATGCCCCGGCCGAGCAGAGCTCGTCCCAGGTTGTAGTGGGCCATGGCTAGGTCTGGCTGGAGTTTAATGGCCGTGCGTTGCGATCCGATCGCCCCCTGGAGGTCTCCCTGGTCGTAGCGTACGTTTCCGAGGTTGCTGTGGATCACCGCATCGTTGGGCTGCAGTTTCAGTGCCGTGCGCAGGGTGTTGATGGCTTGCTCTCGCTCTCCTGAGGCGGCCAGGGTGACGCCCAGGTTGGCATAAGCTTTGGCATATCCAGGATTCAGTCGGGTGGCGGTGCGGTAAGCTTCAATCGCTGCGTTGAGTTCGCCCTTTGCATGGAGGGTGGTGCCGAGGTTGTTGTGGGCAGTTGCGTTGTTTGGCTGGAATCCAATCGCCTTGCGGTGAGCCGCGACGGCGGGCGTAAACTCTCCCTTGGCCGCGAGCGCAAGCCCCAGTTTGCTATAGGTGAAGGCCAGGTTGTCGTAGGCAAGGGACAGGTTCCGGTTCAGTCGGAGCGCGGTCTGATAGGCTTCGATCGCCGCATCGTGCTTACCCTGGTTGGCTAGGGCTAGGCCCAGGTTGACCCACATCGCATAGTTGTCTTTCCGCAGCGCCAACGCCGTCTGCCAGTATCCCGCCGCTTGTTCCCATTGCTGAGAGAAATAGGCCAATGCTGCCAACGCAGCTGACAGCTCGTACCAGTCTGGATGCTTCAGGGCAACCTTTTCGAACCAACGTCTCGCGGCCTTGGGATCCTGGAGTGACACCCCGATCAGTATCGTCAGTGACGGCGACAGGGTCGCGGGGTCGGTTTGCTCGATCTGTCGGGCTCGTCGGGTTGGATCCGCCCACACGACGGGGTTGCGCAGCTCGGTCTCCGGCTCGACCCGGTAGGCGACGGCGAGTAGTCGATCCCGCAACCTCCGGCCCTGCACGAAAGCCGCCGGCCCTGCCACCATCTCCGAACCCGAACGGACCTCGGCCCGGTCCATCGCCCCCGCCCAGTCGTCCAGGGCCGCCAACAGATGGTTACGGATCGGCGACGCTTCAATGCGCTGGGCGAGCTGACTT
>CAYPIE010000133.1:0-13927 GCA_964410665.1 uncultured Alcaligenaceae bacterium
CTCTGCCTCTTTCCCCGCACCGCAAGTGCCTCTGCCTCTTTCCCCGCACCGCAAGCGCTTCTGCCGCTTCGCAGCGCAAGCGCTTCTGCCGCTTCGCAGCGCAAACGCCTCTGCCGCCTCCGCAGCGCAAACGCTTCTGCCGCTGAGGCGAGCTCCGGACGGACGTCCGGTGCGAATCAACTCGTGAGCGTACTCGCTCCATATCACCGATCAGTTTAGCTCCAAGCCATCGAGCAACAATGCGGAATCGAAGGTGGTATCGCCCAAGTCAACGACTCCAAAGCCGATGGTGTACGTTCCAGCCTGGTTGAAGGTCAGGGTGACTTCTTGGTATCCGGTAGCGGCGTTGAACGAGGCTGGGGTGGTCTGAAAACCGGGGGTAGTGGTGTCGGCAAGACGGAACAGTTGTTGGCCCCCTTCTCCGGCAACACTCAAAAAGGTGGTGTCATTGAATGACGAGGGCGTGGCCTCGTTGGTCAGAAAGTTGAAGCGGATGGTCAGGGTATCACCCGCCTCGACCGTGAGTGTGGTCCGTAAGGCCGAACCTGCGGTGGCGTTCCCTCCGACCAAGCTATCGATCGAACCGTTGGTGAGTCCGAGGAACTGCTCGAGCTGACCATCGGTTTGGTTGCCACCCAGGTTATTTGCGGTAGTCAACAAAGCTTGTTGGGATCCTTGCACGGGGTCGACACCAAACGATCCATCGACGATGCGAACATCTCCCTGGGCTTCGAAGCCGGACAGGCCGTTTTCGAAGCCACCGTTGCCGAGGTTGGCTTCGACGGTGACGATGACTTGGGCGGTCGCGCTGCCCCCGTTGCCATCACTGACCGTGTAGGTGATGGTGTCGGTACCACGAAACGTGGGGTTGGGAGTGTAGCGGATGCCACTGTCTGCGGAGAAGGTAACCGTGCCGTTCTGGGCCGAAGCCGTGTTGAGGCTTAGCAGATCACCATCGGGGTCGAGGTCGTTTGCCAGGACGTCGATCAGGTTTGCCGTGCTCCCCTGGTCGACGGTGGCGGTGTCATCATTGGCAATGGGGACATCGTTGACCGGGTTGACGGTGATGCTCACCGTGGCGGTACTCGAAGCCTCGTTACCATCGCTGATGGTGTAGAGAATGGTGTCCTGACCGTTGAAGTCGGGATCGGGCTGATAGGTGAGGCCGCTGGGGGTGATGGTGACGCTACCATTGTCGGCCTCCGCGAAGGTCACGGTGAGCGGGTCGCCATCGGGGTCGAAGTCGTTTGCCAAGACATTTATATTTGTGGCCGTGTCTTCATTCACGGTTGCGACATCGTTGATTGCCTGGGGTGACTGGTTATTTAAGTCGGTTGCAGGAACCACTTCAATGGCATCGATGAGCAAGGCTGAATCGAAAGCGGTGTCCCGACCGTCCAGCACCACGAAACCAATGGTGTAGTCACCTGCCTGGTTAATCCCCAGCTCGGCAGTGAAATAGCCCGTCGATTCTGTAAACGCGGCGTTCGACACACTGAACCCATCGGTGGTGGTATCTGCGAGCAGGAATGCCTGGGAAATCTCGGGCCCGCTGATGGTAAACAGGGCCGAGTCGTTGAAGCTGCTCGGGGTGCCCTCGTTGGTTAGGAAGTTGAAGGCGAACCGGAGCGTTGCGCCTTGGGGAATAAACACGCTGCGTCCCAAGGCGGAACCGGCGGTGCTGCTGCCCACCGTCACGCTCTCCAGGCTACCGGAGGGCAGTTCCAGGAAAGACTCGATAGCTGTCTCTGACAGGTTACCTCCGTTGGCGTTGCTGTTGGTGAGGGTCGCTTGGTTATTCCCCTCGACCGGGGTTTCGCCGAAGCTGGTGGTGCTGACAAAGACATCGCCAAGGGTGTCGAAGCCAGTCAGCCCGTCCTCGAAACCGCCGTTGGTCAGGTCGCCTGTCTGAGGCGGCGGTGGCGGTGGCGGCGGGTCGTCTTGCCCGGAGGAGACCGCCTCCACCGCTGCCAGAGCATCAATCAACCCAGCGCCGGAGTCGAAGTCCACGCCTTCCGGGCCAATGTCCTGGGCGGTCTCGGCCAGAACAGAAGTGATTTCCTGGGGAGTCAGATCGGGGTTGGCTTCAAGCAACAGCGCGGCTACTGCGGCTGCATGCGGGGCGGCGGCGGAGGTCCCGAAGAAGTTGGGGAAGGAGTCGCCGTCGACGTCGGTGCCAAAGAAGGTGGTGTTGGTGCCGTCGGGAGCGACGAAGTCGGGGTTGTTGCGGACGTCGGGCTGGCTCAATCGCTGGCCGGCGGTGTTAAAGAAGATCGGGGTGCCACCGGCGGAGGAGAAGTCTTCCAGTTCGGCGGGCGAGACGCCAAATTCGGGGGTGTCTTGATAGAACGCAGCGCCCACGGCGTTGGCGCCCGCCGCGTTAGCATGGCCGTATACCGTCGAGCTCTTGGTGTCATACTCGTTGATGGTCAGGTCGCCGAAGTAGACGTACTTCATCAGCCCGGCGTCGGGCCCAGAGAAACGGCTGATGACCAGGTTGAACTGGGTGCCCAACTGCCCGTTGTTCTGGAAGCTGAGCAACTCGACGGCGTCGTTGCCGAGGTTGTTGTCGGTGCTGGAGGCGACAATCTGCCCGCTGGGTGTCACCAAGTAGATGTCGTAGTCGCTGGCCGACCCAGCACCACCGGCGGAGATGAACGGCTGATCCCACTGGAATGACAGGGTGAAGCTGCCCCCGACCGGGACCGTGACGCTCTGGAAGGCGTCCACGCCCGAACCTGGGTCGAAGTCGTGTAGTTCGCCGATGTTGGGGATGTTGTCTCCGCTGGAGCGGAAGCCACTCTCGTAGCTGTCACGGCCGGAGTTGCCAGCCGAGGAGAAGTAGGCGACGCCGTCGTCGGCCACCTGGTTGACCGCCTGGGCAACAATCCCATCTTGGAACATCGGCTCGGCAAAATAGATGACGTCATCAACGATGATATCGGCCCCGGCTTCGGCCAGAGCGAGGATGTTGTTGGCGAAGTTGGCTTGCCCGCCGAAGGCAGTGGCGAAGGAGAGGTCAGCGCCCGGGGCGAGGTCGTAGATCAGTTGCAGCATGGCCCGGCCCTCATCGGAGCCGCCGGGGAGGTCTTGCAAGACGTCGATGTCCGGCGGGAGGTCGCCGGTCGCCTGGTCTTGGACATAGCTCCCAGGCCCCGTGTCAAAGCTATCGGAGAGGACCCCGATAGTGACACCGGAGCCATCGACGCCGAAGTTGGTGCGGGCTTCATCGGCACGCACCGCGGCGTCGGCCTGGCTCGTGGTGGCACCGACACTGGTCACTGGTTGGAAGACGGACCGGGCAAAGCGGAGGCTGTTCAAGTCGCCCATCTGAGGCAAGGCTTCGAACGGCAGCCAAGCGGACACCACTCGGCCGAAGGAAGAGAGCCCGGTGGCTCCGATGCTCTCAAGCTCCTCGATCAGGGACTGTACGTTCCCCTGTGCGGTCGCATCGACCGCGACATAGCCATCGCGAACCAGCAGGTTGGGATCACTCGGCGTAAAAGTTTGATTGGGAGTGAGTGTGCTGGCTTGCAAGTAATTGCTGTAGAGAGAGATGAGCGAGCTGCTCATCCGACTCATCGGGCTTGCCTTGGAGGCGGTCAGTTCGTTGAGATTGGTTGCCCCGTACAATCCCGTGCTGCCAGGATCGAAGGGGGAGCTGACTTCGTTCAGGCCTTCGGGCAGCAGCTCGGGGCCGGTGAAGGCAGCGGGAACCGAGCGGTCTTCGAGAAACTCACAACGGAGCCGTGCGGGGTGGGTTCGTCGGGTCGACTTCGGCTTGGTCGAAGCGATGGGAAGCCAGCGTCGTTTGAAAAAGCTTACCAGTGACATGAAAGAAGCCTTTTTCCACTTGTTGGTCAAAGAAAGGGTAAGGGAGTAAGAATCGGTTGGAGCCAAAGATCGCTGGGATGGTCTGGTTGGCATCCGCCGGAGTAATGCGTATTCCGGTCGATTCCGATCTCACCGATCGACGATTTGGGGGCCGCGCTACACCCACACGTGCCAAGCGGTCCTGCCGAGCACGGGAAGGTGATGGCATTACTTCTTCTCACCAAATCGCAATCCTGACGGATCGGATTCACGGCTGTACGGTTTTTTCAAAGCGTTGCTTGTTCGCCGTTTCGACGAAGAGATGGCGACAAGCGTCGCGCAACGCCTTGACAAACCTTAAGGTTTGGTCGTAGCGTCGCCGTGATCCTGACAAACTTAGCGGTCGATTTTTTCGAGCGAAGTGTCACACTGAGGTGCTGCATTCAATGCGAGGCGAGCGGCAGGCAAAAGAAAGGACGTGCTCGTTTCCGGCACATCCTTTCTGCGAGAAAAATCTCAACTTTTCGTTTCATTCCCCTTGAGGTCGTTGCTTTTGACTTCGCCGTTGGTGGCGGCAACCTTGTCGTGCCCTTCGCTGGCGTTGTTCCCCTTTTCTTCACCGGCCAGGCTGGCGAGATAGTCGGGCACATCGACGCCGCCGATGTCGCGCATCACTTGCAGCATGGGGGGCAAGGAGTGGGCGAGGTCAGAGAGGAATCGCGAGGTTTGGCTGCCCCGGCCATTGCTGCCGTTGCCTTCCCAGACCACGACCTTGTCGAACTTGATGTTGGAGATGGCCTTGGCCGAAACCTCGGCCAGGTGGTCCATGTGCTCCAAGAGCAACAGCTGAAAGGCTTCGCGGGCGGTGCCACAGGCCTGGATGATCTTTTTCAAGCCATCGCCCTTCTTGGCCAGGATCTCAAACTGGCCTTTGGCCTCGGCCTCGAGCTTGGCAAAGATTGCCGCCGCCTCGGCCTCGGCGTCGATCCGCTTGCGCTCACCTTCCGCCTGGGCATCGACAATAATCCGCGCCTTTTCGGCCTTGGCGGTGGCTTCGAGCTTGGCCCGCTGCTCGGCCTCGACTCGCTCGGCCTCGGCTATCGCGGCTTTGGCCAGAGCGTGGTTCTCGGCCTCGAGCACCGCGGCTTGGGATTCGCGGCGTCGGGTTTCACCCAGCTGATAAGCCTCGGCTTGCTTCACTTTGAGCGTGGCCTCGGCATCGGCGATGTCGGCCTTCGAGGCGGCTTCGCCGCTGTAGGCCTTGGCGTCGGCGTCCGCGATCCGAATGCGCTTTTCGCGGTTGGCGTCGGCCACCTGCGACTCGCGCTCGAAGGCGGCGCGTTGCTCACCGACCTCGCGTTCTTTGGCCAGGTCGGCGAGGCGGATGGCTTGCTCGCGTTGGGCCTCGTTGACGCCGATCTCGCGCAGCTTGCTGGCCTCGGCCACCGAGATCGCTTTTTCACGTTCGGCTTCGGCCACGCCGATGTTCCCGTGTTTCTCTTGCACGGCCACATCGATGCGGGCTTGTTCGATGGCTTGAGAAGCCGCCTTGCGGCCAATCGCCTCGATGTAGCCGGACTCATCGGTTAGGTCGGTAATGTTCACATTGATCAGCACCAGGCCGATCTTTTTTAGCTCAGGTTCCAGGGAGGATTGAATGTTTTCTAAGAACTTGTCCCGGTCCCGGTTAATATCCTCAATGCCCATGGAGGCAATGACCTGACGCAGTTGGCCAAAAATAATGTCGGCGGTCTGCTGGCGGATCTGGTCGAAATCGAGCCCGAGCAAGCGGATGGCCGCGTTGGTCATGGTGGCCGGGTCGGTGCCCACAGCCACGGTGAACACACTGGGAACGTTGACGCGGATGTTCTCCATCGAAAGGGCGCCGCGCAGGGGGATCTCGATCTGCATCGGCTCGAGCGACAGGTATTGGTAATCCTGGATGATCGGCCAGACGAAGGCCGCACCACCGTGGACGCAGCGGGCGACGTTGCCGGAGCTGGTTTTCCCGTAGATGACCAGGATCTTGTTGGACGGGCAGCGCTTGTAAAAACGCAAGTACAACATCAAAGTGCTAAATACCAGGATCGCCAGCAAGATCGCGGCAATGGCTAGGCCTTGGTTGACCGGGTCCTCAGGCAGGAATGAGGTACTACTCTCCTGGGCGAGAAGAAACAGACTAGTCATTAGCAGACTCCGGTTGTAGTGACTCGGGCATGACTTCGAGGGTTTCGGGGTTGACCAGCCCAGTGACAACGACCGACGCGCCGGTGGGGAGATCTTCGGAGTGTGAGGTCATGGCGGCATATTCAATGGAGCGGTTTTGCACAACCACCGTGACCTTGCCCTGCCCGTGGTTCTTGCCAGGGACGGGTAGATAAACGGTGGCGGGCTTGCCGACAGCGCGCTGAATGCGCAGCGTTCCTTCGGATTGTAGGCCACGCAGCCAGTGAACCATGCCGGCGACCAGGGCCATGGCGGCCAGGCCCGCGCCAAAGGCGACCAGCCCGGTCTCGGCTGGTGCCAGGTCGGCCGCCTGGCCGATGATGCCGCCCATACCGAAGAATGTAACCGCACCGGTCAGGGCGCGGAGGCTGAGCAGACCGACCAGCCAGCCGTCGCCCGCCGCGGCGTCGACGTCGGCGTCGGTGTCGCTATCGTCGAGGCCGATCAGGCCTGCAGCGAATTGCAGGATTAACAGAGTGCCGCCGACGGCAGCACAAACGAGGTAGACGTATTCCATGGGCAGACTCCTGCTTTGCGTTTGGAAAAGTCCTTAGCAGGATATTCGGTCGCAAGTGCCCATCATGAACCGGAATCGAGACTTCTGCAAGCATTCCTATCAAGGTAGACGAGTCGCTATCTTCGGGCGTGGTTGCGAAAACCCACAAAAACTCCCAGTTGCTGCAATTGATACTTCGGCGAAACGAAGCAACGAACGACCTTCCCGGGAAGGCGGAAAGGTCTTGAACAATGGGATAAACAAGGTGAATTATATCAAAATTTTATATATATTTTATCCGTAAATCTGCTTACGGCGGGTGATATAGTCCCAGACCACACAACGATCGAGATCGCGGCCGGTGCTGAAGAAGACGCGCCCATTGGTCGACTCCGCCATGCGGTAGGCGAAGCGGATGTCCTCCTCACTCTGGTTCCAGCTGGAGAGTAGGAAGATGTTGATGGTAATTCCCTCTCGGGCACATAACAGCGCCTCACGCATCGTGGCGTCTTCCGTACGTCGATCCGGGGGGTAGAGCAGATACAGCAATTCTCCCTCGAAGTGGGCAGTCGGCAACCCATCCGTGATCAGAATCACCTGCCGGTTGGGTGTGTCCTGGGAGCTTAAGAAACGCCGCGACAGTTGGAGCCCGTGCTGGATGTTGGTGAAGTGGGGGGGCACCTGGACCTCGGTAATATCTGGATCACTCATGTCCTGACGTAGCCGCACCACCGGGCTGTAGATGGTGACGGGTTTGGGCAACAGCGTGGGGATCTCAGAGATATGTCGCGGCTTGGCAAAGGTAAAGATCTCCAGAAATTGTAGATAATCACCGGGGAACTCACGACGAATCAGGCCATCCAGGGCTAAGCCCATCCGCTTGACGTTGACGTACTGGCGGTCGTAGCGCATCGAGCCACTCATGTCGAGGAGGACGGTGGTGGCACACTTGGGGTTGTTCTTGGTTTCATGGATGACGATATCATCGGTGCGCAGGCGGACTGGCAGCTCATTGCCCTGGCGGAGCAAGGCGTTGACCATCGAGGCTGGGATGTCCATTTGGCTGACCGAGTCGCCGAACTCGTAGGGCTTGGTCTTCTGGGACTCGATGGCTCCCTCGCCGATGATCCCCTCGTTATGCCGGCCGCTGCGGGCGGCTTCGAGTTGGCTGAAGATCACCTGGAGCAGCCGGGTTTGAAACAGCCGATAGGCCTTGGGGGAGAGTTGAAAGCTGCCGCGCTCGGGGGTGAGTCCCTGCCGCTCGGCCTCGGCCCGCATGTACTCTTCGATCTGTCGCTGCAACTCCTGCAGCCGCTCGATGTCGCCGGGCTCAGAGAACTGCTGTAGCTCGTCGAGGTCGATGATGGCGATCTGAGCGGTCTTCTTGGCTTCTTTGAGCTGTTCAATCAGTTTATCAATGGTTTCCAATTCTTGTTTAATTTCGAGCGCCTGGGGCACGGTCATGGCTTGCTGACCGGTAAAGTCGTACTTGGCGGCCAGCTCTTCGACTTGGTACTTCTCACCTAAGGTCTCGACCAAGTGGATCAGTTGGCGGGCAAACTTGCCGCGCTCATCATCGACCGCATAGTACAGCCGTTCCAGGTCATAGAGCTGCTCTTGCTTGACCGCTTTGTGAAACCGTTTGACCAGTTTCTCGGGTGGGCGAACCGACTCCGCTTGCGTGTGGAAGTTCTGGGCTGCTTCGCGCTGCACCTGATCGGTCTCAAAAGTCGCAAGGATTTTTTGTTTGCGCTGTTTGAGCATCTCGATCAGAGCATTCAGACTCGGTCCGAGACCTTGAATCTGACGGGGGTCGAGACGGATCGCCTGGGCCAGTTCTTCCTCGGTTAGATCATCGATCGAACCAAACTCGAGCATATGCTCAAAAATGGGTGACACCAAATCAGGCGGCTCAGCGGTAGGCGAGGGGAACTGTACCGGATCATACTTTTGATAGGTATGAATGATGCCGCCAAGTCGATTGGGATTGGACATGTGTGCTTGACTCTTGGAGAAAGCGTCGTTGAGGGGGGGATCTCGCTGCCATGGATCAGGCGCGGCCTAGACTTCGTATTCAATACGACCAAAGCGTTGCGAACGCGAAATCCGATCGGTGGCATAGAGACCGGCCAGGACAAACTCCAGACAACTGGCGCGCATCGCCTCGTTCTGGCTGGCATTGACCTCAAACGCCTTGTCCCAGACCGTCGGGACCCGCTTGAGCCGATCGGCATAGTGCTGCGAGGGGAGCATATCGCCGACCTCGATTTTGACCCCCTTACTGAAGATGTCGGAGATCTCGGCGAGGCCATGTTTATCGACATATTCTTCAAAGACAACCCGTGTAGCCTCGCTCACGATGGCTTCGAGCACCTGCTTTTCCGACATCTGGTTGGAGCCCATCAAGTCGAGTTCCAGCTTGCCCAACGATGAGGTGGGTAGGTGAGCCAAATCGCTCATCCGTGGCACGGCGGGGGTTTCGTTGAGGCGTACGCCGCGGTGACGGGCGCTGGCGACCATAGTGCGGTAGTTGGCAATGGTAAAGCGGGCGCTGACGCCCGATTGATGATCGACGTAGCGTGACTTGCGTGCGGAGATACTAATCTGTTCGACGAGTTCTTTCATAAACAGGGGCACGGCGACCGGGAAGGAACCGCCGACGTCGATGTTGGCCTCTTGCTCCATAATTTCGATCCCCAGCGCACGTTCGAGTGGATAGTGCGTTTGGATCAAGGAGCCGATGCGATCCTTGAGCTGTGGGATGACCTTCCCAGAGCGATTATAGGTCGCCGGGTTGGCCGAGAACAGGATGAACACGTCGAGGTCGAACTGGATTGGATAGCCGCGGATCTGGACGTCGCGTTCCTCGAGAATGTTAAACAAGCCGACTTGGATGAGTTCGTCCAGCTCGGGGATCTCATTCATGGCAAAGATGCCACGATGCATGCGTGGAATCAGGCCAAAGTGTAGGGCCTCCTCGGCGGCCATACTGGTGCCCGCGGCCAGCTTGGCCGGGTCGATTTCGCCGATGATATCGGCGAATTTGGTGCCTGGGGCCAAACGTTCGGCATAGCGTTCCTGCCGTGGCCACCAGGCAATGGGGATTTCTTCTTCGGGAAGATGACTGAGCAGTTGCTTTCCGGCCCGTGTGATGGGGTGGTAAGGATCTTCGTGCACTGGTGAGCCGGGAATCTCCAGGTAGGGAATCGCATCATCCAAGAAGCGGACCAGGGACCGCATCAAGCGACTCTTGGCCTGTCCTTTTTCCCCGAGGAACAAGATGTCATGTCCAGCAAGCAGGGCGACGTTGATTTCCGGCAGGACGGTGTCGTCATAGCCAATGATGCCGGGAAAAAGCCTTTCGCCGCTTTGCAGAGCGCGGAGGAAATTGCTACGAATTTCCTCTTTGACTGTGCGGGATTGCCAGCCAGTGTCTCGGAGTTCGCGCAAGGTTCGCGCTCGTCTGGCCAAGTCGGTCACCCGGTGGTCTCCTGGTGCTGCGGTGGATCTGGTGCATCTGGTGCATCTATTGCCATCCATATTGTAGAGCGATGGTTCCAGCCCGACCAAGCGCGGGTTGACTTGACAGCAGGAACCGTCGCGTTGGAAAAAGCGCGTGGATCCCTTGCGAGGAGGCAAGGCGTGCGTTAGCATAGTGGTGAATTAATGTAGTTTGAACTCGCAAGCTAACTACCTACGTCGCCGTCGTTGTTCATCCCCACACATTCGTGTCTGGTGAGCGGTGTCTTTGCGACCAAAGGCAAGAAAACCCGGCTTGATGGTCCAAACGAGCTCATATTCCCAGGGTTTCCACGGTCCTCCGTGAGGTTGCTACAGGCGCGATGATGCGTTCCGATCAACCCATCGTCCCTCAGCACGATGGGCATACCGAGACGCCGACGGGATCCCCGTCCGATACGGCCCGCACTTTAGGGCCCTATCGTCTGCTGCGCTTGCTTGCCAATGGGGGCATGAGCACAGTTTATCTGGCTTACGATACACCGCAGCGTCGCAACGTTGCCCTCAAGGTCTTGGCCGACCATTTGGCTTATGAACCGTCGTTTGTCGAACGCTTTTGCCGCGAAGGTCAGCTCAGCCGCCTGTTTCGCCATCGCAACCTGGTGCGGGGCTATGCTACGGGCCGGGATGCCAGCACTCGCCAACATTATTTTGCGATGGAGTTCATTGACGGGCCCAGCGCTCAGCAACTCATCGATCGCCATGGCCAGATTGCTGTGGGCGAGGCCGTGCAGATTACAATCGATATTGCACATGCGTTGGATTATTTGCATTATCATCGCTATGTCCATCGGGACATCAAACCCAGCAACATTTTGATCCATCCGGATGGCCTGGCCAAATTGGCCGACCTGGGCTTGGCCAAACATCTGGAAGAAAATGCTCACCTCACCCATGCCCACAATCGCTTCGGTACGCCCTATTACATGCCTTATGAGCAGTCGCTCAATCCGACTTTGGTCGATGATCGGAGCGACATTTTTGCCCTTGGGGCATCCCTCTATCATATGCTCACAGGCCGATTTGCTTTTCAGGGAAATGATCATCGCGAGATCCAACAAGAGAAGGCGCGGGGTTGGTTTACCCCCGCAGGCTTGCACAATCCCGAGGTTCCCCAGACGCTCGATCTGATTCTAACGCGGATGTTACAGCGAGATCCCCGCGAACGCTTTCAAACCGCCCGCGAGGTGATCGAGGTGCTCGAGGCCAGTGGCTTGGCGGTCGCACTGGACCGCACCCGGCCGATCCTCGAGGCCGATCCTGCGATCTGGCTGGACGAGGCCCCCGCTAACGTGGCGCCAACTCGACTGGATTTGTCGGTGGGCATGGATGAGGTTCCAAACCCAAGCGAGCCAGGACAGGAATCGGGCTTGCCTGCTGCACTCGGGCACGGCGTGGACCCCACAGCGAATCCTGACAATCCGGTGGCCGAGGTCCAGCTGCTCAGTATACCGACCACCTCGCTCGATCGGCTTGCCGTCGACGACAACACCGCCTGGCTGGTGCGTTATCGCAATCCTACCGGTGCATGGGAATCCCGCGAGGCCACCACCCGCGAGCTTCGCCATCAGCAGGCTCGTGGTGAACTGGCCAGCGATGTCTATGTGGCTCTGGCCAGTGATCCGGACAGTTCGGTGCCGCAGTATCGGCTGTTGCAAGCCTATCCCGAATTTGCCGACCTACCGCGCACAGACGCTTTTACACCCGTCGATGTTGCCCCCACCTCCGAAGTGGTGGCCCGCACATCGCGGCGTGGGACCATGCTACCATTGCTGTTTTTCTGTGGGGCGCTGCTGGGCGGCTGGCTGTTCTTCCTGATCCATGCCTTCCGTCCACCGTATACCCTCGGCCCCCCCCAACCTCCCGAGGACCAACGTCTACGACGCCAAGACGTGGCTCCGCTGCCCGTTCCGCTCCAGCTGCCGAACCAGTCTGTCGAACCGGGTGATCACGATCCCGAGGCCACCGAAGTGCAACGTGAGTTCCCATTGCCGGTCCCAATCCCGGATCGGTGGCTACTCATCGAGCGGGTTCCGCTGTCCTGATCCTTTGCTTCTCTCCACCTGGGTATGCCTGATCCTGCAGATCCTGCCAATCTCCGCCGTGCCCGCATACTCCTGGTGTTGGCCGCGGTCCTGTGGAGTTTGAGTGGATTGGGTACGCGTTTGTTGCAGTATCCCACGATCCTACACTTGCATGAACCACCCCCCACCGCTCTGCAAATCGCCTTTTTCCGCATCTTTTTCGCTGGACTGTTCTTCTTACCGTGGTTGCGTCGGGGTGATTTGACCTTTGCCCCGGTGATGCTGCCGATGGTCGCCACCTTTGCCGCCATGAACGGGCTGTTTATCTCGGCCATGGCTTACGGCACCTCGGCCAACGCGATTTGGCTCCAATACACGGCTCCGTTCTGGGTCGCCTTATTTGCGATGGTTTTCCTTAAGGAGCCCGCCGATCGACGGACCACCCATGTTCTGATGGTGGGGCTGCTGGGGGTCGGTGTGATCCTGGTCGGGAGCTGGTGGCGTGGCCCGGTCGAGCAGCTGCCGGTGATCGGTATGGCCCTGGGTAGCGGCATTACATATGCTGGAGTTCTGATATGTTTGCGGGCGGCTCGAGCCCATTCCTCGGCCTGGCTCACCAGTTTGAACCATGTCGGCGGAGCGCTGTTGCTCCTTCCCTGGATCTGGGGAGTCCCCTTGCCGACTCCGGGGCAGTTGGCCTTCCTGGCCCTGTTCGGGATCGTCCAGATGGCCCTGCCGTATTGGCTAATGGCCCGTAGCTTACGTACGCTTTCCTCGCAAGAGGCCGGGTTGATTGTCTTGTTAGAGCCGATCTTGAACCCGATTTGGGCTTGGCTGTTGGTTCCAGAACGCGAGCTACCAAGAATCGAAACCTGGCTCGGAGCTGGATTGATCCTCGCCGGGCTGATCTGGCGCTATACCCCACGGCGGCGCTCGTTGCCGGCCCGGGTGACGCCATGACCTTTCTTATCCACGTGCTACCATGACGATCCTGCCCGACTGGCAGTTGCCCCCAGGTGTGGACCGTGGCTTGTGGGACTATGTACAGAATACTACCCTGGCCGCGGGCTACGATGCCAGCCTTGCCAATACTCCCCTGCTACAACAGGATCTAGCGTTTGTCGATCGCCAACTGCCGACGCCATGTCGAGTGATCGATCTCGGTTGCGGAACAGGGCGCCTGCTGACGCACCTAAGTCAACGTGGCTTCACCTGTGTCGGGGTCGATCTGTCGGCATCGATGCTCGCCATCGCCCGGGAGAAGACTCGTGTGGCAGGATGGACGACGTTGCTGGTTCGCGCCAACCTGGTCGAACTCGCTGGATTTGTCGATCACGCGTTTGATGCAGCGGCTTGCTTGTTTAGTACGCTAGGCATGCTGTGTGGCCGGGGTGCGAGGCGTGTCTTTGTCCACGAGGTCGCACGGCTTCTACGTCCTGGCGGGGTTTGGGTGCTACACGGGCACAACCGCTGGTTCCACCTTCGTCAGGCCAAGGGCTGGGGTTGGCTGGCCCAGGATGGGCTGCACTGGCTGGGCGGTCGCACCGAGCCAGGTGATCGTACCATGCCCACCCACCAGGGTGGTGCTCCATTGACCATTCACCACTTCACCAAGCGAGAACTGGTTCAGGAGTTGCAGCAAGCCGGCTTCCGCATCCGAACCATCGAGCCAGTTTCGCTGCGACCAGATGGTCGGCTACCTGCCCCGTGGCTGTTCGGCGGTCTCCGTGCTTACGGCTACCTAGTCGCGGTGGAGAAACCAGCGTAGGGGAGCGTTTGCGCTGCGGGGAAAGAGGCAGAGGCGCTTGCGATGCGGGGAAAGCGGCAGAGGCGTTTGCGTTGCGGGGAA
>CAYPIE010000134.1:0-13890 GCA_964410665.1 uncultured Alcaligenaceae bacterium
ATTGCCATGACCCCCACGCACCGGGCGTTTCCCACGCCCGTCGCAGACTCCGAGCATGCCACCCAGCCCAAAGCAACGATGGTGCCGAACACCATTGGGGCTCAGCCCGCTGTGCGGCCTTTCGTACTGAAGGTGCTCTCCGAGAAACATTTCACCCCACGAAGACGCCGGCGGTGAAGCCGGGGAAGGCGTCAAACCCGAACAGCTGTGCATCCGGGGTATCGTTGCTAGGGATGGCCACCCCTGCGTAGCCGGTCACCCGTGACCCGGCGTCGGTCCCGTCCCCGGTGACCAGGTCGGCCCGCGCGTCTCCGTCCAGATCCTTGGCCACGATGCGGATACCTCCCCGGTTGGCGGTGTCTCCGGCGAAGAAGTTGGCGACTTGCACCTGGTCCGGCTCCCCGGTGGAGGCCAGCGCCTGGCCGGACAGCGCGAACACGCGTGGTCCACCGCCCGGTCCGCCGCCGGCGATCACGTCGGCGAACCCATCGGCGTTGAGGTCGCCGGCGGCGATGAAGACGCCGTTGCGGAGGGTCTGCTCGAAGACAAAGAAGTCGGGGAACAGCTTGTCGGGGGTAGTGGCCCCGGCGGCGAGGCTGCGTCCGTTGAAGCCGGCAACCCGCGGCCCACCGCCGAAGCCGGCGGCGACGAGCAGGTCGGCGGTGGCGTCGGCGTTCAGGTCGCCAAAGGCCACCCGGGCGCCACCGCGGAAGGACGAGTCCTCGATGCCGAAAAAGTCGTTGAGCTGTGAGAAGTCCGCACCGCTGTAGAGCCGCACGCGCGGTCCACCCCCTTCGTCGGGGCTGATGGCGATGTCCGGCGTGCCGTCGCCATTGACGTCGCCCGCGGCGACGTACACCCCGCCGGTGAACCCATCCTCGAACGGCTGGACGGAGAATAGTTCGGTGACCCGATCCGCGCCGTCGATCACCCGCACCTCGGTGACGACGCCCGGTCCGGTGCCGGCGATCAGGTCGGGAACCTCGTCGCCATTGACGTCGGCGACCGCAACCCGGACGCCACCGGTGAACCCGGGGAACGGCTCGGAGGAGAAGGCCTCGGAACCATCCGCGTTGAAGACGGACACCGGAGAAGGTGTACCAGGACCGGACCCTACCGCGTACTGGTTGACGAGTTGATCGACCGGTTTGGCCGTTACCAGGGTGACCACCCCGATTGCTTCCCCGCCGAAGCCATCCGCGGCGGTATACTCGAACGAGTCGACGCCGGTGAATCCGATCGGGGGTTGGTACTCCAGGCGGAGAAGGTCCGGGGCGACGGTCACCACCCCGGAAGAGGGTTGTGTGACACCCGTGATGAAAACCTGGTCCCCATCGGGGTCCGAATCGTTCGCAAGTACGTCCAGGGTCATTGTCCCCGGGGGGATCACCGGGAACCGGTCATCGGCCGCCTCCGGGGGCTCGTTCGGGGGGAGCGTGCCGGGGCAATCACACCCGTCGGGTGTGACACGGTCTTCGAGTATTTCGATGGTCAGGGTTGGGGCATACATTCCTACTACCTCATCGGCTGCGTGCTTCGTCCTGGGTCAGATCAACTGGAGGACGTCGAAGAAGATAAAGTCGTCGTCGGTGTTACCGTCGGGGTCGGTCGCGGTGAGTGTGATCCGGTGGCGGGTGACAGTTTGGCCGGGCGCGGCGTACAGTCGGACGGTCAGGGCAGTACCCGTCCCGAGGTCCGCGACTTGAACGTCGGTCCGGTCGGTCGTCCAACGGAGCCGGGTACCAGTCAAGGCTCCGTCCTGAGGGTCGGTACCGCTACCGCTCAGGGAGAGAGTGGTGTAGAAGCCCATCGGGTCCTCGCCGTCAATGTACGCACTCCTCTCGTCGGATGCCGGCGCGGTGATCCGTGCAGTGGGGTCCTCGCCGAGGTCGACTTCGACCGTGAGGCGGAGCGTCTGCGACGTCGCGTTGCCGAAACCGTCGTCTCCGGTGACTCGGACGATGTACTCGCCGGGGGTGAAATCCTGGAACACTTCGTGCCCCCGTTCGACAAACGGGAGGAAACTGCTGCTGGTTGTGCGGCGGTATTCCCAGGTGATGTGATCGTCAGGGAGCCTCCCTGCGCTGGGAGTGGTGAGGAAGTCGTTATCGAAGGAGTCCGCCGCGAAACGAATCGATCCTTCTCGTTCCATTGAGCCGGGGTCTGGGAGCAGCACGGTGACCACCGGTGACTGGTTGATGATCTCGATCGAGACTGTGTCCGAGTCACTCTGACCGGCGGAATCGGTGACTGTCGCGGTGATGAGATGGGTGCCGTAGGACAAGGTGCTCGAGCCGGTCGAAGTGCCCGATCCGATCTCGCCGTCACGATTGCTCCTCCAAGTGACCGTGACCGGCCCCTCGTAGTCGTCGGCCTCTGCCCCCAACGGAACTGCTTCGACGAACCGGACGAACTCGGAGCCGGAGGTCGGGCTGACGACGATAAGCCCGGGTGGGACATCGCCGAGGGCACGGGGGTGAGTCACGGCTGCCAAGGCGTTGACATAACGATTCACGAATCCATCGTCCCCGGGGTGGGCCGTTTCGAACAAGATGTCCCGAACCTCGTCGGCGGAGAGGCTCGGGTTGCTGGCCCAGATCAAGCCAGCCACGCCCGCAGCAAACGGGCTCGCAGCGCTGGTGCCCCCGAAGTACCGAACTACCCCGCTGGTGTCTGCCGGGTCATATGGTTCGGTCCACACCCAATACGGGGCCCAGATGTCGACGTCGCGGGGGCCGACGTTCGAGCCGCTGCTTGAGGTTGTGATCTCACGCTGGACCGCTTCTGGGGTGGTGTTCCGGGAGATCCCGCCGACGCCGATGACGCCGCGGTTCTCGATCGGGGTGTGGAAGGTGGTTTCATAAGTAATCCACAGTAACTCGTCCTCGTGGTCAATGTTTTCCAACGCGTTCCCGGCTGCGGCGAACAACAGGACTCCACGTTCCTGGACCTCATCCGTTGCCAGCTCCCAGGGGAAGATCGTAAACCTGAGGGGCTCGGGTAACTCGACTCCCCAACTCATGTTGACAATGTCGGCGCGGTCACTACGAGACCGGTCGGTCAGGTCGAGCAGCAGCACCAGGTCGCTGAAGAGTCCGAAGAAGCCATCGTCGTGGTGTGCGGTGACTAAGTCGAAGACGGGCCCTCCGGGGCCTGCGCCGCCAATATTGTTGTCAGCGAGCCCGGCCCCCGCGAGGACGACGCCCGAACCGTGCCAGGGGCTGCCGCCACCACCGGAGGTCCCGAGTGGCTCGCCGAGGCTCCGGAGGACGGTCGGCCAGTCGTCTCCCAGAGAGAAGCCGCGATCGAGGACCCCCAGGACCGGGCGGTCCTGGGATCCATCTGTCAGTCGGTCCAATACCCCCGCCAGCTCCATCGCCCGCCAGGCCTCGGCGACGCCGATCTCGTTTCCATCCTCCCAACTCAGGTGCGGCCAGGTGAACGCGTTGGGGTCGTAGGTCCCCCCGGCCTGAGCGGTGATCGCGGCGGTGGCGGTTGGGCCCTCGGTCGAGACACGATCCACGAAGTGATCTTTTGGGAGCCAGTTCACTCCGATCCTCCCGGCTAGGTCCCCGCCTGCTTCGGCCGCAACCGCACTGAGCAGTCGGATGCCCCGCTCGTCGGAGAACTCGAAACTGCCAAACGCGGTGTTGGGGTCCTGCTCGCGCAGGTCATTGGCCAGCCCCTCGGGGTCGGCCAGATCCGTGTTGACCTGGACCAGATGAATGTCCGGGAGGTCGGAACCGAATCGAGAGGGCTCCTCCGTCTGAAGTACCGTGCCCTCCCAGCGGTCGAGGAAGGCCTGAAGTTCGGCCAGGTCGCTGGTGACCAAATACAGTTCTGTATCGACGAATTCTGCCCGCGAGCCGGCGGGGCCGATCAGGGCGGTCACCGTCCGAGGTTGCGGGCCCTCCGGGGAAAGCCGCGGTAACTCAGAGATCGATGGCTCCAGTTCGGGGTTTACCGAAAAGGAAAGGCCCGGCCGGCTCGGTGTCCCCGCCCCACAGTTGCATTGCATCAGGAATAGGTCGAAGCCGGAGATCCAGCCGTCGAGGTTTACGTCGGCAGCGGCCTGGTACCGCGGGTCGTCGCGGGTGACATTCCGAAGGGCTACGATCGCCGCAACGTCGTCGCAATCGACCAAGCGTGAGCCATCCACGTCCCCGACCAGGGCAATCGTCGCTCGGAACTCTCCGGAGGTGCCCTCGAGCCCGTTTACCTCCAACCGGTAACTGCCTGCCGAGAACTCCGCGACGACGACGCTGCCGTTGACGATCGTCGTCGCCTCGGATCGGTACACCGGGGTTACCTCGCTGGTGTCGTTGGAGACGATCCTTAAGGCCGAGGCACGTAAGTCACCGCTGATCGGTTCCACGGCCAACTGTAAAGCGAGTACGCCGGAATCTGCGGCGAAAGAGAATGAGTCGGCGTCCACATCGAATGGGAGTGAGGTTGTCGCCCCGGCTTCGATCTCACCGTCCAAGGTGGCCAACACATTTGCAGCGGCTGGGGCAGTGCGATCCTCGAGGAGTTCGCAAGCCAAACGTTGGCGGCCCGGCTGCCATCGAGGGGGCTTGGTATTCATTTCTAATTTCCTTGATCAATTGCCGCGATAAGCCACGCTGATTCCACCGGGGCACCCCCGGAAGCATCGCCGCCGGCACTTCCGGAGTTGGAAGGTTCGGGAACCGAGCTTTACCAGGGCGTTGCGTGCGAGGTACGAATCTATTCTCATCCGTGGACCACCGGGTTGTCTGTCGGGAAAGTCTGAACTCTTCGTGTGGGGAACCGTACCACACCGTGTCGTGGTCCCGCGGGTGGTCCAGGAAAAGGCGGGACACGTCGATGCCGAGAACGATCCGAGGCGGTGTTGGGGGAAGGTCAGCACAGTGGGGTCGCCTTCCTCCAACACTACCTCGGATCCGTTGCGAACTCGGACCGATCACCCCACGAAGACGCCGGCGGTGAAGCCGGGGAAGGCGTCAAACTCGAACAGCTGTGCATCCGGGGTATCGTTGCTAGGGATGGCCACCCCTGCGTAGCCGGTCACCCGTGACCCGGCGTCGGTCCCGTCCCCGGTGACCAGGTCGGCCCGCGCGTCTCCGTCCAGATCCTTGGCCACGATGCGGATACCTCCCCGGTTGGCGGTGTCTCCGGCGAAGAAGTTGGCGACTTGCACCTGGTCCGGCTCCCCGGTGGAGGCCAGCGCCTGGCCGGACAGCGCGAACACGCGTGGTCCACCGCCCGGTCCGCCGCCGGCGATCACGTCGGCGAACCCATCGGCGTTGAGGTCGCCGGCGGCGATGAAGACGCCGTTGCGGAGGGTCTGCTCGAAGACAAAGAAGTCGGGGAACAGCTTGTCGGGGGTAGTGGCCCCGGCGGCGAGGCTGCGTCCGTTGAAGCCGGCAACCCGCGGCCCACCGCCGAAGCCGGCGGCGACGAGCAGGTCGGCGGTGGCGTCGGCGTTCAGGTCGCCAAAGGCCACCCGGGCGCCACCGCGGAAGGACGAGTCCTCGATGCCGAAAAAGTCGTTGAGCTGTGAGAAGTCCGCACCGCTGTAGAGCCGCACGCGCGGTCCACCCCCTTCGTCGGGGCTGATGGCGATGTCCGGCGTGCCGTCGCCATTGACGTCGCCCGCGGCGACGTACACCCCGCCGGTGAACCCATCCTCGAACGGCTGGACGGAGAATAGTTCGGTGACCCGATCCGCGCCGTCGATCACCCGCACCTCGGTGACGACGCCCGGTCCGGTGCCGGCGATCAGGTCTGGGGTTCCGTCCCCGTTGATGTCTGCCACGGCCACCCGGACGCCACCCGGGGATCCGTCGGTCGGAAAGGCCTGGAAGGTGTCTAGTTCGCTCCCAGTTGCGTCATAGAACGTGACGCCGCCACCGCTCCCTGGCCCAGCTCCGGCCGCGAACGTATCGATGAGTTGTCCTGCGAGGGTCGATCGGTACATCACCGAAGCCGTGTTGGAGACCTGGTTCGGCTGGCCGTCGTCCAGGTCGACCACTGCCCCCGCCCGGACCACCATAGTGACGTTCCCGGAGCCTGTCATGCCGCCGACTTCGATCAGGTAGGTTGCGGTATCCACAGGCGTGACCACGGCGGTGCTCGCGCCAGCCGTCCCGCCAATCTGGATGTCATCGGGATCGAAACCCGTCACTCCCTCGCTGAAGACAACGGTGAAGCGTACCGGCGACACGGAAGTGGGCGAGCCCTGATCCGGAGCTAAGTTCACCGTCGCGGTGACGTCGGCCGGTTCGACTATCGGGGCCAAAGTCGCAGTCCCGTCGCCCGGCGAAGCCTCTGGTTGAGACGCACTCCCGGCACTACCCTCGGCGTACAAATGCCCCCCCGCTTCGGGTCTCACCTCGATGGTCCACTCGGCTGACTCACCCGGAGCGAGCGTGCCCACATCGAGACTGCCGCTGTCGTCGGTAGTCGAACTTGTCCCATCATCCGATGCGGCCGAGAGAATCTGTCCCGGACCCAGAAGCTTGAAGGTTCCGGTCACCTCCTCGGCCGTGGAGGTTCCGCGGTTGAAGACCGTCATCACATAGGTCAAGGGCTGTTCCTCCCGTGCAGGCCCGGAGGCAAGGCGGAGATCCACCACCAGGTTAGCGGAGGTGACCACGTCAGGTGTGTCGCGGATGACCCCGGTGATGGACCCAGAGCGGATAAAGTTCGGAACCGGTTGGGCCGCCGGAGGCGTCACAGAGTTCCCGAAGGTCTCCACCGGTGCGGCCTGGCCCCCCACAACCGTCGCCGTCAGGTCGAATGTGTACGCGCCGTGCGGCGCGGGCACGTAACCACTGAAGAGAGCCGAGTAGACACCGTCCCCGGGCCGGACGTCCCCGTGGGCCGGGGAGCCGTCGTCATACAAGGTGATCGGCACCTGCGACCCGTCGGGCCGGAGTACCTCACCCTCGACCGTTGCGCCGAGGACGGTCCGCCCCTGGTAGTACGGGATGGCACGGACAGCCATCGTTTCGGGGTAGGAGACCACCCCTTCCCGGAGGGAGACCGACAGGTAGGTGGCCGGCGTGAACGAGTAAGACAGCGACTGGATCCGGTTCGGTTCTCCCAGGTTTTCAGCGATCATCGTCCAGGCCCCGGCCTCCGGAGTCCGGATGTGAAACCCTCTCAGGTTGGGATTGGAGAAGAACTCGACGTCTGCGTCCACCGTATCCTTGGTGATGACCCGCCCCGAAGGGCTCCGCAAGGTCAGATCGACTTCGCCGAATTCGCCGCCGTAGGCGGGGGTAGCGAGCGGTAGGACGAAGTCGCCACGCGGGGAGCCCTCCTCGACCTCGACGGTGAAGCTCCGCGTTGCACCGGTGGGGATGGTCGTCGGCTCAGAACTGGCGATCCAGCCTCCGCCGGAGGCCTCCGCGCCGTACCGGTAGAAGGCCGCGATCAGCTCATACGAGTCGTCGGCCGAAGCGACGTGCGTGAAAGCTCCACCGGTGTCGGTCGCGATTCGCCGGAGCAGAGCCTGGCCGTCGGCGGAGATTTGCGAACCCACTCCGATGCTGACAACCCGGATGTCGGCGGCTTGCAGGTTCGCGATGGCCGTGTCCGGCAACGGTGGGCCCACGGTGTGATCACCATCGCTGAGCAGCAGGACCGTCTTGTACCCGCTTCCGGCCAGTGGGGGGACTGCGTCGAGCAGTGCTTCGGTGATGTCGGTGAGCCCTCCTGCGGTGTAGTTGTTGCGGATGGCGAATTGGAGGTCGGCCAGATGGCTGGCGTTAGCGAGGTCGTCGGGTGGGTCGATCACGTCGGCGTCCTGGTTGAAGGTTTCCAGGCCGACGATCTGCTGACCCGGGGCAGCGCCGAAGCTTTCCAGAAAAGCCAAGGCACCGGCCTGCGCGAACTCGAGTCTCTGAAACGTACTCATGCTGCTCGATTTGTCGAGCGTCAACATCACCCGATGGATGTCGGTCGAAGCGTCGTCCACGATGGTACAGGTCAGCGTCGGTACGGTCGGGGAGGCGTCGGTCGGGAGGCCCGCAGGGATCGTGGCCGGGAATCGCGAGTTGGCGACTGTCTCCCAGTCTGACCGCTTGACGCCGTGGTCACGCTGGGAGTAGTAGGTCTGGTAGGTGTCGCCGTCGTGATCGTGGATGTCGAGCCCGGCGGAGTCGGTGCCGGGGACGCTCAGCTCGTTCAGTGTGATCACCGGCGAGGTGGAAGATGCCGCTCCGCCGCGTAAATGGAACGCTTCCATGATGGAGTAGTTGAGGGTTGGCGACTCGGCTCCCGGGCGGGCGTTCTCCACGCTGCTTGGGTCGTTCGGGTTGGATGGGTTATAGTAATTGACCCCGACCACACTCCCGGAGGAGTCAAGGCGAGGGCCTGCGTAGCTGTCCGCTACCCCATAGGCGTGGTGGATGAACTCATGGACCATCGCGGTCTCGACGATGTCCTCAAAGTAGGAGCTGCCCGGGTCGATCCGGAACTCGACGTGGCTGCCTGGAAGGCCGTACGCCCCGAGCATCGGCGCGTACCCACCCCAATCGTTGCCGGTATAACGAAAGATGACGAACTCTGCTTGCCTCAACGAAGTCACCGAGGCGTTCTCGTGGAGCGTGACTGTCCCGAAGCGGTGCTGACCGTCCAGGGCGTCGGCGAGGATCTCATTGGCTCGGGTGAACCAACCGCAGAGGCGGTTGAGTTCCGCCGTGGTCGCGTCGAAGGTCAGGGCCACGTCGAAGTGAAACGTCCCGGTGGTCGCGTCGAATGTCCCAGCGCCGGGGGTCGTTCGGTCCTCCAATGCTTCGATCACCAAGGGGGAGGGAAGAGACTTGCGTTGCCGTGAAGCCCTCGAAGTCGAGTGTGGTGCGTTCATCGGTGCTCCCTTTCCAAGGTTCGGTGGCTTGGATAGGCCTATCGGGGGAATAGGATTCTCGGGACGGTGACAGAACGGTTGCCCTTCGGGCGGGGTTGGTCCTGGGGAGGTTGCGAGTGAACCGATCCTCGGTGTTGGTGGGATTGGTTTCTGAGGGTGAGGGGGCCCAGACTGGGTCGCCCGTTCGGGACGCAGGTTGTGCACCGTATCCCGTCGCAGAACCGCCCGCCTAATTGGCTTCGCTATGGGATAGGGTAACGGATTGGTCACAGCCAGTCTGTCGGGGAGTCCTGGTGATTCCCTGAGGGTGGGTTCCTGACACTGGTGCCGGGAAAGCAGGATGTAGCGTCGAGGGACTCGCTGTGCAGCCCGCAGGACGAATCGGTTCCTGCCTCAACCCCTCGCTTTCGAGGTGCATGATGGTACATGCTACGCATCCAACTTACCGACAGGCAACCTACCATACTCGACGCTCTGCGCCGGACCGACTTCCCGCTCTGGCCCGGGATCGGCTGGAGATCGTCTAACTAGCGGAACCCAGGAGGTCGATCTGCCCACAGGCCACCATCGGATGTAGGGACCGCACGAACACCTTTGGCCCTCCTCCGTCGGTTGACTCATCGGAGCCGTCGCCGTCCAGGTCCCCGAGGCGATAAAGACCTCGTCGCGCAGGGGCTGCTTGCAGGCCAGGAAGTCAGAGCCCGGCTTCATCTACTTGACCCGTTCGATCTCGTCCATCGCGATTCCGCAAGCAAGTACTCGTTCAACGTACGATCCCCAATCGTACCAGGTCCTCATGTGCACGGCGTCCTGCAAGATGACCAGTTCGCCTTTGCGTCGCCCCAGGTTGCCTCCCTTCGACCGAATCATTGCGACAGTTCCACCACGCCGACAGGAGTTCTGGATCAATCAATTTGTAATTTATGCATATCAAAATGTTGTTCATACATACCCTTGACGATGTCTGCCAGCGAGGCATCCCATTCGGACACGGGGACCGGGACAACTTTCAGCTTATCAAGCATTGTTGCAAACAATATAAATTTTATCATTTATTGATTTATTCTTCATCCTTCGTCCGGGCCATCCTCCAAATCGCGGTAGTCACGTCGCGTCGGGATGCTCGTTCGCGACCATATTAAGATCGGCGCAAACACGATGCCAAAACGACCGAGTCATCTAGGAAAGAAGGGATCATCGCCTTGGTCCGTCCACGCTCGGATCGGGCGCGCTTACACCCGCAGGTCTTCCAGCATCTGGTCCGACAGCCAGTCGATCAGGGCTTCGAGTTGGACCGCATCGGCGATATCGGGGCGGTGGACGGTGAACCGGGTCCTGGGCTCCCACGAGGAGACCAGGATGCGTTCGGCGGGCCGTCGGGCGATGCGGTATAGCTCGAGGCGGATACCAGTCCGGTCCCGGCCCAAGTGGTGTAGCGCCCGCCAGAACTCTGGCGCCTCGGTGCAGACCGGCCGGTAAACGTGTTCGAACGGGATGAAGTCAATCAGGGACAGTACACCGTTGCCGGTTAACATGGAGGAGGGCATCCTGGTTCCCATGGCAGCGACTCGGAATCCGCCGGCTTACGCCGACGGGTAAGGGGTATCGTGGATGATATCCGTGTCTGGGTTTGTTTTGAAGGGAAGTGGGGCTGGTTCTCCGGCCGCTCGCCGCCACCCTGGGTAGTCAGGCTCGCCCCCCGGTCACGACCGAGGGGCAGCGTATGCGGCGTTGCTGCTCTGGCCGCTTAATGCGCGCTCTTGACCTTGTTCAGCATGGTCTGGCAAGCCTTGGCACACTTGCGGCACTCTTCGGCACAGCGCTTCATCACTTCATCATGGGCGTGTTTTTCACAGGCCTTGGCGCAGGCCTCACACGCTTTTTGGCAGCCCTCACAGGCATAGACGGCGAACGGGCCCGAGCGGGCGCACAGCTGCGCAGAGAGGGCGCAGAAGCTGGAGCAGTCGGCGCAGGTGCGGACCGTCTCGGCGTGCTGGGGCTTGCCCTCGGCAAGCAGTTCGACACAGTGTTTGAAGCAGGTGTTACACTCCTTCTGGCATTTCGAGCAGGCCTCGGCGCATGTGCGGTAGGCTTCGGTCAGGTGGTGGTCCAGGGCCACCGAAGTGGTGTTGACGGTGGTCAGGGCCAGGCCGACGACGAACGGTGCAACAGCGATCATCTTGGTTTCTCCGGGGGTTTGATCCATGCAGCTTGGATGCACGCTGGGCGCATGGAATTTCATGCGCCGGGGTGGTCGCTGCAAATGCGCTACCACCCGGGGATCAGTGTAGTTCCTCGAGCCAGGCGGTGGCCACGGCATCGCTGGGCATCCGCCAGTCGCCGCGGGGTGAAAGAGAGACCGAGCCAACCTTGGGACCATCGGGCAGGCAGGACCGCTTGAACTGGTTGGCAAAGAAGCGGCGACAAAACACACGGAGCCAGTGGCGGATCTGCTCTGGGGTGTACTGCTGATGGAACTCGGCCTGGCTGGCCAGGTAGGCGATCTTGGCCGGGCCCATACCCTGCCGCAGGAAGTGGTACAGAAAGAAGTCGTGTAACTCGTACGGCCCGATCATCGATTCGGTGGATTGGGTCGATTGGCCGTCCGCGCGGAGTGGCAACAATTCCGGAGAGATCTCGGTGGCGACAATATCACGCAGCGTGTCGCGCACCTCGCCGTGGAACTGGTTGTCTGCCGCCCAGTCGACCAGGAATTTGACCAGGGTTTTTGGGATACTGACATTGGGATTATACATGCTGATATGATCTGCGTTATATGTGCACCAGCCCAGAGCCAACTCGGACAGATCGCCGGTGCCGATGACAAAGCCGGTGTTCATGAGCAGGCTGGTACGCATCCTCGCCTGGATGTTCTCGAAGGTGAGATCTGACTGTGGGGTGTCGCGTGGCATTTGGTTGAGCCGTTGCACAAATGCCTCAACATCGAGGCCGGTCAGGTCGATGCCAAACGGTCGATGGCCTAACTGCTGCATTTGCGTCAGGCACAGTGCGCGGATGTCAATCTCGCGGGAGTGGACACCGAGGAGCCGCATCAGAGCTTTGGCATTGGCGAGTGTGCGGCCCGACGTACCGAAACCGGGCATGGTGAGGGCTTGGATGCGTTGGCGGTCCACGCCCAGCCGGTCCATGGTGCGGCACGCGACCAGCAGGGCGAGTGTCGAGTCCAGTCCCCCCGAGATACCGATGCTCATCGGAGGCTTGCCGATGTGCTCGAGGCGCTTGGCCAACCCACAGACCTGGATATGGAAAATCTCTTCGCAGCGTTCGCGTAAGGCATCGCCCTGAGGCACAAACGGATGGGCAGGCACGAGTCGGCGTAGCGTTTGTGGAGCGGGCCGGGTATCCAGCTGAAATACCACCCGACGGTAGGCACGCCGGAGCTCGGCATGGAGTGGGCCATCATGAAAACTGGTGAGTTGGCTGCGATCATGGCGAATGCGGCCTAGATCGACATCGGCGATCAGCAGGTCCGGATCCGCCTCAAACCGCTCACTCTCGGCAAGCAGGACACCATTCTCAGCGACCATGGCGTGCCCACCAAAGACCACATCGGTGGTCGATTCACCCTTGCCGGCACCTGCATAAACATAGGCGCATAAGCAGCGGGCCGAGACCCCGCGGACCAGCTCGCGCCGATAGGCGGCTTTGCCGATAATCTCATTGCTGGCGGAGAGGTTGGCGATCACCGTCGCTCCGTGCAAGGCTTGCAGGCTCGACGGGGGGACCGGCCCCCAAAGGTCTTCGCAGATCTCAACGCCCAGGACGAGATCGGTAAAACCTTTATCGGCGAAAAGCAGGTCGGTACCGAAGGGCACCGATTCACCCAGCAAATCGATCTCGCTGGTATTCGCATGGGCCGATGCCGCAAAATAGCGTACGTCGTAAAACTCTTTGTAATTGGGCAGATAGGTCTTTGGCACAATGCCCAAGATCTGGCCACGGTGTAACACGGCCGCGGCATTATAAACCAGCCCGCTTTCCACGATCGGCAGCCCCACCAACACGACCATGGATCGCTCAAACGTCGCCTGACGCACCTGCTCGAGTGCCTCCAACGCCGCATTCTGGAGAGGTCGGGTGTGAAACAGATCGGCACAGGTATAGCCGGTGATGCCCATCTCCGGGCAGACCAGGATGTCCACGGCAAACGCATCGGCATGTTGGATGGCCCGAATGGTTTGCGCGGCATTGTAGGCGGGGTCAGCCACTCGTAGGTCGGGGGCAGCGGCGGCAACACGCAGAAGGTCGTAGTCGAACATGAAGACTCGTATGGGGCAAGGGTGACAATCAGCCCTGGTCTGCCGCTTCCTCTGCAAGCGAGCTCCGGACTTACGTTCTTCTCATTTTAGACTCAGACAGCAAGAAGCGCTATGCAACTGCCTCGATTGTACCCTGAAGCCACACGGATCACCTGGAGGTTCGATTGCCTCGATTGTCCCAGTTCCATACGATCTGGAGGATCACCGATGCCACTACGCGACCATTTTCGTTCTCCAGTCAACGACAAGCATACCTGGGATGAGCTACATGGTATGTGGCCAGCGATGATCGTATGAAAATTTTTTGGTATTATCCCCTCCGGCTATACCGCTGCTCCAGGAGTCCACATTGGGAAAGCCTTTATCGCAACCGCTCCCTTAAGAGGCAGAGGCGGTTGCGGTGCGAAGAGGCAGAGGCGGTTGCGATGCGGGGAATAGGAAGAAGCGTTTGCGGTAAGAAGAGGCAGAGGCGGTTGCGGTGCGGGGAAAGAGGCAGAGGCGCTTGCGGTAAGTCAGAACCCCCGGACTGACGTCCGGGGCTCGCCTGAAGAGGGCAGAAGCGGAGCTCCGGAACTTACGTTCCTGCGCAGTGCACAGTCTCTGCTCTGGCGAAGGACGTCAGTCCGGAGCTCTGCCCAGACAGACGCTTGTGATCAAGATCGTTGCTCTCAAGCACTTCCGCCGTCGCAACCGCCTCCTTAAGGCGAGCCCCGGACGTGAGTCCGGGGGTTCTGACTTACCGCAATCGCCTCTGCC
>CAYPIE010000135.1:0-13402 GCA_964410665.1 uncultured Alcaligenaceae bacterium
AACGCGGAACCTGTGGCGGTTCCGGGTGCCGGTGACGGCCGGGAAGACCCAGACACTGGACGTGGTCGAAGAGCGAGAGCTGAGTGAGACGGTGGCGCTGACCAACGCTCCGGCCAACCAGCTGCGATACTTCATCAAGTTGCGGCAATCGTCGCCGGCTCTGAAGCGTGCGTTGACCAAGGCGTTGGAGCTGAAGGGGTTGTGGGACGAGACGCGTCGCTCGATTCAGCAGACGCAGGAGCGGATCCAAACGATCACCAAGGATCAGGAGCGGTTGCGTGCGAACCTTCGTGAGATGCCGCGCGAGGCGAAGGCGTACAAGCGTTACCTGGCGAAGTTTGATGAGCAGGAGGTGGAGATGGACCAGCTGCATGCCAAGCTCAAGGAGCTTCAAGGTTCGGAGGAGCTGCAGCAAGCCGCGTACGAGACCTATCTGCGCAACCTCACTGTCGGTTGAGGTCCTACAGCTTTCCTCGATTCCTGGTAGGTAATCCCCGGACTTCACTCCGGGGATTCTAACTACGCTCGCGAAGCATTTCGATCGATACACGGCGACGAAGATATTCAGAATTAGGAGATACCGATGCGACGTATGCTTTGGTTGTTTCCCATCGTCGGGGCAGTTGCTTGCTTGGTGTTGCTGGGTAGCCGGCAGTTGGCATCGGCGCCACCAGCAAACGCAGAGAATGGCTTGGTACCCGCTATTCAATTGCCGATGGGGAATGTGGTGCTGTATTCGTCGGGGGTGGGGTACTTCGAGCGTACTGGGACCGTGACGGGAGACACGCGGATCGACCTGACGTTCCAGGAACGCGACATCAACGACCTGCTGAAGTCGATGGTGTTGCAGGACCGCGACGGTGGCCAGGTAGAGGCGGTGAGCTATGACTCGCGGGAACCGGTGGGTCGGACGCTGGCATCGTTTGCGATCAACCTGAACGACAACCCAACGTATGCGGACCTGCTGAATCAGGCTCGAGGAGAGCAGGTGGAGGTGGTATTGCAGCAGAGTGCGTTGAACCAGCCGGGGAGCTTGACCGGGACGATCGTGGGGACGGAGACGAAGCAGCTGCCGTTGGGCAAGAACGAGCAGGTGAGTGAGGTGGAGGTGCTGAACCTTTGGTGTGCGGATGGTCTGCATCAGCTGAAGGTAGACGAGCTGTTGCGTTTGCGGTTTGTCAACGCGGAGCTGGAGGAGGAGTTCCGTCGGGCGTTGGCAGTGCTTGCGTTGACCCATGATGCGCAGAAGAAATCGGTGAGCGTTCACTTCGCAGGGGAGGGTGACCGTCGAGTGTCGGTGGGTTATGTGGTGGAGCACCCGGTATGGAAGACGAGTTACCGGTTGGTGCTGGATGGAGAAGGAGCGGAAGCGCAGCTTCAGGGTTGGGCGATGGTAGAGAACCCGACGGATGAGGACTGGCGAGGTGTGAACATGGCGTTGGTGTCGGGCCGTCCGATCTCGTTTCGGATGAACCTGTACGATCCGTTGTATGTGCAGCGACCGATGGTGGAGCCGGAGCTGTTTGCCTCGCTGCGCCCACCTACCTACGAAGGTGACTTGGGAGACAAGAGTCGATTGATGGAGAAGGAATCGCTCATGGAGGAGCTTCACCGCTCTCCTCAGCCACCCACAAGTTCGGCGGCACGCGGTGGTCGTGCGACAAGGGAGAGCAGAAACGAATACTTTGCTCGGCCGAGTGGGGAACTTCGAAAGGAGGCCGCTGAGTTTGGTGCACAACTCGGTCAGCGGATGGAGTTGGGTCAAGGGGTGGCATCGGCGGCGACGGCGGCTCAGCTGGGCGACAGCTTCCAGTACATCATCGACCGTCCGGTCAACCTGGAGCGCCAGAAGTCGGCGTTGTTGCCGATCCTGCAGGGTCCGATTCAGGCGGAGCGGGTGTCGATTTACAACGAGGGAGTGCAGCCGAAGCACCCGCTGTTGGGTCTGAAGCTGAAGAACACCTCGGGAGCCCACTTGATGCAGGGCCCGATCACGGTGTTCGAGGGGTCGACCTATGCGGGGGATAGCCGAGTGTTGGACGTTCAGCCGAACGAGGAGCGGCTGATCAGCTATGCGATCGACTTGGGGACCGAGGTGAGCCCGAAGGCGGGCAAGCAGACGGCGGAGATCACCGAGGTCAAGGTGGTCAAGGGAGTGGTTTGGACCAAGCGGGTCCAGCGGCAGGAGCGGGAGTACACCATCGCCAACCGCAGCGAGCAGAATCGGGTGGTGTTGGTGGAGCATCCGAATCGGAAGGACCAGGGGTTTGAGCTGCTCGGGGACCAGAAACCCGAGGAAACGCGGAACCTGTGGCGGTTCCGGGTGCCGGTGACGGCCGGGAAGACCCAGACACTGGACGTGGTCGAAGAGCGAGAGCTGAGTGAGACGGTGGCGCTGACCAACGCTCCGGCCAACCAGCTGCGATACTTCATCAAGTTGCGGCAATCGTCGCCGGCTCTGAAGCGTGCGTTGACCAAGGCGTTGGAGCTGAAGGGGTTGTGGGACGAGACGCGTCGCTCGATTCAGCAGACGCAGGAGCGGATCCAAACGATCACCAAGGATCAGGAGCGGTTGCGCGCAAACCTGCGGGAGATGCCGCGGGAGGCACAGGCGTACAAGCGTTACCTGGCAAAATTTGATGAGCAGGAACAGGAGATGGACCAGCTGCATGCCAAGCTCAAGGAGCTGCAAGGGTCGGAGGAGTTGCAGCAGGCCGCGTATGAGACCTATTTGCGCAACCTGAACGTGAGTTAAGCTGCCAAGAAGGATCGCCGGATTTTGAAGTTCGCATCCAGAGAGTTGGGGCACGATGCTCCGACTCCCTGTTTTTATCCTGAAGGGAACCATCGGTTGTTGCGGCTATTGTTTCCTGAATGGCAGGGTTATGGGGAAACCAACACGGTTCGCACCGGGGCGCTGCAACTGGCAGCGCTCGTTCCCGAGCCCTCCTGGATGACCATCGAGGTCCCCGAAGATGAGCCACTGGTAGTGGAGGACCATATCCTCGGGCTGCGGGCCAATGTCCGACTCCTTGAGCAGGTTGCGGCCTTACTGCGGCAACAGGCACCTGAGCGAATCTTCTTACTCGGTGGAACGTGTGCCGCCGAACTGGGGCCAGTCTCGTATCTCAACCAGCGATATGCTGGCAACCTGACGGTGCTGTGGTTCGATGCCCATGGCGACCTCAACACCCCGAACAGTTCGCCGAGTGGGCATTTGCATGGGATGCCACTGCGGATACTGCTCGGCGAGGGACATCCGGACCTATTACGACATACCTTCGGGACTCTGCGGCCCGAGCAAGTCATTCTGGTAGGCACCCGTGATCTGGACCCTGCGGAGCAGGAGCTGATCGACAACACCGGCATTGCGGTCCTGCAACCAGAGGTTCTCCACGATCCGGATAACCTAAGCAACGCCTTGACCGACCGTGGTGTGACCAATCTGTATCTGCATCTCGATCTGGACATTTTGGATCCACATGCCTTCCCACATCTACTGATGCCGACCCCGGGTGGCATTTCCACCGACCAGTTGCGTGACCTACTGCAGGCGGTGTGTACACGCTTCCCGATCGTTGGAGCCAGCCTGGTAGAATATGTCCCACACGGCACGGCGGGAGATGCCTTTGTGCGGGAACTCATGACGATTTTGGGAGGGAGTTGAGTAAGTGCTCCTGAACAAACAGTTCCTAGATCGGGGTACCGGCCGTTCACCGGCGAACAACTGGTGTGAAGGGTTGATGCCCACACTCCAGCAGTTGAGGGCAAACAAATTCGGAACCGCAGCCCTCAAAAAGTCCTGAAAACCCTCGAAAAGTTCCTGGAAACGTCCCGGAAACGTCCGGAAATGTCCCGGAAACGTCCGGAACAATTCCAGAAGCGTTCAGCTTGCACCAGCGGTTCCCTACATTTTGCTGCGTCGAGAGAGAAGCGGCGACAATCGGTGCGTAGCCTTTGCGCTGGCAAGCCCTGATGATGGGGCTGCGATCGTCCCGTTTCGATGACCGAATCTTCTCTATCAAAGTGAAGCCCGAATATGCGACTGCGGGTTCAGACCGAACGCAAACGCTTCGGGTTCGGCCACGGTAAACTCTCTATACATATATATAGTATCCGCGGAGGTAAAACCGAGCCATTTTTTGCCCCCGCTTGCAGAGGTGTCGGCTGGGAATGGTCGGATGCTATGCTTCGCACGAAAACTACAGGGCACGCCCTTGGACCAGGATGCTTACTGGAACGTTCAGAACGTCACCGAATCGCGATCCTTGATGTAGACACCATCACGGGTCACAATCGGATACGCATCGGTACCGCCCTCGGCCACAGAGTAGCTGGCGACCTGCTTGAACTCCTTGCGATCTGGCTTGGAACACCACCCATTGGGCGGTGGGCGTCAGGGCGAACAACACGGGCCCAGCCGCGACAATCGAGCCATACCCGCCGCTCGGAAAAGGCACGACTGCCGGGATCACCATCCACCGGTTCGTGTGGCACATGCTGCTCACCCATGGGCTGGCTGCTCGACGGTCCGCTCGTTGTGCAGGTTGCCGGTGTTCAACGTCTCGGCAGGTTCGAATAGCATCACATGAACTTCTGTATCAGCGACGGGTTGATGTTCGACGCCGCGCGGCACGATGAAAAACTCACCAGGCTGAATGGTGACTTCCCGGTCACGCAGCCGCATGCGCAGCGTGCCGTGCACAACCAGGAATAGTTCATCCTCTTGTTCGTGGTGATGCCAGACAAATTCGCCTTGAAGCTTGGCCAGCTTGACTTGCTGGCCGTTGAGTTCGCCAACGATGCGGGGGCTCCAGTGCTCCTCGAAGGAGGCGAGCTTCTGGGCCAGGTTGATGACTTGCAGTTGACCGTGTGCCATAGCAGTAGCCCCGTTGGATGGACATGCCGGTTTGCGTCGGCGTCGGTCCCTGGCCAGTTAGCGCGACAGCCACTGGCCCAAGTAGACGCCGCACCAGACGGCGACAAAACCGGCGAATACGCTGACCATTAGATAGGAAAAGACGAGCGCGACCTGCCCCTCGATCAATAGCTTCAGGGCCTCATACTTGAAAGTCGAGAAGGTGGTGAAGCCACCGCAAAAACCCGTCCCAAGAAGGAGATACAGCTCGCGACGTGGTGGCGAAGCCCGGTCAAGCAAGAGCACCGCCAAGAGTCCCAGGATGAAGGCACCGACCACATTGACGATCAAGGTTCCCAGCGGAAACGGCCGCGCCCAGAGTTGCGTTTCGGCCCAGCGACCGACGGCATAGCGACAAACACTACCGAGACCGCCGCCCAAGGCGACCAGCAGAAAGGGTTGCACGGCGTCATTCCTCGACCGCCATGTTGGCAAATGAAACGAGGGATGCCGCAGAGACGGGGATCTCTACGGCACCCCGAGGAGATCCGCAGCGCAAGAGTCTGCGGCATCGATAGTCTACGCAAAATAGGTAGGATTCACAAGTCTACGCATGGAAAAGTGGGCTATTTTCCAAGGGCTATTTGCATGGGTCCATGAGAACAAATCGAGAGGAATGCTCCATATTTGCATCGCTTGCCCGAATCAAAGGAGGACGTCGGTTCGGAGCCTGCGGAGCCGAATGGCACAAGATCGGGTTCAAGCCGGTTGCTTCCAGAACACGGCCAAAGTAGGATCGGCGTTTGCGATGCTTCCGTGGTGATGATGGAGATTGTTGCTATGCGTATGCTTGTGGCTCTGTTCGTTGGACTGGTTCCCTCGGTAGCGGCGTTCGCGCAAGGACCGGACCCCGCGGTGGTGGAGGCGATGCGAAAGCTGTCGTTTATGGTCGGTGATTGGCAAGGGACCTCAAAGGTTGATTACGGCAACTTTCAGTCCCAGGCCAAGGGAACGGAAAAAATACGAATGGCCCAGAATGGTCAGATCATCCGCCTCGAAGGCCAGTTCACCGCGAACGTCGGTGGCAAGGAGCGGGTGGTGCATGATGCGCTTGGGGTGATTACCTATGACCCCAAGGCGAAGAAGTATCAGTTGCACGCCTTTCGCCAAGGGAAATACATCCCGGCCGCGTTTGAACGACAACCGGATGGCTTTGTCTGGAAGTTCCACGACGACACGCAAAATGTGGATCTTCGCTTCGTCATGACGCTTAAAGACGGTGAATGGGTCGAGAAGGGCTACGCCAAGCTACCTCAGGGGCCCGAGCGAGAATTTATGGAGATGCGGCTTCGGAAAAAGTGACCCTGGCTGCCCGTCTGGGGTATGTCGCCGAGTGCCGAAGTCTTGACCGATTGGTACAGACTGCCTACACTGAGTGTGGGAGGTGGGTGCGATGCCCTGGGAAAAGCAGTTCGATCGCCAGGAGGTGCTTGAGCGTGCCATGCGGGCGTTCTGGTCCCAGGGGTACGAGGCCACGTCGATGACCGCGCTGTTGGACCAAATGGGCATCCAGAAGGGCAGCTTTTATGCCACGTTTGGCAGCAAGCACCAGGTCCTACTGGAGGCGCTGGAGGTCTATCTGCGTGACCGGATTGCCGAATTCACTGCTCTGAAACAGGCGTCATCGCCGCGGCAGGCCCTGGAACGTCATCTCGCCGAGGTGGCGGACGAGGCGTGCGGCCGGGAGGGCTCGCTCGGCTGTTTTCTCATGAACACGGCCCTGGAGCTCGCACCCCGGGATGCGGCGATTCGTTCGCTGGCCCAACGCGCCCTGGCCAGCCACAAGCGGATCTACCAGGAGTTATTGGCCGCGGCCCAGGACCAGGGGGAGGTGTCTGCCGACCTGGATCCGAAGGGGACGGCCGGCGGCCTACTCGCACTGGTTCTGGGGATGCGGGCGCTGGGCCGGGCGTCGGTGCCCCAGGCGGTGATTGCCGCCGCCCGCGACCAGGCGTTGCGGCTGATTGACTACTAAGTTTGTTGTTGGTTTGTACCAAACGGTACAAGCTCTGTTGACAAGTCGATACACAAGGAGTATGCCATGCGACCCGAAGGAAGTGTTGTGCTGGTAACGGGGGCGAACCGAGGCATCGGCCACGCATTCGTGCGTGCCTACCTGACCCACGGGGCCGCCAAGGTCTACGCCGCAGGGCGTCGCCCGGACGACTTGGCGTCGACGGTGGCGTTGAACCCCGAACAGGTGGTGCCGCTGGTTCTGGACGTCACCAATCCCGACACCATCCGGGCCGCTGCCGAAGCTGCCGGGGATGTCACGGTGTTGGTGAACAACGCCGGTGTGTTAACGCCGGGTGGTTTACTCGACACCAGCCTCGAGGAGCTGCGGCGAGACATGGAGGTGAACTATTTTGGGCTGATCGAGGTCACCCGCGCGTTTGCACCGGTGATCGAGCGCAACGGCGGCGGAGCCATCATCAACCTGCTCAGCGTGGTCTCGCTGGCCAGCATGCCGGGGATCGCTGGCTACAACGCGTCCAAGGCCGCCGCCTGGTCGGCGACCCAGTCGCTACGGGCCGACCTGGCTCCGAAGAAGATCCACGTCTTCGGCGTCTACCCGGGGCCGATCGAGACCGACATGGCCAAGGATATTCCCATGGAGAAGACCTCCCCCGAGGTGGTCGCCGAGACGGTCATTCAGGGTGTGGCTGCGGGCCACGAGGACATCTTCCCGGACCCGATGTCGGCCCAGATGTACGTGGCCTGGAAGCAAGATCACAAGATGGTCGAGAAACAGTTCGCCGGGAACTAGCCACCGTTGGGAGCGTTCCCGGAACGGGGGGTGCCTGGATCGGACTTCCTGGAACGGTCGGTGCTAAACAACCGCGTGGCCTCGGCCCGGATGGCGTGTGCGTCTGGCGAGAGCGGCACGGGGCTTTGCTCGATCGCGGCGACCGCGCGGTCATAATATTGCCGGGCCAGCGTGCGGTGTCGCGGCGAGTCCGCCGTGCGGCTCACCATCAAGTGGGCCATGGCCTTGACCAGGTTGCCTTCCGGAGAAAGTCCTTGCCAACGGGTGAGCCGTAGCCACTCGGCGGCGTCGAGGAAGGCGATGGCGTCGGCGAAGCGGCAGTCGCGGTAGCAGGCTTCGCCGAAGTAGCGGTAGACGATGTCCAGGGCGGGGTCGGGCACGAACTTCGACCGGTCCACCTCGGCCCAGCGGAGTACCGCCCGGAGTTCCGCCTCCCCGAGTTGGGGCCGCCGGAAGAAATCCCTCAGGACGAACACACATGGCCCGGGCGGGATCGCGTCCGACTGCAAGTACCGGTCGACGGCGCGAATCAGGACATCTGCCCGGCTCGCCGCGCGGCATGCGTCGATGAGCACCCGCCAGCTGTACAGGTCCTGTCGGTTGGCCCGGACGGCCTGTTCGGCCTGGGTCATCGCCGAGTAGTACTTGCCGTTCTTCAGAGCCTGCTCGACCCGGGCCTGGTAGGCGGGCCGTGCGAGAAAGCCCGGCTCGACCTTCACACGCAAAGGTGTGCGGTTCAACGCGACGACTGGCGGCAACGGGTCGCCCCAGTCGAGGCCGAAATCTCGGAGCCGGCGACGGACGCGACCCAGGTCCCAGACCCGCGCCCCGTCACTGGCGTGTGGCGCCACCAGCCGCGACCCGTCGGGGGTGAAGGCGAGCTTATGCACCATGGGGGGAGCGGGGGTCGGTGCTAGTTCGGCCAACTCCTCCCAGGTTTTTGTGCTGAAAAGCTTGACCGCGCCGTTGGCAGTGTTAGCGGCGAAGAGCTGGCCGTCGGGCGAGAACACCCCGTGGAGCTGTCGGTCCGAGGAGAACAATCCCTGCTTGCCCAGGTCCGGGAGGCTGGCGACCTCTTCCCAGGTTTCGGTCTCCAGGATGACGGTCTTCCCGGGGATCAATACGGCCAGAAGTCTTTCATTGGGGCTGAAGGCCATTCGGAGGAACGGGGGGGGAGGTTCCAACTCGAGTTGGTGAGCAAGCCCCAAGCTACGTCCGTTCCAGACGTAGACCTTCGATTTAGCATCCTCAGTCAAATAAGCACTCGAGGCGATCCAGCGGCCCCCCGCCGAGACCGCGACATATTGCAGGACGGCCTTGTCGGGGTTCGGCAGAAGCCTACAGCGAGTTTCGCCGTGGCGCCGGTCAAGGAGAGTGATGCCACGTTTACGGCCTAAATCGTACGCGAGCAAGTTGCCGTCCGAACTGACCGCGACCGAGAAAGTCTCCCTTCCGTCGGAGACCATCACCGGCGGGCCGACCTGGACGCCTCCGTCGTCATCGCGGCGGACCGGCCAGCGGAACAGGCCCTTCAGGGTGGCGATCAGCAGGCTGCCGTCGGCGGGGTCAAACGCAGCTCCGGTCACCCCTTCCTGTCGGGTCAGTCCATGTGGCAGGGTTGCCAGGTAGCGGCCGGTGGCCAGGTCCCACAGGCTGGCGCCGTCAAGGCCCCCCAGGAAGCAGAGTCGCTCATCCCGGGAACACGCGGCATACATCGCGTGTTCCTCCTCCGGCTCCCAGGCCAACCCATGCAGATGACGGCACTCTACCGCGGGAGCAAACTCCCAAATGTGTACCGGGGAGGATGGCTCAAATCTCTCCAGGGTGGCGAATCTCCGTCCGGTGATGTCGAACTGTGGGCTGAAACCATCGGTCCTCAACCGTGTTTTGCCCGTTGCCACATCCCAGACGAGGAGGTAACCGCCCCAGGCGCTGCCGGCAAGGAACTGACCGGAAGGGTGGAACGAGAGTGCGTTCACCACGGACCGCTGGCCGCGCAGCTTGCGGATCTCTTCCAGGGAGTTTGCGTCGAGGAGGTGCACCAGGTTGTACTTACTGCCGACCGCGAGCAACCCTCCGTTGGGACTCCAGCGTGGGACCGGCCAGGTGCACCCGACCGCGGCAGCGGTCAGCAGCTCCTTACTCATCGCGTCGTGGAGTTCGGCGTTCCCAGCCTCGTCGAAGACGGCGAGGCGTTGTCCGTCGGGGTGCAGGGCTAAGGAGAAGATTCGAGGAAGATTTGCGTCGAACTGGGCGACTACCTGGCAGTCCGGCAGACGGATTATCTCAACGCCCCTGGCTCCCTGCCCGAAGGCGAGCGTCTGGCCAGATTTGTCGAAGTCAACCCGCCATCCCCCGGCCGTCTCGGGGCGTTCGAGCACGACCTGTTCACGTTCCAGATCCCACAGCAAGAATTCTCCACCTGAGCGGTGAGCGTACGAGACGGCCACATAGCGGCCGGCGGGGTCCATGGCCAGCCAGTTAATCGAGCCCCCGCGGCCGGGCAGGCGGGCGATCAGCTCACCGTCGCGGGTCCGGCGAATGGAGACGGCTCCGCCGACCTCCTCACGGGCGAATCGCGCCAACGACCCATCCAGGGCCAGCATCAGACGGTTATTCTTGCGAATTTCATGCGACCAGGTCTGGGGCAACTGGTTTCGTTTCCGAAAGTCGACCTGGGACAGCGAGGCGATGGCCTCGTTGCGCAGCTCCCGGCTGGGGCGGATCGCGGCGGCCTGCGCGATCGAGACCAGGTTCAGGAACCGCCGCCCGGGGCCGCCGCTCATGCGGAGGAGCTTGATGCGGTTGCTCAGACGCAGGTAAGCCTCGTTCTGCTTGCTCTGTTCGATTTCTCGGTTGCGGGCCTCGGTCTCCAGGCGGAGTCGGGTGGTCTCCTGGGCCTGGCTGGCCCAGACGAGGACGGCGGTACTCACCGCCGTCGCGGCCACCAGCGCCAGGACCATCCCGACGCTCGAGGCGGCAACGCCCGGGTTGCGGTTGGCCCAGCGCCAGGCCCGTCCCAGGGGGCCGACGCGGCGGGCCTGCACCGGACGGCCAGCCAGAAACCGCCCGAGATCTTCCGCCAGTGCCGCGCCGTTGGGGTAGCGACTCGCAGGGTCCTTCTCCAGGCATTTCAAGCAGACGGTTTCTAGGTCGCGCGGGATGCTCGGCTGCAGGCGTCGGGGGGGTACGGGATCCTGGTCTTGGATGAGCTTCAAGGTGTCCCCGACCTCCGCGCCGCGGAAGGGTACCCGGCCGGCCAGTAGTTCGTAGAGGATCACCCCCAAGGACCAGACGTCCGCCGCTGTTCCACTGTGTTTGGCGCGGCCGGCGGCCTGTTCCGGGGCCAGGTAGGCTGGGGTGCCGAAGATGGCTCCGGTGACGGTGTGTCCTTCCCCATCATCTTCGAGCCGTTTGGCTAGTCCGAAGTCGCTGACCTTGGGGTTGCCGTCGGTGGTGATGAGAACGTTGCCGGGCTTGAGGTCCCGGTGGACGATGCCCTGTGCGTGGGCCGCGGCGACTCCGCGGGCGATCCGCTCGACCAGGGTGGCGGCCTGCGGGGGGATCATCGGGTCGTTGCGGCGGAGCCGGTCGGCGAGGCTACCGTTGGGGGCGAACTCCATGGTGAAGTAGGGCTGTCCGTGGTGTCGTCCGACGTCGTAGACGGGCAGGACGTGGGGGTGGTTGATCAGAGCGACGGCCTCGGCCTCGGCCTGGAAACGCCAGACTTTTTCGGGGCTGGCGTGAGGTCCGACCAGGAGCACCTTCAGGGCGACGGTCCGTCCGCCGGCGGCGAGCTGGGCGGCCTTGTAGACGACGCCCATGCCGCCGTGGCCGAGCTTGCCGAGGATGGCGTAGCCGGGCGGGCAGAGCGGGGGGAGTTCCGTGGTGTCCTGAGAGTTCGGGGTGTGCTCGGCGTGGCTGTCGGCGAGGGAGGAGGGGTCGAGCCCGGGGAAGCGTCGGGCGTAGTCTTGGGGGTCGGGTTGTTCGCCGCGTCGGGTGCGGTAGTCCATATCGAGCAGGGCCAGCTCGCGGGCGAGGTCGGTACGGTGGGGGTCCTGGAGGTCGCCAAGGAAGTGCTCGATGTCGGGTTGGCTCCCGTCCCGCCAGGAGGATTCGAAGGCCCGGCAGCGTTGTTCGAGGTCGCGGGCACGGGCGACAGGGTCGTTCGTCATGGGCCGATCTCCTGCAGCCAGATGGTGCGGATCAGGCTCAGTTTGCGCTTGACCGACCGGGCCACACAGTCCAGTTCCTTGGCGATCTGCTCGACCGAATAGCCTTCCATCCGCCGCACGGCCACGTAGCGCAACTCCTCATCGGCAAGCAGACCCAGCAAGCGGTCGTACTCCTCGGTCGCGGCGGCGACCTCTTCCGGGCTCGGCTCGCGGCTCAGCACGCCCTCGAGCACCGGCGGGGCGTTGTCGCCTTCGCTGGCCTGCGACAGGATGCCGATGCCGCGGCCCCGTTTCTGGGTCTGTTCGTCCCGGAGTAGCTTGCTGACCTTGCGCAGCGTGATGGTCATCAACAATCGCCACAGGCCGTCACGGTCGAGGAGCTCGGGAAAGCGGCCCTGCTCGGCGTTCAGGCAGAAGCTTTTGAAGGCACTCAGGGCGACGTCCTCTTCGTCGGCGACGGCGCGCGGCAGCCCGTCGAGCCGCTTGCGCGCCAGCCCCACCAGCCGGTGAAAGTAACGCTGCCACAACTGCTCCACCGCGTGGGGGTCACCGAGGTTTAAGCCGTCGAGCAGGTACGTCACCGAGCCGTCGGAGTTCATTTTGATTACCTACCGCAGAGGGAATGCCGCTCAGGGCGATTCCGGGGACAGAAAAAACGAAAATTTATTGTAGGAGAGCCCTCGGACGGACTCGTAGAACTTTTTTTCGCATTTCTGTCCCCCGGTCGAAGGGTTCGGGCATTGCCATCGCAGGATTCTCATGAATAGGAATCCTGATCCGAACGGTGACGCCGGAAGATTGTGCGGGAACCGCCCGCAAGTCCGGGTGTATACCCTCTGGCCCGACGGCGCTGTTCGGCGAGAACGGATGCCCCTCGCCTAGGCCGATGCGATCGGCTACGGGCATCGGCCATTTCCTTCAAGCACAGGAGACGTTGATGCAACGCGACCTTGATCCGAAGCCGGCCCGTCAAGCTATGCCACCTCCACGAGTAGTCGTGTCGGGTGTGCGACGAACGCAACGGCTGTGGCTCCAGACGTTGGAAGATCGTATGGTGCCGACGATCCTCGTCGACACGCTGGCGGATGTCGTCGCTGACGATGAGGTCGTCAGCTTGCGGGAGGCCATCGCCATGGCCGCGGCCAACTCCGGCGCGGACCAGATCGCGTTTGCTCCCGGGCTAAGTGGCACCATCGAACTGGCCCTGGGCCAGCTGGAGTTGGATGATGCCACCGGCCGGTTGGAGATTCTCGGCCCGGGGACGGAACAGATCCAGATCGACGCCGGAGAGCAAAGCCGGGTGTTGTCGGTACTGGCCGGGACCCAGGCCGTGGTGAGCGGGTTTACCATCCGCGGCGGAAATGTGCAGGGTGAAGGGGGTGGGATCCTCAACTTCGGGGACCTGAGCTTGCACGAAATCCGGTTGACAGGGAACACGGTCTCGCTCGCGCCGGACTGGCCCGAGACGTGGAGCACTGGGGGGGGGCTCACCAACTGGGGCACTATGACCGTCAGGGACAGTTGGGTGTCGGGTAACCGTGC
>CAYPIE010000136.1:0-12927 GCA_964410665.1 uncultured Alcaligenaceae bacterium
CTAGTTTGCACGGTGACTACGAAGAGCACCTTCCAGAGTTCATCCCGGTCGTTGAGCTGTGGGAACCGGCCCTTATTGACCCCCCGCACAAAACTGGCGAAGGCGCTAATGGCGACGTCTCCTTCAGCCGCGAAGGCCCTCCGGGGCAGGGCGAGCGAGCGCGACGAGTTGATGGAAGAAGGCATCCCACAAATGCTGGACAGCACCGGGATCGCCCCGACCTTTCAGGTCGTCAAGCCAACCGGAGATAGACCCCTGGACGGACATGGTTCACTCGTGGTGGATGGTTTTCTTAGGGCGAAGGTTCGCTTGCTCCTTAATAGACCTGTCGCGTGGGTCAATGTTTGCCGCCGGCTTTCGTACCGCCTGAGCCGCCTCCAACTTACGGTCCCGCGCGGCGAAGATCGTTCGCATCTGGACCCAAAGCCTCGCCTCCGAAGGCACGTCCCTGAGGGTCGCGTGCAGCCGGACCTCGTTGTAACGCTCGACGTAGTCCGCCACAATCCGCCGGACGCCGGCCAGGCACAACCGCATCTCCCCCCGGATACACTCCTCCTGAGCGTTCAGTGCTACCGCTCGATCTTGCCGTTGCTTTAGGGCTTGTGCAGGGAGATGTCCGTACGTGCGACATGCCACAGAAGCGGACGCACCCCTTGAAGTCCTTGGCCATGAGCTAAGGCGTTGTCGGAGATCACTCCCGGCAACTGCCCGGGATACACTTCTGAAAAACCGTGCGACGTGTTCGTTTTGGTATGGGTAGTCCCCCGCAAGCGTACGGCCGCAAATGTTCTCGAAGTGGTGATCTGATCGCAAATCACCCAGCACGTGATTCGGGACCAGCCACAATGTGTCGGGTGCAAACACACTTTTTCTGATGGGCTTTTCCCCCCGTTGCTCATGACTCTCTCACGGGCCCGCATTCTCGGCCCCAAGGCCCACTTCCAATGCACCGGAACGACCCTGGGAGGGTAACCCATGTACCAATTGCTACAAGCATCCACTCTAACCCTGATGATCCTTGCCGCTGCTCCGGCCGAGGCCGACCGAGTTCAGGACACCATGACTGGCTTGAAAAAACGTGCGATTCGTGGAGCTGTCGAAGAAGTTCGAGTCTGAGAGAGACGGACCGGGAGCGAGGAAGCTGCGGATCCAGGGCTCGAAGGGGGTGTCCCCATTGCAGCCACTTTAGGCCGACATTCCACGACTGCTCCCTCTCCCCAGGTCCGATCGGCGGAAACTATCGATGAAATATCATATATTCTAGGGATGGATGGCGAGACGTATCGATACTCAGATGGAGCAGAGACTGAAGTGGACCTGGCGAGCGAGTTGGGCAAAGCTTCCCGGAAGGTGGACAAGCTCTTCGGGGCCAATTACATCCGAGGCTTTCTTGGTAGCTCATTCGCGGGAGCTGACCTGGACTTTCACAGCTTCCGCGACTTCTTTTGTGTGCAGATAGCCTTACGGTTGCCGTTGATGAAGGTGAAGTTGCTGATGCGGCACCGAGATATTCAGGCGAATGTCAATATTTATGCCGGTCTGGGGTTGCAGGACGTTGGGGATGATGTGTGGATCTTGCCCCCGCTGTTCCCATCAGCCTCGGAAGAGGCCTACAACATGATCCGTAGCAACGAACGTACCAACGGAAAAAGTCGAAGCCTTGTCGAAACAAAAAACCCTTCCGTAACTTGTTGCTACAGAAGGGTTTATGATAGTCGGGGCGAGAGGATTTGAACCTCCGACCTCTTGAACCCCATTCAAGCGCGCTAGCCAAGCTGCGCCACGCCCCGTACCGTGAGGCGGCTTACACCTCACACTCTTTTCATACCCCAAGCGTCCCTCGAAGACAAGCCTATCCTGGCCTCCAGAGCATGCGCTGGGATAGACACACACAACGTCCGGCGAGTTCGTGTCAAGACAGCTTCTCGAACCAAAGACAAAAAAACACAATAACTTATCTGCGTTTCATTTCTGCATGTGTCTGGGTTTTGGCAAGGGCGACCCCTTGCGAAAATATCAGGGGCCGAATCACGAATGACAAGCCCTCGACAGTTGCGACTCATTCGCTGGAGCATCCGACTTAGCCGCTCGCTCTCGTATTCGAACCAGCCAACACCATCCCACCCATCATCACACCGCTTGCCCCGAGCTGGACCGTCGGTCGCTGGACAGGTGCACGCCTGGGTCCCATCATAACCGCGTTGCGCATTGGGCAGGCATGTCCTATGGACCAACCCGATCCATCCCCTGGCTTATGGAGATTGACCTGATGGGATTGCGAGTGCTGTTCTTTATCGCGTTAGTCGCGATCAACTGTACCATCGGCTGGCTGGTAACCTGGGAGCAAGAAGCACCGGCAAATAACCGAGTACAACCGGAATACCTCCGCGTTCCGGCCCGGGAAGTCCCCATTCCAACCACGGTCAGCTCTGAACTTGCCAAGGTCATCGCGCGACCCATTGCCAAACTCCCGGTGTTCAACACCGACGCCCAGTGGCGCTTCGCCCAGCAAGCCGCGGCTACCAATGATGCCCAGCAAGTCCAAAAACTGTCGGCCGACCTTGGGGTCACTGTGGAGAAACGCACGATCCATGGGGTCCAGTGTTTCTCGGTCACCCCGGCCGAAGTACCCGCGACCAATCGGGACCGCCTGCTGGTCCACGTCCACGGCGGCGCCTATGTCTTTGGTGGCGGCCGGGCCTGCGCGGAGGAAGCCATCCTGGTCGCTGCAGCCGCCAAAATGCCTGCCCTGTCGATTGATTACCGCATGCCTCCCGACCACCCCTTCCCGGCCGCCATCGACGATACCGTCGCCGTCTGGAAGGAGGTGACCGAGAATCGTGACCCCGCCAAGATGGCCCTGTTTGGCACCTCCGCCGGCGGTGGCTTGACCATGGCCAGCGTGCTCAAGTTCAAGGAAGAAAAGTTGCCACTGCCCGGTGCGTTGTTCCTGGGCACGCCCTGGACCGACTTAACCAAGACGGGCGACACCTTCTTCACCAACGCCGGGTTGGACAACTCGCTCGACCGCTATGACGGCTTTCTCGAGGCCTGTGCCAAGCTGTACGCGGGCAAGACCGAGCTCAAGGACCCCCTGCTGTCGCCCATCTATGGCGACGTTGAAGGCTTCCCGCCCACCATCTTGATCTCGGGGACCCGGGACCTGTTCCTGAGCATCACCATCCGAGCCCACCGCAAGCTGCGCGCCGCCGGGGTCGATGCGGCGTTGCACGTCTACGAAGGACAGTCCCACGCCGACTACTTGAAGAGCTATCCATCGCCTGAGGCGAAAGACGCCCTCAATGAGGTGGCCCGCTTCCTGGCCAAGCACCTGAAGCAGTAAGTCTCCCATCAGACCCTGAAACCAGGTTTTGGCTTTTTGTATAGGTCCATGAAGATTACTATTTGCCAATACAGAAGCGACTAAAGATACGATCGAGCAGATCATCGGTGTAGACCGCCCCGACCATTTCGCCCAACTGGTCCAAAGCTAGCCGCACCTCCAAGGCGAGTAGTTCGGGCGGATCCTCAAATAGGACAATGCCATGCGCCTTACGCAGGTGGTCCAGGCACTGATCGATGTGGTGTCGACAGCGGCTTTGACTGGGAGCCAGGCCAGCCAGGTTGGCTTGCCGAGCTTGCCGCAGTAGTTCCTGACGCAGCTCATCCAAGCCGCGACCGGTCCAGGCGCTACAGGCGAACCAGCCAGCCGGCGGCGCGGCTCGATCACTCTTGGTAGCAACCCGGACCACCGGCACCTGGACCCGGGGACTCTTGACGGTGTCCTCGAGCTGGTCGGCGGGCACGCAATGCAGCACCAGGCTGGCCCGGCGGGTCTGGTCAGCGCCTAGCGCTTGGGCCTGGGCCGCGATGGTGTCGCTGGCCGGCTCGTGTCCGGCGGTGTCCACCAGTTCGATCGCCAGATCTTCCAACGCTAATTTTGTGACCAGATAGTCGCGGGTGGTCCCGGGCACCTCACTCACCAGCGCACGCTGATCGGCCAGCAAGGCGTTGAACAGACTGCTTTTGCCGGCATTCGGCAAGCCGACCAGGACGACCTGAAACGTCTGCCCGCTGAGCGTCCGCGCATCCAGCTGCTTCTGCAGCAAGGTGAGCTGGGCCATCGCCTTGGCCAACTGGCTCAGCGTCTCGTCGCGGCTCACAAACTGGATGTCTTCCTCGACAAAGTCCAAGCCTGCCTCGATATCGGCCAGCAGGTTCAACAAGTCGTCACGCACACTATCCAGCGGTCGCGTCAAGCCACCCGCCAGTTGCACCAAGGCATGCTTTAGGGTCTCGACCGAGTCGGCGGCAATGACCCCGAGCACCGCTTCGGCCTGGGCCAGGTCGCGCTTGCCAGCCAGGAATGAACGCAGGGTAAACTCCCCCGGCCGAGCCGGGCGGGCCCCTGCATTGAGCACGCAGGTCAGGAGGGCTTCCAGAACGGGTGGCGAGCCAATGGTGTGGAGCTCGGCCATGTCCTGCCCCGTGTAAGAATGAGGGGCGAAGAACGGGTAGACTTCCACCGGAACCGGTGCGGTGAACCCCGTCAGACGAACCTGGCCCGACTGGCAGATTTGCGGAGGAAAGGAATCCACCCCCTGTACCACCGCCGCCAGTATGGCATGCGTCTCGGGGCCCGATAGACGAATCATGCCGCGTAAGCCTGGTCCCGCGGCCGAAGCCAAGGCAGCAATGGTATCATCGGGATGCATGACGGCTCACTTCTTCTTGGCCTGCTCCATCACATCGTCCAGCCAGGCCTTGAATTTGGCCATCATGCCCTGGGGAGGCTCCGGCTTGGCCGGCTCTGCCTGCCCCGCCCGCGATCCTTTCCCCGCGCGACCCTTGCTCGGCTTGCGGCTATCCTTGCGGCCGTTGCGAGCCACCGCCGACGTGACCGTGCCCGTACCCGTTGTCGAACGGGCCCGGCTGGGGGTGCTCGCCGAGGGCTCCGGCTTGCTCTCATCCGGCTTGACCGCCTTGGGCAACAACTTACGCTCCGCCAAACCCCAAAGCGTTGTGCAGATGAAATAGATGCAAACCCCCGCGGCCATCTTGTAAAAAACGATACCCATAAAAATCATCATAAATTTCATCATGCTTTGCTGCATTGCCTGCTGCTCATCGGTGGGTGGTGGCATCATGATCTTTTGCTGCAGCAACATCATGATCGCCGCCACGATCGGCAACACATTCAAGAATGGTCCGAGGTAGACAAAGCTGCCCTGGGACTCCGGCGTACTGATGAACGGGATCCCCTCGCCCCACCAGATCGCCATATCCGGCGCTGCCAGATTTTCGATCCACAAGAAGTCGCCTAAGCGGAAGAAGATGCTCTCCTTCAGAGCCCAGAATAGACCCATAAAAATTGGCATCTGCAAAATCAATAGAAAACAGCCACCCGCCATCGCCAGCGGATTGACGTTGTGTTTGCGATACAGGCCCATCATGGCTCGCTGCAGCTGGGCCGGATCGTTTTTGTACTTCTCTTTGAGGTCCTTCATTTCCGGCTGCATCTTGGCCATCTTCTTCTGCATGGTCGCCATATTGATGGCCTGCTTGCGCGACAGCGGGAACAGGAGCAGCCGCACCAAAATGGTCAGTCCGAGAATGCTGAGTCCGAGGGGTAGAAATTGGCGGAGGCCTCCAAGGATCCAGTGCATCAAATTCGTGGTGAAGACAATCAGATCGGTCCAGTAAAATTTACTAGCCTGGCGACTAAACCAGTTGGGGAGGTGATAGTCGGTGAGCGTATTGAGGTGCAAGGTATCGTGATAACGCTCCACCAATGCCTCGGAGACCGCCGGAGAACCATCCTTGTTTTCCAGCTGCCCGAGCAGGCTCACCTTGATCGGCCCCTGATACAACAGGTACTGGTGTGTGGTGGTCTCGTCGACCGGCAACTCCTCGGTGACCGCACGGGTGGTGATATCGAGCAGATTGGCTCTCCCCTCCGGAGCGACGGCCCCCGGAGCCGGCGTAGCCCGGGCATAGTCCAGAAAAGTCTGACGGCCATCGGGTTGCTGGTCATCCACCACCAGCACTGAAGCAAAATACTGCACCCCTACCCCGACATAACGTAGGATCTTGCCCGAGGCAGGTATGTCTTTGGAGCCATTGGTATAAGCAATCTGTTGTGCATCGAACATATCCCGGGTCGCATAGCCCTCAGCATCATCGAAACCAATATAGGCATTGCGATACGTCCAGGTATACCACTCCCCTTCGATCGGTACGCCGATCGGACCGCTGATCTGATAGACAAACTCGTTTTTGCGTGATTGACGTCCGGGCAACGGCTCGATCTCGACCTTGAAACCCAGATGATATTCATCGTGCTTGAGCGTAAAGGTCTTGCGGATCCGTACATGGTGCGGTGCGCCGAGCTCGGTCTCGAACACCACCTTATGGACATCTGCTTGCGGATCGGTGGTTTGCGACACCACTCGCCAGTGCCGCACGCCCAGAGTGTCGAGGGGACGATCATCGGTTTTGTTGTCGTAGTGAAACATCACATACGACGCTGGCATCAGCTGCTCCAAGAGGTCAGGATCCGTGACCGGCCCCGGCTTGAGCTTCGGAAAGTCGTACCGGTCCCGATCTTCGAGAACCTCATCGGGAAGTTTGCTGCCAGGAATCAGATGCAGCGGGACCTTCTTCGCCTGGCCATCGGGACCATCGGTATACACGCCGGTGCCGATCCAGTCAGCATGCTGAAATTCCGACAGGATGACCTGCTGCACCGCCCCCCCTTGGGTATTGAGCACTACCTGCAGCGCAGAGGGATTCTCCTCATCGTCCCAGCGACCCATGCGAATGAATACCGGTGGCTCGGCGGCTTGGACGATGGCTCGGTCAGGAGCACGACTGCCAGGGCGGCGACGGACCCAGTCGATGCCGGTCACGCCCGTGCTCGCCAACACCTGAATCGGGTCGCGTCGGATCACCAAGGGCTCGTAATCGCTGCCTGCTTTTGCCTCCACCCAGTCCACACCTATCAAGCCGGTCCCACCGAGAGCCGCCACGGCATCCCGTCCGACTTCCTCGGTCACGACCTCGGGCTCCGGTGGCGGCCAGAGCGTCCGCTCAAGGTAAAACCAACCGGTCAAGGTGACGACCAGCGCCAGGGCCAACAACAGAAAATGGCGAATACTCGGACCCGCCGCCGGTTGCGCGTGCTGCATGATGGTGTGCCAGGTACAAGGCGTCGAAAATCCAAACCCTTCAAACTTGTCATTATCCTAGCAAGCTGCGAGCAAACTTGCATACGCCAGCGGCAAACGCCTGCCGTGCGCGCCCCCGCCCCCGGCGGGGCAATGCCGACCACGCTCGTCATCGACTCTTTTAGCGCAGTAGGGTTTTCTGCCACTTTGTCCAGGAGGATTCGGATGCAGCGCATGCTCATTGCGGTTCTGGGGCTGCTCGGCGGCACCACCGCGGACGCCGATGAACGCCCGAACATCGTCTTGATCATGGCCGATGATCTCGGCTTTAGCGATCTGGGCTGCTATGGGGGCGAGATTGCGACCCCAAACCTGGACCGTATTGCGGCCCAGGGCGTACGCTTTCGCCAATTCTATAATTGTGCCCGCTGCTGTCCGACCCGAGCCGCCCTGCTGACCGGCCAGTATCCCCACCGCGTGGGCCTGGCGCGCAATGGACGCAACCTGAGCAAGAGAGGCGTTACCATCGCCGAACTGCTCCGCGAAGCCGGCTACAACACCGCGATGACCGGTAAATGGCACCTCTCCGCCACCCAACCGTTACCCGACCGGCAGCATCACTTGGATTGGCTCGACCACCAAGCCGACTTCGACCGTCCGTTTGCCCCCCTCGACACCTACCCGGTTCGTCGTGGCTTTGACCGGCACTATGGCATTATTTGGGGAGTCGTCAATTATTTTGACCCGTTCTCACTGGTCGACGGCACCACACCGATTCAGGAACTCCCAGACAATTATTATATCACTGATGCAATCAACCAAAAATCGGTGGACTATATTCATGCCTTGGCCGACGATGATCCACCGTTTTTCCTTTATGTCGCCCATTGCGCTCCGCACTGGCCACTGCATGCTCCCGCCGAGACCATCGCCAAGTACCAGCAGACCTATCAGGACGGCTGGCAAGCACTGCGCAAGCGACGCTATCAGCGTCAGCGCGACCTGGGGTTGATCCGCAACGCCGCGTACCCGCTGCCCCGACTCGATGGCCCGGATCAAGACTGGGACCAACTCAGCGAAGCCGAGCGTTCCTTGCAGGCGGCCAAGATGGCCGTGCACGCGGCCATGGTCGAACGGATGGACCAGGGCATCGGCGACATCGTGCGTGCGATCAAGAAAACCGGCCGCTGGGACAACACCGTGCTGATGTTCCTGTCTGACAATGGAGCTTCCCCCGAGGTCCCACGTCAACCCGGCTTTGACCGCTCTTCACGCACCCGTCAAGGCGGGCCGATCCATTACGACAACTTCGACAAGCCGGGCGGAGAAACCACCTACACCGGCATCGGCCCCCGGTGGGCCAGCGCCAGCAATACACCATTCCGCTATTGGAAGATGCAGTCCTACGACGGTGGTTGCCACACGCCCCTGATCGTGAGCTGGCCGAAAGGGCTTAAGCACCCGGCCGGCAGCATGCTTGACGAGGTCGGACACGTCATCGACCTTTTGCCCACTTGTTTGGATCTGGCCCAGGCGACTTATCCAAAGGAATTTCAAGGCGAGCGTGTCCACCCCGTCGATGGTAAAAGTCTGCTACCAACGTTGCGGGCCGAACCGCGCCAGGGCCATGCTAGGCTTTACTTCGAGCACGCCGGCGGCCGCGCGGTACGGGAGGGTGACTGGAAGCTGGTCGCCTTAAGCCGCCAACCCGACCAATGGCATCTCTATCACCTCGCCAAGGATCGCACCGAAACCCAGGATGTGGCTGCCGACCACCCCATGCGGGTGGACGCGATGCAGAAGCGCTGGCAGGCGTGGTACGCCGAGGTCACCGCGAAGTGAGCGGGCCGATGCGTCCGGGCTGGGCTAACGACAGATGCCAAAGGGAACTCCTCCCATGCAGACCGACCAACAAGCCTTTCTCGACGCCGTCCGGGCCGATCCGTTGAACGATCTACCCCGCCTGGTCTACGCTGACTGGCTCGAAGAGCACGGCCAGCCCGACCGCGCCGAGTTCATCCGCATTCAGTGTCGGCTGTATGACATGGAGCCGGATCACCCCGTCCGCATCGACCTTGAGGAGCAAGCTTGGGAACTCGGCCTGGGACGCGAGGCGGCATGGGCACGCGAGTGGCCGACCATCGGGGGGGTGGAATGGCAGGGCTTTGAACGCGGCTTTCCCGCCTGGGCTCAGATCCGGCGAACCCAGACAGGCGTCCTTGAGCCCATTGCCGCGGTACTCGAACAATCCCCGGTCCGCAAACTCCGGCTACAGTTTTCGTTTCAGTTTATTCCGTTGGTCGAGGAACTGCTGCGCTTGCCCAAAATCGAACAACTCACCGGACTCGATATCCAGATCGTCGGCTGGACGGATTTTCAGCAAGGCGAACAGATTCTCGGCCCCTTGACCCGCTGTGAACGACTGCATCAGCTCCGCGAATTTCATTGGCGTGATTACCAACCGCTCGCCGCCGAGCAAATTCGGGCCTTTGCCAATGCCGGCCAATTTCGGAATCTGCGGCATCTCGCCTTTTCCGGATTCCCGCTCGAAGGGCCAGCCCATCTGCACACCCTCGCCCGAGGGACCGCTCTGCGTGGGCTGCAATCCTTCACCATGTGTACGTATTTTGGCATACCGTTAGATCCTTGGATTGAACTGTACTCTTTTATTCCTGGATTTGATGGCGATGGCTACCTAGAGGCATTGGCCCGTGGAGCCCACTGGGAGCAGCTGCATACCTTACAGCTTCGCTCGATGCCGATCCGGCAAGCGGGTGTCGCCGCTTTGTTGGCCGGCAAGTTTCCGGGGTTACGGGCGTTGGCGTTGCCGGCTGCTTCGCTGGGGCAGTCGGTGCGGCAACTGATCGAGGAGTTACCCTGGCCGCTGGACCAACTTAACCTCTCGGGAAGCCACCCGGGAATCCAAGGCGTTCGCGCTTTCACACGTTCGCCCATGCTCAAGCAGCTACGCGAGCTCCATTTGAACCATTGCAGCCTGGGCCCGCAGGCCGGCCAGGCCCTGGGCCGTGCTGGCACACTTGAGCAACTCAGACGCCTGCACCTACGCTGCAATCCAATGCACCTCAAAGGTCTACGGGCCGTGACCCAGCCCGCCGCCATGCCCGAGCTGATGCACCTCAACATCAACCTCCCCGAATACCCACCCAGTCGCCTCAAGACCGATGAGCTACGCCAGGTTTTTCAGCATCTGAACCTCCCCAAGCTGCGTCATCTTGACCTGAGTCATCACGGCATCTGGGTCCGCGGCGCCAAAGACCTAGCCGCCAACCCCAGTCTGGCCCACCTACGTGAGCTGATCCTCGAGCACACTCACCTCCGTGGCTCGGCCCTGGAGCCCCTGCTCGGCTCACCCTACCTGCAGGGTCTGAGGCGACTCGATCTATCGCGAAATAATATCGGCGATGAGATCGCCCCCTTGACCAAGGCCGATTGCCTGCCCAAATTGGCCGAGCTCCGCGTCTGCGGCAACCGCTTTCGGAAAGGTCTCAAGACCAGGCTCCGCAAACGCTTTGGTAAGCTGAACTTTTAAGTTCCGTGGCCACGACGACCTACGGAACTCACAAAGCTCGATTCGTGCGGATCTTGGCGTCAGACCGACCTGCCGCAATGACGCACGATGGCTGCATGACGCGCCCGAAAGGATTGCCTGAGCGTTCCTTTCGACCTTCACAGACGATGCGCGAGCCTGGGACCCGACCTCGGGGTTCAGAATTAGCGCACCCGCTTTTCGTTTGCTTCGGTCGGGGCTCCAGGACCATCCACCCAAAGAGCAGCGAGCGTGTAGTTTGTCGATCGTCGAGCGTCACCCGGGGTGCGGACCGGACCGTCCAATGCCACCCCACGAGCGTCCACAGCCAACGGACCGCCAGTAGAGGAGAACTCCGCCCATGCATTCTGAAGAAAAAGCACTGCTCGACGCGATTCGCGTTGAGCCGCTGAACGACCTGCCGCGGCTGGTCTACGCCGACTGGCTTGAAGAGCATGGGCAAGCGGAACGTGCCGAGTTCATCCGCGTTCAGTGTCGGCTGTATGATCTCGATCCCGACCACCCTGAACGCATTGATCTGGAAGAACAAGCCTGGGAGCTCAGCGTCGGTCGCGACGCCGCATGGACAGCCGAGCTGCCCCAGATCCAGGGAGTCGAATGGGATGGGTTTGAGCGGGGCTTTCCCGCCTGGGCGGTGTTGGGCAATGTGGATCCCTGGCCGCACGCACTGGGTATGGTCGAGCCGGTCGCGGCGGTATTAGCCCAGACGCCGGTCCGCAAACTGCGGCTTGGATTGTGGAGTGGGCGTCATCTGGGGGAGGTGTTGCGGCTACCGGGCATCGAACAGTTGACCGGGCTCGATCTGGAAATCTACGATGAGGAAGGCTGGGATTTCTTTGACGAGGACAACTTGCCGCCAGCCAGCGGCCTGACTTCGTTCTCGGAGGTGGTCGCCTGCGAACGGCTGGCCCAGCTCCGTGAGTTCGCCTGGGACGGCCCAGCCCTGATTACCGCAGAAGAAATTCGGGCGTTCGCCCACGCCCCCCATTTTCACAACCTACGCCACGTTAGCTTTGACACCAATGCCTTCGAAGGACCTGCGCATCTGCACACCCTCGGACGAGGCAGCGCCCTCGGCGAACTGCGCTCCTTCACCTTGATCGACGATGGCTATGAATTCAGTGGCGATGAGCTGCTCGAACCACTCAGCCGGGGTGCCAACTGGGAAAGGTTGCATACTCTACGTCTGGAAGTGGGCGATCTAGGGTCCCAAGGGATTCGCAGCCTACTTGGGTCGAAATTCCCCCACCTCCGTGTCCTCGAACTCAACGAACTCGGGCCGTCCGAAGCACACCACCTGCTCGAAGGGCTCCCCTGGCCGCTGGAGCGTCTGCATCTGCCTTACTCGCATCTGGGCCGCGATGCCATCCGCGCCCTGGCTCGCTCGTCGCAGCTTGGCCAGTTGCGCCAGCTCAACCTTGAGCATTGTGGCCTCGGCATTCAGGCTGCTCAGCAGCTGGCCCGCAGCCAAACCCTACGCTCGCTACGTCGGCTGGACCTCAGTGGCAACCTGCTCAAACCGAAGGGCTACCTGGCCCTGGCCAACGCCCCTGCCCTGGAGCAATTAATCCGTCTGGAGTTAAGCATCGAGCCCTGGGAGCAAGCACACCTCAGCGCGGCTGAGATGCGTTCGTTTTTGCAGATGCTGCACTTACCACACCTTCGGCACCTCGGTGTGGAAAACCAGCCAGTTAAAGTCCGCGGTGCCAAGGTGTTGGCTGCCAACCCCAGCCTGGCCAACTTGCGGGAACTGGTCTTGCACAACACCGGCGTCCAGGGCAGCGGCATCGAACCGCTGCTCCGCTCCCCCCATCTCCAAGGTCTACGCCGGCTAGACCTAGCCGAGAACCGCATCGGCGATGAAATCGCTCTGCTGGCCGACCCGGACTGCCTGCCCCAGCTCACCGAGGTCGACCTGCAAGGCAATGCCTTCGGCCGAGGCATCAAAACCAAACTTCGCCAACGCTTTGGAAAGCTGAACTTCTGAGGCGGCTGCCCTCGCGAAGATGCAGCAGCGATTGTCTCGGCTTTAGCAGATGCAGCGCTTGCGGTGCGGGGAAAGAGGCAGAAGCGCTTGCAGTGCGGGGAAAGCGGCAGAGGCGTTTGCGGTGCGGAAGAGGCAGAGGCGTTTGCGGTGCGGAAGAGGCAGAGGCGCTTGCGGTAAGTCAGAACCCCCGGACTGACGTCCGGGGC
>CAYPIE010000137.1:0-12563 GCA_964410665.1 uncultured Alcaligenaceae bacterium
CGAGGTGGTTCTTGCCGAACTGGCCGGTCAAGTAGCCGTGGTTCTTGAGCAGGCCGGCGAGGGTGGGGTCTTCCTTCGTCATGCCTTCGGGGGCGCCGGGGAGGCCGACCTTGGTCAGGCCGGTGCGGATCGGCGACTGGCCGGTGATGAACGCGGCACGACCGGCGGTGCAGCTTTGCTGACCGTACCAGTCGGTGAACAGGGCTCCTTCGTTGGCGATCCGGTCGAGGTTGGGGGTCTGGTAACCCATCATGCCGTGGTTGTAGGCGCTCAGGTTCCAGTAGCCGATGTCATCGCCCCAGATGACGAGGATGTTGGGCTTGCGGCGTTCCTGCTGGGCTCGCAGCGAGACCTGGAGGTTGTGCTGTGCCAGCACCGCGCTGCGGCTGGCTTGATCGGCACAGCAGCTTGGAGTTTGCTTGGCGGTACACGCAGCCTGCTTCTGGGGACAGGATGGTTCTTCGGCGGTGGCAATGCTCAAGAGTTGGTGCATGCCGAGCCGGTCGGTGGCGGCGGCATAGCCCACCAGGGCACCGAGCAGCAGTGCGATCAGAGTAGTGACCTTCGATCCGATTTGCATTGACGCGAGCTCCGGTTTGCGTAGATCAGCGAGTCTGGGACATTCCCAGGCAAAAGATTGTAATGACTCGATCCGCTCGAGTCGATGGCCCTCGGTGAATGTTGAGAAAGGAGTGAGCTTTCGAATGAAGGCATGCGAACTTTAACCCAATTCAAGACAGCAAGCGATCTAGCGCCCAACCATCCGTTGTAGCCGCTAAAGTCCGCCGTAGCAGAAGCCGATGTATCCGCTGTTGCTAATCCGTGACGGTTTTCGCCGGTCGGCGGCCATATCTATTGTGGAAGGGGTCGCATCATGCGTTGGTGGACCATTGGGCTCGCCTTGCTGATCGGGACCGGAGGGGGGGTGGGCCAAGAACTGCCGCCCATGACCGAGTCCGCGGGATTGCCAGACGGCTATATTCCTGACGTTAACCAGGTGGAGGGACTGCCCTCGATTTTGCCGAGCGATCCCTGCCAACCGTGTTTGCCACCAATGATTGGCGAAACACCAATCATCGTGGAAGAACAACCACCGACGGAAGGGTCGGCGAGCGAAAGTGAGTCGGAGGTCGACGTCGCCACCTTGGTCAAGCAGCAGCAAGCGAGCCTGGAAGAATTGTCCGGGACGGTCGAGGAGTTGGGCAAGAACCTGCGGGTGACCACGGCATCGGAGAATTTCAAGCTGATCCTCGGCGGTACAGTGGTGGCGGACTTCCTGTACAACACCGCGCGTCCCCTTGCGCCTGGAACCCCGTTCTTATTGTTCCCAGATTCGGCGGCTGGCTTTTCTCAGGACACCTTTGATGCGCATGCTCGCCAATCCTCCGTGTTTGCCCTGATCTCGGGGCCCAAGCTGGGCAGCTTTCAGACCGGGGCGTTCGTACTTGCGAACTTCTATAACGTATCCCTGGTCGCGGACCAGTATGGCTTCCTACCGCTGGAAGCGTTTGTCGAAGCCAAGAACGAGGACTGGCGGTTTGCCGCGGGCCTGCAGTTTGACATCTTTAACCCGGTGACGCCGACGGTGTTGCCCTTTAGCTTGCTGATCGGCTCGGGGAATACCGGGAACGCCTACCGGGGCCAGGCCCGGGTGGTGCGCTATCTGTATCCGGCCGAGGACACGCAGATCACTCTGCAGGCGGGTGTAAGTGAACCGGTGTCGACGTTCTTCAGCGCCGACGACCTGATCCTGACCGAGGACAATGGCTGGCCCAACGTGGAGGCACGAGTCGCTCTCGGCCTAGGCCCGAAAGGCGAGGGACTGTTGGGCTTGCGGCCAAGTGAAATCGGTATCTCGGGGGTAATCGGTCAGTTGCGAAATACCGAGCTGCTCCCGGCCAACCGGGTGGTCACCAATGTTTGGGGTATCGGTTGTGATGTCCGCTGGGCGTTTAGCGAGCGGTTCGGCTTCAAGGGAGAGGCGTACCTGGGACAAGGGTTGGGTACCTATGGTGGGTCGATCCTGCAGACGACCAACCAGGTGACCTTCGAAGGGATCCGATCGGGAGGCGGCTTCGCAGAGCTGTACTACTACCTGTGCCCGAAAACCCTGCACGCCCATGTCGGGTATGGGATCGATGACCCTGTCGATGGAGATCTGTCGCTGATTCAGCCGGTGCGAAACAGTACATACTTTGCCAACTTGATCTGGAACGTCAACCAGGCATTGAGGTTAGGTCTGGAAATCACCTACCGACAGACTTCTTACTCGCCGTTGTTCAACGATAATCGTGGCGTCGGAGTGCAGACACAAGCTCTGTACAAGTTTTGACCAGGGTTGCCCCAAGCACACGCAAGGAGGGTGAGCGAGGTCTCACCCTCCTTGCGCGGGGTTACTTAGCCTAGAGTTCTGCGAAGCACCGTACCCCCTATAACCACCGCATCTATCCCACGAATTGGCGGCGACCCCAAGCGAACAGGCAGACCTGGCCCAAAGCGAACCAGAGGAAAAACACACTCAGCAGAATTGGTCCGGTCATGCGCCAAAACTGGATCTCTTGCTGCAAGTCAGCCAGATCGGCGCGAACCCCGGTCGATTGTTCCTGGACCTCCGATAACCCGTTGGATAATCGGTTCAACGGAGGCTCGGCCTGTTCGGCGAGTTTGACCAATCGATCGGCATCAGGAACGGCCTCGCCCCGGGTCAAGGCCGCGGCATTGTCGCGGACCGTGCTGAGGGTGGCGGCGGTCTTTTCCAAGGTGTTGGCGACCTCGCGCATCAGCTTGACCCGTTCTGGGTCCCGACCAACCTGTTCGCCGAGCTCGGTGGCATTGGTGAGGAGTACGGCCAGGGATTCGAGCGAAGTTCCCAGGGATTCGGATTGTTCCAGGCGTGGAGTCAGCTGATCGACTAGTTCCTTGAGCTCGGCTTGTAACTTCGGGTCTTGGTCGGTTTTTCCTCGGGCAATCAGCTGAGCTGCACTGCGTACTTCGGTCACATTGGACAGAATCACGCGGATAGTAGCCTGCAGACGCAGCAGGGTGTTTTCAACCTGCGACAAGCCGTTGGTGGCAGTAACGGTAAAATTCTCCGCTCGGTCGGCGACGCGGCTGACAAACCGCCACCCGAGAATCCCCGCTGCAATGGCCAGGATGACACCCGCGATACCGAGGATCATGGCTAGAAAGCCGACGGTGGTTTTCACAAGGACACTCCCATGGTAAGCGAACGGGAACGAAGGTTGGGCGACTGAATGCTCATAGGCTGCTCGGGAAAGGGGCGACCCCCAGATCTAGGCCCAATAGCGACGGATGAAACCTCCATCGCGGTGAACACGGGCTGCGACAAATGGTCCGGCTATCGTGGTCTGTGAGGCACCGAGGCCCCGAACCATCCGGGATTCGGGGGCGATCCGTGCGCTCAGGACCAAGATGTGGCGAAACATGGGTGGGACTCCGGGCGTTAGGGTTGGTTGGTGGGTGCGGGTTCGGAGAACAACAAGCGATAGAGCAAGCCGGCGAGCAGTGCGCCCCCGAGGGGAGCCGCCCAAAACAACCAGAGTTGAGTGATCGACTCCCCGCCGACGAATAGTGCCGGGCCGGTGCTCCGAGCAGGGTTGACCGAGAGGTTCGTGACCGGGATGCCGACGAGGTGGATCAGGGTGAGTCCGAGGCCAATGGCGATGGGAGCAAACCCTGCCGGGGCACGATGGTCGGTTGCTCCCAAGATGATGAACAGAAAGAAAGCCGTCAGTACCACCTCGGCCAGGAAGCAAGCGAACAGCGAATAGCCCCCGGGGGAAAGGGGACCATAACCGTTGGTGGCAAAAGCTCCGGCTGCAGCAGGGTCGATGGCAAACCCCGGTGCCCCGGAGGCGATTTGATACAGCACCCCCGCCGCGGCGATGGCCCCAGCCACCTGGGCAAGCACGTAAGGCAGTAAGTCCGCCACTTTGAACCGGCCTGCGGTCAAGAGCCCGAGACTCACCGCCGGGTTCAGATGACACCCCGAGATATGGCTGATGGCGTAAGCCATGGTCAGAACGGTGAGGCCGAAGGCCAGAGCGACTCCGACCAGGCCGATGCCGATGTTGATCGGCGTATTGTCCTCGGGCGTAATCACCTTGGCTGCGAGAACCGCACTGCCACAACCGCCGAAGACCAGCCAAAAAGTGCCGAGGAACTCGGCGATCGCACGCGTACCAATCCCGACCATCGCAGAACCTCCGTTAGAAACAGGGCAACCCACCGCGGTCTGCCCGCCAGACTTCCCTCGGATGCCGTGGTGCGTGAGCGACTCAAGGAGCCAGCTTGACGTTCACCGCGCGGATCTTACCATCGAACCGGAACGGCGCCCGTTCGAAGTAATCCAGGGACACCGGTGACCCGAGATCGACTCCGACGTCGAGCGTCTCGCTGGCGGTGAACGCCACCGGAACGGTCCGCTTCACCACGGTGCGTCCCGCCTCCTGGCCATCGACCCGGATGACCACTTCGGCCTTCGCCCCGGGCTTAGTGATGGTGGTGTTCACCTGGATGGTGTGCTTGCCGGCGGAAAGCCGGTCGGGGCATTTCAGCTTGGTTCGCTCGATGATGAGCATGTTGTATTCGTAGACGAGTTGACCACGGTCCAGGTATAAGGTGAGCCCACCGGAGGCACCGCCCAGGGCGTAAAGGACTCCCGAAGGCTGGTCGCCCACCTCGAGTTCGATGGTCACCTGGTTACTCTTTTTGCCCAGACCTGGGGCGGTGAATTCGGGCATGCGGGTGGTACTGGCATCGAAGCGCCTTTGGGTATAGGGGGTGGCAATCACGTCCTCAGGGTGGAAGCGGGTCCACAAGCCACCGCCGATCGGGAAGGCGTGATTCGCCTTGGCCTCGGTGAGGAACAATCCCTTCATCTGGGCCAGACGCTCGGTTTCCTGGCTAGCCAGGTTGTTGGCCTGGGAGAAGTCATTGCCCAGGTCGTACAGTTCCCACACGTCCTGGTTGGCGTTCCAATTCTTCAGGCGTGCCACACGGGCAGGAGTGTCCCAGGGCAAGAACGGCCCGAAGGTGCAGGCGAACCAGCCGTCGTGGTAGATCCCCCGGCTACCATTGTTCTCAAAGTACTGGGTCCTCTTCTGGCCTGGGGCTTTGGCGGCGTCGAAGGTGTAGGCCAAACTCACCCCGTCGATGGGGATCTGATCAAAGCCGTTGACCCGCTTTGGGTGGCGAATTTCGAGGATTCCGTAGACGGTCGGGACGATGTCATTGACGTGGTGGAACTGCGAGCGGGGGGTCTTGTCCGCCTTGATGCGTTTGGGCCAGGACACGACTAGCGGGTTACGCGTACCGCCGAAGTGCGCGGCGACCAACTTTGTCGATTGGAACGGAGTGCTGCCGGCCCAGGCCCAGCCGGCGTGGTACATATTATCGACCTTCGGGCCGCCTAGCTCAGCGAGCCTGCCGAGCTGGTCGAGGGCCTCGAGTTGCTGCGTGAGGGTGTTGGGGATGTTGTTCTGGGCGAGCAGCTCGCTGACAGAGCCACGCTGGCCCTCAGCACTGGAGCCGTTATCCCCCCAGATGTAGAAGATCAGGGTGTTGTCGCGCAGACCCAGTTCCTGGAGTCCGTCGACTAGCTTGCCAACCTGAACGTCCGTGTGCTCGACGAACCCGGCAAACACTTCCATCAGCCGGCGCTGGAAGGCTCGTTCTGTTTCGGGGATCTGATGCCAGCCCGCCAGCGTATCCGGTCGCGGCGTGAGCCGCGTGCCGGCCGGGACCCAGCCGAGCTGCTTTTGCCGCCGGAAGACCCGCTCTCGGTAGGCGTCCCAGCCATCATCGAATTTGCCTTTGTATTTGTCGGCCCATTCTTTGAAGATGTGGTGTGGCCCGTGAGCTGCGCCCGGGGCCCAGTACATCAAGAACGGCTGGTCAGGGGCGAAGGCCTGGTGTTTTTTCAGCCAGCCAAGTGCCTGGGTGGCCATGTCTTCGGTCAGGTGGTAACGCTCGTGCTCGGGCGGCTCGATCGGGTTGAGGTTCTCGTACAGACGCGGCTCGTACTGCGAGGTTTCTCCGGCCAGGAATCCATAAAAGTAATCAAAACCGTGCCCAGTCGGCCAGCGGTCGAACGGGCCCATGGCGGTGGTCTGGTTGGCCGGGGTGTTATGCCACTTGCCGAAGGCGGCGGAGCGGTAACCGTAGTGGTGTAAGACTTCCGCCAGGGTGGCCGCGGTCTTGGGGATGATGCCGGTGTAGCCATCAAGATCCGACGCCCGTTCGGCAATGGTGCCATTGCCGACCCGGTGGTGATTGCGTCCTGTCAGCAAGGCGGCGCGGGTGGGCGAGCAGATCGCCGTCGTGTGGAAGGCGTTGTAAGCGATTCCGGTGTCCCACAGGCGGGTCAGGGTCGGGGTGTGTACCTCGCCCCCGAAGGTGTCGGGCAGGCCGAAGCCAACGTCGTCGATGAGGATGATCAGGATGTTTGGCGCGTTTGGTTTTAGGCGAGTCGGTTCTTGCCGCCAGGTCATGGTCGAGTCTTGGATGGTCGATTGTGCGTTACTGGCAGTAGGGACTGGCGGGAAGGGGAGCACTGTGCCGAGTGACGGCGGGGTCGTTGCTGCTTCGTGGGCATGCAGCTGGGTGCATGCTCCTGGTGTCCCGAGGATCATCCGGCTAAGTACAGACGCAAGTACGATGATACTCCGAAGTAGATACCGGTCCAAAGGTCGTTCTCCCGAAAGGTCTACCTCGGCCGCGAGGTCATCACCAAGAAGTCGCGGCTTCCCCGGGACACTCTTTAATAGGTTGAGGTTAGAGAAAGGCTAACGTCGGGACGCGTCCGCGGACACGGCGGTAGCCGACTGAGCTCTTTTCTATGATGACGCTCAGGCCTGTCGAGAAAAAAACGAGAACGATTCCAAACGGACCAACACGGGTGTGCTCCGTACCAGCGGCACGGGTGCCCCTGAATCGGGGCGAAGACGATCATAAGGGCGCAATCGGTCATTGTAACGGCTTCGGACATCTGGGGACATTTGCAGGATATTGCCGCGGGCACTTTGGTGAACTGCCCTCGTTAACAGCCCTGCCCGAGTCCGGCGGTTTAGCCCGGCACCGGGTTCGGACACCCCGGCGAAGGGACGGACGTTGAAGCGGCTACAAAGCAAGCCCGGTTTTAAGCCCGGTTGTGGACGAAGGAGTTTCACCTCTCTATTGTCATATTTATGACTTGTTACATCGAGTTCGTTCTCGGACTTGATGGAGCTGACCGCTGGTTTACCGAGTCAGGTTGCGGGTTTGAACGCCCGCGGCACGGGCATGCCCGGCGGAGCTCCCGGAGCTCGCAATACCGATCTCACAGGCGGAGGAAACACCCATGATTGCCATTCTGGCTCAGGCCGAGACGAGCGGTGAACCAACGACACTCCAAAAGATCTGGAAATTTGTACAAGTCCAGGGTGGTGAGTTTCTGATCAATCTGGGAGTGGCGCTACTGATCTTTTGGGTCGGTCGCTACGTTGCGCGGTGGATCGTCCGACTGGTCGGGATTGCCTGTCGGCGCGGAGAGCTGGACGAGACGCTCAGCCGCTTTTTGGAGAACCTGACCTATACCCTGGTGATGTTCTTTGTGCTGGTGGCCGCGCTGGACCGGCTGGGGATCTCCACCACTTCGTTGGCCGCGGCCCTCGCGGCAGCAGGCTTAGCGATTGGGCTGGCACTCCAGGGTTCGCTGTCCAATATTGCCGGGGGGATTATGATTATTCTTTTCCGTCCGTTCAAGTTGGGCGATTACATCGAGGCGGGTGGCACGGCCGGGACGGTTGAAAATATTCAGATGTTTCAGTCTGTTTTGGCAACTCCCGACAACGTAAAGATTGTGGTGCCCAACGCCCAGATCACCAGCGGTATTATTGTGAACTACTCGGCCAATGAGACACGGCGGATCGACCTGGTGATCGGTTGTGCCTACGACGACGACCTCAAGGCAGTCAAACAATTCCTTGAAGAGACGATCAAAGCCGATGATCGGGTGTTGACGGATCCGGCTCCGGTGGTAGCGGTGGCTGAATTGGGCGATAATTCGGTGAACTTTTTCGTGCGGCCGTGGGTCAAAGGTGCGGACTACTGGCCGACGCGTTGGGACTTGACCGAGCGGATCAAACTGGGATTTGACGAGCGGGGCTTCCATATCCCATTCCCGCAACAGGATGTCCACGTGCGTCAGGTCGCAAGCGCCTAATCGATTCTAAAGACAAGCAGGAAGTCGAACGAGGCCACGTTGAAACGTCGCAAACCGAAGCGTGGTGGTCAAAAACGCCCACGCCGCGCAGTATCAGCCAGGGAACCATCCATGCCTGAAGAAACTGCCCCCTCACTCCCATCGACACGCTCGCCGCGGCCGAGTGGATTTTGGGTGAAGGGGCTCGCCATTGTGGCTTTGGTGGGTTGCATTGTGGCACTGGTGGTCCAGGGTTATGGGCTGCAGGCAGAAATTGCTGAGAGTCATCGGCAAGCGATTGCCACCGGGGAGGACCAAGTCCAGTCCATTGCCGATTATTTTCAGCTTACAGCGGCGTTGTATGAACAATGGACGCAGGAGTTGGCCCGGGATCTGGAAACCGGCAAGGTGACTCTGGACAATTTGAAGGACCGCTTGAAGCAGGACAGCCTTCGAGATCGGGGTATCTTAGGATTTACAGTCGCTTATGCCCCGTTTGCCGCCAAGCCGGACCAGCGGCTCTATGCACCGTACTATGATTCCGACACCGACACGTTTGTGCAATGTGAAGACTTTTATGATTATTCGGACTCCGCGAATGCGAAGGATGCGGTCTGGTATCAGGCGGTGGCCGAGAGCGGTGAGCCGGCATGGGTGAGTGCCTTCGGTCCAGCTGCGGGTTCGACGTATGCCGGCTATAGTGTACCGTTTTTTCATGCCGAGAAGCCCGGCGAAACAAAGCGGTTGCAGGGAGTGGTCAATGTCGCGATCTCATTACCTGCCCTAACCAAGTTGCTCAACACCCGTTTTGTGGGTCGCCTCGGGGCTGGTTATATGGTCAATAGCGACGGGGTGCTTCTGGCTGCCCCGAATCAAGATTCGGTCCGTGCCGGACGGACCTGGGAGGAAGTGTTACGCTCATCCCCGGCCGGTAATGAGCAACTCTACCAGCTCGCACGGGATTTTGCCGGGGGTAAGACCGGACACTATCGATTTAAGGATTATGCCGGCATCGATCCGCCACAGAGTGGCTGGTTCTTCTACCAACCGGTTGCGCCTGCCGACTGGCGACTCGGTGTGGCCATTTTCGAAAACGAGCTTTACCGCAATGACCAGTCATTACGCCGCCGAGTGATCTGGATTGCTTTGACCGTATTGATCGGTCTGACGCTGTTGCCATTTCTGTTCATGAAGACGCGGCGACTGGATCTGCGTCAGATGAGTCTGGCAGTGGTCATTTTTACACTGGCTGGGGCGGCCACGATTGGCTTAATCTGGGATTTAACAAAACAACAACGTATCTTCGAAAGTTTGGATGGCGATCGGGAACGAACCATTACCGATTTGCAGGGGGTAGAGTCGTTTGTCGCTGAACGGCGCGCGGAGGCCGAGAAGTTACACATCCCGCCACCGGTACTCATTCCCACCCGGTTGCTGATCCGCGGCTTGGAGTTCGATGATGCCTATCACGTGAAAGTCAGTGGGATCATCACGCAAACCTATCCCCGCGAGGGGCATGATGCACTTCAGAAGGGAGTTACCTTCGTCAATGTAGCCCCCGATGCCGAAGCGTTGGCACTGGACGAGATCTACCGGGAAGAGACAGACGAATTTGAGGTGATCGCCTGGAGCTTTCGGGCAACCATTAAGCAGCAGTTCGACTACCGCAATTTTCCCTTCGACCGTCAACAGATCGCCTTGACCTTACGGCACGTTGACGAGACGGAAAATGTGTTGCTGGTTCCCGAGCTGGAAAGCTATCGGTTTCTGAATACTTCCGCCCGGCCGGGGGTGTATCGCGAACTCACGATTCCGGGCTGGAATCTCCAAGGGAGCTACTTTCGCTATCAGATCATCCCCCAGGTGGTCGAGCGTGGCCTCATCAACGCCAACGGGTTAGGTAGCTATTCGGAACTTAGTTATGTGCTGGCGGTTCGGCGAAAGTTCTTGACGCCGTTTATCTCCTACATCGTGCCGATCCTCATTGTGATCGTCTTGCTTTTTGGGGTAGTGATCGTTTCCAGCATCAACCTGGACAAGCAGTCTGCGACCGGGTTTAACGTGTTCGGGGCCCTCGGCACCTGTGGGGCTTTTTTCTTTACCATCGCGCTGATGCACATTGATCTGCGTGACAGCATCCAGGCGGAGGTGGTGACTTATTTGGAATGGCTTTACTTTGTCGCCTACGGCCTCTTGGTGCTCGTGTCCCTCAACGCGTTGTTGTTCATCGCCACCGACTGGGTGCACTTTATTGAATATCGAGATAATTTGATTCCTAAACTGTTCTACTGGCCGCTGTTTACTGTGTTGATGCTGGTGGTGACGCTGATGACGTTTTACTAAGCGTGGTGGAGGGGGAGGCCGCCGGCGGTCCGTTCGCGCGAGCCGACCGCTTAGAAGTCGAACGGACCTGAGAGGTTCGCGAGCGTCTTATCGAAGAGTCGAGGAAAACCGATTCTGAGCAAGTCGGGTGCCCTGCTTTGAGCGTGGCCTTCTGGGGAGGAAACTGCTAGAGCAAGAGGTGGTGATGAGGTTTGGTGGCGGGTTGACCCATCCTACCATCGTGTCGTCCTCGATGGCTGCCTCATTCGAATCACGGGCTGCCCGCGAGCGCGGTCTCATCGGCCACCCAAGGGAGACGAACATGAATTCATCCGCTTCCGATGCCCTGGTCTTTTTCGGCGCCACCGGCGATCTCGCTTACAAGAAGATCTTCCCGTCGCTACAGTCAATGGTCAAACGGGGCCACCTGAATGTGCCCGTCATCGGGGTGGCGAGGTCTGGCTGGAACCTTGACCAGCTCAAGGCGCGAGCGCGCGACAGCGTCGAGAAACACGGGGGGATCGACTCGGCTGCCTTTGAAAAACTTGCCGGGCTGCTTCGCTATGTCGACGGTGACTACAAGGATGCGGGGACCTTCCAGGCCATCCGTAAAGAGTTAGGCTCAGCTCAGCGGCCGGCACACTACCTCGCGATCCCGCCAGCGCTATTCGGCATGGTGGTGGAGCAGCTGGCCAAGGCAGACTGTGTCCAGGGCGCCCGGGTGATTATCGAAAAGCCATTTGGACATGACCTGGAGTCAGCGCGGGAGTTGAACCGGACCCTGCTTGGCACTTTTACCGAGAAGGCGATCTTTCGCATCGACCATTACCTCGGCAAACGGCCAGTCCACAACATGGTCTTCTTCCGTTTTGCCAATGCGATCATGGAGCCGTTCTGGAACCGCGAGCACGTCGAGAGCGTCCAGATCACCATGGCCGAGGACTTCGGCGTCCAGGGCCGGGGCGCTTTCTACGACGCGACCGGCACGGTCCGTGACGTCGTCCAAAACCACCTATTCCAGGTGCTATGTAATCTGGCCATGGAGCCTCCTGTCCGCACCGACAGTGAATCCATGCGTGACGAAAAGGTGAAGGTCCTCAAAGCGATCCCGCCGATCGAGGCTCGCGACCTGGTGCGCGGTCAGTTCCGGGGCTACCGTCAGGAGCCAGGTGTTGCCGCGGATTCGCAAACGGAGACGTTTGCCGCGTTACGGCTGGATGTGAACTCTTGGCGTTGGCGGGGTGTTCCGTTCTACATCCGGGCCGGGAAATCCCTGCCGGTCCATTGCACCGAACTTTTGGTGCGTTTTCGTCGACCACCGGCGATCTTTCCCACCAGTTCCCCGCCCGCCAACCACTACCGGTTCCGCATCAGTCCCGATGTGACGGCGGCTTTCGGCCTCACCGTGATGGATCCGGAGGAGAAGATGATCGGCGAACAGGTAGAACTACTGACGAGCCATCACCCCGGTGCCGGTGAGATGGACGCTTACGAACGGGTGCTGGGCGATGCGATGGCCGGTGATGCCACACTGTTCGCCCGCGAGGACTATGTGGAGGAGGCGTGGCGGATCGTCGATCCGGTGCTGAAGGCGGGCACGCCGGTTTCCGAATACGATGCGGGGATGTGGGGACCAACTCAGGTGGACGAAAAGGTAATGCCGCCGGGGGGATGGCACAACCCCGTTGTCATCCGTTGATCGCCCCGGTTGCGGCGGTCGTGGACGAAGTCGTGCTGAAGCTGTTCCGGCAAGTACGCACTCATATATTAAGAATACTTGATGTTTTTTTGCGAGGTGGCTGTCGGCTACGTTTTTTGGGCAGGATCGATGCCCAGTCTCTGCTTCGGTCTACCGTGCTGAAACGAACGGCGTGGTCAACGTCCGGATACCCGAGGAGACCATACTTTGCAGAAGAGGAAGAGGACTTTCAGAGCGATAAGTCTCTAGAAAACAACGATTTCTGCGAGAAAACTGAGCGGAGGGGGAGGGATTCGAACCCACGAACGCCTTTCGACGTCTCCGGTTTTCAAGACCGGT
>CAYPIE010000138.1:0-12119 GCA_964410665.1 uncultured Alcaligenaceae bacterium
AGTTGTTTACACAAACTGTTCAGTTACAGATCTAGGTCAGCTTATCAGTAACTTGCTCCAAGTCCCTCACCTGTGGCACCTAAGGGAATTTGGAGATGTAGACTACAACTATTTCCCCCTTCGTGGGAAGAAGAAACATCGGCAATTCCTCTCATCCGCAACTGCAACGATATCAGTTTCTTACGCAGTCCAACAACATTTTGGCTTAGCGAGAGAGTCTGATTTCGTCGTTTACAATGGAGTTCTCCCGATTTCTGAAATTGAGGAGTTGAAGAACACACGGCTCGAGACAGCTCGGGGTTTCAGCGGTAAGTTCCTGATGCTTGGTACCCTACACCCAGCGAAGGGACAACTTGACGGTATCCGAGCCTTTGCGCGATTCCTTACGGATCCGTGTGCCCCGAAAACGTCAACGCTGTCGATAGTTGGCCCCGGCGACCCGACACCCCTCGCCAAGGAGTCAATAGTGCTGGGTGTTCAAGATCAGGTCAACTTCACCGGTTATTCCAGCACTCCAATCAGTCACTTACTAAGTAGCGACGTCCTTCTGATGTGTTCTAGGTCAGAGGGTTTTGGCCGTGTCACCGTCGAGGCGATGTCCGCCGGCACGATCGTTATTGGTAGAAATACTGGAGCCACACCCGAGCTTATTTCCGACATGCATAACGGCCTTCTCTATGACGGAAGTGTTTTTCATCTTGCTTCATGCATGAGGACCGTGACGGAGAATATCCACCTTCGACACAAAATCCGTAGTAATGCGTGGAATGACGCAGCCCAACTGTATTCTCGAGAACGATACTCTCATGAGATACTTAAAATATTTGACAAGTATGCATCTGGCCCCTGTAGCCGTCAGTAAACAGTTACTTGGATCCATCACCCGATATCGAGTCTCCTCTACTCTTACAATCTGTTACTAAAGGTTATGTTCTATAGAAAATGGACATAAAGACCAAGGGCTACACCAGTGACATGACAGACCGAGAGTGGGAGTCGATCAGGCCCCTGATGCCTCCCGAGCAAGACCGGCGAACTGCCGCGCGAGGTCGACCTGCGGGAGGTCATCAACACCATCTTCTATCCGGTGCGCAACGGCTGCCAGTGGCGTGACATCCCCGAAGGGTTCACGCCCTGGAAGACCGCCTACAGTTACATGCGCGCCTTCCGGGAGGACGGCACCTAGGACAAGCTCCAGCAGTGCCTGCGGAAGAAGGCCCGCCGTGAGGAAGGCCGGGCCGACAACTCCAACGACGGTTCGGCCGACTCCCAGACGGTCAACGCGGCCGAGTGCGGTGAGGAGGTCGGCTACGACGGGGCCAAGAAGGCGGCCAGGCGAATACGTCACATCCTCGTCGACTTCATGGACCATGGGCTTGCTGCTGGCGGTGTACATCACGGCCGGGTCGATCGATGACGCCCGGGCAGCCCTGGAGTTGTTCGGCAGCTACGCCGCTTACGGCAGCGGCAAGCTCGAGCTGGTGCAGGGGACCACAAGTATCACAATTATGAGCTGTACGACTGAGTGAATGAGAACGCCGGGTTCGAGTTGAGGATCGTTCGGAAGCCCGAGGAGCAGCGCTGGTTCGAGGTCCTGCCGGACCACTGGGTGGAGCGGACGTTCGGATGGCTGATGCGTCGCCGCCGGTTGGGCCGGGACCACGATCGGCTCACGGAGGTGAGCGAGGCGATGGTGAAAAGCGATTCCATCCATCTCCTCACACGGCGGTTCGGGAATCGCCAACCGGAGAGTGAATTCTGTGTTCGAAACGCCGCTTGATTCCCCTTTAGGAACAGACTCTTATAATCTCGGGGCGGATACATCATGGGGTCTCTAAATAGCAGACGTATTTGTACATTAACCATGCATCGCACCCAATTAAATTTGAGTATTGTCATACTCAGCTTTAATCGACCTCTCCATCTGATGGAATCGTTGACGAGAATCACACAACAACTTCCTGAATCGGCTGAAGTTGTGGTTGTAGATAATCCCAGCCCAAATAGTCATAAAATTGCAAGAATCGCAGAATCATTTTCAAGAGTACAGCTCATCCAACCTGAACACAATCTTGGTTTTTGCAAGGGGATGAATCTCGGTATCCGATTGTCTAAAGGGAAATTCGTCCTTATAACAGAAGATGATATTCTGTTCCATCCGGGCACTCTACCTGCCTTACTTCAGCACATATCTCTCCATCCGGATTCCAGCTTTTTGAGTGGGATAATCTTGAATGAGTCTTCCGGAACCGTTCGCTGTGCCGGCGGAAAAATCCGATTAATAAATGCCAGATATTTCCTTTCACCGATCGACGAGGGACAAACTTATTGTGCTGATCGCTATCCCGACTCTTTCACAGTTGATTTCCTCTGCGGAGCATTTATATTCGGGTCCAGGAAAAACTGGTTGATGTTAGGAGGATTTTATGAGTGGTTCTTTATGTATTGTGAAGATTTCGATTTCTCCATGAGAGCAACAGCCTTAGGTTTCAAACTTGAGATCGTATCTAATGCGGTCGTCAGTCATGTCGAGCCCGGTCCGGTAGTATTTCCTCTCTGGCTCCAGATTCAACGGTGTGCGAACGATATCCGGCTACACATAATACATCTAGATACGTCTGATACGTTTTGGTTTTTTGGCAAATGGGTATTCGCTCGTCTCGCAGTACAGCCTCGACAGCTACTTCGTAGTATAGCTGTAATGGTCTTGAGCCTCTGGTCATTACGACTGGACTTTCACCATTTAATTCACCACAGAGCAGCGGCTCGAAAGATGAGGCGACCGTGATATGCTTGAAAAGAAGTCATTGCTTAGCCAACAAATAGCAACATATAATTATAATATAGCTTCAGTCTGATATCCGTAGTGGCCGGCGTTGTTCGATCCATCCGACCCTCCGAACTCCTGACCCAATCGGCGTTGAGCAGTCAACCGGGCTTGCGGCCGCAGTGGGGTGTCCGCGGAGGCAGATCAAGAGGCCAGGAGGACGACAAACACCACTTCCGCAAGGGGTGTCCGGCGACTGGGTGAACCTCTTCACCCTGAAGGTCAAAGCCGGCTTCCAGCAACCCTACCCGGATGTGTTGACCAGGCTCGGTTATGAAGCGGGTGTCACTTGGTAGTCGGTAGTACAGTCCACTAGTTTGTTTCGGTGACAGAAATGACGGAAGATTCAGAGGGCGAGGCACTGCCCGTTGAGGAGCGGACCGTGCTGCACCTCGGGCCCGGCAAAAAGTACATGCCCGAGGCAGTGAACGTCGACCTGGTCGCGTCCACCAGGCCGGACATGGTTCACAACCTGGACCGCTACCCGTGGCCGCTGGCCGACGTCCGGTTCGCTGAGGTGCGGGCCTTCGACGTGGTCGAGCTTGACGACGTGGCTGGCATGCGAGATGCCAGCGAGGCGGTCTGCACCACCCGCCTGCAACACGGCACGCCCCTGCGGTTCGACCACACCAACCTCCGGGAAGAGTTGAGCACCCTGGGCCGGGCCCGAGAGCTGTCCGCTATCCTCCAACTGGTGCTGGCGGAGGTAGGCCGATGACCGTTGCACTGGTCTATGGGGCCCGTATGGGCTGCGGGGGGCTCGGACAGCAGGCGGCCACGGCGGCTGCGGGGTTGCGGCGGGTCGGATCCGTCGTCGCTCTCGGGCCGGGGGCCCTGCCTCACGGCTGGCACGCTGACCCCGCCGGGCAGCCGATACACCGAGCTGACGCTCCTCCATGGGCACCTCCTCGGATTGTCCGCTGGCTCCTGCCGAAGGTAGCGGTCGGGGAGTTGGTTTACCGGTCTGACGCTCACCTCGGACGGTGGGCGGCCAAGCAGCTCAAGTGGGGGCAACTTCGGCTGGTGTACGCCTTCACCCAGGTAGGACTGGAGGCTCTCCAGTGGGCGGCAGCACACGACGTCCCAACGGTGTTGGACAACCCCAACGGACACATACGCAACTTCGCCGCGGTCTACCGCCGGGAGTGCCGCCGCTGGGGCGGTGGCTGGTACCGGGGGCACCCCATCCCCGCAATGGTGCGGCGGGTCGAGGCCGAGTACGAACTCGCTGACCGCATCCGCGTCTCCTCGGAATGGGCCCGGCAGTCGATGGTCGAATACGGCGTGCCCGGCGACAAGATAACCGTCGTCCCACAGCCGATCGACACCGGGCGGTTCACTCCCGCCGAACGGTGGCCGGACCCGACCGGGCCGCTGCGGGTGTGCTACGTCGGCTCGCTGGACCTGCGCAAGGGGTTCGTCTACCTGCTGCGGGCCGTCCGTCAGCTCGGGGCCGACCGGGTTCACCTGACGATCGCGGGCAACACCGGCGACCGGGCCAGTCGCAAGCTGTTCGAGCGGGAGGCCCGGGGGCTGACCGTCCACCTCCGCCCGGGCGACCCGGTGCCGGTCTACCACCGGGCCGAATTGTTCGTGCTGCCGTCGCTCGAAGACGGCTTCGGGTTCGTCACCGCCGAGGCTCTCGCCTGCGGCCTGCCGGTCGCGGTCACAGACCAGTGCGGGGCATCCGAATGGGTGCGGCCGGGCGAAACTGGGTGGGTGCTACCCGCAGGTTCCGTCGACGCCCTCACCGCCGTGCTTGATGAGGCATTGACTCAGCGGCACCGGCTCGCCGACATGGGCCGCGAAGCGCGGCGGTCGGTCGAAGTCCGTGACCCAGCGGCGGCCTTCCGGCAACTCGTTCAGTAGGGGAACCCCGGCCCATGCGTCTCTTGAACGCCGCCCATCACCGGAGTACCGTTCGCGGGTGGCGACGCACCTCTGGGTTCCTCCCACGCTTGGTGGCGGTCGCCCATGGGACCGCCCGGCAGCCGTTGCGAGGTTGGCCGCAAGTCGAAGGGGGAGCAACCGAGTGAAGCCCGACGGGTTCCTGAGCCGGCTGTTCGTGCGGTACGCCCGGGGCCCGGAACACCGGGGGAAGCGGCGGCTAATCCGACTGGCCGCTAACCGCCTCCTCCCGACCGAGGGGGTAATTGCGGAAGCACATCCGGGCGTCAGGCTGTTCCTCCACCCTCGAGACTGGATCGAGTTCGTCCTGCTAACTACGGGCCAGTACGAGCCGGTCACCCTTCGTTGGATCGAGGCTAATCTCGCGGCCGGTGACGTGGCAGTCCTAGCCGGCGTCAACTTCGGCCTCCACGTCACCGTCGCGGCCCGGCGGGTCGGGCCGACCGGACTGGTGGTGGGGGTCGAACCGCAGCCGGCGGCTCTGCTGCGAGCTTCGGCCAACCTACATCTAAATGGGGTGGCCGGGCAGGTCCGATTGGTCACCGCCGCGGTCGGGGACGGTGAACGGCTGCTGCAGATGCCCTGGCCCTCCGCGGACAACGCCGGGGCGGCCAGTTTCCTGCGCGGCGACCCGGCCGACTTGACCGTCCCAGTCTTTCCGACCTGGCAGATCGTCCGCAGGGTGACCGACCGATCGGTCCGGCTGATGCTCCTCGATGTCGAGGGGTACGAGTGGTTTGCCCTCCGGGGGTTAATCGGGGCGCCGCTCCCGGAATTGCTCGTGGTCGAGATGATACCGGCCCTAGGGCGGGCAGCCGGGGTGGAGTCGGCCCAGATCTACGCCTTGATCCGCGATTTGGGGTACGAGTTGTACGACCTCACGGGCCGTCCGGTCGCGTCCGACGCGGATCCTCTCGTGGAGGCCAACCTCGCGGCGGTTCGATCGGGCGTGCGAGTCCAGTGGCCGCCAACCGGCTCCACGGCATCGGGCGGGGCGCCTCCGCGCTGATGCCTAAGATCCGCAAAGTGCACCGCAGGTTGCTTTACCGTGGCCCGGTGCCTGATGCCTATGCGGTCCACTGACCCGTGCGCGCCCGCATCGCTGGACGGACTCGACATTACGACTTCAGGACATTGTGACTTTACGACTCCACCCGTGCGAGTCCTGATCACCACACAGTACCTGAGACCATCGTCGGCAGGATCGAGACGTACCTAAGGCGGTGCTCCCGAGGCTGGCCGGGAGCGAGGACCAACTGGCCGACACACTGGCCGCAGCCTTCGACCGGCGGGCCGACCTGCCGCCGATGGGGGCAAGGGCCCGGGATGCGGTGCTCGCCCGGGCCCCCCGGAACCCGCTCGTCCGACTCGGCGAGTGGTAAAACCGGGTCGGCTACCGAACGAGTGTGCTCCCTGTCAGTTGGGCGTCCGCGTGAGTAGGCCGGAGTGGGGTTAATGAACCAGGTAGCAAGGATCGTACGTGGAACCGTCCGCCGTGCTGTTGATCGGTTCCCAATGCGGTGGCGGTTGAGGCTACGGTGCTGGTACCATCGTCACTGGGAGGCATGTGAACCAGAACTGCGGTACCTCCACAGGTTCATCTGGCCGGGGAAAACGGCAGTGGACGTGGGAGCCAATCTTGGGTTTTATTCGGTCACCTTACTGAAGAGCCACAAACGGGTGATCGCGTTTGAAATCAATCCGGCGTTGACGAAGGAGTTGCGTGGCATTGCAGACGGGCGGATCGAGATTCGCCAAACCGGGCTGTCGTCATCGAGTGGAGCGGCCACGCTTCACGTGCCAATTCTTTACGGTAGAGAACTCACCGGATGGGCGAGCCTTCGGCCGGGAAACTGCCCTGACACGGACGAGCACGTAGAACTCCCGGTCCAAATCGAACGGCTCGACCACTACGAGTTACAAGACGTCGACTTCATCAAGGTGGACGTAGAAGGACATGAACTTGAGGTGCTCCGGGGAGGCGTCGAGACCATACGCCGCTGCAAGCCGACGCTCTTGGTCGAAGTCAAGCCCGATAACGAAACCGGCGTCGCGGAGTTCCTCGAGCCGATTGGTTATCGACGTTACACCCTTCAAGAGCTGATCGGCCGGCAAGGTTCAGAGGAAAACTACATCTTCCTACCAAAGCTAGGCCCTGGATGAGAATATTACTTTCTACCCATCATTACCTAGTTGTCGGGGGTATCGAAACCTATCTTCGTCAACTTATCCCAGCGTTGATCGATCAGGGCCATGTGGTAGGGGTGTTAGTTGAAACCCCTACCAAGTTCACTAGCGGCAAGACCCCCGTCGTCGCCGACCGAGTTGACTTCCTAGTTTCTACCGGCCACACTCCGGAGACCGAAGTTATTCAACGTGTTGATGAGTGGGCGCCCGACGTTGTTTACCAGCATGGTTTGCAGAACTTGAGCCTTGAGGAACATCTCGCCGAAGAATACCCCTCGGTTCTGTATGTCCATGGCTACGCCGGTGCCTGTATCAGCGGTACACGCTCCCACCGGTTTCCGTCTCCCGTCCCTTGTACGAGGGCGTTCGGACCGGGTTGTCTGGCCGTTTACCTCCCGCGGCGCTGTGGCGGACGCAACCCCTTTCGGATGATCCGAGAGTACCGCGAGCAGAAAAAACGGTTGGTTTCGATGCGACAGCACCAAGCCGTTCTGGTCGCGAGCCAGGCTTCGTGGGAGCTTTATCATGACCACGACGTTCCGCCGAAGAAGCTGAAGGTGTTGCCGCTGCCGGCCGACGGTACCCCACTGGCGGGCCCTCCGGCATTCCGGCCCCCTAGACGAAACTTACTATTCCTTGGTCGGCTGGTCGATCTCAAGGGAGTTGATCTGTTGATTCGGGCCTTTCGCCGTCTGATTAACGGGAGCGCCTCCTGGTCCCTCACCATCGCCGGAGACGGCCCGCAGCGGGAACCGATGGAGGCCGAGGCCCGCCGTCACGGACTGCCATGCGAGTTCCTCGGGTGGGTGGACCGGGAACGCCGCAACCAACTTCTGGAGTCAGCCGACCTGCTGGTGGTGCCGAGCACCTGGCCCGAGCCGTTTGGCCTGGTCGGGGTCGAGGCCGCCTGCCAGGGGCTGCCGGCGGTCGCGTTCGACGTGGGAGGCATCCGTGACTGGCTGACGCCGGGCGAGACGGGCGAACTCGCTCCCGGTGATCCCCCGACTCCAGCCGGGCTGGCCGAAGCCATCGAGCGAGCACTGGCCAGCCCCGACCATCTTCACCAATTACGTGTTGGAGCCTGGCGGGGTGCCCATGGTTTCTCGCTGGAATGCCACCTGGAGCGGTTATTCGCCGTCTTGCACAGTGCCGCGGCCACCACTCCCGTACATTACCCCCAAACATAGCTTGGCTCTGCGCGCCTCCATCTCATATGATTGTTTATGTCTAATCTCAAAGATATCGCGCGACGGCTGACGCCGCGATGGTTGTGGAAACGACTGCGGTCGCTCCGCATGAGACGAATGCTACGGGAGTTTTCTCCGTTCGAAGTCGAACATGTCTACGCCGGGGTTCCTTTACGTATATGCATCCCGGACCCACTCGCCCGGGGGTGGTACGACCATGACTGGAAACCACTTCAGGAAATCGATTTGCTGCGGTCGGCGACCCTGATCCCTGGTGCAAGGGTGTTCGACCTCGGAGCTCACCAGGGGATCGTGGCGTGCGTTCTGGCAACCCATGTCGGCCCCACTGGCGAGGTGGTGGCAGTAGAGGCACTAGCCCACAACTCCCGGGCGTGCGAGAAGAACCGATCGCTCAACGATCTCAAGCAGGTCCGCGTGGTACACACAGCAGTCGCGGACGTCGTAGGGGAAATTGAGATCTGCACTGACCTGAACGCTCAGGTTAAACATGCCGGCACCACGACCCTAACCGTCCGTGTTCCGACGACTACCGTTGACGTACTCGCGGACCGCTTTGGACCTCCGGACGTTCTGTTCATCGACGTCGAAGGTTACGAGTGCCATGCCCTACGGGGTGCGAGGAAGGTCCTCGAGACGGTTCCCGACATGTACATCGAGGTTCACTTGGGGTGTGGCCTCGAAGCCGCCCAAGGGAGCGTGGCCGAACTGTTCTCGCTATTGCCTACCGATCGATACCATCTCTGCTGCTGGACCGAGCGCGACCCGACGCCGCGTGCTGTTTTAGCGCCTGTGGACTGTCCCACAGAACGGTTTTTCCTCGTTGCCCGGAAAACGGCTTGACCACGTGGCACTTGGTAACAGGAGAATACCCCCCACACCCCGGTGGTGTCAGCGACTACACCCGTCTTCTCGCCCGAGGGCTAGCCGCAACCGGTGACACCGTCCACATCTGGACCGCGGATCGCACTGCGCCCCCAGCCGTCGACCCCGGCGTCACTCTCCACTCCTTGCCAGGCAACTTCGGCCCTCGAGCCCTGGCACTACTATCACGCGAGTTGCCTCAAGGCTACGGGGGCGACCGGCTAGTCGTACAGTACGTCCCCCACCTCTACGGACACAAGGCCATGAACTTGCCGTTCTGCGCCTGGGTGTTCTGTCAACGCTCCCTGCCAGTCTGGGTCATGTTCCATGAGGTAGTTTACCCACTGCGATGGGGCCAGCCAGTCGCCCACAACGTCCTCGCCCTGGTCAACCAGCTCATGGCTCGCCTGTTGCTCGGTGTAGCCCGCAGAGTGTTCGTGTCCATCCCCGCCTGGAAGCCGCTACTTCACCGGATCGCCCCCGTCCGCAATCCCATCGTCTGGCTACCAGTTCCCAGCAACCTCCCGACCAAGGCGGACCCCGACACCCTAGCTGAAGTACTTATGGAGCTCGACCTCCCCGTGGGCACACTCCTGGTAGGTCACTTCGGCACCTTCGGCGGACTAGTCACTGACCTCCTCGAACCGGTTCTCGTCCTCCTTCTCGAAGCCGACCCGTCGCGGCGTCTGCTCCTGATCGGCCGTGGCAGCAGCGTGTACGCCAGGCGGTTCACTGGGCGTTACCATGGCCTTGGACCTCGGGTGCTGGCGACCGGTGAACAATCCGCCGAACGGCTGGCAGCATACCTTGTCGCCTGTGACCTGATGGTGCAACCCTACATCGACGGCGTCACCACCCGGCGAGGCAGCTTGATGGCGAGCCTGGCCCTCGGGCGACCGGTAATCACTAACCTGGGGGTGTCAAGTGAACCCGTTTGGATGGCTGAACCGATGGTAGGATTAGCCTCCTCCCCGGACCCGAACGCCATCGCGGCTACCGCCGAAGCGATCCTCGCCGACCCCGAACGCCGGCGACAACTCGGGCAGCAAGCTGACACCGGGTACCGCCAACACTTCGCCATCCAACATACCGTTGCCACCCTCCGGCGGCTCGCGGCTGAGGAGACCCATGACCACTAGGCCGCGTGTGACCTTCCTGGTCAATGGCACGCCGGGCAGCCCGATGGGTGAGCGGGCCCACGCCTTCGCCGACAGGCTGGCTGACCGATATGCCATCACCCTGCACTATCGTGACGGCGGGAAGCTGTCCTCCCTGGTGCGGTTTGTTGCCGCGATTCAGACAGAGCGACCGGACCTGTCCTATGTGCTCGACATGGCCTACTCAGGAGTGCTGGCCGCAGCCGCTGGACGCCTACACGTGGGGGTTCCGGTGGTAATCGACACCGGCGACGCCATTACAGACCTCGCCCGCGCCATCGGCAGGAGCCAGGCGGGAGTGCTTCTCACCCGGGGGCTGGAGGTGCTGTCTCTTCGGCTCGCCGCAGGACTGGTGGTCCGCGGCAGCTACCACCAGCAGCTTCTGGCCCGTCGAGGGATCGCCAGCACCGTGGTCCATGATGGCGTGGATCGAACGATCTTCACACCCCGCGACGTGCCCGAGCTGCGCCGCCGACACAGGTTGGACGGTGTGGTCACGGTCGGGCTCGTCGGCTCATCCGTCTGGAACCCCCGGCAGCAGACCTGCTACGGCTGGGATCTGGTCGAGGCGGTCCGGCGGGTGCGGGACCTGCCGGTGCATGGCGTCCTGATCGGTGGCGGGTCAGGAATCCCCATCCTCCAGGAGCGATGTCGGACGTGCGGCATCAGCGACCGGATACACTTTCTCGACTACCGCCCCTACGCCGAACTCCCCTGTCTGCTCAACCTGCTGGACATCGCCCTGTCCACGCAGTCCAACGACATACCGGGTTGGGTACGGACAACGGGGAAACTGCCGCTCTACCTGGCCACCGGCCGGTACGTTTTGGCGAGCCAGGTGGGAGAGGCGACACGAGTACTGCCCGACGAGATGCTGGTCGACTACCACGGGCAGACAGACCCAGACTATCCCGGCCGACTCGCCGAACGGATTCGAGGCCTGGTCGAACGGCCGGAGCGGTTGCGAGTAGCCGAGGCCCAGGTCGCTCGAGCGGCGGCTTTCGATTACGACCGACTGGCGGAACAACTGAATACCGTTTTCTCGGCGGCCTTGGGGGCAACCCGCCCACACGTCCAATCAAAGGTCTTGGAATAACCACTGAACCGGAGCCAACCATGGGCATCCTCCACGCACGGGTGAGCAGGCAGCTCAAACGTTTCATCCACTGTTTAACTGCTGCAGGCGGTGTCACGGCAGCTGGCCTTCACCAGCGCGGTCTACCGGGCGTTGCGTGAACGGTTCGGCAGGACTACCTCGGTTCAGTTTATTCAAGTTGGCTGAAATGACGGCATCAGCAACGACCCCATCCGCGAGTTCGTGATCGCCGACAACCGCTGGCGTGGGGCGTTCGTTGAACCGCTGCCATACTTTCTGGAGCGTTGCCGTTGGAATTACTCCTTTTACTCTCCTCGACGGTTTCAGTTCATCCAGGCGGCTGTGTCAGATGAGCCAGGAGAGGTATCCTTCTGGAAGATCAAAGATTCTAGCTTGCACCAGTTCGCTCCCTTTGCTGCCCAGGTCGTGTCGATGGATCCGGCTGACGTCCTCAAGCACTGTGAGAACGCAGATCGCCTGGGGGCGATGGAACAGATCCACGTACCGAGGATAACCTACCTCGACCTACTGGAACGGACGGGAATGAACCGAGTCGACCTTTTGGCGATCGACGCTGAGGGCCACGAGCCACGCATCTTGGCTAGCCTCGGTTCGGGCATGCTGCTTCCCGCTGGCATCCTGTTCAAACGATCTCATATTAATCGGACGGACTGGGCGAAGGTATCGGCCCATCTAGAGGGACTGGGGTATCGCCTACAGTTGTTTCCCATCGACTGCTTTGCTGTACGCGAATGATGGCAACGAGTTGTATGCTCTCAGCCGTGCGAATGGCCCTTCTCCGGGACTACCCCGAAGAAGACTGGCCCAGCATGGATCTCGTTGCCGAAATGCTCCATGCCCAGCTACATCCCAAC
>CAYPIE010000139.1:0-11860 GCA_964410665.1 uncultured Alcaligenaceae bacterium
CGCCACCGGCGATGCCACCGCCGAGACCGCCCGCGCCGCCGATGCCACCAATGCCACCGGCGATACCGCCACCGATGCCGCCAAGGCCGCCACCGACGCCGCCGATACCGCCGCCAATGCCGCCAAGGCCGCCCCCGCCGATGCCGCCAAGGCCACCACCGCCGATGCCGCCAAGGCCACCGCCGGCAATGCCGCCGGCACCGCCGATGCCGCCGCCAGCAATACCGCCACCGGCGATGCCGCCGCCAGCAATGCCGCCACCGGCGATGCCGCCACCGCCGAGTCCGCCTGCGCCGGCAATGCCACCAAAGCCAATCGGCGGCGGGAAGGGCCGCAACGGCGGTGCGGGTTGTCCGGGCGGGAAGCCAGGTCGAGCCAGCTGAGCCGACAGTGAGTTTCGCTCACCGGTCAACGACACCAGGGCTGCCAAGCTCAAAAGCAGCACGCAAATTCGCAAAGTACGTGTCAAGGATTGGAACACGATGAACCTCTCTGGTTGGGAGGGGAACCATGATTTTGTGATCGCTAGGGGCGTGCTACCGTGGTTTGCCAAGGTTCGGTGGCAGCGATGATCATGAGTTACAACGTCCGAAGGTCGCGTTTGTTGGCAGAGCTGATAGTATTAGTTCATTTTGAACGTAGTGCCAGCTAGGTCAACCCAAAAATTACCGTGCTTGACCTCAATTGCCTAGCTTATCACGGTATGGACGCCAAAATCGGAGCGACGCGGCCGCCCGGTTCAGGCCAGCAGTTCGGGGACGATGTGCCCGTGCACATCGGTCAGACGGAAGTCCCGTCCCTGGTAGAGGTAGGTCAGCTGTTCATGGTCGAAGCCGAGCAAATGCAGCAGCGTTGCCTGGAAATCATGGATGTGCACTTTGCTATGGGCGACCTGGAAGCCTAGCTCATCGGAAGCCCCATGGGTATAGCCCGGTTGGACCCCACCGCCGGCCAAGAACATTGTGTACACGTCCGGATAATGGTCGCGGCCCAGCCGGCTGCCTTTGGCCGTACGTCCCTCGCGGAAGGGCGTGCGGCCAAACTCGCCCGACCAGATGACCAGCGTCTCCTCCAGCAGCCCACGCTGCTTGAGATCTCGGATCAAGGCGGCGACCGGACGATCCATCCGGGTGCAACGTCGGGTCAGAGCGTCGCGAATATCGTTATCATCCCCGGTGCCATGAAAATCCCAGCCCCAGTCAAACAGTTGTACATAACGAACCCCGTGTTCGACCAGACGCCGGGCTAACAGACAGTTGCTGGCAAAGCTGCCATCGCCAGGCTGGGCGCCATAGGCGGCCAGGGTCTGAGCCGTCTCCTGGCCGAGGTCCATCACTTCCGGAACCGCCATCTGCATGCGATAGGCCAGCTCATATTGGGCAATCCGGGTCACGGTCTCGGGATCGCCAAAGGCTTGCGCTTGCAGCTGATTCAAATCGGCCAGAGCATCCAGGCTGGCTCGACGGACCTCAGGACTGATGCCGGGGGGGTTGCGCACATAAAGCACCGGATCCCCCTTGGAGCGGCACTGGACCCCCTGATACACCGATGGCAAAAAGCCGCTGCCCCACACCGATTTTCCCGCACTGGGATTGGATCCGCCCGAGAGCAAGACCACAAAGCCCGGCAGGTTGGCGTTCTCCGAACCCAGCCCATAGGTGACCCAGGAACCCATACTCGGTCGACCCAACCGGGGCGAGCCGGTATAAAGCAGCAACTGGGCAGGTGCATGATTGAATTGATCTGTATTCATCGATTTGATGAAGGTCAACTCATCCGCCAATGCCGCCAGGTGCGGCACCGCATCGGAGAACCAGGCACCCGATTGGCCATACTGGCGAAACTTGTGCGGCGTCCCCAGAAGCTTGGGCGTGCCGCGGGTGAAGGCAAACATCTTTCCCTGGGTGTAGGTATCCGGACAATCCTGGCCATTCCGTCGGACCAGTTCCGGCTTGTAATCAAACAGATCGAGATGGGGTGGCGATCCGGCCATATGTAGATAGATCACCTGCTTGGCCGGCGATCGGGTCGGCGGCGCTTTGGCAGCCAGCGGGTTGATGACCTCCCCCGCCTGACTTTGACCGGCTGGCCGGCCAAGGAACGAGGCCAGGGCCAGACTGCCCAACCCAAGGGTGCTATCACGCAAGAAATGACGGCGTGTCTGATAACGCAGGTATTCCAGGGCGGCAGAATCGAAGCCATTCACAAGCAGACTCCTCAACAGAGGCAAGAGGAAGCCGCGTAGGCGGCGGGCTCACACCTCGAGACTCTCACCGGGTTGGAGCACTGAAACGGGGACGCCGGTGGCCTGCTGCACGGTGCGGGCAAACGCTTGTGCGTCCTGGGCGATCAGAGGAAACGTATCATAATGAATCGGTAGGACCCGTTTGGGCCGTAGCAACTGAACGGCCCGCAGCGCATCTTCCGGGCCCATCGTAAAGTTATCCCCAATGGGCAGGATGGCTAAATCGATCCCCTCGTCGCCAATCAGCTGCATATCGCCAAACAGCCCGGTATCGGCGGCATCATAGACGCGTTTTCCATCGGCAAAGGTGAGGAGAAAGCCACACGGATTGCCACCATAACTGCCGTCGGGCAACGCGGAGCCATGAAAGGCCAGGGTGAATTTGACCCGGCCAAACGGGAAGGTGTAGCTGCCGCCGTGCTGCATGCCGTGCACCTTCTTGACCCCGTGCTTGCCAAACCAGTTGGCGATTTCAAAGTTCGCAATGACGGTGGCTCCGGTTCGCTGAGCGATGGCGACGGTATCGCCGACATGATCGCTATGACCGTGGGAGACCAGGATGAAATCGGCTGGAACGGTCGCAGCGTCCTGGGCGGCCTTGGGGTTGCCGGTGAGAAACGGATCAACCAGGACATGTCCGGCGTCCGTCTCGAACAGCAAGCACGAATGCCCGAGCCAGTGCATGCGTTGGGGCATGATAGACCTCGAAGAGGACGGGAGGATCAACCTCTAGATTACCGCAGTTGGCCGGCCTCCGCCAGGGTGAGGCTGGCGAGGACTCGACACCGACTAGGGTTCTCGTCGTAGCCGGTCGCTGCGGTTGCGCATGGCAGGTAAGCGTAGGGTCTCGGGGTCGAGCAAATAGAGTTGGCGGCGACCGGGCACCTGGTCGGAGTCAATCAGAATCTTGTCTCGGGTGCCCAGGACCTCCGCCAAAGCCGTCCAGCTCAGGCGGAAATCGGTCAAGTAACGCTGGGCCGAACGCCATTGCTCGCGACGCTGTTGGTAGTCCTGGAGCGCTTGCTTGGCCGGGGTGCCGTTGCTTGTTTCGGCCAGCCCCTGCATCAACAGTAGCAGTTCGCTCCACCAATCCAAGCGGTCCCGGGAACGCTGGCGGGTTCGGAAAACGCTGGCCTTGGCCTGGGCTTGAGCGACCGTTTCGGCACGAGCTGCCTCGGCAAGCTCGATGATATTGGCCCGTGTCTGTTCTGCCCGACGCTTCTCCCGCAACGCCAGGGCTTTGGCCTCATTGATGCGGGTCTCCTTGCGCTCCATGGCTTCGGCCACCGCATGATAGGCGCCGACCACCTCACGCGGTGGATGGACATCGTGCAAGGCCAGGCCGTCCAGGTGGATCCCCAGTCCGCCAGGGGCCATTTCCTGACAGCGCTGGCGGACTCTTTCTAAGACAATCGTTTGGAAACCTGGCTGCACGCGCAAAAGCTCCAGAAATGCTTGCCCCGCAACGAGCTCACGCAACACCGATTCAGTGGCCAAACGCAACACCTGTTCGGGCTGGTTGACGCCAAACAAAAACTGTCTCGGATGACGGACTTGATAACGGACCGTGGCCATCACCTCGATCAAGTTGCCATCCCCAGTAATCATGATGGCCTCATCGGAGCGCTGGCCTTCGCCATGTTGGGTCGCCCAGGTCATGGCCTGGGGGCTGTCGGAATCTCGCCGAAAGATCGGAGTGTCGGGGTCCGGTCGTGCCGCTGGGTTCGCACTGGGCTGAAACCCAAAGGCCAGCGTGCGGACCTCGTTGGGTTTGATCTTGGTCACGGTCTCGATCGGCCAGGGCCAGCGCCAGCTTAGACCGGGTTCGAGCTGCGTGTGCAGCCGGCCAAAGCGCTGCACGATCGCCACCTGGTCGGGTCCGACCCGCACCAGACCACTCAGCGGAATCGCCACCGCAGCCAGCAGCAACGCAGCGCCCAGGATTGGCTTCCAGTGATGGCTCGCTTCATGCAAAAGATGGTCGAGCTGCAGATTCCGGCCCATCCAGGCATCCAGGTTGCCCAGCCAGGCGCGGAAACGCTGCCAGCTCGGATTCGAGCTGGCTCGCTCAAAGGTTAATAGTCGCATGGAGTTGAGCAGCACCAACAGCGAGGCAAGCTGGTGATAAATGGCTCCCGCCAGCGGCGCTGACTCGTACCAACCGGGTGAGGAGCTAAACAGCGGCCACAACCAGGCGGTGACCAAGACTCCTAGCAAATTGACAATAAATGCAAAGATTATAATGTTTTGTCGGATGATCTGGACAGTTTGTCGCGACAAGCGCAGCAACAAGGGCAACGGTTGCAGGGGATCGCGGAGCAGCACGATGTCCCCGGCTTCGGCGGCAATGTCGGTACCGGTGCCGATGGCGATGCCGACACTCGCCCCAGCCAAGGCCGGGGCATCGTTGACGCCATCGCCGACCATCGCGCTGGTTTGGGCGGTCGTGGTGACCGAGGGAGTGTCGTTGGCCGGCGCTGGCAGGACGCGATCCGAAGCTTGGGTCACTTGAGCGATCCACTCGGCCTTTTGACCGGGCAGCAACTCGGCGTGGACCTCCACGCCCGGGGGCAGTTGTGCCGCCAAAGCTTGAGCGGCCGCGAAGCGGTCGCCGGTCAGCACCGCGATTCGTTCGATGCCGAGGGTCTGTAGTTCGCTCAAAATGCCAGCGGCCTCGGGGCGGACGCGATCTCGAGCACCAATCGCTCCAAGAATCACGCTGTCCTGGACCACCAGCAACGCCGTTTGTCCACCCGCATCCAGTTGCTGAAGGAGCTCGATCGCGGCGGGGGAGATGGAAATGTTCTGTTCCTCAAGCAGACGTCGGTTGCCGACCAAAATCTTCTGCGGGCCGACTTGGGCCAGAACCCCCGCACCTGGGTGGGCCTGGAAGTCATCGGTGGGAGTCAGAGGCAACGCACGCTGTCGGGCTTCGTCGAGAATCAACCGCGCGATCGGGTGCTCACTGCCCTGCTCAGCCAGGGCAGCAGTATGGACGACCTCCGTATCCGACCGACCATCTAGGGGAAGGATCGACCCCAGCTCCAGCCGCCCTTCGGTAAGCGTGCCGGTCTTGTCAAAGGCCATTACCGAGACGTGAGCCAGCCGCTCGATGGCCGCTCCCCCTTTGATCTGTACACCGGTTCCGGCTAAGCGGCCCAACGCCGCAATGATTGCCGCCGGGGTGGCCAGGATCAACGCACAGGGGCAGGCGACCACCAAGACCGCCAGGGTTGGGTAGATGCTGAGCCGCACCGCAGCGCCGAGGCTGGAGCGGTCTTCCGGGGCCTGGAAGGGGCCCATGTAGTAGGCCATGTAGCCCAGAAACGTGAGCAGGGCTAATCCGAGTACTACGGGCAAAAAGTAGCGTGCCAACCGATCGGCATGCCGCTCAATGGGCGCTTTATCCTTGAGGGCCTGGCGGGTTAGCTCGATCACTTGCCCGGCGACGGTCTGTTCCTGGATCTTTTGCGTTTCGATGGTGAGTGCACCGAACTGGTTGACGCTGCCGGCCAGAACTTCATCGCCAATGCCCTTATCAATCGGCAGGCTTTCGCCGGTCAGTGAGCTGATATCGACCGCCGAGCGGCCATCGACGATCACCCCGTCGACCGGCACCTTGGCGCCGGGCTTTACCACCACACGGTCGCCAACCTGGACCTCGGTGGTAAAGACACGCACTTCTTGGCCGTCGCGCAATCGCCAGCACCGCCGCGGGAATAGCTCGGCCAGCTTGCCGATCGCCTGTTGGGTTCGGGCGAAGGTGATCGCCTCCAGGCACTCGCCGAACAGCCCGATAAACACCACCTCAGCGGCGACAAGGGGCTCATCGATCAAGATGGCCGCGATGACCGCGATCGCCAAAGCTAAGTCAGCGCCCAGTCGCCCCTCCAACAGGGAATCCATGGAGGCATAGAGGATGCGTAGGCCACCTAGAAAGGCCGCGATTAAGGCGAAGCGAAAGCCATAGAGCTCATTCGACCAGGTGGGTAAATTGAGGTCATAGGTGGCGAGCCAACTCGCCAGAGACGGCCAGAGGTCGAGGCCAATAAGCACACCGATCAGCCCGGTCAGGAAATACAGACCGAGGTCGGAATGGGACTCAAACACCTCATCAACATGGGATATTTCGCGATGCATGGCGGGTGCTCAAAGCGATCCAAAGCAGTTCCTGGCACCTGCCATGCTATCGATTCTGCAGTACTTCGGCGAGGCTTGCTTGACGGGCCGTGCACAAACTGCGATTTACCCGGTCCACCGTTCGGGCAACTTCATGCCAGTCCGTAGGGCGACAAACAGCGTGGCTGCCACAAGATCGGCAGTGGTGCCAGGGTTGCGGCGATGACCATCGGCACGCAGCCAAACATCGAAGTCGGCGATGGCAGCGGTACCACCCTCCTGCGCTTGCTGGGCCCGTTGCATGGCCTCCGCGGCGATCGCGGGCCCCAGTTTGCGGGCAATCAGCGAGTCCGGAAACGTGGCGAGCCAGCTGAGCTGACAGTGAATGATGGCCGGCTCGAGGGCGTGATGACGGGTGATCCCCGCTTGAAGAGCCGCCAGTCCAAAGGTAAAAATATCCTGATAAGAATGCGCATATTGCCGAGCAATTTGATCACGCTCGGCGGCCAACTGCATGGCCTCGAGGAGGGTACAGGTCGGCTCCTCGGCCACATCCGCCTGATCCACTTGGCCAAGACCCCCAGGCTGGGCGCGGCGGATGGCGGCATAGCTCAGCGAAGCGTCTCGGACGCTCAGGGTACTCAGGCGTCGCACCAGCCCAAGACGCAGAGGCTCGTTCAGCGGCACACTGGCGAGAGGAGCAAGTAACAGAATCATGCCAAGATTGGTATTACTGGCGGCGACCTGTCGGGTGGCCTCGACGGCTGCCGCAATCGTTTCGCCAATCGACTGGACCGGTGCGGCATCGAGTACCGGAGCGATCATGCCAGCACTCAAGGCGAAGTCAAGATAGGTCAGATCGGCGAAGTCGGCTTCGCGATGGACATTGCCCGGCTTGCGGGCGGTCACCTCCCACAAACAGGCTTGCAATGTCCACTGACCCACCGGTCCCATGATGTCTGCCTTCCACGGAGGATCGATTGTGTACCGATCTTGGACCGGTTGCTAGGTTCGCTGGTCGAACTTCCATGACCAACGGGGAGGCGTTTTGGCATCGACATCGATGCGCGACTAGTGCGTTGGTGGAGGCGACCTACTCGGCCTGCGGGGGTTGCTCCTGCGCTAACTCGCGAAGAGTGCGGGCAAAGGCGATGTTTTCCAGTTCTTGCTCGGGATGCTGCAGAAGGCCCTTAATCGAGGCATCGATCAGGTGCTCTAACCAATCGCCAAATCGGACTGAACGCGACCAGTGCGAATAATTCTCAAAGGCGTTTAAGCAGACGGCCTCCACCAAATCGGCAATGGCCAGCTCCGAGCCAATCTTCGCCTGGACCTCCGGATAACGACCCACCCAGCGACCGACCCGCCGGCGCAGCGATTCCTCATAGAGATCCAACGCGTGGCGAAACTCGGCATAATCTCCACGTTGCACGGCGGATTCCAACCGCTCGAGGTCCAGTTCCTGACTTGGCACCACTTCCTGGTAGGTGCCCAGACGATGTTTGTGCAATTCTTCGTGATGGCTCAAGGCTTCCTTGTAAGCGGTTACCTGCTGAACCAAGTTGTCGACACAGCGTTCCAACGCAGGATGCCAGGTGATATCGGCATCCCGACTAAACAGGGTTTTGCCAGTAAGCACCAGTGCCGTTTTCACCTCATGCTCGGAGCTGCGCGGCTCGCGAGCGATGGTGATGTACAAGTCCGAAACGGGAAACGGCTCGGTCAACTTGCGTAGCGGCGAAAGACTGGACTGCAACAGCTCGGCTTCTGGGGGGGACAACTCAAAGTGTTTGGTGTCCAGTTCGATGCGGAGATTATAGCTTTCATCAGAGTAACGCATCATTTGCCTCCTCGCGATCGGTTCCATGCCCACCGGTCGATCCGCCAGGCCTGCGTGGGCTGACGACTGGAGTTGAGTTGCCACCGCGCGGGTTCGAAGCCAACCGGGTGTTCGGGTGTTTCCAGGATCGAGTTGACTTGGTCGTGCGGGGCATTGGATTTGGAGAAGTTGAGGGGACCCGAGCGGCCCCTAACCAAAGGGTGGACACCAGGTGGTCAAGTCGACCAGCCACACACACAGAAACTTCATTTTACGAGCAGTCCAGGCATTTTTCCACTTGCTGGTTTGACCGGTAACTATCTGGCGACTATAGTTTCGTGCCTCCCCGTCGGCACCACTGTTGCGGACCTCTTCTCCTCAGCGCATGGTTTGACTCGCACACTTGCTCGTATAGGGAAACATTGAATGAAACGGCAACGTTTCAAGAACGCCGGCCGGGCCGTCGCCACTCGGACTCGGCAAACGCCCCGCCTACATATCGATCACTTGGAAGTCCGAGTGGTTCCTGCGGTTGAGGGGTTGTTTGGGGAATACTTTAACGAAACCAATCTGACCAGCTTGGCAACTACCCGAGTGGATCCCACCATCGACTTTTCCGAGTCGGATTGGGGGGATGCGCCAGCGGGTACTTCGGTTGCTGCCGACGATGCCTACTCCGAACGTTGGACTGGTTGGGTCAAAATTGATCAATCCGGGGATTGGACTTTTTCGACCATTTCCAATGATGGGGTTCGTCTTTGGATTGGTAATCAGCTGATCATTAACAACTGGAATACTCACACTGCAACGGAGGATAAGGCGACCTTACCTCTGGATGCCGGTTGGTACCCCCTGCGTTTGGAGCATTTCCAGCAGCAGGGCACCGTGACCATGCAGCTGTTCTTCGAGGGACCCGGCCAACAAAAGGTGATTATTCCCGCATCGCATCTGGCGGTCGACAACCCCGCCGCGGCGGGGGACCCGATCGCCAACGCCGGCCCGGATCGCTCGTTCGGTCTCGACGAGCGGGCCACCCTCAACGGGTCCGGCACCGACGCGGATGGCTCCATCGTCGGCTACGCGTGGGAACAACTTGCTGGCCCCAACCAGGCGACGCTGCAGAACGCCGACAGCGCGGACGTGGATCTCTTCGGCCTGGAGCAGGGGACCTATTCCTTCGAGCTGACGGTTACCGACAACGACGGGAACACTGACACCGACACGGTGGACGTGTTCGCCTACGATGCGTCCGGGTCGACCAGGCAAGCGTTCCTGGTTGAGAACGGCCGCCTGGTGCTCGAAGCCGAAGCCGCGGCACCCGTCGGCGACTGGACGCCAGTAACTGTGGACGGCAAAGAATCGCTGCTCTGGGACGCTGCCAGCAGTAGTTACGGTCGGGTGCCGGACGGCCAAACGCTCAGCTACGAGTTCTACACGGATCAAAGCGGGGATTACTACATCGCCCTGCATTCCGGCCGCATGTACTCGGTCATGAACCCCAGCGATCGTTATGAAAACGGAGTGGGCGGCCAACAGCGGACCGACACCGGCAACGATGCCTATGTGGCCGTCGTGAATGCCGAAACCGGTGCGGTCGTGCAACCGCCCACCAAGCTGTTCACTGGGCTGGGTGGCTCGGATCGAGATTTGCGCTGGGGGACGACATTCGACGTCAATCACAACAAGCGGCAAGCCAACGTCGGGCTTGATGCGAACACGCTCTACCGGCTGGAAATCTCCGGCCGCTCCGATGGCTATGTTTTGGACCGCATCACGCTAAACGTTGGCAGCGCCTTGCTGGACACCAACGCGCCGCAGTCACCTATCGGGGATGTCTCTGGGGCCGGCAACGCCCAGATCAGCGGTGAGTTGAAGAAGTGGCACAAGGTGACGCTCACCTTCGACGGCCCGCAGACCAGTGAGACGGACGCCAAGAACCCATTCACCGACTACCGGGCCGACGTCACCTTCACTCACCCCAGCGGGAAAACCTACACCGTACCGGGGTATTACGCCGCCGACGGCAACGCGGCCAACACCTCGTCTACGTCCGGCAACAAGTGGCGCGTTCACTTCTCGCCGGACGAGGTCGGCGCGTGGACCTACGTCGCATCGTTCCGCACCGGCAACAACGTCGCCGTCAGCGACAACCCCTACGCCGGCAGCAGTGCCGGATTCTTCGACGGGGCCGCCGGGTCCTTCCAGATCGCCGACAGCGACAAGTCTGGCCGCGACCTGCGGAGCAAGGGCCGGCTGAACTACGTCGGCGAACGCTACTTGCAATTCGAGGAGACCGGCGAGTACTTCCTCAAACAGGGCCCGGACGCCCCGGAGAACCTACTCGCTTACGAGGACTTCGACGGCTCATTCAAGAACGACGGCAACAAGGACAACCTGGTCAAGGACTACGCCCCGCACGTCCAGGACTGGAACAACGACGACCCGACCTGGGCGGGCGGCAAGGGCAAGGGCCTGATCGGGGCAGTCAACTACCTCGCTAGCGAGGGGCTGAACGCGATGAGCTTCCTGCCGATGAACATCGGCGGCGACGACCGCAATGTCTTCCCGTACCTGGACTACAACGAGCGGTTCCGGATGGACGTGTCGCGGTTGGACCAGTGGGAGGTAGTGTTCGAGCACGCCACCGCCCAGGGCATGTTCCTCCACTTCAAGACCCAGGAGACCGAGAACGACCAGCTCCTCGACGGCGGCAACCTCGGCGTCCAACGCAAGCTGTACTACCGCGAGTTGATTGCCCGGTTCTCGCATCACCTGGCCTTGAACTGGAACCTCGGCGAGGAGAACACCAACTCGACCAACCAGCTCAAAGACTTCGCACAGTACTTCCGCGACAACGACCCCTACGACCACCACATCGTCGTCCACACCTACCCGGGTGCGAAGAACAGTGTCTACGGCCCGCTGCTGGGCGATGCGTCGGAGCTGACCGGCGCCTCGCTGCAGACCAGCCGGTCCGACTTCGGGAATGTGTTCCGCGATACGAAAGAGTGGGTGGACCGCTCGGAGGCCTCGGGCAAGCCGTGGGCGATCGCGGTCGACGAGCCGGGCGATGCCCAGGCGGCCATCCGCCCTGACAACAACGCCGGCAACTCGCACGAGGACGGCCGCAAGAACGCCCTGTGGGGCACCTTCATGGCCGGCGGCTGGGGCAACGAGTGGTATTTTGGCTATGCCTACGACCACTCCGATCTGACCCTCAACGATTTCCGCAGCCGGGACGACTGGTGGGACTACACCCGTCACGCCTTGGATTTCTTCAACGACAACAACGTGCCGTTCTGGGAGATGCAGAACGACAACTCCATCAGCAGCGCGTCGAACGATTATGGCTTCTACAAGCCTGGCGAGGTCTACGTCGTCTATCTCAAGACCGGCGGCAACACCAGCGTGGATCTGAGTGATGCCTCTGCGGGTCAAACCTTCGAGGTCAAGTGGTTCGACCCACGCAACGGCGGGGCTCTACAAAACGGCACGGTGCAACAAATCCAAGGCGGCGGCAACCGCGCCATCGGCCTGCCGCCGAACCAGAGCAACCAGGACTGGGTGGCCCTGGTCAAGCAACTCGATGATGACCAGCCGCCGCCACCCCCACCACCCCCGCCCCCCAAATATCCAACAACCCCCCCACCCCCGCACAACACAGAACACCACCCCAA
>CAYPIE010000140.1:0-11509 GCA_964410665.1 uncultured Alcaligenaceae bacterium
CGCACCGCAATCGCCTCTGCCGCTTTCCCCGCATCGCAACCGCTTCTGCTTCTCCTCGCAATCGCCTCTGCCTCTTTCCCCGCACCGCAACCGCCTCTGCCGCACCGCAATTGCCTCTGCTTCTACCGCACCGCAAACGCCTCTACTTCCGATCCGCCCTTCGTGCGAATCACCCCCAGCGGAGTCACGCTACCTCAATCGACCGCCCCATCGCGACCACGTCAGCCCGAGTCCCAGGCTGATGCCAATCAAGTCCAGACCAACATCGCGCCACGACGGATGCCGCCCGGTGAAGCCCTGGAGTAGTTCAGCACCTGCCCCATGAACGAGTAAAAGAAATAGCAGACCGAGTGCGGAGGCGGCTGAGCCGACAAGCCGCGATGCCAGAATGGTCAGAAAGGCATAGCCAAAAACATGAGCGATCTTAGAAATATAGAAGGTTGCTCCCTGGCCACCCCATTCCTCAATGGTTTCCGTCGCCGGCACCGGACGCAGCAGGGCGGCGGTCCAAGCGAGCAGCACCAACACAAACACCGTGCCCCAAAACCAGCGTGAGGGTTGAGCCGTCCGGATGGCAAGACCTCCTGTCACCAAGAAAAGAGTCGGGGCCTAACGGAGAGCTCGTTCAATCCAGCCACCCCCTAGCACCCGATTGCCCGCGTAGAACACCACCGCCTGCCCCGGGGTAATCGCACTTTGGGGCGTCTCAAAGCGTATCTCGACGCCACGCTCACCGCTAGCCCTTACCTGTGCAGGCGCTGCTGCATGCCGATAGCGGATTTTGACCTCACAGCCCAGCGGGGCATCCGCGGGGGGATCGATCAGCCAGTTCACTTCCGAGGCTTCCAGCCCCCCCGCCAACAACTCCGCCTGCTCGCCGAGCACCACCGTGTTTGAATCCGGAACAATCTCCAGCACATAGCGGCGACCCGTTGTCGCGATGCCCAGCCCTTTTCGCTGGCCGATGGTAAAGCGTTCGATGCCATCATGTTCGCCCAGCGGATTGCCTGCACGATCCACAATCGGCCCAGCCGTGGCCAGGTCGGGCTTCCGTTGCCGAATCAGACCGGCATGATCATTGTCCGGCACAAAACAGATCTCAACACTGTCCGGCTTGTCCGCTACGCCTAGGCCAAACTCCCGAGCCATCGCCCGGATCTCGTCCTTGCGAAAGCCGCCGACGGGAAACAATAAGCGAGGCAACAGCACGCGGCGAATACCGTGCAGCACATAGGATTGGTCCTTGCCCGGGTCGAGCCCACGATGGAGTTCGTAGTCACCCACATCATTGACTAGGACCTGAGCATAATGCCCGGTGGCAATATAGTCTGCATCCAGCTGCTTGCCGAACGACCAGAGTTTGCCGAACTTCAACCAGTTGTTGCACACCACACACGGGTTCGGCGTGCGACCGGCCAGATATTCATCCGTAAAGTAGTCGATGATGCGGTTGAAGTCTTTCTCGAAGTCCAGGGCATAGAACGGAATGTCCAGGCGGTCGGCCACCCGGCGTGCATCCCCGGCATCGATGGCGCTGCAGCAACCCTTTTTGTGCGCTTTACTCTGCTCCACGGCCGGTTCAGGTGTGTGTACGCCGGTACGCATAAACATACCGATCACCTCATAGCCCTGCTCCTTGAGCAAGACCGCGGCCACCGAGCTATCCACGCCGCCGCTCATCGCTAATACAACCCGTCCGCGTGATGCCATCAGACTCTTCACCTCAAGGTTACGCCTCATCTCTCATCATGATATCGAGAGCGTCTAGAGAAATCGACACAGCCGCCGGGACCGATGTTCACCCTGGTCGAATCCCCGATCTGCCCTTGCGGAAACCATCAAACAATGCTTATAGTCGTAGCATCGCGAGGAAGCCGACAACGCGATGGATTCGCCGCGCATCCCCGATTTTATTGTTCGAGTCATCGCATGAGTAAAGTCAAGCAAACCTGGTACATCCGGTTGCCGGATGGTCGAGTGGTGCGCGCCAACAGCACTGCCTCGGTCCGGCACCACCTGCAGTCCGGAACCTTTCCGGCGAGCATTATGATTCGACGCAAATCCGAAACCAAGTGGGTCACACCCGAATACATTGACGAGTTTGCTGACCTCGTTCCCCGCGCCGAGGAAGCAGCACTCGGTGCGTCTCCCCCAGGCAGCAATGGCACCACGGAATCGATTGCCCCCAATGCCACCATGTCACGCATCGACCCGTTGCGATTGCAGACCATCGGTATTCGCGGGGTGATCGAAGAAATGGCCGCCGCGGTCGATAGCGCGATGAGCCGCGACAAATTCCGCATTGCCCTGCTCGGGGGGATCTTCACCCTGCTAGCAGGGACCGCCTTGGTCTGGAGTCTACCACGGTTGGTGACAATGCCTGCTTATCTCTTAAACACCGTCTTCGCCATGATCCTGACCTTAGGCTTCGCCAGTGTCATGGCCGCGGTAGCCCGACTGACCCATCTGGAAGAGTCACTGTTACGTCCAGCGCACTGGAATGAAGTCCGTCATGGCTTTGGAGCCATCCTACGTCGCCTGCTTCCCATTATGGTGCTGATGCCGGGGATCCCATGGTTTCTGCTCATGTTGATGAGTAACTTTCCACAGTGGGTTGTCGAGGCTATGCCCGACGCCTTCCGCCTGCAACTGGTGGGGGGAGTTGTGAATGTGCACAACCTCCTCGCCGGGGTAATCTGCTGGTTACTCGTCGGCTTGTCTGTCTTGCTGGTTCCCATTGTGGTCGTCGAGGAGGAACTGGGCCTAAGCGGTGTGTTGGGTCGCTGGTGGCGAATCGTACGGGACAATCCCGAGCAAGTCTTTCTGTTTGGCGTGTTGGTACTGTTGTTTACTTTCGTGCTGGCTTCGCCGATCTTGCTGACCTTGAGCCAAGTTCAAGGGATCACCCTCATGGGGGCAGCGACATTGATCACTCAGTTCACTGCCGATGCCCTTCTGGGGCTCGGTCTGGCGCCTGCCTTGGCCTTCTTTGGCACGGCCACCACGTTTATCTATCTCAACCTGCAGTATCAACACTCCGCACGTTTACGCTGAGAGCCGATCACGCAGCCCCGACCGCCATCCCGGGGCTGCTTGCTGACACATCGCATCGGTCATTCCAGACGAAACTCCGCCGCACGATCGGTATCCGCCCGCAGATACTGGGCTCCCCAGATCCACAAAAGCCCGCTGAGCGCCAGCGGGGCACAAATAATGAAAAAGGCAGTGCGCAGGTTGGTGACATCGGCGATGGCGCCGATGATCAACGGTGAAATCGCATCGCCGAAGGCGTGGATAATGAGGATGTTGATGGCAAAACCGGTGGCCCGGATGCTGGAGTGGGTGACGTTGGCGAGCACAGTGTTGGTCGGCCCGGTGTTGAGAAACAGGCAGAACACGGCCACCAGGATCGCGCCCCAGGCGTACGGGAACGGTAAAAACAGCATGGCGATGAAAAACGGGAGGCCGATCAGCTGGCCGATACCTGCCACCCAAAAGTACGCTCCGGGGAAGCGGTCACGGAACCGGTCCCCCAAATAACCGCCCAGGAGCGTCGCCAGTAGCCCGGACACCACCAGGATCGCTCCGAAGTAGAGCCCAATGGCGCCGGTGCTCAAGGAATCCTCCGTCAACGTCGGGTCGTAAATCCACTTGGCGTATAACTCCAGTTCAGCAGGTGTCAGCAACTCCGCCAGGTACGCCTTCATCGCCGGCGTGTCCATCACTCGGTCGGAGTCGACCGCCGCCTCCAGCTTGTCCAGCACCTCGGCCGGGACCACCGGCGTGCCCGCCGAGGTCTCCAGCTGCCGCAGCTCGACGATCGACTCCTGGGTAATCACAAAACTCGCTTCCCGCTCAAAGATGAATAGGGGCACCCAGACAGCGACACCGCCGAGCACAAAGGTTGAGGCGGTCATGCCCAGGGTATTGAGGCGGTAGGAGCGGATTTGGAACAGTCGCTTGAGCACTCGGGGATATTCGCGCGGTCCGATTCGCTCACCGAGCCGGTGACTGCGCGGCGGGTCGGTCATCCGGAAGCAGAGCAGCCCTAACAGCAAGCCCGGCAACACCACGACGAGAAACGCCCAACGCCAACCTAAAGGAGTGTCGGCAATGGTACCGCCAATGACAAAGCCCAGGGCACTTCCGACCGGGATGGCGGCATAGAACAGGGCCAAGATCTTGCCGCGCCGCCGCTCTTCGTAAATGTCACACAGGATCGCCGGCGCGACCGGCCCATAGGCTGCCTCACCAACGCCGACCAGACAGCGGGTGGCCAGCAGCATCCAGAACGACACCGCCAACCCCGAGCCCCCCGAAGCCAGGCTCCACAGGATCACTGCCAGCCCGATGATCATCCAACGGGACCGCTTGTCACCCAGCCAGCCGAACACCGGCGACATCAGCATGTAGCTGACCATGAACATCGTCGTCAGCGCGCCGAGCTTGGTCTTCAGCCAAGGGTCCGTCGGTGAAAAGATCGCCGCGTCGAGTTGCAGCTTGGGCATGACCCCCGCAAGCACATAACGATCGATGTAGTTGAGCAAGTTAATGCCCAACAGCAGGGTCAGGGCGAAGGAGGCCCGGGGGAACCCCCGCGCCTCCTCCGGCTGGGCAACCGAGACGGGCTGAACCTGGTTCATGCGGCATGATCCTTTGCGAGCCAGAGATTCGCGTGGTTTGGTCTGCGAGCTACGCTACGATATAATCGGAGCCAAGTCGATAAATCCTCGACTCGGTGGGACGAACAACCTGATGTGCGTGCCGGCCCGGCACCCGGGCTGTGGATTTTCAACCCCCACCCAACCTTTTCAAGGAGATGCGCATCATGGCCATCGATGAACTGAAGCGTCGTTTCGTGGATGAGATCAAACTGCGTGCCTACGACGACAAGTATATCGACCGCGACGAGGAGAAGGAAATTCTCCAGCTCGCCATCCAACAAGGGATCAGCATCGACTCTGCCCGAAGCGCCCTTCAACAAGTCTGCGAACAACAGAACTACGTCATGGAAAGTGTGCTGATGAAGCAAATCCGTGACCAGGTCGAGGCCGCTGCCGGCAATGACGGCAAAATCGATGAGCGCGAATTCAACATGATCTTCGATAATGCCAAGCGCACCGCTCAGGGCAAGAAGAACGATCGTCAACTCAAGAAGATGATCATCGAAGTCATGGAAGATAGTGGCAACACCAAAGTCAAGACCGGCTGGTTCAGCGACTGGTACACCAAGCTGAAAAAGGACCTCGACCTGGCTTGATTTGTCCCGACGTTCCTGGCATTGCTGAGGGTGGGCTCGGAAGATCACCAACCTCCCACCCCGCATTGCCATGACACCACTGCCCGACCCGGTCCGCCAGGAAATCCTGCTCGACGCCCGCACCATCGTGGTCAAAGTCGGCACCAACGTCCTAGCCGATGCGGTGGGTCGGCTAGACCAAGCGCGCGTGCAAGCCCTCTCCGACCAGCTGGTCCGTATCCGCCACACTGGCCGACACATCGTGCTCGTCTCCTCTGGCGCTATCGGCGCTGGCATCGGCAAACTCGCACTTCTCCACCGTCCCACGGATCTCCCCCACCTCCAGGCCTGCGCGGCCATCGGCCAAAACGTCTTAATGCAGCTGTATCAGGACTGCCTACACACCCACGGGGTGCAAACCGGCCAAATCCTGCTCACCGCGGGCGATTTCGATCACCGGGTCCGCTACCTTAACGCGCGAAACACTATTCATACGCTCCTCGAATGGGGCTGTTTACCCATCATCAATGAGAACGATACCATCAGCGTCGCCGAGATCCGCTTTGGCGACAACGACTCGCTCGCGGCCATGGTCACCAACCTGCTCCAGGCCTCGCTGCTAATCCTCTTAACCAACGTCGATGGCCTGTTCACCAGCGATCCCGAACAAGATCCCACCGCGCGAATCGTGTCCACGGTGCCCCACATCGACCGATCTATCACCGAGATGGCGGGTACCAGCCGTAGCCATCTCGGCACCGGTGGCATGCGCAGCAAGCTCCGCGCTGCCCGCCTGGCCACCGCCGCAGGCGAATCGGTGATCATGGCCAACGGCACCCGCCCGGGCATTCTGGATGCGATCCTAGCCGGTGAACCGGTGGGCACCCTGTTTTTGCCCCACGGAAGCACGGTGCCAGCGCGTAAACGGTGGTTCGGCTACACCGCCCAGCCCCGCGGCCAGCTGCACGTCGATGCCGGTGCCGTTGCCGCCATCTGTCGCCGCGGCCGAAGCCTGTTGCCCATCGGTGTGATCCAGGTGGTGGGCCGGTTCGGCAAGGGAGATGTCGTGGCGGTATGCGGTCCCGAGGGCCAGGAGGTGGCCCGCGGGCTGTGCAATTACACCGCCGAGGAAGCCATTCAGATTAAGGGCTTGCGAACCGAGCAGGTCACCGCCGTCCTGGGCCAGGTCCCATATATCGAGATGATCCACCGCGATAATCTGGCCATCCTCGATTGAGGCCGCCCCTACGGTGCTGTTGCGGAACCGGTCCCACGCCCTCCGCGAAATGCAGGCCTTTCCACCCGGCATAATCACTTGCAACAGAAGAAAAGTTCATCTTCCGTGCACCCTTCGAGCAGATCCTGGTCAATGTCCAGCCCTGCCCCGGCCAGAAGTACTAGAAAAATTCTTTGAGGGGCGAGCGTCCATTCGCTTGAGAAACCATCCATGACCTTCGCCAGCCACGGCGGGACATGGCTCCGCAGGCTTACACCCGGCGACCGATCCATCACCTTCACCATAGGTAACCTATATGACCCAACGCGCCCGCCCCTCGATCGAGTTGTTGGAAAACCGGATCACCCCGGCGACGATCGTGGTCACCGACCCCAGCGACGTGATCAACAATGACGGCTTCGTCACACTCCGCGAGGCGGTCCAAGCCGCCAACAGGGATCAGCCCTTTTTCGACGCCCCGGCCGGTTCCGGGGCCGACACCATCGTGTTTGATCCCAGCCTCGATGGGAAGCCGATTGTCTTAAACTTCAGTTATCAATTGCCCACAGTTACCGATGATCTGACCATTACAGGTCGCGGGCAAGATTTGACGACAATCGATGCGAAACGACAGTCCCGCATTCTCGAGATCGCATCGGGGGTCACCGCCACGGTTCGGAGCTTAACCCTCACGCGCGGCCAAGTTCCGCAAACCGGCTCCGACAGCAACGGCGGGGCAATATTGAACAAAGGCAACCTGACGCTGACCAACGTCACCATCGAGGACAGCAAAGCCTTCTTGGGTGGCGGCATTGGCAACGACGGTACGTTGACGCTTCAGGGGACGACCGTCGCGGGCAATGAAGCGGAAATCGGCGGCGGCATCGCAAACAGCCTCGGGAGGGGCGCCACGCTCACCGTCCGCGACTCAACACTCTCAGGCAACCGCGCCGGCGAACGCGGCGGCGCCATCAGCGAGGAAGGCGGCCGACTGCAGGTGATCAACAGCACGCTTTCGGGGAACCAGGCCAGCGAAGGCGGCGGAGCGATCTACCTGCTCGGTGAAACAGCGATTCGGAATTCGACGATCACTGGCAACCGGGCGGGATTCTCTGCCGGGCTCAACATCGACGGCTTTCTGACACTCCACAACAGCATCATTGTCGGGAACAAACGGGAAGATGGCAGCGTGGACGACCTGGGGAGCAGCGCGAGATTCATTGCGGATGCACGATTTAACGTCATCGGAAACCCCAACCGGGCAGCCGGCTTGACCAACGGCGTCGACGGCAACATTGTCGGCAGGGACGGCGGTGGAATTCTCCCAGCCGACCAGGTGTTGTTGCCCGAACTCACCTTCACTGGCGGGCCGACGCGTACCCACCTGCTCATCGCCAACAGCCCGGCCACCGATGCGGGTTCAAATCCCCTGGCCTTGGACGGCGAGGACGGCAACCTCCTTACCTTCGACCAGCGCGGCGACGGCTTCACTCGGATCGCTAATGGCACCGTCGACATCGGCGCATTCGAACGCCAAGTGATCGTCAGCTTGAACCTGCGAGTGGACACGGTCGAAGACGTTGACGACGGCGACTTTTCCGAGGGCAACCTGAGCCTCCGCGAGGCAATCGCTCTGGCGAACGCCTCGCTCGGACAAGACACAATCACCTTCGACAACACACTCACCGGCGAAACGATCACCCTCTCGGGCGTGCAGCTGCCTGCGCTCACCGAAGACCTGGTCATCACTGGGCCGGGGGTCGACCAACTGACCATCGACGCCGACCAAGGCTCGCGGATTCTCCGCGTCCTCGATGACGTCACCGCCGAAATCGGCGGACTGACCCTCACCGGCGGCCTCGCGGCGGACCTTGACGCCGGCGACTTCTCCGACGACCGTGGCGGCGCGATCCTGGTGGACGGAGACCTCACCTTGATCGATGCCGTCCTCGCCGACAACTCGGCCGAGGACGACGGCGGAGCGATCCACGTCTCCGGCGGCAGCGTCACCCTGACCCGCAGTCGCCTCACCGGCAACACTTCCGGCGACAGCGGCGGCGCGATCTATGCCTCCTCGAGCACTGTCACCCTGATCGATGCCACCATCTCGGGGAACGCGGCGTTGGACGGCGGAGGCATCGTCAACGACTCCGGTCAACTCACCGTCACCGATAGCCTGATCGACGGCAATCAAGCCCTACAAGGCGGCGGAGGCATCCAGGTCGTTGAGGGGTTGCTGAGGCTGACCGGCAGCACGGTCGTGAACAACACCGCCGAGGACGGTGGCGGCGTCGAATCGGCATTCGGCGTGATCTTCGGCTTCAACAGCACGATCTCAGGCAATTCGGTGACCAATACAGGCGGCGGCTTTCGTCTCATCTCGGGGGAACTAACTCTCACCAATACCACCGTCGCTTTAAACGAAGGCAGTGGCATTGTCCCGGTCTCCCCTGCCGCGCCCGCGATCGCACTGAACAATAGCATCGTCGCCGGCAACACCGTCGGGGGCGGGGTTACCCCCAGCGACATCGTTGGTAGCAACGTCGGAGGAAGTAGCCGCAATAACCTGATCGGCAATGCGGCCAGTGCCGGCGGTGTGAGCGATGGTGTCAACGGAAACATCGTCGGGGTCGATGTGACGACTGTCCTTGACCCGATTTTGGCCGACAACGGCGGCCCGACCCCAACGCACCGGTTGCCGCTTGGCAGTCCGGCAATCAACGCCGGCTCCGACGACCGAGCCGTGGACCGCGACGGCAACCCATTCGCCAGCGACCAGCGCGGCGCGCCGTTCGTCCGCTTCGAGGGCACGGTTGACATCGGCGCGTTCGAACGGCAATCGCTGGGGATCGACCTCATCGTGGACACAATCGAAGACGTGGACGACGGCGACTTCTCGGCCGGCGACCTGAGTCTGCGCGAGGCGATTCGGTTGGCCAACGGCTCCGCCGGCTCCGAGACCATCACTTTCGCACCCATGCTCAATGGCCAATCAATCACACTCGCCGGCGAGCAACTACCCGCCGTGCGCGGCTCGATCATCTCCATCGAAGGCCCCGGCGCGGACCGGTTGACGATCAACGCTAACCAGGCCTCGAGGATTCTGCAGATCGCAAGCGACGGCTTCGCGGTAGTACAGGGGCTTACGTTGACCGGCGGCTTGCCGAACGGTACCTCCGGCACCGCCGGTGGCACGATCGACAACCAAGGCAGCTTGCTGTTGAGCGACGTGATCATCACCGGCAATATGGCCCGCTTCGGCGGTGCGATTGCCAACCGCGGGAGTCTCCAGCTCCAGAACAGTGCGTTGGTAGACAACCAGGCAGAAATCTCAGGGGGTGGCATCGCCAACCTCGACACGTTATTAATCTTCGAGAGCACCATCTCCGGTAACACAGCTGCCACCCACGGAGGTGGCGTTTACAACATCGGAGACCTCGCGATCACCCTCGTGATCGGCAGCACCATCGCCGACAACGAGGCAGAATTCGGCGGCGGTTTTGCCAACCGCCACGACTCGACACTTGAACTGCTCAACAGTACGGTCTCGCAGAACCGCGCGACGATGGATGGTGGCGGTGGCGCCAATGACGATGAGGGCACGGTCAAACTGACTAACGTAACGCTCGTCGGCAATCAAGCCGGCCGCACGGGTGGCGGACTCTTCGTTGAGAGCAGCGAAGTCAAGCCGGGTGCTCCCGAAGACGACGTTTTCGGCACCGCCAGCGTGTTCCTCAACGGCAACCGCTCGGGGGATGACACCCCGACCGACCCCGACGGCGTCCGAACTCAGGAAACCAACCTCGGCAATCTGGCTGCCGACGCCATCCTCGCCGAGGCTCGCAAGTTCGACCCGACCGTGGTGCTCTCGCTCAAAGACGGCGGAGGCATCCGCGCCTCCATCGAGGCGGGCGACATCACACAGGAGGACATCCAAAGGACGCTGGCCTTCAACAACGGTCTGGTGCTGCTGACGCTGACGAGGTCGGAGATCGTCGATCTTCTCGAACACGGCGTGGCCCGAGCGCCCGCATCCGCCAGCCAATTCGCCCACCTGTCCGGCGTCCGCTTCTCCTATGACACCAGCGAAGCCGAGGGCGACCGTATCCAAAACGCAGTGATTGTGGACGAGGCCGGCAACGTCGTCGCCGAGCTTGTCCGCGACGGCGAACTCGCGGGCGACCCGGGCGAGTTGTTCCGCATGGTAACGATCGACTTCCTGGTCGACGCCGGCAACGGCTTCCCGTTCCCTGATTCAATGCAACTCCCCCGGGTCAACCGAGTGGACCTGGACCAAGGTGGGGTGCGGACCGGAGGAGCCACCTTCACCGACGACGGCACTGAGCAGGACGCGCTGGCCGAGTTCCTGCTGACCAACCACCAGTTCCGCCCGTTCAAACAGGAAGACACCGGCCGCGATCAGGATGAACGCATCCAGAACCTCCAGTTCCGGGCCGACACCGTGTTCCCAACCAGTGATGACGTCCAAGCGAACGCCACGCTCCACAACACCATTGTCGCCGGCAATAGCGCGGGCGGAAACTCTGACGATATCGCCGGCAGCGGTACCATCACCGGCCGCAACAGTCTCATCGGCGACGCCGACTCCGCGGCAGGCTTGACCGACGGCGTCGACGGCAACATGGTTGGCGTCGACGGCAACGGCACCCGACCGCTGGACGAGATCCTTGACCCGATCCTTCGCGACCACGGCGGACCGACCCAGACCCACCTACTGGTCGACGGCAGCCCGGCCATCGACGCCGGCGACGATGCGCTCGCCACCCAGGCAGAACTGGGACCACTCTCGAACGATCAGCGTGGAGAAGGCTTCCCCCGCATCCTCGGCCTCGCCGTCGACATTGGCGCGGTCGAGACCGAGGACCCTGCCCCGACGGTGACCGTCGAGCAGGCCGACGGTCAGGACGACCCGACAGAGATCGCCGAAGCCCGGTTCATCGCGATCTTCAGCGAACCGGTCGTTGGCTTCGATGCCGCTGCCGTCGCGGTCACCGGCACCGCCGTCGCCGACGGGTTCGCCGTGCAGGTCACCG
>CAYPIE010000141.1:0-11468 GCA_964410665.1 uncultured Alcaligenaceae bacterium
TGCTAAACTGCAACGATCTTGATAGCAAGCGTCTGCCTGGGCAGAGCTCAGGACTGACGTCCTTCGCCAGAGCAGAGACTGTGCACTGCGCAGGAACGTCAGTTCCGGAGCTCTGCTCTCTGCCTCTGCAGGCGAGCCCCGGACGTCAGTCCGGGGGTTCCCCGCACCGCAAGCGCCTCTGCCGCTTTCCCCGCATCGCAATCGCCTCTGACTCTCTGACTTACCGCAATCACTTCTGCTGCTTCCGCACCGCAACCGTCTCTGCCCTCTGCCGCGGGTGCCCGGAAGACGCAGATGCAGTGTCACACCATCTTACCGACCATGGCGGCCAGGTCCGCGGTGCGGCAGCTGTAGCCCCACTCGTTGTCATACCAGCCGAACACCTTGACCAGCTTGCCTTCGATCACTTGCGTCGACAGGGCATCAAAGATGCAGCTGTGCGGGTTGTGGATGATGTCCGAGGAGACGATCGGGTCCTCGGTGTACTCCAGAATTCCCTTGAGCTTGCCGGCGCCGGCTTCTTTGAACGCGGCGTTGATCTCCGCCACCGAGGTCGGCTTGCTCAAATAGATGCTCAGATCGGTGATCGAGCCATTGACCACTGGCACGCGCAGGGCTGAGCCATTGAGCTTGCCGTCGAGCTTGGGGATGACTTTGCCGATTGCCTTAGCGGCGCCGGTGGAGCTGGGGATGATGTTGCACGCCGCGGCACGAGCACGCCGGGGGTCTTTGTGAATTTGGTCGGCGGTCCGCTGGTCGTTGGTGTAGGCATGCACGGTGGTCATTAGTCCGCATTCGATGCCGAAATGGTCATCAAGCACCATGGCCATCGGGGCCAGGGAATTGGTCGTACAGCTGGCATTCGAGATGCATTGATGTTGCGGGGTCAACTGGTCCTGGTTCACGCCCAAGACCACGGTGATGTCCTCACCCTTGGCCGGGGCTGAGATGATCACCTTCTTGGCACCGCCTTTGAGGTGGTCGGCAAAGCCGCCCTTGGGAGTTTCCCGGTCGGTGAAGCGGCCGGTCGATTCGATCACCACATCGGCGCCGAGCTGGCCCCAAGGCAGCTTGGACGGATCAGTCTCTTTGGTCACGCGGATTTTCTTGTCGCCGATGATCAGCTCGTTTTCCGTGGCCGAGACCGATTGGGGAAAGCGGCCATGGACGGTGTCATACTTGAGCAGATGGGCCAAGGCCCGCGGATCATCCAGATCGTTCAGGGCGACAATGTCAAACTCGCCCGGTCGCTCCATCATTGCCCGCAGCACCATCCGACCAATACGTCCAAATCCATTGATGCCTATACGTACTGCCATGATCTATTATCTCCTTGCTTGATTGCCGGGGAAATCACCTATGTCCGCAAACGCAGATAGCGTATAGCGTATTCTGCAGAGAACCAGAGGCAGGCGGCGAATTGCCGCGCTGCAAACGCATCCCTCCCTCCATCTTATGGAACCCACAACATGGCGGAACCCATTCGCGTCGCAGTGACTGGTGCAGCTGGTCAAGTGGCCTATGCCCTGCTTCCCCGGCTGGCCTCGGGTGAGGTTTTCGGCCCGCAGCGCAAGGTCATCCTACAGCTGCTCGAAATTCCCCAGGCCATGGACAAGCTCGAAGGCGTGGCCATGGAACTCGACGACGGAAGCTATGACAATCTAGTCGGCATCGAGCTGAGCGACGACGCCAATAAAGCCTTCGCCGGCTGCAACTGGGCCCTCTTAGTCGGCTCCTTCCCGCGCAAGCAGGGCATGGAACGCAAGGAGCTGCTCGACATCAACGGCAAGATTTTCGTCGGCCAGGGCCAGGCCTTGGCGGCGCATGCCGCGTCCGACGTGCGCGTCCTGGTGGTCGGCAACCCATGCAACACCAACTGCCTGGTCGCCTACCGCAACGGCCAGTCGATCCCGGCGGAGCGCTGGACGGCCATGACCCGGCTCGACCACAACCGCGCCCGCAGCGCTCTGGCCAAAAAAGCGGGTGTGGCCAACACCCAGGTCAGCTGCATGACCATCTGGGGCAACCACTCGAACACCCAGTTCCCCGACTTCACCAACACCAAGATCGACGGCAAGCCGGCCCCCGAGGTCATCACCGACCGCCCGTGGCTCGAGGAAACCTTCATCCCGATGATCCAGACCCGCGGCGCCGCGGTGATCAAGGCCCGCGGCCAGAGCTCGGCCATGTCCGCCGCCTCGGGCGCCATCGACCACGTGAAAACGATGCTCAACGGCACTCCCGCCAACGACTGGACCAGCTCTGCTGGCGTCTCTGGCGGCCAGTACGGTGTGCCCGCCGGCCTGGTGTTCAGCTTCCCGTCACAGACGAATAGCGCGGGCCTGTTCGAGGTGGTCGAGGGCCTGCAGTTCGATGCCTTCGGCAAGCAGAAGTTTGACACGACGCTGAAAGAACTGCTCGAAGAGCAAGACGCGGTGAAGGAGCTGTTGCCGAGCTGAGGCCTTCGTGCGACCGAAGAGCCTTCGCACGAAGGAGTTCGTGTGGCACGCCCGTCGCCGACTCCGGGCGTGCCATCCAGCGAGGCAGGTCACCCTGGACGCCAACGGCCCACCTCAAAGTGGGTCTTGGACACTTATCCGACATCCGCTTGTGCGACAACGGGACGCGACTCCTTACCTGCGCCTGGACTGGATCGGTCAGTCTTTGGATACCGTCAGTGGTCGCCAACTATTTTGGCTGAAAGATCCGGATCGACAAATGTGGTACGGGAAGGCTCGAATGTCCGGCAACGGAGGATCCGAGTTTGGAACGCTCCTACGGAGCAACAGCTCGCATTATGGCAGGAAGAAGACCGCAAGTTTTTTGCACTCAGTCATGATCCCTGACGCGGATCGCCGTGCCAAGTAGGTCACCGTTGGCACAAGCCCCAGGTCTGGTGGCCTACGCGTCCTCGAGCATGGTCCACTCCCGACGCCCGTTGCGCCAAAGAGCAAAGTAGCGACCGGCCTCACACTTGGCGTAGACGATCCGGTTGATCTTGGGGAGAGCCTTCATGATGTGTATTCCCAAGAGCGATATCCCTGGTCCCACCGCGTCCCTGAATGACCGGCAAATTACTGCACTCTGCGCACCTGTCTGGGCCCTGGGAAGTCAATCAGAACTACCTTCAACCAAAGCACCGACGGTCATGCGGGTAGGCAGGACATCATCACCCAGCTACGGCTACGACTTCGTCTGCTCCGGCTGGTCGGGACGGATATCCGACCAGTTCGGCAGCTGAAAGCTAAAGTGAAACAGCTTCGGACCGATCCGCGGGGCTACAATCAGCCCGATCACCCCCATAATTAGAGCTCCCTCGAAGCCCCCGTCGGAGCCAAGAAACGCTCCGGCCGCCGCCCCGACCAGGGCCCAAAGCTGCCGCTCCTTGCTGGCTCGGGCCGGGAGTACCCTTGGTATCGGAGCCGCCTCGACCTTCGGCAGCGGCGTCAACACCTCGGTGAGCTGTTCCCAAATGCGGTGGCGTAAGCGTTGCTGGGCGTGCTCGAGTTTACCTTCCAGCTGGCCAATCTCGCGCGTTAACACGCCCAGTTCACGGCTCGTCCGCTGGAGTGCCTCGGCCTGGAGGCGGGTTTTCGCCGCGCGTAACTGCTGGCCGGCTTCGTGCACCGGTTGATGTAGGTCCGCGACCTTGGGTAACAGGTTCCTCAAGCGGTCGCGATCTGCTGGCTCCGCTCCACGCAGCCGGGCATACTGGGCAAACCGCTCCACGGCATCCACCGGCATTCCTGCGACATGCTCCGCAGCGAACTGCTCGAGCAACGACTCATCGACCACTCGTTGCCAGAAACGCTGGTAGCGTTCCCGGTCCACCCGCAAGCGCAGTCGCGTCACTGCCTCGGTAAAGATGCGTCCGGCTTGCGCGGCGTCGGCCAGCCGCTTGGTCGGATCCCGCTCGAGACATTGCTCGAGCAGCGGCCGCAACTCATCGGGAATAGTTGAAACATTTAAATCAATGGTTTGATTTAAAATGTCGGCACCCAAAGCCATGATCGTCGACGCCCGAAAGGGTGGGGCACTGGTGAACAGCTCATAGAGCATCACGCCGAACGACCACAAATCGGTCGCCGGGGTGAGGTCCGTGACACCACGTACCTGCTCAGGGCTCATGTACGCTGGCGTACCGATCAGCTCGCCGGGCCGCGTGGTCAAGCCAACCGGCTCGGCGAATGGCTTCGCCAGACCGAAGTCGATCAAGCGTAACCGGAAATTCTCATCGACCATGACGTTGGCCGGCTTCAAGTCCCGGTGCAGGATGCCATGCTTGTGCAGGGCCTCCAGCCCGGCCAGGATCTGCTCGGCGATGGTCAGGGCCTGGTCCAGGGTGGGTTGCCGGCCGGGGACGTTCAACAGGTCCTGCAGGCTGTGCTCGCCGAGGTACTCCATGGCAATCCAGTACTGCTTGCCCAGCTCGCCGTGCTCATAGTAGCGGACCAGATGCGGAGCGCGCAGCTTCTTCAGGACCTGGATCTCGCGCTGCAGCCGCCGCGGGTCGCCGAGTTCGCCGACCTTCACCGCGCACAGCTCATCGGTGCGGCGATAACGCGCCAGGTAGACCGTGGCAAAGCCGCCGCGGCCGAGCAGCCGCAGCAGTTGGTAGCCGTCGAGCTTCGGCGCATCGGCGGGCAGGTCAGGCGAATCGGCCGCCTCCGCGCCGCCGGCCAGGGCGTTGGCCACCACGAGCGAGCCGATGGTTGACTGCGACTGCGACAGGTGGATGTGCTGCAGCGAGTTCCGCGAATCCGCCAGCATCTTCAGGTTGATCGATTCGCGTAGCGACTCGGCCGGGTTCTTAATCCGCTCCGGGTCGCGGGCGACTTGCCGCAACGCATCCAGCAACCGCCGAGCCACTTCGTAGGAACTGGTCGGCAGCGGCGTGCCCCCGGCCTGTTTTTGCCACGCGGCGACAATTTCTTTCGCTGCCTGCTCGAGCTGGGCCTCGCTCAGCTCCCCAGCTTCCAACAGCAACAGCTGCTGCTCGGAGGGATCAGCAGCGAGAAAGCAGTGATAAAAGTTGTAGCCGACCTTCAAGGGTGCTTCGATCGCCTTGGGTAGGAACACGTCCCAGGCGGTCATGGCGGCAAAGCGGACCAGACGACGCAGGATCGGCATGGTGATGTCTCGCGCGAGTCGTGGGGTCTTCCCGAGGTTGTTCGTTTCCTCCGCAACGATCTTGACAAGAAATCATCGTAGCCAGATTGGCCGAAATGGGCGAGGCGAGAGTTCGGGTGCGGGCAACGGTCGCTGGCCAGCGGACCCCAACTCGTCTTGATTTCGCGGGTTAGTTCTTTTCCGACTGCTTCGCCGGCTCCCAGCCGTAAGTGACATACGCACAGTCCACCGTTCCATCATGAAATAAGTCCACGAGAGCATAGCCTTCATGAAACTGCTGGTAGGGCCCCTTCCACCAGCCGGCACACACCGCGCCGTTACACAGATAGCTGGTACCCAGGAATTCTACCCGGTCGACCATATGTAGATGGCCGCTTAGACATGCTTGAATATTCCCCTGTTGATAGAAAAGGTCGGTCAGCTGGCGAGCATCCACGTGCATCCAAGCCCCCGGCACCCGCCAGTTGCCCGACTTCTCGTTGTCGCCGTCGAGGAACGCCGCCGCCGAGAAGATCGGAATATGCGATAGGATCAAGATCGGCGTCGTTTTGGGCGTGGCCTTGAGCTGGCCCTTCAGCCAGTCGAACTGTTCCTCGTCGAGCTTGGCCGTGTAGGTGTTGGGCTGGAGGCCCAGGTGGGTGCTATCCAAGACGATGATCTTCCAACCGGCCTTGTCGAAGCTACGATAGCGGCTGGGCAAGCCGAGCGCTTCAACCGCCCAGTTTTTGCCATAATCCATTTCCTTGCCGGTAGCGCCGCTGGATTTCTTGTCCCAGCCCCAGACGTCATGGTTGCCGATGCACGACTCCACGGGCAGCGAGCACTCGTTCTTCAAGACGCTATGCCATATCTTCCACTGAGCCTTGGTTTCGTCACGGGTGTGGGCAAAGGCGTCCATGATGCAGTCGCCGCCCATGAAAATCAGGTCAGGCTTGTCCTTTTGGGACTGCACATGCTGCAGACAGGCAGCCATGCCGCGCGGGGCGTTGAGCTGGTCAAAGACGTGAACATCCGTTAGATGTGCAATCCGTAGTACCCGACGACGGTGGGCATCGGTCGCCCCCATAGCGGTGCTTAGACCCAGGGAAAAACCGGCGGCGGTCACCGCGGTGGTGCTGAGAAAGCCACGACGGTCCAGCAGCGAGGAGGAATTCATGCGACAATCTCCAAGATTCAAAAGAGCTGTGGCGCAAAGGAGTTCAGAACAGCATCCTGCTCTCAGCGTAGAAACCACTAGCAGCCGGTCAAATGAAAGATTGACGAAGGCGAACCTTGTGCAAGGCTCGGCGATCCGTTCAAGAATTGTTCCGCGGAGGATGATACGATGCCCGAACCTGCCTACGAGCATCCCCATCTGATCTACCCTGTGGGTACCCAGGTCGTGGTCCTACGCGATGTGCTGAGTAATGGAGGGCGGGTTCTGCACCACCGCGGGGCGGTGGGCATGGTCGTGGCCGCGCCGGCTGATCGGGAGCATGCCTATCGCGTTCGTTTTCCGGATGGCCTGACGGTTTCACTGCCGCGTAGCGAACTGATGCTATTGGCCCGCTACCAGGCTGGTGATCTGGTCGCCGATCAAGACCCGGAATTGGCGGAGCCACTGTTTGACCGGGTCATCTATCGCTGCATCATCGGTTCTCGAGCCTATGGCCTGGAAGGCCCCGATTCGGACACCGATCGTCGTGGCTTTTACCTGCCGACCGCCGAATGGCACTGGTCTTTGCACGGCGTACCCGACCAGCTCGAGCAACAGGCGACGCAAGAAGCTTACTGGGAGCTGCAGAAGTTCCTGACCCTGGCACTCAAGGCCAACCCCAATGTGCTGGAGTGTCTGTATTCCCCACTGGTCGAGTTGGCCACACCACTGGCCCAAGAACTGTTGGCCATGCGTCAATGTTTTCTGTCGCGGCTGGTGTACCAGACCTATAACGGCTACGTCATGTCACAGTTCAAGAAGATGCAGGCCGACCTGCGCAACTACGGCCAGGTCAAGTGGAAGCATGTCATGCACCTGCTGCGGCTGTTGCTCTCCGGCATCGGCGTGCTCCAAACTGGCGAGGTCCCCGTCCGCGTCGCCGAACACCGCGACCAGTTGCTGGCCATCAAGCACGGCGAAGTTTCCTGGACAGAGACCGAGCGCTGGAGGCAGGCGCTGCATGCGAAGTTGGATGCCGCGTTGCAAACCACGCTCCTGCCCGAGCGGCCCGACTACGATCGGGTCAACGCTTTCCTGTTGCGGGCCCGCCGGGCCGCCTTAAGCGAAGAGTTGCCGTGACCATCGACCCCCGTCTAGCGTGACTCGTTGCTCGGAAGTTCGCCGGTGGGGAACATGGCCGGCTCACCACGGATGACCTCAACGTCCACTCTGGGAGTTTAAGCAGTGATGCAACCAGCTCGAGCAGGCCATGACCAGCAGCAAGCTGCCCGAGATTCCCTCGGGCTGGGCAGGCTTGCACGAGCTGTGGCTGCGGATCCGTTTGCAGGCTTGTTCGTCGGACTCAGCCCGCCCGGCTCAACCGTGCCGCACTCTCAGCAATACGTAGCGTTAGCGGCCGTCGAGCGTAGACCTGCGGATCGAGCTGAATTCCGGCGACGACATGTTGCTCCAGCCATTGTTCGAGTTCTTCGACCAGAGTGTCGGCATAGATGGCAAGTCCCGCCGGGCTCTGTTCGGTGTACTGCCTCCCAGAAACCCCGATGATCAGACTCAGGTGATCATCGACCAAGAGGATCCGACCAAGAGGCAGAGGTCCTTGGACTTGCTGGAGGTTCACCCCTGCGCGGAGCAGTTCGTTCCAGTGGAATTGCTGTGCCAAAGGCTCCAGCCAGCATTGCGCGTGCAGCGGCAGTAGCAGTCGGACTTCCCGTCCTTGGCGAGCCGCGCGGAGCAGACCCAGGCGGAGTTCGGGCGTCAGCGAAAAATCGGCCTGGAGCAGCCAGATCCGATGCCGCGCCCGCTGTACCGCTGCGAGCTGGGCCTCCAGCGAACTCGCCAAGCCACGCCCAGGTCCCGCTCCGATCACTTGCACCCGCGCCCGTCCAGACGCTGCCGTCGGTCCGAGCTCGCCAACGGAATCCGAACCCGCCATCCGGGGGTAGTGCCATTCTTCGGCAAACAGTCGTTCGATATCCGCTGCCGCTGGGCCCGCTAGTTGTACCAACAACATCGACTCGGAGGGAATAGCCCCCAAGCTACCGGTTAGAGCCAATTTTCTATCAATAATCGTTGTGATATATAAACATTGATGATTGATGGTCGATTGGAGTTGTGACCGCTTGACATCCCCTCGCGCTCGCCGGGCCTGCCGCCGCAAAGCACGCCAAGCGCGTAGCAATGGCCCCGCTTCAACCAATACCCGCACTACCACGCCGCGCTGCACTGCGGCTTGGAGCGTCTCGAGCCGAAGCGCAGACTGATTCGCCGGCAAATGCGAAAGCCGCAGGTCAATCGTCTGCTCTGCTGCTTGCCAATGATCCTGGAGTCGTTCCCAGGCAGTGGTGTCGGCGTGTAGACGAAGCGTGTGACCCGCACGCACCGGGAAGGCCCCCGCTGCTTGCATGGTGCAGGCCAGCTGCTCCCAGAGGGGATCCATCGGTTCGTTGGTCGCCTGCGTCCACGGATCCTGCAGGGTGCCGCGCCAGCGTCGTCGATAGGCGGCCAGGCGGCGTGGACGGAGCACACCGCGTGGATAGGAGATGAGCAGGAAGGCCATGAAGCCGACGCCGGGCAAGCTTAGGACTAGCAGTAGTGAGCGCACGGTCCAGTCCGCCGGGGCGGCCAGGGCCAAAATCCATACGCTAACCACCGAGGCGATCGCCAGGTGTGCCAGCCCCAGGCCGAGCCAGAGTTCCGGGGTCATGTTCCCTCCATGGTTTGCCCGTGCGGTCATCTGGGCGAGCTATCCTGACCCAACCGCTCGGAAAGCACAAGGCCAGTCGCCCGGATGGAACCGGCTGACTTACAATAAGATTGGGACCGTATCCCGACGCCTTCGAGGAGTTGATTATGCAGTTTGCTGCCGCACTCTCCACGGCATACGACACGCATCAGGCCATTGCCGAGGCGTGCTCGCAGGCGCTGGCTGGGCTCGAGGGCCAGACTCCAGATCTGGCGGTGGTGTTCTTCTCGCCGCACCATCGTGGGCTCGGCAATGAGCTGGCGGCCATCCTGCATGGTCGGCTTCAGCCCCGCCATCTGATCGGCTGCTCGGGGGAGTCGATTGTCAGCAATGGTCAGGAAATTGAATCACGCCCGGCCTTGAGCATTTGGCTCGCCCACTTTGGCAATCGACTTCACTTGGACTCCTTCCATTTGCAACCAACGCAAACCGCCGATGGCCTCTCGTTGTTAGGCTGGCCCGATGACCTGTTCGAGGTCCAACCCAATCGTGCGGCTTTGCTGGTGCTCGGCGACCCATTTACCTTCCCGACGGTGGAAGTCTTTCTACCACAGATCAATGAAGACTCCGCAGGGTTACCCGTGTTCGGTGGGATGGCCAGCGGCAGCAGTATGCCCGGCCAAACGCTCCTATTACACAACGATACCGGCGTCGATGTCGGCGCTGTGGGCATTCTCCTGCGTGGCGTGCCCTGCTGGCAAGGGATTGTTTCACAAGGCTGCCGGCCGATCGGTCGCCCGCTGGTCATTACCAAAGCGATGGACACCTTGATCCTTGAAGTCGGCGGTCGCTCACCTCTGGAGTATCTCGCAGAACTCTATGCCGAGCTGGATGCGCGTGACCAGGAACTCTTTGAGCACGGCCTCCATATTGGATTGGTCATGAGTGAATATCGTGATCAGTTTCAGCGTGGTGATTTCCTCATCCGCAATATCTACGGCATCAGCAAGGAACACGGCGCCGTCGGGGTCACCGACCGAATCCGAGTCGGCCAGACCATTCAGTTTCAACTGCGCGATGCCGATACCGCCGATGAGGATTTGCGGACCCTGTTACGTCAAAACCGCGAACAACATTCCAACCCTCAGGCCGGGCTGCTGTTTACCTGTAATGGGCGAGGCACACGGATGTTTGGTACCCCCCATCATGACGCCGGAGTCATCCGTGAGGAACTTGGTGTCCTTCCGGTGGCTGGGCTGTTTGCGGCTGGGGAACTCGGCCCCGTCGGTGGCACCAATTTTATCCACGGCTTTACCGCGAGCATACTCTTGTTTGGCGAGTGAGGCCCGGGCGGATCGGCACCAGACGAATCTTTCGGGTATACTATCTTCAATTCATGCACGCATACCCAGGATGGAGGGGGAGAGGACGCTCCCGCGCATCGTCATGAAGCAGCTCTTCGCTTGGTTCGATCGCCGGTTGGGCGGATTTCCACGGCAATTTCGTGAATACCTTCGCTGGGTCGGTTGGACCGGAGCCATTCGCCTGGCCAGCTGCGATCTGCTGCAGCGACCTGCCTGGATTTCGGTCCGCATCGCGGACGAGCCCATCACCCTCCGCGGGCATTCCTCCGACTTTGGCGTGGCCATTACCTGTCTCAGCGGCAAAGAATATCGCGACATTCGTTGCTTTGACCCGGCAGTGATCGTCGACTTGGGAGCCAATATCGGCGCTTCGGCACTGTACTTTGCCCGCCGCTATCCGGATGCCCTCGTCATTGCCCTGGAGCCCGAAGCGGCCAACTACACTCTGCTCGAGGCCAACACCCGGCATCGGACCAATGTCCAACCCGTACGTGCGGCCATCTGGAATACCCCAGGTCACAAACCTCTCAACCAACGCCCCACCGGTTCCTGGGGCTATACCATTACGCAAACCCACGATACCGTCGCGACCACCGAGCAGCAGGTGGAGTGCATGACGGTCGATGGCTTAATGAAACAGTTTGATCTGGAGTCAATTGATATTCTTAAAATGGATATCGAAGGGGCCGAGAAGGAAGTCCTTGATCACTGCGCGGCTTGGATTGACCGGGTCCAGGTATTGAGCGTGGAACTCCATGACCGTATCGTCCCCGGCTGTAGCGACGCCTTTCGACAAGCGACCCGGGGGTTTGTCGAGTTTGAACAACATGGCGAAAAGATCACGGCCTATGCCGGTCCTCTCCGAAAGCCTCTGCGGCCACGTACCCCGGCCGAGGGGCCAGCGCCCTGTTAAGAAGAAGCAGGAGCGGTTGGGGTGCGGGGGAGGGCAGAGGCGCTTGCGGGAAGAAGAAGCAGAGGCGGTTGCAGTGCGGGGAAAGAGGCAGAGGCGCTTGCGGGAAGTCTGAAAGAGGCAGAAGCGCTTGCGGGAAGTCTGAAAGAGGCAGAAGCGCTTGCGTTGCGGGGAACCCCCGGACTGACGTCCGGGGCTCGCCTTTCGGAGGCGCTTGCGACGGCG
>CAYPIE010000142.1:0-11375 GCA_964410665.1 uncultured Alcaligenaceae bacterium
GGGCGAACACCCGCTGCTCGAAAAAGACCTGACCAGCATACCAAACCAACCAACACACGCTTACGCCCAACCCACGGCCGGTCGACACCCGCCGCTCAAAGGAGGCACGGCCGCCCGGACGATGATCCACCGTCCGTTGATCGCCCGTTCGTGCAAAATCTGCATGTTACGTTTTCCGCTCCCTCTGGCATGGAAGAAGTGAACGGCCGACAGCTTACCGGACGACTGCGAAGCCGTCCGTGAGCCGCGGACGGAATCCTATCCCATCTGGAGGAGAGCGTCATGTCTTGGTTCACAAGCGTAACCACCGCACTTCAGGGTGCCTTCCACTTGCATAGCAACCGAGGGAAGCCCGAGCACCCTCGGGCTCGAATCGGGCTTGAGCCGCTGGAAGCCCGCGAAGTTCTCTCGGGAGTTAGTTTCCAAGATTCCACATTTAGTGGCTGGCAATTTCGGGAGAACTTCCAGGACTTGTTCGATGGCCATGTGGTCGGCTACGCGCTCGCCGTGAATCACGAGAACAAGCTTAAAGGGCTAGCTTCCGCTGGAGAGCGGCGGACAGCCGCCGATGCTCCCGCAGATATCTTCACTATCGGGACCAAGAGTGAAATCGGTAGCGTCTCCAAAACAATCACCGCCACCGCCCTACTCAAGATCTTACAGGACCAGACCAGCAACTTGGCCCAGCTCAACGCCCGACTCTCCGACCCGATCCAAAACTACCTACCCCCGGACTGGCAGATCGGGCCAAATGTGCACAAGATTACGCTTCGTCACCTGTTGACCCACCGCAGTGGCTTCCGTAGTACCCACGACACCTATGATCAAATGAAGGCCCTGATCGCCAACGGAGTTAGCGATCCTGAAACCATCGGCAAATGGGTGCCGTGGCAAAACGCCTGGGCCGAGGATATCTATCCCCTCGAACCGAACACGGATGTTTACAGCAACGCCAACTTCACCCTCATGCGAGTCATCATTCCCTATCTGTGGCAAGGGTATCCGAATTCCATCATTAACATCTCCCCCGTGGGGTTTACCCCCTATGTGTATAAGTTGTATGTCCAACAACACCTTCTCGGGCCAATGGGGATCAATGCGGACACAGCGGTGACCGGCTGGAACAACGCCATCGGCTACAACTTTTTCCAGGCCCAGACCCAGCCAGGCATCCTGCAAGCAGACGCCACCCAGATCGTCGGGGCAGGCGGCTGGAAGATGTCGGCCCTCGAGCTGGCCGCGTTTGTTCGTAACTTGCGGCACAACGACGCCATCCTCGCCCCGGCCACTCGCGACCTGATGAACGACCAGCAGCTGGGCTGGTACGCCGTCGATCCCTCCCAAGACACCTTCGGCACCACCTACACCCACAACGGTGGCCTCGGCTACACCTTGAACGGCCGGTCCGGGAGTTTCAGCGCGCTGATGATGGCTTTTCCCGGTGATGTCGAAGCGGCTCTAGTCTGGAACTCCGGTCGTGACAGTCCCCCCGACTACTGGCCCGGCGGCGACTGGGGCTGGCAGGACGATGACATCTTGTATCAGTCCTACCTCAATGCCTGGACTGATCTGACCATCGAAGGGACCCTTGGGAACGACACTCTGTGGATCAAGAAAAACTATACCAGTCACCCGGCCTTGCCCACTGCCGTGGACATTGTCCTCAACGGCAAGTTGGTTGCCACCCGCTGGGCACACACCCTTGACTCACTTACCTTTCACGGGCTCGCGGGCGATGATAAGGTCTGGATCGATCAGCTGCCCAGTTCTACCCATGTCACTTTCAACGGTGGTCAGAACAACGACACCGTTTACTTCGGTGCCAATGACGTCGACAGCAAAACACCGGGCAGACTTACGTTCCAAGGCGGTAGCGGGTCAGACCGCCTGGTTTATCAGGACGCGGATGATGCACTGAATGACTCCTACACCATTGGCACTGGTTTTCTCCTGAAGGGGATTTCCACTGGAATCGCATACTTCTCACCCGACGTTGAACAGGTAGAACTCGTTGCCAATAAGTGGCATAACCATATCGAGGTGGTCGACGCACTGCCATTCGGCGTCAAGCTCTCGATCAACGCGAACCTCGGCAACGACACCATCTCCGTCCTCACTAGCGCAACGGATCAAGACTGGGCAGGCCAGTTGGTCGTCCAAGGAGGCAACGGGACCGACCACCTTACGGTCGATGATCGGTCGAACCACTACCTGCTTGCCCATAACCACCGCTACCAAGTCACGGATCAATCGCTCCGTCGCTGGACCAAGCACCCTTATTTCTGGATCCCGGTCTCCGTCAGCTTGGCTTATGGGAGCATCGAAGACTTAACCTTGTACACAGGGAATCAGACCGACCTCATCGATGTCACGGCTACCTCGGTAACCACCAAGATCTTCTCCGAGGCAGGCAACGATCATCTCACGGTTGGCAACGCTGCCAACAAGCTCGACGACATTACTGCACCGCTGACCCTGAATACGGGCGATGGGACGGATACCATCACCCTCAACGACCACGGCCAGATCACCGGCCAGAGTTATACGATTACCAACAGTTTGGTCGATCGTGACCCTGGCATGGTGATCCACCACAGTATCGCCGGAGTCACGGAACACGTTCAGCTCAACACTGGGTCCGGTAACGATCAGCTCCACGTCAGCAGCAACGCCATCGGCAACACCACTTCCCTTCATGGTGGCGATGGTTCAGACACGCTCACAGGTACTCTGTTCGCAAACGAGTTTTCTGTCACTGGTACTGATCAAGGGTACCTCAACGGGGTCAATGCATTTGACTCGGTCGAGAACCTGGTCGGTGGTGACGCCGACGACTGGTTCTACTTCCATCCCGGATCACAACTCACCGGCTCACTCACCGGCAAGGGTGGAGTCAATTCCCTTTCCTACCCCGAATGGACAACTGGGGTGGTGGTCAACCTTCCCCTGGGCACTGCCACCGCCATCGGCGCTCAGGTCAGCGGCATCCGCGACGTCTATGGTAGCACCGCCGATGATATCCTCGTCGGCGACAGCTCGGACAACCAGTTATTCGGCCAGCACGGGAGAGATCTCATCATCGGCGGCGAGGGAGCAGACTTCCTCGTCGGTGGCCGGGGCGACGACATCCTCATCGCCGGCTTCACCGACTTCGATGAAGATCCCACCGCCTTGACTGCCATCCGCCTCGAGTGGACCCAGCCGAATGCCGAGTACAAGGAGCGGATCGTCCACCTGACTCAAGGAGGCGGCTTCAACGGTAACATCGTTCTGACCTCCGAATCAGTCCAGCGTGATCAATCCTCGGACACCCTCCAAGGCGACAAGGATGCTGACTGGTTTCTGACCTCGCCGAAGGGGAGCCTGCCCGACGTTTTGATCGATCTCGGCCCCGATGAAGTGCTCACCGAATAGAGGTGATATCTGGTTGAACCACCATGCTCTCTGGAGCCGAGCAGGGAGCAGTTTCCATGGTGCATCGATATGCACCATGGAAACTGCTCCCTGGTGGGATTACCACCCAAAATGGATTCTCGCTTCACAAGTGGTCTTTCTTCTCTGATTCCATCCAGCTGGCGGCTTGCTTTACGACATCCATAAGAAAGAAACCGTTACTGGCAACGCGGGCGGCGTCCGACTGAGGTGTCCCCATGATGCTGGTCGGACACCCAGGCGTCGAGACACGTTTGCCAGAGCAGCGCGACCGGCTGCTTGAGACCGGTGCAAGTGATGTGGCGAACTGCAGGAATCTGAACGACGTAGACAGCTGTGCTGCCGTGGTGCTACCCACTTCCGGTGATCGTGCGATTCTCTTCCCCGAGCATATCGCTGCCGACCGTCCGGTCGAAGTCGCCAACCTCTCCCGGCCCCGAGCGACCTCGGGGCAGCTACACAAAGAGCGGCCCAGGGTATATACCCCGTTGGTCAGGATGGTACCGCTGCTCGAGGAGCGGGATGTCGACGGGCCGTTGGTCGGGCCCATCGACCAATGCACTGTGGATCAACTGGTGGAAGCGGGCGAAAGTCTTGGCCTGCAGCGGCAAGGACAACGAGAAATGCATCGGAAAAGGACCTGAAGCAATAGCAACCCGTTCCGTGCGATTCAGCAACCGAAAGTGCGAGGAGCGATCGCGAGGCATCGGGAGAAGCATTATGCACAACGCCAATCACCGGCTGTAGCTTCCACCTGTTCGTCGGACGCAAGCCCTCGTCAAAACCGGCGACGATCCGGTCGATTACCTCGCACAAGCGACGGCTATAAAAAGCGGTAGACTGTCAGTACGCCCAGCGGCATTCCAGTCGGAGGACGTTCTGGTACCACTGATTCCCTGTCAGGGCTTGACCGTAGCCGACGAAGAAGTCCATCGGCCCGCCCCACCCGAAACGGACACCCACTTTCGCGTTCACAATCGTGTCCCCCGTGGCATCCAACGGCCCAAGCACTCCTCCCGGCGTGAGCCGGGACTTCAGCCCGTCAAGCAGGGTCCACCCGACGAACTCCACCACTGGGGCGACGCGCCGCCCTCCGCACGGGTCGAGCAGCTCGTAGCTGGCTCCCAGGCCGTAGCGGATGATGTCCCCGGCAAAGTTGGTCCCCCCGATCGGGACCCAGTAACGCAGCTCCCCATAAAGGTTGCACCGGTCGGTACACTGCCCCAGGAACAACAGCCCCGGTTCCAGGCTGACGTGCTCGGTGCCGAGCCCGCGGTCGCCATCGCCGGTCGGTGTGTAGACACGGAGCTGCCCTGTAAGGTGGCACCACGAGTCATCGATCAGGCCAACCTTTACCCCAGTGGTCAGGTCCGAGAAGCCGGTCGCGTTGGCGTTCACCTCCGGGTTGATCGCCCGTACCGGGACCTCAAGAAAGGCGGACACCCGCGGGACCAACAGTGTCTCCCCATAGAGGAACAACTCCTGATAATCGATCCTGCTCTCCGCCCGCGGCAAGCCCGGTCCCGAAGGTCCGGGCTTGGGGTAGAAAAACTCACCCCGGTTGGGGAACAGAAAGCGGTATCCCGCGTCGTAGCGCAGACGGAGAATGTCCGCAGGGACGGGTATGTCGATGTAACCGACCGTGCTATCGAGCACGTCGAAGTCGTCGGCCTCCTGGGCGTGCCCCCGAACGGGGAACCAGGCCAACACGGTCACGATCGCCACGGCGATTATCGGTGCTCGAACGAACATCCCTTCCCCTCCGTTGACGATCCCAAAATGCCTATCGGTCGTGGGGAGAAAGGAAACCTAGGCAGAAGACTGGGACGGGAACACGAATGATCCATGAGGGCCGGATAACCGTTACAGTTCCTCTGCCAAAGGAGCGAACGCCTTGTCAGCCCGGAGTCTCGCCTCCGCATCCGGGTCTTTCCTCAAGGGCTCATACAACTCCCGAGCCGCCTCCAGAAACGGGGCCACCACCCGGTCCCGGTCGGCGGGCGTGGCGAGCGATTCCCGCACCCCGACGCAGCGGGCCAAGAAGCACAACGCCAAATGTCGGCCCCCATCCATGTCCGGGATCGAACTTGGCAGTCGTTGCGCGATCCGGACCGCCGCCTCGTCTTCCCCGAGGTGCATCAGGGTGGTCGCCAGGGCAAGGTGTTGCGACCGCCACACGCCGAGATAGGCCGGCTCACGTGGGTTCACCTGCAGAAAGGACGTCACCAGGCCGATGGCCTCCTCGAACCGGATCCGAGCTTCCGCGTGCTCGCCCTGGAGTAGGTGGAGCCGGGCGACGTTTCCGAGGGTCGTGCCAAGCCTCGAGTGGTATTCGGCGACTTCCGGCAACTCCGCTGCGAGCTTGCGGAGGATCGCGACCGCCTCCTCCCACTTCTCTTGTGCCTTGACCCGGTCACCGCTGCGCACCAGAGTCACCCCGAGGCCGTTGAGGGTATTGGCCAATTCCTGGCGATAGATCGGGATGCTCGGGAACTCCCGGGTGAGTCGGCGGAACAACTCCGCCGAGCGCTGTTGGGCCTGCTTTGCCTTGTCACGTCGCTCGGGGTCCCTGGCAAGCAAGTTTCCGAGGTTCCCCAGCGACAGGGCAAGTTCGTGCCGGTAATCGGGCACCAGCGAGTGTTCCTCGCTGAGCTCTCCCAGCAGGGCGGACGCCTCCCGGTACGCCATCTCCGCCGAGTCGGCCGATCCCACCTGGCGGAGGATCGCCCCTTGATTCAGCCGCGCGCGGGCAAGGTGATGCCGGTGTGCTGCCTGCGTGTCGGACGCGCACAGATCCCGCAAATGGCTAACAGCCTCAGTTGACTCGGCCCGAGCTCGTTCGAGTCTTTCTTCGGACCGATAAGCAAGGGCACGGTTGTCGTGGGATCGACCGAGGTGGAGCCGGTGCAGCAGTTCCTCGGGTTGTTCCACAATGAGCTGCTGTTGCAACTCGATGGCCCGAGCGTACGACTCCTGGGCCTGGTTCGGTCGGCCGGACAGTCGGTGTACCTCGCCCAGAAAGTTGTGCGTCTCGCTGAGGTGAAACAGGAGTTCCGCATCCGGCGACTCTCTGAGCAGCTCCGAGAGCCGATCGATCGCCTGGGTGTAGAACTCCTCGGCCTCCTCCATGTCACCCAACTGTCGGGTGACGTCTCCAAGATGGCGGAATCCGATTGCTAGTTGGTGGCGTACTTCCGGGTCGGCTGGTCGGTCCCGCAGCATGGTCTCGTACAGTACCCGCGCTTTGTCCAACAGAGCTCGGCGTTTCTTCTCCATCCGGGGCTCGTAGGCGAGTTGTTCGACAGCCACCTCGGTAAGCATCTCGTTGACAGCCCGGACGGCGAGCCCAGAGTTGCGCTCCGCCCGGGCGCGCTCGGTCCGCAAGCGGTCCAGGTGCATGGCGACGCCGACGACGGCCGTGAGCAGAGCCAGTGCGACTAGACCAACCAAGGCGGCCCGACTCGGGTTTCGGCGTGACCACTTACCGAGCAACTCCCAGGTGCCAGCCGGGCGAGCGAGGATCGGCCGGTGCTCCCGAAATCGCCGCAGGTCCTGGGCAAGCTCGGCCGCGGTTGCGTAGCGTCGGCCAGGATCCTTCTCCAGGCACTTCAGGACGATCGTCTCCAGGTCGCGCGGGCACTTCGGATTCTGTCGTCGTGGCGGGGCCGGTTCACTGTCGAGGACCTGCCGGATGGTTTCGACCACCGATTCCGCCCGGAAGGGTGGCCGACCGGTGAGCAGTTCGTAACCGATCACCCCAAGGGCGTACACATCGGTCCAGGGCCCGATCTCGGAGATGCGGCCTTGGACCTGTTCGCAGGCCATGTATGCAGGGGTGCCAAGGACGTCCCCCTCAACGGTCGCGTTCTTCCCCGCATCGAGTTGCTTCGCCAGACCGAAGTCCGTCACCTTAAATTGAAGCGTCTCTCTGTCGGAACCAGACGAGGAGCGCGCGAGGAGGATGTTGGCCGGCTTCAGATCGCGGTGGACGATTTGCCGCTTATGGGCATGGTCGATGGTCTCGGCGAGGTCCTCCAGTAACCGGACCGTGGGGTCGACCTGCCAGGGAGAACCATCGAGAGCATCACTCAGGCTGCCCCCGCTGAGGAACTCTAAGGCCAGGTAGGGCGTGCCGTTGGCCTGCTCACCGATCTCGAAGATTTGCACGATGTGCGGGTGCTGCAACCGAGCGATGGCCTCCGCCTCGATGCGGAAGCGGGTTCCAGCTCGCTGGTCGAAGACATCCACGCCGGCGATCATCTTTAGGGCCACAACCCGGTTCAGCTCCAGGTGCCGGGCCTTATAGACAACGCCCATGCCGCCGCGGCCTAACTCGGAAAGGATCTCGTAGCCGGGGATTTGCGGCACAGGGTGAGGTAATCGGGTTCTCGCTGACGGCCCGATCGAGTCGGTGCGTAGAGGGTCACCGGAGGTATCTCCGTTCTGTTGCCGGATGCGGTCCGGATCAAACGCGGCACGGACAATCGACTCGAACTCCGGGTATTGATCGATGTAGTCCCGCAACACAAGGGTTGCACTCGACCGACGACGATAGTCCAGGTCGAGTTCGAGCAGATGACGGAACAGGGTAGGACGGTCCGTACGGGGGCAGTCCTTGAGGAAGTCTTTCAACTCGGGCTCCGTTTCCGCGGCGAGCCAAGCGTCTTCGAAACGATCGCAGATGGAGTTGATCCGCTCAAGCGAGAGGGGATGCGTGTTCGCGTTGCCCCCTTCTCCGGGCGTTTCATTCATCGGTGGTTCCTCCAAAACTGCTGGCGAATAACGAAAGGGTACCCGGGAGCCGACGACCGCAACAACATCTGCCAAAAGACGAGATGCGCAGGCGATCGACCTCCCCGTGCACCATCCATCAACCCGCTGATAAAAAGACCTCGTCACTGGTTGCAGGGTGGAACCCGTTCGCGGAGCCGTCTTCGCCGAAAGCGTCGTTCTCGAACGGGTTGCCGAAGGATTGAGGGGAAACCGTGGTCCGGAGGGGCAGCGTAGGGAACCCCGCGGCAAGGGGGAAGGGGCTCATGATCGGTTTCTTGTTGAGGCAGGTGTCAGTGTCCTCCTCAAGGACCGGGCTCCTTCCGACACGCGTGGGACTTCATCGGAACCCCGCTCATCCCTCCCGATGAACATGCCCATTCGAGGACTATTCCGGCCGGCTTGACTCCCAGCGATCCCGGATCAACTTCAGGTAGCGCTCCACCGACTTGACGCTCCGCCCAATGTATTCGGCGATTTCTTCGTTGGCGTAGCCTTGCAGCCGGAGTAGGGCGACCTCACGCAGACGGTCGTCGAGGAGGCCCAGAAGGTCGACACATACATCGTCGATCGCGTCGAACAGATCGCCCGCGTTCCCGGTGGGAACCTGTGCCAGCCCGTCCACATTTCCCTCCATCGGCTTCCCAAGGACGGACTCGCCGACTTCATGGGCTCGGGCTTGCTTCTGCCAGACGTTGGCCGCTTTCCGGACGGTGATCATGGCCAGCAGTTGCCAGAGGTCTCGGCCCGTCTCCAGGCAGCGGAAACGGTCCTCCCGGGCCCCGACACAAAGGGCGTTGATGGCACTCAGAGCCAGGTCCTCGGCGTCGTAGGTGCGCCGGGGCAGAGAGCCGAGTTTCTTCTCCGCCAGCGCCCGGACCCGGTGGAAGAACTGGTCCCAGACCCTGGCCGCGGCTTCATCGTCACCGGACTTGAGCTTGCCGATCCAAAACGTGATTTGCGACTGGTCGCTCATCGTGCTTCCGGCTTTACGCCACTGAGTGTGAGATTCACGCCGGCTCTGCTCCGAGTCAGTGAGTGAACTCGCCCTCCGGTCGGGTTCTCGGATTGCTCCGAACGGGAAGCCGAAGACGACGGCGACCATGGAAAGAAACCGTCCGTACTCGGCAACTGCAATTCTACAAAGCAACACGGCGAGCGCCAGGGGTGGGAATCGCGTGAACTTGGCCAGGAAGTCCTCTGGCTCTCCCTCTCGCTCGGAATACGTGCAAGTCCCTTGTACATGATGCTGACTATGGCACGGTCTGGGACTTCGAAGTCCCCAAAACCATACCTCGCTTGACTCGAAGAATCCAACCTCCAGCTCACGATCCAAGGCAGTTCGAACCACTCTTTTTTTCGATGAGGGGTGCCGGGCCGCCCACTTGAGTACCTGTGTGACGGGCAATCGAAGGCCAACGGCGACACGAGGAAACCGAGATCGACTTACCGAACTTCGGAGAGACTAGACATGCGACGTGTTGACAAGAATACAGCGAAACAGATGATCGCGGAGAAGCAGTCCGTCGAGGTGGGTTTGGCTCTGGACGTGAAGGAGATCTTCGACGTCGAGATGATCCAGGATTTGCGTCAGCTGTGTCAGAACTCGATTAAACGTGTCGATGCGATGGCACAACGCGACCCGCTGTTCACCCAGACCTATCCGCGCAAATGGGCTTTCTACGGCTGCATGAGAGGGATGGGTCAGTGGAATGCCGGAAGTCTGCTACGCCAGACGCGATCGTGGAAAGCGACGGATTGCGGAGAATGGATTCGGGTTTACGGCGAGATCGTCGAGGAGAATTTCTTCGGCCCTCGCGAGGAAGCCAACCGCAAGGCAGCCCAACGCGGCGACCCTTCGCACTGGAAAAAACCCAAGGTGCCCAAAGCAGCACGCGGGCAGGAATGGGGAGATCAGCACCTCGACCAGCAAAACTTCCAGCCTCAAGCGTTAAGGCGTCGCGTGCAGTACAACAACTTGACCTATGGTGATCAGGGGCTGTACGACGGAGAAACGACCCCATCCGGCTTCTTGATGAAGTCGATGCCGTCGTCGGGAATCCAGAAATGGGCGATCATGGCCAACGACGTGACCGGGAAGATGGACCGCGTCTTCGGGTTGATGAAGGGAGCCACGATCTCTGGAACGACGACCGACACGGTTTATTTTCTCAATAAGTTCGCCAGAGCCATTCGGGATCCGATCCTGTATCTCCTCGCCGTCGGCCATCTTGTCGGGAATGGTCACCATTCACTGCTCGAGGTGGCGATCCCACTGACGTTGAACGGTTTCATGGAGTACAGCGTCGGCTTATACTCAACGCTGATTCGGCCGATCTTCCGGCGCGTACAGATTCGGCCCGCATTACGGCAGAAGGGGGCCGATGCCCTGCAGGGAGTGTTCGAGCGGTGGGAGAATCATCCGAACAACCACCTGATGATGTGCTACTACGAGCGTGGAGAGTTGGCGGGTGCCTTGGTCGCGGACAAGAACCTTGGCGGGAACCGGGCGGTCTGGAAGCTGGGATTCACGGCAGATGAGGGGCTGATGACCGCGTTTGCCGCCATGCCGATCAACCCGACTTATGCAAATCTTTTAGGATTTCTGCGCCAGCGTGGCATCAGCATCGGATAGTGTCATCAATCCGCCGCTTCCCGCTCGGCGAGCCCCGAAGCGGCGGAGGTCAGGTGGAGTTCTCCCACTCTCTCTTGCCCGAATAACGTGCGTGAAGTCCCTTGCAACCGAAAGATGGCTGTAGAGACGGTCCGAGGCTTCGTCGTCGACCATCGACTTGCCCCGCTTGATACGAACGACCTAACCCCAGCCAGCATTCCAGGGTGGTTGGAACTTTTTTTCTGCGAAAGGTGCGAGTTCGACCACTTGAGTGCCTGTCTGACAAGGCAAACACTACGGAACCAGTCGCGAAGAGAGTTTCGCGATAGCCACCCAAAGCAGCGCAAATTCCGGCGCACAAACGGCTTAAAATCCGGCGCAGCGGGTGGCGGAAGCAAGCGGCACGGAGTCGAACAAGGCAACGCAAGTGGGAGTTTGATTACGAAGTTGCGCGAAAAAATGTAGGTTTTGACCTGTTGATGCGAGTATCAGAAGTGCCCCCTGTAGGACTCGAACCTACAACCCGCTGATTAAGAGTCAGCTGCTCTGCCAATTGAGC
>CAYPIE010000143.1:0-11248 GCA_964410665.1 uncultured Alcaligenaceae bacterium
AAAGCGGTACGCGAGCTGGGTTTAAACCGTCGTGAGACAGGTTGGTCCCTATCTGCTGTGGGCGGAGGAAACTTGCGAAGAGTTTTCCCTAGTACGAGAGGACTGGGAAGGACGTACCTCTGGTGTGCCAGTTGTTCCGCTAGGAGCACCGCTGGGTAGCTAAGTACGGAATGGATAAACGCTGAAGGCATATAAGCGTGAAGCCGTCTTCAAGATAAGGTTTCCCTTGAGGCTCCTGAAAGACGATCAGGTCGATAGGCCGGGTGTGTAAGCACAGCAATGTGTTTAGCTAACCGGTACTAACAGCCGAGCGCTTGACCACACTTTTCTGATTCTTGCTCGTGATTTTCCCTGACTTTCTTATTCCACCAAGTTGTTATTGATATTTTCCGGTGACCATACCTGGATGGCCATACCCGTTTCCTTTCCGAACACGGCCGTCAAGCATCCAGGGCCGATGGTAGTGCTTCCAGCGCGAGAGTAGGTTATCGCCGGAACATTTTTTTACCCAGCTTTCCTAGGAAGGCTGGGTTTTTTCTTTGACTATGCTTTCTCTTCAACTCCCGCCCAGCGAAACACGATTCCCTGGTCAATATCCCAATTGACCTCGATGGACCTACCTTGTTTGCTTTCACTTAACAGAAAGCATGCCAAGGGTGCCACGACCCGCTGCTCGATGGTTCTCTGTAATGGACGTGCACCATAACGTGGATCAAAGCCGATCTGGGCCAACTGCTCGATGACTGCTGCCCGCCAGTGCAGTTGCAACCCTTCGCGACACAATCCCTCTCGACCAGCGATTCCCTTGAGTTCTTTGTAGGTGATCGCTCGAATGGTATCCGCGCTCAGCGGTCGAAACGTGACGACTCCATCCAACCGATTAAAAAATTCGGGACGGAAAAACGCCATTGCCTCCTCCGAATAACGTGGCAAAGTCGATCCATCCGAGGCATCAAATCCAAAGTTCGCTTGACGTTCCTCACCCAAATTCGAGGTCATCAGCAGGATGGCACTTCGGAAGTTGGTCTGTCGACCAAAGCGATCGGTGAGTCGCCCTTCGTCGAAGACCCCCAGCAGTACATCAAACACTTCTGGTCGTGCCTTCTCGATCTCATCGAGTAGCACCACACAAAACGGTTGCTGCCGGATGCGTTGCACCAATGGGCTTGGTTGGCCGGATGAAGACCCCAGTAGACGCTCAACCGCATCAAAACCCGCGTATTCGCTCATGTCGAGGCGAATCAGACGCTCGCGGCTGTCTCCCTGTCCCGCCCCGAAAAACATGCGGGTAATCGCGTGTGCCATCTCGGTCTTGCCCACCCCGGTCGGACCACAAAAAAGCAACACTCCGACCGGACGCTGGGGATCATTGAGACCCGCCTTGAAGCGCAATACAAGATCCGCGGCAGCTTGACAGGCTTCCTCCTGACCAAGCACTTGCTGGCGAAACTCCACCAGTATCTGCTCGCGTTCGATTAAATGTTCATCTCGTAAAAAGACCTCGGGTAATCCAGTAAGGTCCATGAACTGTCGTGTCACCTGCTCCGGTTGGACCTCGGCGCTTTTGCGGAGAGCCAGCCGATCGACCAGCTCGCGACTAAAGGCCACTGCTCGACCTGGAAAAACCTCATAGGGCATGAAACGGTGAAACAGCTGATAGATGCGGTCCACCACTCCCGGCGCAACCCGGATCTTGAGATTGGTTTGCAGCCCGCCCATCAGCTGGTCCAGAACCCGCAGAGCAGCCGGACGGTCGAAAGCGGGGACGAATACCGTCTGGAACAAATCGACCAATCCGGGGAGTAAGCGACGGCATGCATCGAGCTCGCTCGGGGTGGCCTCGACGATCATCCGTAACTCTCCGCGGCGAAGATAGGGCACCAAGAACGCAGCGATACTGTCGTTCACCTCCGCTCCGCCCATCGTCAGCAGATCGAGTAACCGGTCAACGCACAGCACACCCTGAAGGCTGGAGATCTCCTCGATCAGCTCCTCGCACCGCTCTTCCCATTGTCCTAAATACTTCATTCCCGCGATGATACGGCCCGCACTCGTTTGCCAAAACAAATGGCCAAATGGGCGAAAATCATCGCCTTCCCGCTTCTGCTCCCGTTCAATTCGCTGGACGGCTTCTACCAGAACGGTCGTCTTACCAACCCCTGGCTCACCCACGAGTAGGACATTGGTTCGTTCCTGTATCGTTTTCCGAATGACCTGGGCGACAGCATCGTCACGTTCCCATGCCCGTGTGAATTGTCGCCGCACGCGACGATTCCCAAGAGGCTCCGCGATCTGCTCAAGGGTGGGAGGGACCTGGGCTTCCTCGGGATCACGCTGTTGGTTGGGCACGCGAATCAACACTTCGTCCAGCTGAATCGAGGAGGCGGGCAAAGCACAGGCAAGCTCTGCGGGCGTCTTCCCGCCAAGCCCTTGCTCCACATAGCGCTGCACCAAACTCTTCAAGTCATCGTCGGCATGATAGTAGAATTCGATGCCAAAAAGGGGCACAACTGCGATCCGTAGTCCCCCAGATTGTCGGCCATGGACACAATGGATTCGGATCGGAATGCTTGTCTCGGCCATATGGATGCGATGTGTGACGTGGTATTCCGGGCGAAGCGTGACTTTGACCGTCAACACTTGCGGGTCGAGAAAATCTGGCTCAGCAAAGTGACGGGGCTGCTTGACACTCCAGTTCAAAAAGTCCTTGAGCTGCTTGACCGCTTGATTGCGACTCGCGGCAAACGCGGCTAGCCCAGGATGGGGATGATCCAACGGAATTGCGGTGACCCCGGTAGCAGGGTCTTCCAAGAGAACCACCGGAAAACGGTAGGTAGCCATTCGGCGTTCGACTCTTCTCGACAGAGAACTACAATGAGCGTCAGTATGAAACGATTTGACAGTTGGCACAAGCCAGTGACCGCGGCGAACCATGCTCGGCTCATGATTCCGACGGTATAGGAAAGGATTCATGCATTGGCCCGAGGGTTCAGTATGGTGGTAAAAGTCGATGGGGCCGATGACTTCTCCCTTCGCTGACCAAACAACCGTTTCGCTGGAACTACGGAGTTCGCTCGATGACGACCCCTCTGCCTGCAGCGTTGAGCGACTTCCCCACCTTAGCGGAAGCGCGTCGTCTTTGGTCCGCTAACCAGCTCGATGCTGCTCTCGAGCGTTTTGACGCCGCTTTGCTGGCCGAGCCTGAAAATATCAAGGCCATGCTCGAAGCGGCCAGGGCGTTCGGCCAGCGGCATGAGATCGCGCGGGCAGAGGAGTTGCTGGAACAGGCCAGCGCTCGAGCGGGCCAAGATCCGCGCATTGCTCCAGCGATTGCTCAGACCTGGAAGCGGATTTTTCGACCACAACGGGCGATTGACGCCTTTGAGGAACTCAAGCGAGCTGCGACCCCGTTGCCACTGCCCATGCTGGCCGAACTGGCTACCCTTTATGAACAGACCAATCAGATCGACGCGGCCTTGGAAGCCATCCAGACGTGTGTGCAAGAGGCTCCCAACCAGCCCCAGCCCCGACTGATTCTGGCACGACTCAAAAGTCGCCAAGGCAATCCAGCCGAGGCGGAGCGCCTGCTCTTCGACCTGACCCGCGAAGAGCAAGTCCCGCCCATGATTTGTGTCCAGGCTTGGGGCGAATTGTGCCAGTTGCGCGATCGACAGCAAGACTATGCCGGTGCGGTCGCTGCCATTGAAGCGGCCAAGTTGATTCTACGCCAGCAACCTGAGGCGATCCGACTCTCCAAGCAGGCTTTGTCCAATAACCAAGCGCTAAGGCAGCTCTATACCCAGATCGACCGGTCTACTCTGGAGGCTTGGCGGAGGGAAACCTTGCCTGCCGATCCTCGCTGCAGTGGCGTCGCGCATCTGTTGGGGTTTCCACGTTCTGGGACGACCTTGCTCGAACAGGTCCTCGATGCCCATCCGGGGCTGGTCGATTCGCCCGAGCGCATCATCTTTAGTCGCGATATTTTCATGGCGATGTATCAGGTGCACGGCCATGAGCCCCTGACCTTGAGCAGCCTGCAGGCGATTCCCCGCCCCCACCTGATGAAGCAACGGAAGCGTTACCTGGATTACATGGAGGCCGCCTTGGGCGAGCCGCTCGGTGGTCGCGTGCATCTGGATAAAAATCCCAACCATACCTCGCTGATCGCGGGTCTGATTCGGCTGTTCCCCGAATCACGCTTTTTGGTGGCCTTGCGCGATCCCCGCGATGTCATCGTGAGTACCTATCTTCGCAATTTTGCCCTGACGGAGTTTAGCGCCTGCTTTCTCACCTGGGGTAGCACCTGTATGATCTACGGTTTCGAAATGAGCATTTGGGTGCATTTGCGACAACTCATGGACGGGAACTGGTTAGAGGTACGCTACGAGGACACAGTCTCCGACCTCGAAGGGCAGGCACGCCGAGCTCTCGGGTTTCTTGGTTTGCCTTGGCAAGCGAGTGTCCTGGATTATCGCCGCCAGACAGCGCACAAGATCGTCAACTCGCCGACCCATGCCGCCGTCCGCCAGCCCGTATATCAGCACGCCATCGGTCGTTGGCGGAACTATGAACCTTATTTAGCGCCATATCTGGACCGGTTGGAACCATGGATCCAGGCACTGGGCTATGCCTGATTGCCGATCCTGCCGGTTGCTGGACGATCAATTCTTGTAATTGTTAACTGATATGTTGAATGGATTATCGCTGGTACTGGAGTTTGTTCTTAGGGAGTGTGTGGATGCGATTGGTCCGTTTCCTATTGGCGATGGGTTGGCTGAGCCTCAGCCTCGGCTGTTCAGCGGGCACGCCGGTCGAGGAAATCTCACTGGAAACTAGTGGGGTCACCGTTACCGAGCCGTCCCAGGCAGATCTCTCTTCTCTGTGGCCCGGCTGGCGCGGCCCCGATCACAACGGGATTGCTCCTGAACAGGATCTGCCTAGGGAATGGAGTGACCAGCAGAATATCCAATGGCGGGCAGCGATTCCAGGTCGCGGGCATAGCTCCCCGGTGGTCCTGGAGGATATGGTAGTGCTGGCTACCGCCTTGGACGATGTCGAAGAACAACGAGTGTTGGCCTATCGTCGTGAAGATGGAGGGCTGCAGTGGAATGCACTGGTGCATTCAGGGAATTTTCCAGATCGATCGGTGATCCATACCAAAGGGACCAACGCCAACGGCACCGTTGCGAGTGATGGCAAGCAGATCTATGCCGTCTTTTTCAACCAGGATCGGATTGTGGCGACTGCCCTTGACCTGGACGGCAAGATTGTCTGGCAACAGGAAGTCGGCCCCTTCTCGTCGAAGTTTGGCTATGCTCCTTCACCAGTGGTGTATAAGTCTCTCGTCTTGATCGCCGCAGACAACTGGGGTGGAGGATATCTGGCTGCCCTGGATGGGACGAGCGGTCAGATTGCCTGGCGGGTCCAACGTCCTGCGGTGAGCAGTTATTCCTCCCCGACCGTGGCCAAGGTAGGTGGCCGGGACCAGCTGCTGATCTCGGGCTGTGACATGCTAGCCAGCTACGATCCCACAACCGGCGAGTCTCTGTGGCAAACCGAGTGCATTGCCGAGGGGACCTGTGGGACGGTGGTGACGGATGGCAACCGTATCTATGCCAGCGGCGGCTATCCGCAGCGTGAAACCGTCTGCTTGGCTGCCAACGGCAAGCGACTTTGGTCCAACCGTACGAAAATCTATGAACCCTCCATGCTTGCCTTGGATGGCTATCTTTATGCTGTGACCGACGATGGGAAAGCATATTGTTGGAATGGAGCGACTGGCGAGGAATGCTGGTATGAGCGACTGAGCGGATCCTTTAGTGCTTCGCCGATCCTGTGCGATGGCATGATCTACGTGCCCAACCTGTCAGGCAACACTTTTGTCTTCCAAACACGTCCAGATGGATATTACGAAGTTGCCGTCAACCACCTTGGGGATGACTGCTATGCGAGTCCAGCCGTTGCCACGGGCAAGTTGTATCTGCGGATCGGGGTCGGCAGCGGCGAGGAGCGCCGGGAGCAATTAGTCTGCCTTGCGCAACGACAGGGGCAGTAAAGGGCGGCACCGAGGTGGGGACAGGTGATATTGCATCCTCAGCGACGGTTCATAACCTGATGAGCTTGCCCACTGCTTTGGGTCGGAGATACTGTCATGCCCGCCTCGATTCGTGTCGGTGCGGTTTCTTACCTCAATACCAAGCCGCTGATTGAGCGATTGCCGGAATTTCATCCAGCGATTGAGCTGTCGTTGGACCTGCCGAGCCGGCTGGCCGGGCAACTGGCGCAGGGCGAGCTCGATGTGGCTCTGATTCCTGTCATCGAGTATTTACGCGGGCAGAACTACCGAATAGTACCGGGAATCGCTATTGCCTGTCGTGGGCCGGTCCTCAGTGTCACCCTGTTCAGCCGGCAGCCTTGGGAACGGATTCGTCGGGTGGCACTTGACGTTGGCTCGCGGACCAGCCAAGCGTTGACCCAGGTCATCCTGCAGAAGGGGTACGGCATCCAGCCAGAGACGGTGCCGCTGCCAATGGACGTTGACCCGGAATTGCTGGATACCGATGCTGCGCTGTTGATCGGTGACCGGGCCATGCACGCCTGTCTACCCGGATATCCGTATGCCTTCGACCTCGGCAACGTCTGGCACGACTGGACCGGGCTACCCTTCGTTTTCGCCGTGTGGGCGGTGCGGCCGGGGGTCGACCTGGACGGAGTGGATCAGGCGTTGCAACAGGCCAAGCAGTACGGTTGCCAGCACGTAGGAGCTATTGCCCAGCGGGAAGCACCCCGACTGGGACTGGACGCAGGCTTTTGTCGGCGATATCTGACCAATATCATTCATTTTGATCTGGGGCCAAAGGAACGGGCGGGCTTGCATCACTTTGCCACGCTTGCCGGGGAACTGGAACTGGCTCCGAAGGGGGTGGACCTTGAGCCATACCATCCAAACCATCTTGTCGAAAGCTGCTGAGGGTCAGCGGCTCACCTTCGACGAGGGCGTCCAGCTGTTTGACTGCCACGACCTTCATGCCTTGGGCCGGGCCGCCCACCAGGTTACCCAGCGGCTCCATCCTGAGCCCTATCGAACCTATAATATTGATCGTAATGTCAACTACACGAACGTCTGTGCCGCCGTATGCGATTTCTGCTCCTTCTATCGCAAGAGCCTGGACGCGGATGCCTACGTTCTGACGCACGACGAGTTATTCCGAAAAATTGATGAGACCATCGCTCTCGGCGGCGATCAGATTCTCATGCAAGGGGGCATGCATCCCTCGTTGAAGCTCGAGTGGTACGAGGATCTGCTGCGCGCCATTAAGCAGCGCTATCCCACCCTGAACGTGCACGGCTTTAGCCCACCGGAACTGTGGCACTTTCACAAGCTCCATAAACTCCCACTGGAGCAGGTTTTACGTCGCCTCAAGGAGGCAGGGCTTGGCAGCCTGCCAGGCGGTGGTGCAGAAATCCTGGTCGACCGTGTTCGCAAGGAACTGACGAAGGGCAAAGCCATGACCGATGAGTGGCTCGAAGTCAACCGCGTCTGGCATCGACTGGGTGGACGTTCGACCTGCACGATGATGTTCGGCCACATCGAGACCATGGCCGAACGGATTGAGCATCTGGATCGGCTGCGACAGGTGCAAGATGAAACCGGCGGCTTCACCGCGTTCATCTGCTGGACCATGCAGCCCGGTCACAAAATGGCCGATTGCCCTGCCGTCGGCTCCTTCGAGTACTTACGTACCCAGGCCATCGCTCGATTGTATCTAGATAATATTCCGAATATCCAATCGTCATGGGTGACCCAGGGTGGCAAGATTGGTCAGATTGCCCTGTTCTTCGGTGCCAACGACATGGGCAGTTTGATGATTGAGGAGAATGTGGTGGCCTCGGCAGGGACGGTGCATTATTTAACCCTGGAGCAGATCAAAAATTCCATTCGCGAAGCCGGCTATATCCCCAAACAGCGGAACGTGTTTTACGACTATCTCCCTGAAACAACCCCGGCCACACTCGCTCCAGGGCAGCCCACGTCCGTATCGGGGATACATTCATTGCCGCTGGTTCGGTAGCGGTTCCAAGATCTTGCGTGAAGGCAGATCTTCCCCACGATCGGTGTGGACCGCTCGTGGGGAAGATGGACGGAAGCGACACCACAGCAATGGTTGTTTGTCAGTCTATTTGGCAAGGTACAGCAAAAAGGTGGCCAGCAGGTCCTGGTCATGGTGCTGATTCTACGACCGGACGCCAAGTTTGCCGTGGCGTGGACGGCCAACCTCCAGCGTTGCCATCCCCGGCTCAAAGAGATCGCCGAGCGGGTTGAGCAGACGGTCCTTGGACCAAGAATAACTTGGCATGTCCAGCAGCAACTCAGACGGGGGGCGGAGTCGCCTTCGGAGGAGGAGGTGGTTTGGCCGAATTGCTGGCCGGGTTGTTGAGCCAGCGTCTCACCAGCAGGAGGATCAGCAGGGTTCCAAGGATGGCCACGAGATAGTGCCAGCGTGGACGGCGTCGTGCGACGGATCCCGCCTGGGGCGCTTCAGGTGCTGTGGCAGACTCATCGAATGAGGTCGTTGCTGGTAGGGGGAGGTCGAATTCCCCTGCTGGGGTTTTCCGCGGAACGACGGAGGGTTTGCCACCGACCACGGGAAGACCATCGGGAACCTCTGCATTAGGATCCGCAAAGGGGACTAGCGCCTCGGCCACGGCATGGGCATTGGAAAAACGATCGTCTGGATTTTTTGCTAATAGCCGCTGTAAGATTCCCACCACCCCAACAGGAACTTCCGGACGAAAGCCCCGAACATCCGGAGGGATATCTTGTTGATGCTGCAAAAGCTTCTCCACGGCACTGCCTTGATCAAACAGCGCTCGGCCGGTTAACAGGAAGAACAGTGTGCAACCCAGGCTGTATAGATCGGCCCGATGATCGACCGTCCGGGAGTTTTTGCCCTGTTCTGGGGACATGTAATCGGGTGTCCCCACAACCGTGCCATCCTGGGTGAGCGACCCGGAGGTTTCTGGGTCGAGATTGGCAACTTGGGGTCGGGCCAGCCCCATATCCAGCACTTTGACGATCCCTGCATCACGGACGCGCCCATCGGGCAAGCGTAAACCGTGAGTGACAAGAATATTAGATGGCTTGATGTCTCGATGGATGAGTCCTTGATCGTGGGCGTGCTGCAGAGCAACCGCGGCTTGACGGATGATTTCGCAGGCACGCGCGACCTCCATGCTCTCGCCGCGTTCTTTCAGTTCCTTGATCAGCCGGGACAGATCAATCCCATCAACATATTCCATAGCGAGGAAATAAACTTGCTCTACCTGATCGGCGTCAAAAAGCCGAACGATATTCGGGTGCGCGAGTTGGGCCGCTGCACGAGCCTCGCGTTGAAACCGACGGACTGCCGTTTCATTGTTGAGCAATTGGCTCCGCAATATTTTCAAGGCGACTACGCGATCTAAACGCCGCTGTAAGGCCTTGTAAACCCGGCCCATGGCTCCTTCGCCAATCTTATCCAGAATAACATACTGACCCACGACCAAATCGGCGCCGCGGCCCTGGAGTAGCTTGCGGCCCTGGTAGATGGTCAGCAGTTCTTTGCGGATCAGATGTTTCACAAACTCGACGGGATCCGTGAACGCGTTCGCGTCTTCCGCGCTCACCGCGGCTTGCTGATGGGACGCCAACACGCCATATCGTTCCAGCTGGTCAAGGACGGATTCGATCGGCTGCACGATCATGGCAAGCCACCAGAGAAGGCGCGTAAACGGTGGAGCAAATACTTATAGCCTAGCGATGGGGGAACGCTGAATCCATCACAATTGCGGCTCAAGCGAAGAGACACACAAGCGGGCACCCGAAGTTTCCTCCCAAAGCGGCTGGAACGACTCGCACTCTGAGTTTAGGCCAGTCCGTGCGGTGCGACAAATCCATGGAGCAGAATTGGTCTGCCCGATTGCGTGCGGGCCACGAGGTCTTCACCGCATTTTTGCCTCGCTTGTCAGCGCATAGCACTCTCCCGCCGCGGTTTGCAGCGGTTCAAGGGCTTGGGGAACGTCGAGAATAGCGCTCCCGAAACTTCGCGAGGTGTTGGTGCAATTGTTTCTGCGTCACTTGTCGGGCGAGATCACCAGCCAGGTTGTGCCATTCGTTCGGATCGGTCGTGTGGTCATACAGCTCAACACCCTGCTTGCCAGCGTCCCATTCGGTGTAGCGGAAGCGGTCAATTCGAACGCTCAGCCCGGTCACCCGACCCCGCCGGACGGTGGTAAAGGCAGCGTCTTTGCCCTGGGCAGAGGGCGTGTCAAGGAGTTTTCGAAAGCTCCTCCCCGCAAGATTCTCCGGACGGGGCAAGCCGCACAGATCGGTGAGCGTCGGGTATAGATCAATAAACTCCACTAGGCCTGCACAGCTCTGGCCATTTCCCGTGGCTCCGGGCCAGCGGACGATCAGCGGCGTACGACAACAGCGTTCAAACAGCGTATTTTTATTCCACCAATTGCGGTATCCCAGTTCATAACCATGGTCGCCCAGAAACACCACGATAGTCTTATCTGCGAGCCGTAAGCGATCTAAAGCGGCCAGCAAACGACCAACTTGGGCGTCCATAAACGAGACCCCGGCATAATACGCGTGGAGGAATTCACGTCGTTCACGGTCGGTAAACTTGGCAAAAGCATCGGCAAAGCCACCGCGCGGTAGCGCGTACTTGATGTCACGGCTTCGCATGCTCGGGGTCGGTGGCAGAGGCAGCTGACTACGATCGTAGAGATCAAAATACTTCTTGGGGCTAATAAACGGATCATGGGGTCGGTAGTAACCCACTGCGAGGAAAAACGGCTGGGTGCGGGGTGTTTCGAGCAGGCGGATAGCCTCCGTAGTGACTTGGCCGTCATGCTGATCGACATCGCTGCCCTCGGCGGCTAACCAGCGACACCAGCGGAGTTTGCCATTCGTCAGATTGCGGCCAGTTCCGCGGCGTCCGCTGGGGCTCGCATCGCCATAGAAGCGATGATTCCAGGACGGAGGGTCATCACGTTCCGGCCGTTTCTCATCCGGTGAACCACCCCGGTGAAAGACCTTGCCGACACTGGCGGTGTAATACCCTTGCTGACGAAACTGCTGCGGCAGGGTGATGACCCTGGGCAACTGTGAACGGAAGTGAGCACCGTTGCCGAGAATGTGGGTCGTTTCTGGACGTAGACCAGTCAGAAATGAGGTGCGACTTGGATTACAGATCGTGTA